>NZ_JZDQ02000028.1 GCF_000960475.2 Nocardioides luteus | reverse complement strand
CCCTGAAACGAAAACGCAGTCGCCAACCGAGCTTTCCTCAAGGGTGGTCTCGACAAGCTCGACCACCGGCGACGATCGACCACTGGTCGTCGCCGACAGCCAGGACCTCGTACGTCACTTCTTGTCGGAGGAGGCCTGGGTGGTGGAGAGCGCGGCGACGAAGGCTTCCTGAGGAACCTCGACGCGGCCGACCATCTTCATCCGCTTCTTGCCTTCCTTCTGCTTCTCGAGCAGCTTGCGCTTACGCGAGATGTCGCCGCCGTAGCACTTGGCGAGGACGTCCTTGCGGATGGCGCGGATGTTCTCCCGGGCGATGACGCGGGCGCCGATGGCGGCCTGGATGGGCACCTCGAACTGCTGCCGTGGGATGAGCTCCTTGAGCTTGCCGGCCATCATCACGCCGTAGTTGTAGGCGGCGTCGCGGTGGACGATCGCGGAGAAGGCGTCGACGGGCTCACCCTGCAGCAGGATGTCGACCTTGACCAGGTCGGCGGCCTGGTCGCCGGAGAACTCGTAGTTGAGCGAGGCGTACCCCTTGGTCTTCGACTTGAGCTGGTCGAAGAAGTCGAAGGCGATCTCACCCATCGGCAGGACGTAGCGCATCTCGACGCGGTCCTCGGAGAGGTAGTCCATCCCCTGCAGGGTGCCGCGCTTGTTCTGGCACAGCTCCATGATGGTGCCGATGTAGTCCGACGGCGCCAGGATCGTGGCGTTCACGACCGGCTCGCGGACCTCGTTGATCTTGCCCTCGGGGAACTCCGACGGGTTGGTCACGATGTGCTCGGTGCCGTCCTCCATGACCACGTCGTAGACCACGTTGGGCGCGGTCGAGATCAGGTCGAGGTTGAACTCGCGCTCGAGCCGGTCGCGGGTGATCTCCATGTGGAGCAGGCCGAGGAAGCCGCAGCGGAAGCCGAACCCGAGGGCACCGGAGGTCTCCGGCTCGTACGTCAGCGCAGCGTCGTTGAGCTGCAGCTTGTCGAGCGCCTCGCGCAGGTCGGGGTACTGGTCGCCGTCGATCGGGTAGAGCCCGGCGAAGACCATCGGGTTGGGGTGGGAGTAGCCACCGAGCATCTCCTCGGCGGGCTTGCCGTTGTTGGTGACGGTGTCACCCACGCGCGACTGGCGTACGTCCTTCACACCCGTGATCAGGTAGCCGGTCTCGCCCACGCCGATGTGGTCGGCCTTGACCGGCTCCGGCGAGATCACGCCGAGCTCGAGCATCTCGTGGACGGCACCGGTCGACATCATCTTGATCTTGTCGCGGTGCTTCAGGGAGCCGTCGAAGACCCGGACGTACGTCACGACGCCGCGGTAGGTGTCGTAGACCGAGTCGAAGATCAGGGCCCGCGCGGGCGCGTCCGGGTCGCCCACCGGCGGCGGGGTCTCGGAGACGATGTGGTTGAGCAGGTCCTCGACGCCGTGCCCGGTCTTGGCGGAGACCTTCAGCACGTCCTCCGGCTCGCAGCCGACCAGGTTGGCCAGCTCCAGGGAGTACTTCTCGACGTTGGCCGAGGGCAGGTCGATCTTGTTGAGCACCGGGATGATGTGCAGGTCGGCGCCCATCGCCAGATAGAGGTTCGCGAGCGTCTGCGCCTCGATCCCCTGGGCCGCGTCGACGAGCAGGATCGCCGCCTCGCACGCCTGCAGGGAGCGGGAGACCTCGTAGGTGAAGTCGACGTGGCCGGGGGTGTCGATCATGTTGAGCACGAACGTCTGACCGGCGTCGCCGCCCTCGGTGACCGTCCACGGCATCCGCACGGCCTGGGACTTGATCGTGATCCCGCGCTCGCGCTCGATGTCCATGCGGTCCAGATACTGCGCCCGCGCCTCGCGCTCGCCAACCACTCCGGTCAGCTGCAGCATCCGGTCGGCCAACGTCGACTTGCCGTGGTCGATGTGGGCGATGATGCAGAAGTTGCGGATGATCGCCGGGGGCGTGGAGCCGGGCTTCGGGGCAGCACTCATGATGAGAGTCATCCTCCCACGCTCAGTACTGGTGGAACCAAAGCGGCAGCTGCACCGACTCGCCCGGGCAGGTCACGTTGCGGTCGCGGCCGTCCTCGAGCCACTGCACGATCACCGCGGCACCACCCTGGAACATCCACTCGCCGTCGCAGCGCTCCAGCGCCGCGTCCCGCGACGTCTCCCCCGCCGGACGCCACTCGGGCAGCTGCAGCTGCAGGTCGCCGACGATCGGCGTCCACAGCCCCTCGATCGAGTAGACCCCGACCCGCTTGCCGGCCTCCTGATAACCGGCCACGGCGCCCTTGACGACCGCCTGGTTGGCCGCGATGTCGTCGGACCACTCCCACCCCGGGACCGGCTCGACGTCCATCCAGACCGAGGGCGACTCGAGTCCGGCTCGCGCCATCGTCTCGAGGTTCCAGCGCGCCTGCTGGTAGCCGACGTTGGTCAGCCGGCCGACCTCCGTCTCCGGATCCCCCGGCCCCTCGCTGCCGCGCTCACGGATCGTGGCGGCGTCGGGGTAGGAGACGACCGCGTACGCCGAGGTCATCACCTTGTTCTTCGTCGCCCACTCGACCTGCGAGGCCAGGCACGGGTTGGGGGTGAAGGCCGGACCGTTGGTGAGCCCGATGACGACGTACTCCGAGGTGCCGAGCGGCATCGGCAGCCCCAGCGTCCGGCGCTCCTTGATGCCCATCCCCGTCGGGCACTGCGGCCAGCTCACGTCACCGCCCTCGACGATCCCGCGGTCCTCGACGGGTGGGACGGACGGGATCTCGAGCGACTCCGGCGCGCGCGGCGCCGCGCTGGCACTCTTCCCGGTGTCCGGCTTCCCGGCCTCCGGCTTTCCGGTCTCCGGCTCAGCGGACGTGGACGGCGAGGCCTCGGCTCGGGCGCTCGGCTCGGCGGCGCAGCCGAACAACGCCGGCGCCGCCAGGAGCAGCAGCGCAGCGGCGTACGTCTTCTTCCGTGCCCACATCACCGCAGATACTGCCATCCACGACCCAGCGGGTCACACCGTTGACGTGTTCACCGACATGACCCGCGGAACTCACCGGTAGTTCCGACGGAATCGGCAGGTTTGGCTCATGACCCCACTCAACCGCCGCTCCGTCCTCGGCCTCGGTGCCGCCGCCGGTGCCGGACTCGTCGTCCCCACGACCGCCGCAGCCGCTCACGCCGCCCGCGCGGTCCCCACCTCTGCCCCCGCCTTCGTCCGCGGCAACCGCCCGACCCTCACCCACGGCGTCCAGTCGGGCGACGTCGGTGCCCGGGGCGGTGTGCTGTGGAGCCGGGCGGACACGACCTCGCGCCTGGTCGCGGAGATCTCGACCGACGAGTCGTTCCGCCGGGCGCGCCCGGTCAGCGGCCCGGTGGTGACCGGACGCAGCGACTTCACCGGCGAGCTGAAGGTCGACGGCCTCGAGGCGGGGCGCGACTACTTCTACAGGGTCCGTGCCGTCGACCCCGACGACCCGCGACGCGGCAGCGCCTGGGAGATCGGCCGTCTCCGCACGGCACCGGCCACCCGCCAGGACATCCGGTTCCTGTGGTCCGGCGACATCGCCGGCCAGGGCTGGGGCGCCAACCCCGACTTCGGCGGCTTCCGGATCGCACCGGCGATGGCGGCGCGCGACGCGGACTTCTTCCTGAGCTCCGGCGACAACGTCTACGCCGACGGCCCGATCACCGCGACCGTGACCCTCCCCGACGGACGGGTCTGGAAGAACATCGTCACGGAGGAGAAGCACAAGGTCGCCGAGACGCTGACCGAGTTCCGCGGGCAGTTCGCCTACAACCTGCTCGCCGACAACTGGCGCGCCTTCCTCGCCCAGACGCCGATCGTGGCGCAGTGGGACGACCACGAGGTCACCAACAACTGGTACCCGGGCGAGATCCTTCCCGACGACGGTCGCTACACCGAGCGCCGTGTGGACGTCCTCGCGGCCCGCGCGAGGCAGGCCTTCCACGAGTACATCCCGGTCGGCGACGCCTCCCCCGACCCGGACGGCCGGATCTACCGCAAGCTCTCCTACGGCCCGCTGATGGACCTCTTCGTCCTCGACATGCGCACCCACAAGGACGCCAACACGGCCGACACGGAGACGAGCGCCGACGGTGGCGTCCTCGGCGAACGTCAGACGGCGTGGCTCCTGCGCGAGCTGGCCGCCTCCCGCGCCACCTGGAAGGTCATCGCCGCCGACCTGCCGATCGGCCTGGTCGTCCCCGACGGCCCTCTGCAGGAGGGCCTCGCCCAGGGCGACGGCGGTGCTCCGCTCGGCCGCGAGCTCGACATCGCGAAGGTGCTCACCGGCCTCAAGCGCCTGGGCATCCGCAACCACGTCTGGCTGACCGCCGACGTCCACTACACGGCAGCGCACTCCTACCACCCCGACCGCGCCGCCTACCAGGACTTCGACCCGTTCTGGGAGTTCGTCTCCGGTCCGCTCAACGCCGGCGCCTTCGGTCCCAACAAGCTGGACGCCACCTTCGGTCCGGCCGCCGAGTTCGTGGCCGCTCCCCCGGCCGCGAACACGCCGCCCGCCGACGGCTTCCAGTTCTTCGGCGAGGTCGAGATCGACGGACGTACGCAGCAGCTCACCGTCACCCTGCGCGACATCGACGGCGGGGCTCTTTTTACGAAGACGCTGGACCCGAGTTTCCGTTAGGGTCTCCGGGCTGGGGCGTGTCTCTGTGCAGACACGCCCCAGCCGTCTCCCGTTCGGGCCCAGGAGGACCAGCAGACCCATGACCGAAGTTCATGTCGTCCCCAAGGACATGAAGGCGTCCATCACGATCGCCACAGATGCAGAGAGCAACGTACGCAAAGCCGATTCGGCCGGCCATCTGACCAAGGCGGGCGCGGCGGTCCCGGGGGCGGCTTCGGTCGCCTACCTGTCCGAGCTCGGCACCCGCTGGACCGACGAGACCAAGGCCGCCGCCGACAGCTCCCAGAAGCTCGCCGCGGAGACGCAGAAGGCACTCGACGAGTTCGAGGCCGCCGACCATGCCGCGGGCGAGAAGGGCCGAAAGGTCATGGGCCCGAACTGATGGCGATCACGTTCGGCCAGGTCAAGACCTGGAAGGCAGCACCCCTCGGCGACGCCGGCGACGGCCTCAAGGCCGACCTCCGCCAGCTGGAGACCAGCCGCGACGAGCTCGAGGCCAACGGAGTCGCCAAGTCCTGGACCGGTGCCGCCGCCGATGCCGCACGCGGCCACCGCGACGCCCTGGTGGCCCAGCTGAGCAGCCACATCACCGGCAAGCAGCAGATGCAGAAGGCGCTCTACGCCGCCGAGCCCGAGGTCGAGGCCATCGAACGCCTCGTCCAGGGCATCCTCGACCGGGCCAAGACCCAGGAGTTCACCGTCGGCGACGACGGCTCGGTCACCAGCACCGCCACACCACCCACCTTCCACAACCGCTACGAGGCCGAGGAATGGGGCACCAGCCGCCAGACCATCGCCCAAGAGCTCGCCGACGACATCACCGACGCCCTCGCCAAGGCGGCCGGCGTCGACCAGCTCCTCACCGACGGCATCCCGACCGGCACCGACGCGGATCTCGATCACACCCGTGACGAGCGCGGCATGGCCTCCCCGGAAGTGGCCGAGCGCTGGGCCCAGCTCACCGATGCCGAGCGCAAAGCGATCATCGACCAGAAGATCGAGGAGCTCGCCAAGGAGTACGGCGTCGACGTCGAGGACATCGTCTGGGACGCGCAGGGCAGCACCAACGGCTTCTGGAGCGAGGACGACCACACCGTGCACCTCAATCCGGGCAACGTCGGCAATCCCGACATCCTGCACACCGTGGCGCACGAGATGCGCCATGCCCGGCAGTACGAGGCGATCGACGACAACAACGACTTCCAGTTCTGGTGGGAGGACGACCCCTTCGAGATGCACGAGAAGGACGGCATCACCGAGGAGCAGGCCGAGGAGTGGGAGGAGAACTTCGATGACTACAAGAGCACGGAGAACGGCGCCACGTTCGACGAGTACTACAACCAGCCCGTCGAGGCCGACGCCCGCAAGTCCGGCCGCGCATATCTCGACAACCTGACCACCGAAGAGCTCGACCGTCTCCTGAAGGAGTCGAAATGACGACGTACGCCGACCTGGTCACCGCCTACCTCGACGACCCGGGCCCCGAGACGCTCGCGCCGTTGCGCCGCGCGGTCCGCAACTCCGCCAACTTCACCGTCGATCTCGACCTGGCCGCGATCGACAAGCTGCTCGCCGACGGCGCGTACGCCGAGGCCGCGACGGCGCTGCGGGCGCTCATGCCCGGGGCGATCTTCAGCCCCTCGGCCCACCTGCGTCTGGCGACCGCGCTGGAGCGCTCCGGTGAGGAGCGCTCCGCCGCCCGCGAGCGCCAGGTGGCCAGCGCCGCCCTGCGGAGCATCCGGGCGACCGGCGACGGCACCGCGGAGCACCCCTGGACGGTGCTGCGGATCAACGACGAGTACGACCTGCTCCGCGCCCTCCACAAGGTGCCCGGCCGACAGGATCTCCTCGAGACCGGCGGCCGGCGGATCGACCGCCACACCTGCACCGACGGGACCGTCGCTCACTTCGACGCGACCGCGCTCGTCTGATGGCGATCACGTTCGGCCAGGTCAAGACCTGGAAGGCGGCACCCCTCGGCGACGCCGGAGACGGCCTCAAGGCCGACCTCCGCCTGCTGGAGACCAGCCGCGACGAGCTCGAGGCCAACGGCGTCGCCAAGTCCTGGACCGGTGCCGCCGCCGATGCCGCCCGCGGCCACCGTGACAGCCTCGTCAAGGACCTGAGCAGCCACATCACGGCCAAGCAGGAGATGCAGAAGGCCCTCTACTCGGCCGAGCCCGAGGTCGAGGCCATCGAACGCCTCGTCCAGGGCATCCTCGACCGGGCCAAGACCCAGGAGTTCACTGTCGGCGACGACGGCTCGGTGACGAGCACGGCCACGCCGCCGACCTTCCACAACCGCTACGAGGCCGAGGAATGGGGCACCAGCCGCCAGACCATCGCCGAGGAGCTCGCCGACGAGATCGAGAAGGCCCTAGCCAAGGCCGTCGGCGTCGACGCCATCCTCACCCGCGGCCTGCCGACCGGCATCAACGAGCAGGGCGACGAGTACGGCACCATCGACCCGGCGATCGCCGAGGAGTGGGAGACGCTCACCGTCGAGCAGCGCAAGGCGGTGCTCGCGGAGATGGTCAGGAAGATCGCCGCCGACAGCGGCGTCGATATGCCCACGATCGACTGGACCGACCTGGAGAACGACACCTGGGACGACAACAGCATCACCTACGGCTACTGGAGCGACGACGGGCCCAAGATGGCGCTCAACCCCAACGTCCTCGACGACCCCGGCCAGCTGATCAACACCGTCGCCCACGAGGTCCGGCACGGCCGCCAGCACGAGGCCATCGACGACATGAACGACTGGCAGTTCTGGTGGGAGGACGACCCCTTCGACGAGCACAAGGCTGACGGGATCACCGAGCAGCAGGCCGAGGAGTGGGAGGACAACTTCGACGACTACAAGAGCACCGACAACGGCGCCACGTTCGACGAGTACTACAACCAGCCCGTCGAGGTCGACGCCCGCAACTCCGGCCGTGACTACCTGAACAACCTCACCAAGGAGGAGTTCGACAAGATCCTGGCCGAGTCGCGATGACGACGAGCAACATCCGCGGCCGGTGCTGCGTATCTGCGACGAGCACGTCGCCTTCGACGTGACCTCGTTCGCCTGACAGATCTCGAAAAGGACAGATGAAACCCCGAACGTACGTTCTCAGCGTCCCGCTCATCGGCGTGCTCGCCGCCGCGCTCCTCGCCGGGTGCGCCAGCGACCCCGACCGGGACGGCTGCGACATCTCCGCGACCGGGACGGCCGGTGGCCCCTTCACCCTGGCCGCGGCCGTGGCGCCCGCGCGGCTGGTTCCCGGCTCGCTGACCGCCGGGGCCGACGGGACGTACGTCGTGGCCAGCTGCACCGACGGCACCTGTCGGTGGCACGCCGGCGGTGGTGCGTACGAGACCATCTCGGAGACCGGCTACAGCGCCATCAGCCCCGACCTCACGCTGGTCGCGCGGAAGGTCGGCTGCTCGGACATCGCGCTGGTCGAGGTCGACGGCGACAAGGAGGTCCAGCGACTCGAGGGCCTGCCCAACCCGAAGGTCACCGACGCGAGCCCGGTCGGCGAGATCGCGTTCAGCCCCGACGGCCGGTTCGTGGCCGGTGCCGGGCTCGAGGGCGACCTGATCGTCTGGTCGGTCGAGGACGGCGAGGAGGTGGCGAGCGACGACCTCGGCAACGGCATCGGGTCGATCTCGTTCAGCCCCGACGGCTCGCTGGTGGCGATCGCCTCCGGCGACAGCGTGTCTGTTCTCGAGGCCGAATCGGGCGACGAGGTCGGCACCGTCGCCGCCGGGCGCGGCGCCGACCCGGTCTGGAGCCCGGACGGGCGCTGGATCGCCGGAGTCACCACCGAGGGCTACCCCACGGTCTGGGATGCCACGACGTTCAAGGCCGTCGAGACCCTGCCCGGTCACCCGGCCACGGCGGTCGCGTTCTCACCCGACTCCCGGTCCCTGGCCGTCACCGCTGACAGCGGCAACGTCGCGCTGACGCTGTGGGCACCCGGCGCACTGGGCGGCTCGGGTGGGGCCCGTGAGGTCACGCAAGCTCCTGCGCTGACCTCGAAGGTGGTCTTCAGCCCCGACGGCAAGACCCTCTACACCGCATCCGCCGAGGCCGGCGTGGCCGCCTGGGACGTCGCCACCGGGAAGCCCGCGGGGACGTTCGACCAGCCGCCGATGCCCGAATAGCTCTCCCCTGGCGCATTCTGGGCGGCGTACACAAGGATGTTCGTCGTGACCGCGATCCCGACGAACATCCCGCACGGGCAGACCGCCCGCCGCCTGGAGTGGCCCCACCTGCCGCCGTTCCTGCGAGCCTCGATCGAGAAGCGGCTCGGCGGAGGGCCGGTGGTCTCGGCGGAGTCGCACGGGGCCGGCTTCACGCCGGGGTTCGCCTCGGTGCTGACCTGCCAGGACGGCTCCCGGCACTTCGTGAAGGCGGCCTCCGCCAAGGCCCAGCGCGACTCCGCGACGCTCTTCCGGGAGGAGGCGGCGAAGCTGAAGAAGCTCGCCGGCTGGATCCCGAGCCCGAAGCTGAAGTGGTTCGACGACGGCGAGTGGGTCGTCCTGGCCTTCGAGCACGTCGAGTCGCGGCTGCCGTCGCGGCCGTGGACCACCGCCGATCTCGAGACCGTCTCGCAGGCGCTGGTCGAGACCGCCGCCGCGCTCACCCCGGCCCCGGGCATCGGCTGGCCGACCTTCGCCGAGGAGCACGCCTCGTACCCTGCACTGTGGGACCGCGTCGCCGGCTACCCGCACGCCGACCGGGCGGCCTCGCTCGCGGCAGGCTTCGCGGAGCACACCGCCGGCGAGACGTTGGTGCACCTGGACGTACGCGACGACACCGTCCTGATCCGGCCCGACGGCGAGGTGCTGCTGGTCGAGTGGACCTGGCCGGTGCTCGGCGCCGACTGGATCGACTCGCTCCTGCTGCTGGTCGGTCCGCGCGGCGACGGTCTCGACGCCGAGTCGTTCCTGGCCTCACATCCCTTGCTGTCGAAGGCGGACCCGGAGGCCATCGACTCGGTCCTCGCGCTCTTCGCCGGCTACTTCCTGGCCGCCGCCGACCAGCCGGTGAAGACGACCTCGCCCCACCTCCGCAGGATGCAGCGGTGGCAGGGCGAGGTGTGTCTGGACTGGCTGGCGGAGCGCCGCCGATGGTCGACGGATCAGGAACCGGCGTAGAACGCGTCGATGCGCGCCTGCTCCCGCTCCTCGACGACGTTGCGCTTCACCTTCAGCGACGGGGTCAGCTCACCGCGCTCGACGGTCAGGTCGTGCTCGAGGATCTCCCACTTCTTGATGGTCTCCCAGCGGTTGAGGCCCGCGTTGAGCTCGTCGACGTAGCCGCCGATCAGCTCGCGCACCTGCGGCGAGGTGACGATCTCCTCGTAGGACTTGCCCTCCAGCCCGTGGGAGGCACCCCAGGCGGTGATCGACTCGGGGTCGAGGGTGATCAGGGCGCTGACGAAGTTGCGGTTGGCACCGAAGACCAGGAACTGGCTGGCGTAGGGGCACAGCGCGGCGAACTTCGACTCGATCGCCGGCGGCGCGACGTACTTGCCGCCCGAGGTCTTGAACAGCTCCTTGATCCGGCCGGTGATGGTGATGTAGCCCTCGTCGTCGATCGAGGCCTTGTCACCGGTGTGGTACCAGCCCTCGGCGTCGAGCGCCTTCGCGGTCTCCTCGGGCAGGTTGTGGTAGCCGGGCATCACGTGCGGGCCGCGGATGAGCAGCTCGTCGTTGTCGCCGATCTTCACCTCGCTGCCCGGGAACGCCTTGCCGACGGTGCCGAGCTTGTTCTCCTCCAGCGTGCCGACCGCCGCACCGGCGGCGTTCTCGGTCGAGCCGTAGCCCTCCATGATCAGGATCCCAGCAGCCCGGAACCACTCGGCGATGTCGCGGTTGAGCGGGGCGGAGCCGGAGATGAAGAAACGTACGCGGCCACCGAACCGGTCACGGACCTTGCTGAGGACGAGCTTGTCGAGCACAGCGTGCTGGAGCGCCATCTTGGCCGGCACGGGCTTGCCCTCGCGCAGCAGCCGGTCGCGGGCGATGCCGTTGGCGAAAGCGGCGTCGAAGAGCTTCTTCTTGATGCCGCCGTCGGCCTCGGTCATCATCACGATCCTGGAGTGGACCTTCTCGAAGATGCGCGGGGCCGCACCCATGAAGGTCGGCTTCACGATGCTCAGGTTGTCGACGATCTTGTCCATCCGGCCGTCGATCGCGGTCGGGAAGCCGCAGGCGATCTGGATCGAGAGCAGCACCTTGCCGAAGACGTGCGACATCGGCAGCCACAGGAACTGCAGGTCGTCGGGGCCGAGGACGTCGCCCCGGACCCGGACGGCCTCGCCCTCGTAGACCCATGCGCGATGGAGAAGGCGGACGCCCTTGGGCCGGCCGGTGGTGCCCGAGGTGTAGACCAGCGTGGCCAGGTGGTCCGCGGTGATCTTGGCGGCGGTCTCCTCGATCAGGTCCGGGTGGTCGGCGAGATACTTGTCGCCGATCGCGGCCAGGTCGTCCAGTCCGATGACCCGCTCGCCGTCGGTGGCGCCGTCGAAGGTGATCACCTTGACGATCTCGGGCAGGTCGGCAGCCTTCTCGGCGATCTTGGCGAGCTGGCCGTCGTCCTCGGCGAAGACGAAACGGCACTCGGCGTCACCCAGGATGTAGGCGGTGTCCTCGACGTTGGTCGTCGGGTAGACCGTCGTGGTGGCGCCGCCGGCGAGCATCACGGCCAGGTCGGCGAGGATCCACTCGTAACGCGTGGTCGAGGCGATGCCCACGCGCTGCTCCAGCTCGAGGCCGAGCGAGACCAGGCCCGCGGCGAGCCGGCTGGCCTGGTCGCTGGCCTCCTTCCAGGTCAGCGACTTCCACTCCTCCCCACCGTCGGGGGCCGTCGAGCCGACCACGGGATAGCGGAACGCCTCGGCATCCGGGGTCGCCTTGACCCGGTTGAGGAAGTGAAGGGCGAAGTTCGCCGGCATCTCGTCGAGGAATGCGAGATCGATCGCGGACTGGGTCGGCATGATTCTCCTGGCCTGCAGTATGTGCGTGGGGGTGAGCAATGGGCGGTGTGCACGAGGGCGCCGCGCGGGGGACCTTAGACGCTCGAGTCACGCCACAACAGGGGTCCCGCTCGGAAATCTCGTGACCGAGATCACCAAAGCCTACCCCGGAGTAGCTACTGGAGGTACGGCGATTTGAGGCCGAACGACGCGAGTCTGTAATCTTGACCGCAAGCGTGTTCGCGTAGGCCTCTCCCCTCTCACTTTCCCCGAGGGGCCGGATTGAGAGCTCGCACCACCACACGTCGAAGCACTGGAGATCATTCACCCATGGCGAACATCAAGTCGCAGATCAAGCGCAACAAGCAGAACGAGAAGGCGCACGAGCGCAACAAGGCCGTCAAGAGCGAGCTCAAGACCGTCATCCGCAAGTTCCACGCTGCCGCCGAGGCCGGCGAGAAGGACGCTGCGGTCGAGACCGCCAAGGTCGCCACCAAGAAGCTCGACAAGGCCGTCTCCAAGGGCGTCATCCACAAGAACCAGGCCGCCAACCGCAAGTCGGCGATCGCCAAGAAGGCCGCCTCCCTCTGAGGTTCCTTCTCTGACAAGCCCCGTCCTGTTGGACGGGGCTTTCGTCATTCCTGCCGAGGCGTCACGTACGTCGGCCGAGGCGTCACGTACGTCGGCCGAAACGTCACCGGCGTTGCCCGAGACGTCACTTGCGTCGGCCGAGTGGGCACCTCGCTGACGGCTCGACCGACCGGCCTGACGCCTCGACCGACCGGCCTGACGGCTCGGCCGACGGGGGTGACGCCTCGGCAGGGGTGACGGCTCGCTTGGGTGTCGTCAGCGCTGGCGGAGGGCGGCGATGGTGAGGACGAGGCGCTCGAGGGTGTACGCGGGGTCGCTGGCGGCGCCCTTGAGGTCGGCGTCGGCGCGGGCGACCGAGCGGAGGGCTTCGCCGATGGATTCGCGTGACCAGCCGCGGGCGAGGCCGGCGATGGACTTCTGCTTCCAGGGCGGGGTGCCGCTGTCGCGGATGCCGGCGACGTGGTTGGCGACGGTGCGCAGCTGGCCGGCCACGGCGGAGAGGACGTAGACCGGGGACGAGCCGGTGTCGAGGGCCCAGCGGATCTCCTCGAGCGCCTTGACCCGGTCGCCGGAGATGATCGCGTCGGCGATCACGTAGTTCTTCACCTCGGCCCGGCCGCCGAAGTATTGCTTCACGTGCTCCAGGCCGAGTCGCTTGGCGTCGTTGTCGCCGGCGAGCTGGCTCGCCGCGGCGGCCAGGGCACGGAGGTCCTGGCCGACCGCCTGGATCAGGAAGTCGGCGCCCTCCTCGTCGATGGTCGCCCCGTGCAGCCGCAGCTCGGCCTTCACGAAGCTGCCGAACTCGCGCGCCTTCAGCTCGACCGACTTGTGCTCGGTCACCTTCGGCAGCTTGCGGAGCTTGGCCAGCGTGCCGCTGCCCTTCTGCCCGCCGCCATGCACGAGGACGAGCGCGACCTCTTCTGCCGGCATCCCGGCGTAGTCCAGCAGACCCTCCACCGACTCGTCGGGCAGGTTCTCCAGGTTGCGCACCACGACGCAGCGGATGCTCGAGAAGAGCGAAGGCGCGCTCAGCTCGCCGAGCGTGGCCAGGGTCAGATCGGCGGCGGTCGCCTCGGAGACCTCCGCCTCGGCGTCGTAGGCCTTCACCGCCGCCTTCGCCGCGGCGACCGTACGCTCACCCAGGAACTCCTCCTTGCCGGTCACCAGTGTCACCCGACCCAGGACGTCGGAGGCCGTCAGGTTGCCGGTGGGGCTCGGTGCGGAGGCGGTGCGTGCCATGCTCAAACCCTCCCACACGGCACCGACATTCGAGCCTGCGGCGCCGCGAGGAACGAGCGGCGGCGCAACGCGAGAAGGCGATGTCCTGAGCTTGTCGAAGGGTCGAGCGAGCGCAGCGGCTGAGCTTGCGAAGGCGCGAAGCGGGTCGAGACCAACGCTACCGAGTAACAGCCGCCACCTCCCCGTCCGACTCGACGACCGCGACCGCCCCGTCGCGGTCGGTCCGGTAGACCTTGGTGCCGCGGGTCTCGAGCCCCTCGATCGTGGCAGCGGCCGGATGGCCGTAGTCGTTGTGGGCCCCGACCGAGGTGAGCGCGACCTGCGCGTGCAGCGCACGCAGCCAGTCGAGGTCCTGGTAGCGGGAGCCGTGATGAGGCACCTTGAGGACATCGATGTCGAGCCCGACCAGGTCGTCGGCGAGCTGGTCCTGGCCCTCCGGCTCGATGTCGCCGGTCAGCAGCAGGCGCAGGCCGTGGGACTCCACGAGAAGGACCACGCTCGCCTCGTTGGCCGTGGAGCCGTCGCCGGGTCCCCGGGTGTCGGAGTCGGCCGTCGGCCAGAGCACCTGGATCCGCGCCTCGCCGACGGTGATCGTGGCTCCGTAGGGCGCCGGGACCGGCACCACTCCGGCCGCGCCGGCGGTCTCGCCGAGGACCCGCACGCCCTCGGGCGGGTCCTGGAGGCGCGAGGTCCACAGCTCACCGACCCGTCGCCCCGCGAAGAGGCCCTCGACCCCGTTGACGTGGTCGGCGTGGAAGTGGGTGATCACCGCGAGCGGCACGTCCTCGATCTCGAGCCGATCGAGACAGTCGTCGACGAGATCCGGGTCGGGGCCGGCGTCCACGACGACGGCGCTCCCCGCCCCCGTACGCACCACCAGCGCGTCTCCCTGGCCCACATCGCACATCACCAGCACCCACCCCGCCGGAGGCCAGCCCGGGCTCGGCAGCCGGACCAGCGCGACCGCGAGCAGCACCAGGCAGCCGGCGACTCCGGTGACCGGATGTCGCAGGACCCGCGGCGCCAAGCACGCGATCGCGGCGCAGACGGCGACCAACAACACCAGCGCGAACGGTCCGGTCGCCCAGCCGACCTCCGCGGTCGGCAGCCCGGCACCGAAGCGGGCCACCGCGATGATCCAGGCGACGCACCAGGTCGCGATGGTGCCGGCGACCATCCCGAGCGGGTCCCACACCAGCCCGAGCAGCCCGCCGAGAAGACCGAGCACCGTCGCCGGCGCGACGGCCGGCTCGACCAGCAGGTTGGCGAGCGCCGCGACCAGACTGACCTGGCCGGAGATCGCGGCCACCACCGGAGTGCACGCCAGCTGGGCCGCGGCCGGGACCGCGATCGCCTCCGCGCACCACTGCGGCATCCAGCGCCGCAACGCGTCACGCCAGGACGGTCCGAAGAGCAGGATCCCGGCCGTGGCCAGCACCGAGAGGGTGAACCCGATCGAGGTCGCCAGCCCCGGGTCGATCAGCAGGAGGCCGATCACCGCCGCGCCGAGCCCCCGCAGCGCTCGTCGGCGCCCGTTGTGCGTCATCGCCAGGAGCCCGACCGCACCCATCGCCGCCGCCCGCACCACGCTCGGCTCGGTGCGGGCGAGCACGACGAACCCGACGATGCCGAGCACACCGACGGCGTAGAGCCCTCTGCCCCGCACCCCGGCCCAGCGGGCGACGATGAGCAGGAACCCCACCACGAGCGTCAGGTTGGTGCCCGAGACCGCGAGCAGGTGGGTGAGGCCGGTGGTGCGGAAGTCGTCGGCGAGGTCGTCGGAGAGACCGGTGTCGTCACCGTCGACGAGAGCAGGCACGAGCGCGGCCTGATCCGGCGGCCGGTGAGCCACCGCGTCCCGGATCGAGCCGCGCAGCGCATCGGAGGCTCGCCACCAGATCCCCGGCTCGGTGAGGATCGTCGGCTCACCAGCGATGAGCAGTGCGGACTCCTCGTGGGAGTCGCTCGTCGCCAGCCGCCCCGACGTCGACACCGTCGCCCCCAGAGGCACCTCTGCCCACGCATCGTCACCGAGCACCACCACCGGCGTACGCAGCCGGTAGACCACCCCACGTCCCCTGATCTCCCGCACGCCGGCACGCCGGAGCTGGTAGGTCGTGTGCTGCCCCCGAACCTCCTTCGGATCGGTGGTGACCGTGGCGATCACCCGCACCTGCGCCTCTCGCGCGGCCAGGTCGGCGACCGGGTTGTCGCTGACCCGCGCGGCATGCAGACCCGCGATGACCGCCGCTGCGGCGATCATCAGCACCAACGCCAGCGCGGTCGAGCGGCGCTTCCGGATCGCCCAGCCGCCACCGATCCCCACGACAGCGGCAATCAGCACCAGCAGAACCACCCCGAGCCGTCCGCCACCCACGACAGCGGGCCCGGCCAACGCTCCTGCCCACGCACCGGCCCCGAGAAGCGGCAGCCGCAGGTCGTTCACAACGTGACCAGCGGTTCGAGGGAGTCGAAGGTCTTCGGGCCGATCCCATCGACCTCGAGCAGCTCGTCGATCGAGGTGAACGCGCCGTTGGTGGTGCGCCAGTCGATGATCGCCTGCGCCGTCACCGGCCCGACCCCCGGCAGCGTCTCCAGCTCCTCCTGGGACGCGGCGTTGAGGCTCACCCCTGCCCCGGGCGCCGCCGCGGCAGGACCGCCGGAACCGGGCGCCGCGGCACCCGCTCCCCCGTTGGGCGCGCCGACCACGATCTGCTGGCCGTCGCTGAGGACGGCAGCGAGGTTAAGCCCGGTGAGGTGCTTGTGCGGCGCCCCGCCGGCGGCCTCGACGGCGTCCACCACTCGCGACCCCACCGGCAGCACGACGATGCCGGGCTTGGGCACCTTGCCCTCCACGTCGACCGTCACGGTCCCGGCCGACGCCCCACCCGAAGGCATCGCAGCGACGCCACCGGGCGCAGCCGAGCCGGTCGGCAGGGACACCAGCGGGGAGGCCGAGGCCGACGGCGAGGCCCGGGAAGCCGGCACCACCTCCGGGTCGGCCCGGATCATCCACCAGCACGCCACCGCCAGCCCGGCGACCAGGACCAGTGAGACCACCACGAGATGCCACGGCCCGAGGCTCACCCGTCCGCGCAACGGCTCCGGCAGCACCGCGTCGGGCGAGATCACGACCTGACGCCGAGACGCGTGCCGCCCCGGCACCGGCACCATCGGATCCAGCTCCGCGGTGTCGGTCGCACCGGGCCCGTCCCACCACGGTGGCTGCCAGTCCTCCTCGCCCTCGTCCTCCTCCCCCGGCGGTTCGAGCTCGGCGCGCAGCTGCTCCAGCCGCCGGGCTACGGCGTCGGCGTGGTCAGGGCTCGGTCGGGTCCGCATGACGCCGAAGCTATGCGCCCGCGCCGACAGTTCCGAGCGCGTTTCCAGCGCCTGTGGAGAACCCGATCCTCAACCGCCCCTGTGGACGGCAACCGGCCCGAAATCAGACCCGAGGCCCCACGACGACGGCCACGCACCCCGGCCCGACGTGCGCACCGAGCACCGCACCCAGCTCCCCGACGCGTACGTCGCCGTCGATCTTGCCGTCCAGCTCCGAAGAGAGTCCCTCGGTCACCGCGGCCGCCCGGTCGGGGCTGCCCAGATGCGCGACGACGACCTCGACGCCGTCGGCGTCCTCGCAGGCCTCCACGCCGAGTGCCTGCAGCCGCGCGATCGCCCGCTCAGCCGTACGCACCCGCTCGTGCGGCACGACGCGGCCCTCCTCGATCGTGAGCAGCGGCTTGACGGCCAAGGCGGTCCCCAGCAGCGCCGCGGCAGCACCGATCCGCCCGCCCCGGCGCAGATACTCGAGGGTGTCGACATAGAAGTAGGAACGCGTCGCAGCGATCCTCGACAACGCGGCCTCTCGCGCCTCGGCAGCAGTCCCGCCCCGCGCGGCCACCGCCGCGGCCGCCATCACCGCGAACCCGACCCCCGGCCCCACCAGCCGCGTGTCCACGGTGAGCACCGGGATGGAGACCTCCCGCGCCGCGAGCATCGAGGACTCACAGGTCGCGCTCAGCTCAGCGGAGAGGTGGATGGAGACGATCTCGTCGAAGCCCTGCGCCGCGAGCTTGGCGTAGACCTCCGCCAGGAGCGCCGGCGAGGGCCGCGAGGTCGTCACGGTCTTGTGCGCGGCCAACGCCGTCAGAAGGGCTTCAGGCGACGTCTCCTCCACCCCGTCGTCGTACGACGTCCCATCCACGATCACCTGCAACGGCACCGACGTGATCAGCTCCGTGGCATCCCCGAGATCGGATGGAAGCATCGCGGTCGAGTCGGTCACGATCGCTACCCGGGCCATGCCCGCAGCCTATCGGGCTTCACCACGTGGCCAGAACCAACCGTTTCGTCGCACGAACCCGTTGTCCACCGACCTCACCGGACCTGGACATCGGCGTCCAAGAATCGCACACGTGCATGGAAGTCATCGCGCGCGTTTGTCCGGGCGACGACAGAACCCTGCACATGTGTGATTCTGCAAGAACGTCACCTACGGCGACTGAACATGGATCTGGCGGTACGCCGATTGCAGCTCAGCGATCATCGGATCCTCGACATCGAAACAACGGTCGTCGACGGAACTGATCGGACGTACGCCGATGCTCGCGTTGGTGCAAACGCAGCACGCATCCCCAGTACGTCGTCTCTCAGGACTGGCCGAGTCACATGCGCGCCAGCCGCATCCGCAACGAGCGCCATCGTCACTCCTGGGAGTACCGCCGCATCCGGCCAGACGACCTCACCGTCCTGAGTGACGAAGCCTACGTTCCAGGTGCAGCCCTCGCTCACCCGACCCGAGGCGGGATCAACGAAGAGCACGTCGTCGAACCCCGCACGCTTCGCGGCGACCCGGTGACGCAACTGGCCGAAGAGGCCGACGTGTTTCACCGAAGGCATCTCTCGCTGAAACGCCACACTCAGCACACGCATCGGCGCCAGGACGCTCGACGCACTCGGGCGAGTGGTGACCATCGGGATCGGACGTGCTTGGGCAGTGCCCAGGTTGGCCAACGTGAGGTCCGGGTCGAAGACCGTCACTCGGAGCGTGCAGTCGCCGGCGCCGGCAGCGATCGCGTTCCGAATCGCTCCGAGGACGGCCGCGCGATCCAGCTCGGCGTCGAAGACTGCACGGCAATCCCGCGCCAGCCGATCGAGATGGAGATCCAGTCCCTTGACCCCACCGCCCTCGACATGCATCGAGGTGAAGTGTCCGAAGCCGGTGAGGGCGAGCGCAGACAGATCGGCGGCGGTCGCCTCCCGTCCGTGAATCCTCCCCACTCCGGTCCTTCTATCAGACGACGATGTTGACCAGCTTGGGCGCGCGGACGATGACCTTGCGTACGGTCTGACCCTCGATCGCGGCGGCGATCGACGGGTCGGCCAGCGCGGCGGCCTCCAGGTCGGCCTCGGAGATCGAGGGCGAGACCTCCAGGCGCGCACGCACCTTGCCCTTGATCTGCACGACGGCGGTCACGGAGTCCTCCACGAGCAGGTGGGGCAGAGGCGTCGGCCACGCGGCTCGCGCGACCGTCGGCTCGTGCCCCAGACGCTCCCACATCTCCTCGGCGGTGTACGGAGCGACCAGCGAGAGCAGGATCGCGACCGTCTCCGCGGCCTCACGCACGGCAGGATCGGCCGGCCCGCAACCCGAGTCGATCGCCTTCCGGGTGGCGTTGACCAGCTCCATCACCCGGGCCACGACCACGTTGAACCGGTAGGAGTCGATCAGCTGCTCGGCCTCGGCGACCGTCTTGTGAGTCGTACGCCGCAGCGCCACGTCCCCGTCGTCGAAGGACACGCCAGGCTCCGAGGTCACGTCCCCGGCCAGGCGCCAGGCCCGCTGCAGGAACTTCACCGAGCCGGCCGGCGAGACGTCGGCCCAGTCGATGTTGTCCTCCGGCGGGGAGGCGAAGACCAGCGTCAGCCGGGTCGCGTCGACGCCGAACTCCTCCAGCACGTCGCTCAGGTTGACGCCGTTGCCCAGTGACTTCGACATCTTCTTGCCGCCGTTGATCACCTTGCCCTGGGACAGGTAGGCGGAGAACGGCTCGTCCCAGTCGATCAGGCCGATGTCGCGCAGCGCCTTGGTGAAGAACCGGGCGTACAGCAGGTGCAGCACCGCGTGCTCGTCGCCACCCAGGTAGAAGTCGACCGGGCCCCACTCGCGGGCCGCCTCGGAGGAGAACGCCTGGGTCTCGTCCGTCGGCGACAGGTAGCGCAGGAAGTACCACGACGAGTCCACGAACGTGTCCATCGTGTCCGAGTCGCGCGTGGCCGGCCCGCCGCACTTCGGGCACGTCACGTTGACCCACTCCGTGGCGGCCGCCAGCGGCGAGACGCCCTTCGGCTTCAGGTCGGCGCCCTTCAGCTCGGGCAGCTGCACCGGCAGCTGGTCCTCGGGCACCGGCACCTCGCCGTCGACCGGGCAGTGGATGATCGGGATCGGCGCGCCCCAGTAGCGCTGCCGCGACAGCAGCCAGTCGCGCAGCCGGTAGTTGATCGTGCCCTTGCCGTGGCCCTCGGCCTCCAGCTTCTCGATGATCTTGTGGATGCCGCTCGCCTTGTCGGCGACGCCCTCCAGCTCGGGCGAGTTCACGTACGCACCGTCACCGGCGGTCGCGACGTACGTCTCCTCGGGGTTGTCCGCCCCCGGCACGTCCACGACGCGGCGCACCGGCAGGTCGAAGGCCTTGGCGAAGTCCAGGTCGCGCTGGTCGTGGGCCGGGACGGCCATGACCGCGCCGGTGCCGTAGTCGGCCAGGACGTAGTCGGCGGCCCACACCGGGATCTGCTCACCGGTGACCGGGTTGGTCGCGGTGACCCCCAGGTCGACACCGGTCTTGGGACGGTCGGTCGCCAGCCGGTCGATGTCGGAGGCCTTGCGTACGTCCTCCAGGTAGCTCTCCAGCGCAGCCGCCCGGTCCGGCGCCACGATCTCGGCGGCCAGGTCCGCGTCGGCGGCGACGACCATGAAGGTCGCGCCGTACAGCGTGTCGGGACGGGTCGTGAAGACGGTGACCTTCTTCGTCCCGCCGTCAGTCAGCGTGATGTCGAAGTCGACGTGCGCACCCTCGGACCGGCCGATCCAATTGCGCTGCATGTTGACGACCTTGCCGATCCAGGTGTCCTGCAGCGTGTCCAGGCCGTTGTACAGCTCCTCGGCATACGCAGTCGTGCGGAAGTACCACTGCGTCAGGTCACGCTTGGTGACCGTCGCCCCACAGCGCTCGCACTCACCGTTGACGACCTGCTCGTTGGCCAGCACGGTCTGGTCGTTGGGGCACCAGTTGACCGGGGACTTCTTGCGGTAGGCCAGACCGGCCTCGTACAGCTTCAGGAAGATCCACTGCGTCCACCTGTAGTACTCCGGGTCGGAGGTGTGCAGCCGGCGCGACCAGTCGAAGGAGATGCCGTAGCGCTTGAACGACTCCGCCTGGGTCTCGATGTTGGCGTAGGTCCAGCCGGCCGGGTTCTCGTTGCGCTTGATCGCCGCGTTCTCGGCGGGCAGGCCGAAGGAGTCCCAGCCGATCGGGTTCAGGACGTCGAAGCCCTTCAGCCACCAGTAGCGCGCCAGCACGTCGTGCAGCGCGGTGACCTCGGCGTGGCCCATGTGCAGGTCGCCCGAGGGGTAGGGGAACATCGTGAGCGCGTAGCGCTTCTCGGCGCCCTCGCGCTGGCCCGCCTTGAACGGCTCCAGCTTCTCCCAGATGGGGCGCCACTTGTCCTGCAGCTCCACGACGTCGTACGTCGCCTGCTCGGCCTGCTCCTGCGTCATTGGTCTTTCGTCCTTGTCGAGTGTCGTGCGTCAAAACTGCTTCTGGAACAAAGCTCCGTAGAACTAAAAAGGCCCCTCACATGGAGGGGTAGCCGCGTGACCGGGGTGTGTCCCTCAGGGTCAGCGCGGC
Source organism: Nocardioides luteus (assembly GCF_000960475.2). Classification (GTDB taxonomy): domain Bacteria; phylum Actinomycetota; class Actinomycetes; order Propionibacteriales; family Nocardioidaceae; genus Nocardioides; species Nocardioides luteus_A. Next base: position 67,935 of record NZ_JZDQ02000028.1, on the reverse strand, counting down.
TGCCTAAGAAGCAGGACAGACATCTGCATGTGTCCAGGGTAGCCGACCACCGCCGCCATCGTCATTCGCAGCCCCGGCCATACTCCCGCGCCAGGGCCCGGTGACAGGGTCGAAGGCCTCTAGAAAGGCACTTTCGATACCTCATGAGTTCTGCCCTGCGGATCGACCGACAGAAAATATGGTCAGAGGGGCCTTCACCTATTGCGACGGCCAGTTCGAGCGTGCCAAACTGGCGACGCTCCGCTGCTCGTGATGTCGGTCGTGAATGAGGACCCCCCCATCTCATCCAAGGAACGCTCCGAGCAGCGGAGTCCAAATCTTTGAGGCCGGCGACGAAGTCGCCGGCCTCAAAACGATTTGGAGATCGAGCGAGCGCAGCGGCTGAGCCTGCGAAGCCGCGAAGCGGGTCGAGATCCAGTCGCGTACGTGCGGCAGCACCCCGCCTACGGCACCCGAGTGATCCATTCCCTGGTGCCGTGCTTACCAACAACCAGCGCCGCCGCCTCGTCGATCGTGGCCTGATCGAGCCCGACGTACGCAGCCCCGAAGCTCTGCTCGAACTCGGCCAGCAGCGCGGCGATGACCTTCTCGCGCCCGAGCCCGGTCTGCGAACGGATCGGGTCGACGCGCTTGGCAGCGCTCCTGGTGCCCTTGTCGGACATCTTCTCCCGGCCGATCCGAAGCACCTCGAGCATCTTGTCGGCGTCGATGTCGTAGGCCATCGTGACGTGGTGCAGGACGCCGCCGGGGATCCGCTTCTGCGCGGCGCCGGCGATCTTGCCGACCGGCGAGGCGATGTCGTTCAGGCCGGCGTACGCGGCCTCGATGCCGACGCTGCGCAGGCCGCGCAGCACCCACTCGTCCAGGAACGCGTAGGACTCCTGGAACGACATCCCGGCCACGAGCGTGTCGGGCACGGCGAGGCTGTAGGTGATGGTGTTGCCGGGCTCGATGAACATCGCGCCACCGCCCGAGATGCGGCGTACGACCTCGATGCCGTGACGCTCGGCGGCGGCCTCGTCGACCTCGTTGGAGAGCGACTGGTAGCTGCCGATCACGACCGCGCTGCTGGCCCAGTCCCAGAACCTCAGGTTGGGGGCGCGGCGGCCCTCGGCGACCTGGCGGACGATGACCTCGTCGAGGGCCATCTGCATCGTCGGGGACAGCGGCCCGGTCTCGACGATCTCGAGGTCGAGGTCGTCCCACGTCGTGGCCCGGCCGAGCGCCCGCAGCACCGTCAGGGCGATGTCGCGGGTGCCGAAACCGACCAGCACGGCGTCACGGGCGGCGGCGTCCAGAGAGGCCGTCAGCCGGTCGAGGGACGCGTCGGCTGGCTGTCCCTCCAGCGCCGCGGTCAGCCACCCCAGCGCCTCGTCGGGTTCCAGGAAGAAGTCGCCCGAGAGGACGACATCGATGATCGTGTCCGCGGAGACCGTCGCGTCGACGACGACCAGCTTGCCGCCGCGTACCTTCCGCTCGCCATGCACTCGTTCGCTCACAGCTTCTCAACGCCGTGAGCGAGCGGAATCATCCCGGCGCTACACCGCCACGCCGCAGGATCCGGCGGTGTCGGCCAGCCGAGTGAGACCGACCGGCCCGACCAGCGGCCGCGGGTCCTCGGCGAGCGTCCAGGCGCCGTCGCGGAGGATGTAGTCACCCCGGACGTCACCGGCGAGAAGGGCGCGTACGCCGGCCACCAGCCGGTCCACGTCGGCGACCGAGGTCCCGATGCCGATGCTCGCGCGGACCGCGCCGCCGGCGAGCCCCAGGCGCTTGAGGAGCGGCTGGGCGCAGAAGCGGCCGTCGCGTACGCCCAGGCCGTGCTCGGCGGAGAGGTAGGCCGCCACCCGGCCGGGCTCGATGCCGTCGACGGTGAACGTGACGACCCCGACCGGCTCGTCGGAGTCGGGCCAGAGGCGGACGACGTCGACCCCGTCGAGCACGGACAGGCCGGCCACGAGGCGCCCCCTCAGCGACGCCTCGTGGCGGTCCAGCTCGGCGGCCGACAGGTCGCCGAGAGTCGTACAGGCCGCGGCCAGGGCGGCAGCGCCGATGACGTTGGGCGAGCCGCCCTCGTGGCGTGCGGGGGCGGGCTGCCACGTGGTCTCGCCCACCTCCACGTCGTCGACCGCCCCTCCCCCGGCGAGGTAGGGGGTGCCGACGTCGAGCCAGTCGCGGCGGCCGACGAGGGCGCCGGCGCCGTAGGGCGCGTAGAGCTTGTGGCCGGAGAAGGCGACGTAGTCGGCGCCGGTCGCGGCCAGCGAGAAGTGCCGGTGGGCGAGCAGCTGGGCACCGTCGACGAGGACCCGGGCGCCGTGGGCGTGGGCCAGGGTGACGATCTCTCCGATCGGCAGCGCCTCGCCGGTGACGTTGGAGGCGCCGGTGATTGCCACCAGGGCGTAGCGGTCGTGGGCCAGCTCGGCGGCCAGGGCCTCGATGGTGCCGGCGAGGGTGTCGCGCCCGGCGATCGCGGTGACGCCCGCCTCGACCCGGTGCCACGGGAGCAGGTTGGCGTGGTGCTCGATGTCGAGGACGAGCACCCGCCCCGGTACGCAGCCGGCCAGCAGGTTCACCGCGTCGGTGGTGTTGCGGGTGATGACGGTGACGTCGTCCTCGCGGGCTCCGACGTAGGCGCCGATGGTCGCGCGCGACTCCTCGTAGAGGGCGGTCGAGACCTGGGACAGGTAGCCGGCGCCACGGTGCACCGAGGCGTACCAGGGCAGGACCTCGGCCACCCGGTCAGCCACCGCCTGCAGCGCCGGCGCCGAGGCGGCCACATCGAGGTTGGCGTACGTCGTGGTCGTGCCGTCCAGCAGCGGGACCTGGGTGTTCGAGCCGACGAGCGGGAGCAGGGACATGGGGGCACCCTTCAGGGGTCATGGCTCCCCAGGGCCGCACCACGGCTGCCCGGCGAAGCACGCGCTTGCCCGCACCACCTCGGCGTGGGCCTGGTCGTCACCCGGAGCACCCCACCGCGTGGGAGGGTTGCCCGCCAGCAAGCCGGGGCTTCGCGCTGGCAGTCGTGACCTTCGGCGAAGATGGTGCCCGAACCGGAGCGCGCCCACCAACTCGTCGTCTCGATCCGTGGGCACGGATCTCAGATCACGGACGCCCGCCCCAGGGGTCTCCGCCCTTGTCCTTGCCCTTGCCGTCGCAGGCGCCGAAGAACTCCGCGATCGGGTCGCACTCCTCGCCGTCGTCCTTCTTCGGCGGAGGAGGCGGCGGCGCGATCAGCTGCTTCTCGTGACCGGGCTCGGGGTCCTGGCCGTCGACGTAGACCGGCTCCGGGAAGTTCTCGACCTCCTTGCCCTCCATGGCCTTCGCCATGATGGCCGCCCAGGTCTCGGTGGGATAGTCGGCGCCGAAGTAGGACGGCATCCAGCCACCGTCGAGCCTCCCTTCACCGTTGCCCCGCGAGTAGCGGACGGCGGTGGCGATCTGCGGCGTGAACCCGACGAACCAGGACGAGCAGACGTACTGCTCGTTGGTGCAGGTGCCGGTGCCGGTCTTGCCGGCCACCGGCCGGCCGATGCTCTGCGCCTTCTGTCCCGACCCGTTCTGCACGACACCCTGCATCGCGTACGTCACGTCGGCCGCGATGTCCTCGGAGATCGCGTGCCGGGCGTTCTTGCGGCCGTTCCAGCTGTAGAGGACGTTGCCGGCCCGGTCGCGGACCTTCTTCACCACGTGCACGTCATGCCGATAGCCGCCGTCGGCGATCGTGGCGTAGGCGTTGGCCATGTTGATCGGGCTGACGTTGGCTCCGCCCAGGGCGATCCGGTCGTCGTGGTCGGTGAGGTAGCTGGACGTGCTCGGGATACCGGGATGCTTCGGGTCCGCCTTCTCGGGCGTGAGCCCCGCGTCGAGCGCAGTCTGGTAGATCGCCTTGCGGCCCTCCGCGGGACCGCCCATCGACTCGGTCATGTCGATGTAGGCCGTGTTCACCGACTGCTCCAGCGCCTTGAGCATGGTGATGTGCTCGCCGTAGTCCATCCCGTCGGCGACCCCGGCCTGCTCACCCTCGTTGACCACCGGTGCGCCCGTGTAGGTCGTGAACGGCGAGTCGCCCGCCCACGTCGACTCGAGCGAGTAGCCCTTCGCGATCGCCGCCGCGGTGGCGAAGACCTTCATCGTCGACCCGGCGTGGCCACCGGTCGCGGCCCAGTTGTGCTGGCTGTCGAGATAGTCCTGGCCGCCGTAGAAACCGAGCAGGGCGCCGGACGCGACGTCGACCGAGGCGGTCGCGACGTGCAGGGCGTTCTTCTGGTCGGGGTCGTCTTTGACGTACGCCTTCCGGTTCTTCGGCTTCACCGTCTTCGCGGCCGTGGCCGACGCCTTCATCACCTTCGGCGAGAGCGTCGCGGTGATCCGCAGGCCGCCGCTGTCGATCTCCTCCTCGGTGAACAGCGGCTTGCCCTCGGCACCCTTCAGACCGAGCAGCTCGGCCTTGATCATGGTCAGCGCGTGGCCCCGCTGGCCGCCGAGCCGGCTCGGCACCGTCTTCGCCGGGAACTTCGGCAGCGTGTTCTTCACCTTGTCGGCATCGGCCTGCTTCAGGTAGCCGAGGGCGACCATGCCGGAGAGGACGTACTGGTAGCGGCCGAGCAGCTCCTTCTCACCCCGGAAGGTCGAGCTGGCCGGGTCGAAGCCGCTCGGGTTGTTGAGGATCGCGGCGAGCGCCGCGGCCTGCTGGAGCGAGAGGTCCTTGGCGGGCTTGGCGAAGTAGGCCTTCGCGGCCGCCTCGATGCCGTAGGCGCCGCGGTGGAAGTAGATCGTGTTGAGGTAGTCGGTGAGGATCTGGTCCTTGCTCTTCTGCCGGGTCAGCTTCAGGGCGATGACCGCTTCCTTCAGCTTGCGCGAGTAGGACCGCTCGGAGTTGAGGTAGTAGTTCTTGACGTACTGCTGGGTGATCGTGGACGCGCCCCCGGCGGTGCCCTCGGTGGTGTTGGAGAAGGCGGCCCGCACGATGCCCTTGAGGTCGACGCCGCTGTTCTCGTAGAACGTACGGTCCTCGGCGGCGACCACGGCGTGCTTGACCAGCTCCGGGATCTCGTCGGCATCCAGCTTGATCCGGTTCTGGTCGCCCTCCTGGTAGCGGCCGAGCTCGGTCTTGCCGTTGGCGTAGTAGACGAACGAGGTCTCGACCTCGAACGCGGCGTTGGGGTCCGGCACCGTGATCCGGTTGTAGGCCACGATCGCCGTCACCGACCCGATCAGGGCGATCGCCAGAAACCCGACCAGCGCCACCTTCGCGGTGAGCCTCCCCCAGCGTCGCCAGCTCGACGGGCTCGACGGGCTCGAGGTGCCGGATCTCGTCCCCAGGGACTCCCTGGCCGCCGTCCACCGCTCGGCAGCCCAGCCCATCGCCGGCTCGACCTTGGCCAGCAGCTCCCGCGCCACCGACGGCGTGGGCGCGGCTCGACGCGCACCCGGCCGACTGGGGGCGGCTCGGGGCGGCTCGGCCGCGATCCGAGGGGCCCGAGGCGGGGGCGGCGGGGGCGGCCGCCACGACGGCGGCGGACCGGTAGGACCCTTCGGAGGCTCTGCGCTCCGGTGTTCCATTGCTCCACCTGACCTCGGCAACTGATTGCGGCGGCCGTTGATCCTACCCGGGTGGGTATGACGACGGAGGCCGACCCCGCAAGGGGCCGGCCTCCGTGTCGGTCGTACGCAGCGGCGTACGGCCTCAGATCATCACTTCTTCAGGTCGAAGCGGTCGTTCTCCATGACCTTGACCCACGCCTTGACGAAGTCGTTGACGAACTTCTCCTTGGCGTCGTCGCCGGCGTAGAGCTCGGCGATGGCGCGGAGCTCGGAGTTGGCGCCGAAGACCAGGTCCACTCGCGAACCGGTCCAGCCGTTGGTGCTGGTGTAGGTCGTCTCGTCGGCGGACGGGGTCCACTGCTGGTCGTAGTCGAGCAGGTTGACGAAGAAGTCGTTCGTCAGCGCGCCCGGGGTCTTGGTGAAGACACCGAGGTCGGAGCCGTCCCAGTTGTTGCCGATCACGCGCAGGCCGCCGGTGAGGACGGTCGCCTCGGGGGCGGAGAGGCTCAGGAGGTTGGCGCGGTCGATGAACAGGAACTCGGAGGGCAGGTCGAGGAACCCGGAGTCGTAGTTGCGGAAGCCGTCGGCCACCGGCTCGAGCCAGGCGAAGTTCTCCACGTCGGTCTGCTCCTGGGTGGCGTCGACGCGGCCGGCCGTGAACGGCACGGTCACCTCGTAGCCGGCAGCCTTGGCGGCCTGCTCGACACCCACGCCACCGGCGAGGACGAGTACGTCGGCGAAGGAGACCCCGGTCGAGGCCGCGATCTGCTCGTAGGCGGCGATGACCGGCTTGAGCTCGTCGGGCTGGTTGACCTTCCACGACACCTGCGGCTCGAGGCGGATGCGACCGCCGTTGGCGCCACCGCGCTTGTCGGAGCTGCGGAACGTGGCCGCGGCCTTCCAGGCGGTGGAGACGAGCTGCTGAGCGGTGAGACCGGACTCGGCGATCGCCTTCTTCGCGGCAGCGATGGAGGCGTCGTCGGTCGCAGCCGAACCGGTCGGGAGTGGGTCCTGCCAGGGCAGGTCCTCGGCCGGGACCTCGGCGCCGGCGTAGCGGCTCTTCGGACCCATGTCACGGTGGGTCAGCTTGAACCACGCGCGGGCGAAGGCGTCGGAGAAGGCGTCCTGGTCGTCCTTGAAGCGGCGCGAGATCTCGTCGAACTCGGGGTCCATGCGCAGGGCGAGGTCGGAGGTGAGCATGCGCGGCTCGCGCTTGCCGTCACCGAAGGCCTCGGGCACCAGGTCGGCGCCGCCGTTGTTCTTCGGCTTCCACTGCTTGGCGCCGGCCGGGGACTCGGTGAGCTCCCAGTCGTAGGCGTAGAGGATGTGGAAGAACTCGTTGTCCCAGCGGGTCGGGTGGTAGGTCCAGGTGACCTCCAGGCCCGAGGTGACCGCGTCGGGACCGACGCCGGTGCCGTGACCGTTCTTCCAGCCCAGGCCCTGGTTCTCCAGGGGCGCGGCCTCCGGGTCGGGACCGATCAGGTCGTCGGGGTGGGCGCCGTGGGTCTTGCCGAAGGTGTGGCCGCCGGCGATGAGCGCGACGGTCTCCTCGGAGTTCATCCCCATCCGGCGGAAGGTCTCCTTGATGTCCACCGCGGACTTCAGCGGGTCGGGCTCACCGTTGGGGCCCTCCGGGTTGACGTAGATCAGACCCATCTGGACGGCGGCCAGCGGCGCCTGGAGGTCCCGGTCGCCGGAGTAGCGCTCGTCGTCCAGCCAGACCTTCTCGGGGCCCCAGTAAACGTCGTCGTCGGCCTCCCAGACGTCCTCGCGGCCACCGGAGAAGCCGAAGGTCTTCAGGCCCATGGTCTCCAGCGCGACGTTGCCGACCAGCACGAACAGGTCGGCCCAGGAGAGCGCCTGGCCGTACTTCGCCTTGACCGGCCACAGCAGGCGGCGGCCCTTGTCGAGGGAGACGTTGTCGGGCCAGGAGTTGAGCGGCGCGAAGCGCTGCTGACCGCTGCCGGCGCCGCCGCGGCCGTCGTGGCTGCGGTAGGTGCCCGCGGCGTGCCACGCGAGACGGATCATGAACGGGCCGTAGTTGCCGAAGTCGGCGGGCCACCAGTCCTTGGAGTCGGTCAGGACCGCGGCGATGTCAGCCTTCACGGCGGCCAGGTCGAGCGCCTCGAAGGCCGTCTTGTAGTCGAAGTCGGGGTCGACCGGGTTGGCCGCGGGGTGATGCTTGGCCAGGATCTTCAAGTTCAGCTTGTTGGGCCACCATTCCTGGTTGGCGCTGCCGACGGTCGGGTGAACGCGGCCGGCGTTCATGACCGGGCACTTGCTCACGGACTCTTCAGACATCAGATTCCAGTCCTTCTTGTTCGGATCATTGCTGCGCTGCTCAGTTCTTGCGCTGGGCGGCCTGGCACTGCGGACAGGTGCCCCAGTAGATGACCTCGGCCTCGTCGACGACGAAGCCGTTGTCGTCCGATGCCGTCAAGCAGGGCGCATGGCCGACGGCGCAATCGACGTCGGCGATGCTCCCGCAGGAGCGGCAGACCACGTGGTGGTGGTTGTCCCCGACCCGGGTCTCGTAACGAGCCACCGAGCCGGACGGCTGGATGCGGCGTACGATCCCGGCTGCCGAGAGGGCGGCCAGAGAGTCGTAGACGGCTTGATGGGAGACGTCCGGAAGCCGCTCGCGCACCGCTCCGAGGATGGTCTCGGTGTCGGCGTGCGCGTTCTCGGTGACGGCCCCCAGAACGGCCACTCGCGGGCGAGTGACGCGCAGGGAGGCACCTCTCAGCAGCTGTTCGTAGTCCGCGTTCCCCACAGACCTGAGCCTACGCGAAATCTTGAATGAGTCAAGAAACGGAGGGAGATTCTTTGGTTTCTTTCGTCGCCGCCGGACGGGTCGCGAAGCGACGGGCCATCAGCGGGATCAGCACCGAGATCGCCAGCGGGATGACGAACATCGAGCGCTCGCCGAAGAGCTCGGCGACGCCGGCGATCAGGGAGGCGGCGGCGAGGTAGCCGGCGTAGTTGGCGAGGTTCACCCGGGCGATCGCGTCCTCGGCGTTGTCCGGGGAGATGTGGGCGGCGGCGACGAAGGACTGCGGCGGGACCATCGCCAGGCTGCCGCCGAGGATCGCGAACCCGACAGCGGCCACGCTCCAGTGCGGGGCGGCGACGATCAGCACCAGCGCTCCGACGCCGACGATGCCGCCGGTGCGGATCACCCGCTCGGGACCGAAGCGGGCGACGAGGCGGTCGCCGGGGAGGCGTACGACCAGCAGGACCAGCTGGTAGCCCGCGTAGATCGCGGGCCCGACCGCCGCGGCGGCACCCAGGCCGTCGACGACGTAGATGCCGCCCCAGGCCGAGGCCGCCGAGTCGATGAACCACATCGCGAACGTCGGCACCGCGACCAGGAGGAGCGGCAGCCACGGCAGCTGGACCTTGGGGCGCTGCGTACTGCTGGCGCGGTGCTCGGCCGCGTCGACCGCCTCCGGCGGCAGCAGGAGCCGGAACGTGGCGGCGTTGGCGGCCAGGCCGATGAGCGCGATCGGGATCATGTCCAGACCCAGAGGTACGCCGAGGGCGATCGTCACGGTCGCGTAGACGGCACCGAGGACGGCCGCCGCGCTCCACATCGCGTGGAAGCCGTTCATCAACGGCCGGGCGTACGCGTCCTGGGTGGCCGTGCCCTGCATGTTCATCGAGGCGTCGACGCCGCCGAGGAAGAAGCCGTAGGCCCCGTTGAGGACCAGCAGGGTCGCCATCGTCGGCGCGAAGGCGGGTGCGACCGCGGTCAGCGAGGCGCCGCCGAGCATCAGCGAGAGGGTGGCCGCGCTGCCGATCCTGGTGGCGAGATGACCCGCGACGACGCTGCCGACCGCCCCGACCGCGGTGGTGATCCCGAGCACGACGAAGACGTCGCCGGCGCTGAGGTCGATCTTGGTCGCGATCGACTCGAGTCTGGTGATCAGCGAGGCGAAGGTCAGTCCCTGGATCGCGAAGGCGACGAAGACCGCCGTCCGGGCCAGCTGGAGTCGGGTCATGGACGCGAAGTCTGCACCCTCACGCCCTCCCCGTCGAGGGGTCAGTTGCCCTTGAGCAGCCCGTCGAGGATCCGCTCGCCGTCCTTGCCGTCACCCTTGCCCAGGCTGTCGAACTCCTTGCGGAGCTCTCGCATCTCGCGCTTGGCGCTCTCGCCGTCCTCGACGAGGTCGCGGATCTGGTCGATCTGGTCGCCCCACTCCTCGGACTGGTCCTCGTCGATGACGTTCCAGCTCTCCAGGTTCTCGCGCCAGCGGTCGAGCTTGTCGAGGCGGTTGAGGGTCTTGTTGTCCGAGGCGTCGGTGTTCTCGTCGGCGGTGTTGTCGCTGTTGCTGTCGGGGTTGCTGTCGGTGCCGTCCGACCCGCTGGAGTCGTCGGAGCTCTGGGACGGCTGGTCGGCCTCGGCGGGTGCGGGCTCGTAGGCGGCCAGCCAGGAGGCGGCGAAGACGCAGGCGATCACGATCGCCACCGCGCCGACGAGCCGGCCGGTGGGGAACTTCCGCAGCGACCCCGGGCGCGGACCACGGACGGGAGGCGGGGCGTCGGGGCGGGGCAGGACGCCGGTGCGGGAGCCGGGCAGCGCCATCGGCTCGTCGAGCGGGCGTTGCGGCATCGCCTGGGTCAGGCGGGGTGCCTGCCCGGCGGAGAGCCGGTCGGTGGCGTCGGGGTCGGCGCCGTTGAGGACGTAGCCGAGCTCGTGGCCGACCTGGTCCATCGACGGCCGGGCGGCCGGGTTCTTGTCGAGCATCCGGGTGACCAGCCGCGCCAGCGGCGGCGGCACCGCCCGGAAGTCGGTGATGCGCGGCACCGGCTCGCTGAGGTGCATGTGCAGGATCTTGACCGGGTGCGGCGCGGAGTAGGGCACCTTCCCGGTGAGCATCTCGAAGAGCACGCAGCCCAGCGAGTAGACGTCGGCGGGCGGTCCGACCGGGTCGCCGGCAGCCTGCTCGGGCGAGAGGTAGGACGGGCTGCCGATCACGTGGCCCGTCTGGGTCAGCCCGGCGTCGACCCCCGTCATGGCGTACGCGATGCCGAAGTCGAGCACGGTCAGCCGGCCGTCACCGTCGAACATGAGGTTGGCCGGCTTGATGTCGCGGTGCACCACGCCGGCCCGGTGAGCGGCGCCGAGGGCGCCGGCGACCTGGCGGGCGTACTCGACCGCCATCTCGACCGGCATCGCGCCGCGCTGCTGGAGCGGCTCGGCCAGGGTCGGTCCGGGCAGCAGCTCCATGACCAGGAAGACGTCGTTGTCGTCGCTGCCCGCGTCGAAGATCTTGACCACGTCGTCGTGGACGACCCGGGCGGTCGAGAGCGACTCGCGACGGAACCGCTCGGCCATCGTCGGGTCGTCGACATCGCGCAGCAGCTTCACCGCGACATCGCGGTCGAGGACCGTGTCACGCGCCCGCCAGACCTCCCCCATGCCGCCGGCTCCGAGCAGGGCGAGGAGCTGGTAGCGGCCAGCGATCGGGGGGTGCGCGTCCATGCCGGAAATTATGCCGGGGTCACCCAGGAGTCGAAGAGCGGGATGCCCTCCCAGGCTCCCCCGCGCGCGAGCGCCACCACCGCGTGCGGCCGGTCGAACCTCAGGTCGATCTGCCGCACCGTCGTCTCGCGCGGAGCGGCGGCCGCCCGGACCATCATCCCGGTCACCGCGGCCGCCTCGAATCCCTCGCTGGTGTAGGACGCGACCGCCTTCTGTACGCAGGTCGCCTCCGACTCCTCCTCGACGGCGGCCATCACGCCGCGGGCGATCTCGGCGACCCCGGGCGCGGCCGAGAGGTCGTGGCGATCCTCCGCACTCCACGCAGGGAGATGGCTGCGCCAGCGGTCGGACGGGGCGCCGCCGAGGACGGTGATCTCCTGGACCGTCCAGGCGTGGCCGGGGGCCACGCCGTCGGGGTCGAAGCCGTGGTTGCGCACCTCGCCCGCGTCGATCCTCCGGACGACCTCGTCGGCGGCACGCCACACGTCCTCGGCGGCGACGCCGTCGGCGGCGATCACGGAGTAGACCGAGATGCCGTCCTCGCTGGCCGGGCAGGCGACCGCGACCGGGCCGGCCGCCTCGGTCTCCACCACCGCCTGGAACCCGCCCTCGAGCAGCAGGAACCCGTTGCCGTCGTCGTCGAGCGGCTCGCTCCAGCGCGGCGTCACCACCAGCGCGGAGGCGAGCACGATCAGCGTCTGCGCGTCGATCTCGAGCGGGAACTCGTTGATCAGGCCGCGGGTGTTCTCCTCGGCCCAGGCGTCGAGCCCGGCCTGCTCCGGGAGCGGGTCGAGCACGACCGGCAGCCCCTTCTTCAGCTCGACACCGGGGCGCAGCCAGCCTGCGACGGCAGCCCCGATCGTGGGGTGCGGCGCCTCCAGCAGCCTCAGCGCGGCCGCCCGGGCGTCGGCGCGGTTCAGCCCGAGGATCTCCTCCGTCTCGGTCGCCGCCACCGGCGCCAGCGAGGCGAGGAGCAGCCACAGGCCGGCGTACGAGATCACCGGGGACTCGGCCGACCCCAGAGCGGAGCGGGTGGTGGCGGCGTACGTCCGGACGGCCTGGGCGGCAGCGAGGGACAGGGGCGTCTGCGTTCCCGACTTCTCCATGCCGAAGACACTACGGGGAGAGCCACGACAAGTGACCCAGATCACGATACAGTTATGTATCGCTCGAGGAGGCACGATGCCCAAGCTGAATTGTCAGAGGCGGGCCCGCACGGCAGGGCTGGACCCGGAGACCGAGTTCCAGGAGATCTCCAGGCTTCTGGGCCTCTACGAGTTCCCGTGGGACACGACCCAGGCGCTCAGCTTCGCACTGTTCCGGACGTACGCGGTGCCCTCGATCGGCCGGCTGCTGGCCGGGACGCACCAGTTCACCGAGAACACCCAGAAGCGCTACGACGACACCGCGCTGCTGCTGGAGGATGCGGCGATCGAGGACCTGGACAGCCCTCGCGGCCGGGCGGCGGTGCGGCGGATCAACCAGATGCACCGGATGTACGACATCTCCAACGACGACATGCGCTACGTCCTCTCGACGTTCGTGGTGATCCCGCGGCGCTGGAACCAGGAGTTCGGCTGGCGGCAGTCGACCCCCGACGAGCAGCTCGCGGCGCTGCGCTACTACCAGGCGCTCGGGAAGCGGATGGGGATCAAGGACATCCCGGCGACCTACGAGGAGTTCGAGCAGCTCCTCGACTCCTACGAGGCCGAGCACTTCGGGTACGACGAGGGCGGCCGTGCTGTCGCCGACTCGACCCTCGAGCTGCTGACCACCTTCTACCCGCGCCCGCTCGCGCCCCTCATCCGGATCTTCTCGCTGTCGTTGATGGAGCCGCACCTGCTCGAGGCGTTCGGCTACCCCGAGCCGGGGCCGCTGCCGCGTGCGCTGTCCCGTGGGGCACTGAAGGCACGCGCACGCGTGGTCGCGCTGCTGCCGGCACGGCGGAAGCCGGCGTACGTCCGGGACATGCCGCGCATCCGCAGCTATCCCCACGGGTTCGACACGGAGGAGCTCGGCACCTTCGTGCCGGGATGTCCGGTGCACCAGGCTGCCGCTGAGGCGTAGCCCGCCCATCCCCCGGACTTTACGAAGCGGACACCAGGCACCGCTTCGCTGATGTCGATAACCCCCATGTCGACAGGAGCACGTCCGTGCCTGCCCCCAGCAACACTCCTGATCTCCGCGGCGCCCTCCACGGCCTCGACCGCCGCCGGTTCCTGACCGTCTCCGCCGCCGCGACCGCGTTGGCCTTCACCACCGGCCTGCCGCGTACCGGTGCCTTCGCCGCCCCGGCCGGCTCCGCCGCCGACATCACCTCGGACCCGTTCACCCTCGCCGTCGCCTCCGGCGACCCGCTGCCCGACTCGGTGCTGCTGTGGACCCGGCTCGCTCCGCTCCCGCTCGAGCCCACCGGTGGGATGCCGCCCGCGCGTTTCGACGTCGCCTGGGAGGTGGCTCGCGACGCCGCCTTCACCCGGGTCGTACGCCGCGGCACCGCCGCCGCGCACACGGAGTTCAACCACTCCGTGCACGCCGAGGTCCGCGGCCTGGACGCGGCGACCGAGTACTTCTACCGCTTCCGGGTCGGCCGCTGGATCAGCCCGGTCGGCCGGACCCGCACCGCCCCGCCGGTCGGTGCCGCGGTGTCGTCGCTGACCTTCGCCCTCGCCTCGTGCCAGCGCTACGACCAGGGCTACTACACCGCGTACGCGCATCTCGCCCGCGAGGACGTGGACGCGGTCTTCCACCTGGGCGACTACCTCTACGAGTACGCCGTGAACTCCTCCGGCGGGGCACGCGCCTACACCGAGCCGCTGCCGGCGCACCTCAACCACGAGACCGTCACGCTCGACGACTACCGGGCACGCTACGGGCTCTACAAGTCCGACCCGGACCAGATCGCCGCGCATCTCGCGCACCCGTTCATCGTCACCTGGGACGACCACGAGACCGAGAACAACTACGCTGGCGACATCCCGGAGAACTCGGTGCCGCCCGAGGAGTTCCTGGTGCGCCGCGCCGCCGCCTACCGCGCCTACTGGGAGAACCAGCCGCTGCGTCTTCCCCAGCAGCCGTCCGGTCCCGACCTGAAGCTCTACCGGCGGCTGCAGTGGGGCCGGCTGGCGCAGTTCGACATCCTCGACACCCGCCAGTACCGCACCAACCAGGCCAACGGCGACGGCTGGAAGGTGCCGTCGGCCGAGTCCGAGGCGGAGTCGATGACGCTGCCGGGGAACGAGCAGGAGCAATGGCTGATCGACGGCTGGCGCCGCTCCTCGGCGCTGTGGAACGTCGTCCCGCAGCAGGTCACCTTCTCCCGCCGCGACCACCCGTCCGGCGACGGCACCCGCTCGATGGACTCCTGGGACGGCTACCCCGCATCCCGGCGCCGGATCATCGAGGGCTGGAAGGCGTCCGAGCAGTCGAACCTGATGGTGCTGACCGGGGACGTGCACGTCCACTACGGCTTCGACATCCACGACGACTTCGACGACCCGTCCTCGCGGATCATGGGCACCGAGATCGTGACGTCGTCCATCACCTCAGGCGGCAACGGCGCCGAGCACCCGGCCAACTGGGCCGCGTACCTGGAGCGCAACCCGCACATGAAGTTCTACAACGGCCTCCGCGGCTACACGACCGTCTCGCTCGACGCGGCCGGTGCGGAGATCACCTACAAGAACGTCCCGTACGTCAGCACGCCCGGCGCGCCGCTGACCGTCGGTGGACGCTTCTTCACCGCGTCCGGCAAGCCCGGGCTGGTTCCGGCGTAGCGAATCCTGCCGAGGCGGGTGCCGGACCACGCTCGTGGCGTATCCCGGGCGAACGAACTTTCGTTCACCGCGCGCGCGGCCGGTGCCCGACTCGGGGTATACGTATCCCGTGATGCTGCTCGCGATCATCTTGGTTCTCGGGGCCGCGTGGTCCTTCTTCATCGCCGCTCGGCCGGAGGTCGGCTTCTTCCTCGAGGAAGGCTGGAAGTTCCGCGACGCGGAACCCTCCGACCTCTACCTCGGCGTGACCCGCTTCGGCTCGGCCGTCCTCGGTATCGCCCTCCTGGTCTTCGCCGCCATCTTCGCCTTGGGCGGCCCGGGCGGCGGTACGTCGGAGTCGGACGACTCCCCGTCCGGAACAGCGACCTCGGACCCCATGGCGGAAGGCTTCGCCCGAGCGCAGGAGAAGGAGGACGAGGCGGCTGCGCGCGCCAAGGAGGAGTGCCTTCGGCTGAAGCCGAAGTTCGAGCAGACGGTGAAGTGGAACGCCCAGGACAAGGTCGCCAACCCCGACGCCCTGCACGCCCTGGCCGGCAGCGAGGGCGCCTCGGTGGAGATCGAATCGCGTGCGAACGGCGAGGTGGTCACGGTGCGCGGCAGCGAAGCCGAGTACGCCGGCTCATCCCGCGGCCGCGTCCTCTTCTTCATGACCCCAGTAGCCGCGACCTGCATGCCCTGATCGAGGCGATCGACGCGTTGGCTCGTCCTATGCCCAGAGCCCGACGTACTCGATGGCCATCCTGACTCCGCCGTTGAACTGCGCCACATTCGCAATCGCGTTGATGAGGCGTACGACCCAGAAGACCGCCAGCGTGTAGCCGATCCCGAGCGCGATGCCGGAGACTGCCGCGCTGGTTCCGGCCGCCTTGGCCCGGCTGACGCCAGCGTGGCCAAGGACGACCGCGACGGCGATCGGGACGATCGAGGCGATCATCAGCAGCCCGAGGACGACCCAGACGACCGGACGGTCCTCGAACTGGTAGAGCGAGTTGTAGTAGCCCTGGCTGACCTTCGGGATGCCGACAATCACGCGCACCAAGGCGACGATCCCCAGCATTCCTGCCCCGAGCCCCAGCCCGGCCGGCCCGACCCATCCGCCGTTTCGCGGACTGACAGAGACTGCCGCCTCGTTCGGTTGTGACATCGCGCCCTTCTTCTCTCACGCCAGATGGAGTTCGCCCCGGGATCGACGGGCGCCGTCGTACGACGCGGACACGCTATCCCAGGCGTTGGGCATCGCCGGTCATCCTGCAGACGTGCCGGCCGGGACGGTCGGCCGGGCGCGTACAAGATTTTTCGTCTCTTTGTGTTTGAAACCCGAGATTTGGGGTAGGAGATAGGTACCAATCGCTCCGAACGTCTTGGGGGATCCTTTCGTGAACGTCGAAATCGTGGCGCCGCAGGTGAAGACCGCGGCCAACTCCATCGGGACCGCGGCCGACGCCGTCGCCGGTCTCGATCTCGAAGGCCCCATGGGCAAGGTCGCCTCTGCGCTGCCGGGAAGTACGTCCGCGGGCGCCGCGAACGGACTCAAGACCGAGTGGAAGAGCGACAAGGACAAGTGGGTCAAGGATGCCCGCGACCACAAGACGACCACCGTCACCGATGCCGACGCGATCGTTGAGGCCGACACCATCACCGCGCAGCAGGCGCGCTACCGCGAAGCGATGATCGGAAGAGACTGATGGCCGTCACCTACGAGCAGCTGCAGAGCTGGAAGCCCGAAGAGCTCGACACCGCCGCGGACCAGCTCAACACCGCCCGCAAGAGCTTCCAGGACCAGCAGGACGAGATGGACGCCGGCAAGGTGCCGAACACCTGGATCGGCGAGGCGGCCACGCGCGCAGAGAACCGGCACCGTCGTCTGATCGCCGACCTCAACGACATGGCGGCACCGTTGTCTCAGGTCATCAACGCCCTCGACGAGGCTGCCGCCTCCATCAAGAAGGCCAAGGACAGCGCCAAGCACGCCTACGACGACGCGACCGGACGCGGCTGGAAGGTCACCTTCTCCGGCGGCGTCCAGATCACCGACCCGAGCCCGGACGAGAAGGATCCGGACAAGGACAAGGGCACCATGCAGCAGCTCGCCCAGACCATCCAGGATGCGCTGACCGACGCGGAATCTGCCGACGCCGACCTGACGGCGGTCCTCAATCACGCGACCAAGGGCGACTACGACGGCGGCGACGGCACGATCGAGCAGGCGAGCCTCCCGCCCGAGCTGCGCAACCTGCCCGAAGAAGAGCTCATCAACAAGATGCTCAGCGAGCCGGGCAAGTACGACGGTTACATCGACGCGCTTCCGCCGGATGCTCAGGAGCGGCTCGGCAAGGAGATCAGCGACCGCCTCGACAGCACGCTGAACGACGACGACTACAAGCTCAGCAAGGAAGAGGCCGACCGTCTCAACGCCATGCTGAGCGCCTACACCGACGACTCGACCGTCGCCGCTGGGCTCTACAAGGACCTCGGGGCGGACGGCACCGTCGCCAGCATGGCGAGGATCGAGGAATACCTGCGGATGCAGTCGCCGGATTCCGGCTCCCTCAACACACTCGCCTCCAACCTCCGAAGTGGTCTGGCATCGGCCTCGAACGACCCCGGCTTCCCGGCCGAGAAGTTCGGCCACGACATCGTGAAGTACGCCGGCCCCTCAGGGGTCTACCTCTCTGATGACGAGCAGGACGCCCTTCGGGACCGCTACCCGAACTGGGGCGGCACCGGTGGCGCCTCGGTCCTCACCTACCTGATGAAGGACCACGGCCTCAACGGAGACCTCGTGCTCGGGGCTGCCGAGGAGCTGGACCGCTTCGAGCAGGCGGACGGCCCGATGAACGCTCAGTACTGGTACGGGCACACCGGCCACAGCCCTCTCGACACCGGCAACGACGGCGGCTGGGGCGACGACCCGATGGCCGCCATCATGGGCAACCTCGGCGACCACCCGAAGCAAGGCCTGGAGTTCTTCACTGGCGAGCACGGGGCCGAGCGTCAGGACTTCTACTTCGACAAGCGCACCTGGCAGGCCGACGGCTACGCCGGCATCTCGGAGCTGGCCGAGGGTATCGGCACCAACCAGGAGCTCCTCAAGGAGCACCCGGAGGAGACCACCGGCCTGGTGTCGAAGTTCTTCCACGACGTCTCCGACAACGAGGGCTTCAACGCAGAGGACGCGAAGGCAGCCTCGCCCCACGTTGCCGAGCTGATGAAGTTCTACACGCCAGGGGTCGACGCCGCGCTCAACAACCCTGGAGACGGGGAACCCGGCACGGAGCCGTTCAAGCTCGACCACTACGGCAACATGGATCCCTACCCGAAGTTCTACAAGGACGACCTCGAGAACATGATGAAGGTCTCCATGAGCACACAGGACGGAATGACCAGTATCGCCGAGGGCGTCGGGGCGTTCCAGCAGACCCAGATCAACAACATCGCCGTCGAGCTGGCACAGAATCCGGACGACCCGGGCCTACGCACCGAGCTGCGCGACGTCCTCGAGCGCGGTGGCCACCTCCAGGGCTTCGCGGAGCACGCCGTCGGCGAGGTGGAGATCGACGGCGCGAAGGACAAGGACGCCCAGCGGCAGGCCTTCATCGACCTGACCAGCGAAGTCGCCGGGATGATCCCGCTTCCGGGCGCGGAACAGGTCGGCGAGCTCGGCAGCAAGGTGATCGACTACGGAGTCGGCCAGGCGATCGACCTCGGTACGGACGCAGCCGGGGAGAAGTTCGCGAACGAGGCTGCCGCAGCGACCTCGAACGCCGAGACCCGCGCTTCCGAGGGGGTCAACCGCGTCGAGCTCAATGCCCTCTTCGCTCTGGAGCGAGCCGGTGTGGTCGACATCCCGGCTTCGGACGAAACCTTCATGAAGGACGGCAAGGTCATCAGCTTGTCGGACGTCCCGGCTGGTGACGTTGATCGCTACGCTCACGAGGCGATGAACTACCTCAACGAGTACGTGACCTCTGCCGACTTCGAGGGGAGCTACAAGAATGCGTTCTTGGCCTACTACCCGAAGTAGGGTCCGCCTGGCCGTCGCACTGTGCGCGATGCCATTCCTGATGACCGCCTGCGGCACCGACTCGACGTTGCTGGACACCGACGCGCTTCCCCAGGTCGACGAGACCGTTGACGGAACCATGGGTGCGCCAGGGACCGGCTGGTGTGACGCACTTGGCTATCTGGAGACGAAGCTGTCGAGCGCCGACGAGGGGACCACCGGCGAGCAGTATGTACTCGAGAACAAGGATGTCGTAGGCGCCACCCTGTTCGTTCCCGGGGGCGGGAGCTACCCAGACGCCGAGTCGATGATCGCTGCCATCAAGGAGGCCGTGGACGAGTGCTCGGCAGATGCCGACCAGGGTGACTACGGCGAGGCGACGTCAGAGCCCATCAGCGGGCTTCCCGACGGCGCCGTCGGGTTCACATTCACGAGCAAGTCGTCAAACCCCGTTGAAGTCGGCAGCATCGCGTTCGCCGAGACCGAAGACGGACGACTCGTCGGCGTCGGAGTGACACACAGCGGGAGTGGTGAGGCATCCGTGAAGGTGGCGGACCTCCTCTCCACAGCACTCGAGCGAGCTGCCGACGTGAACGGCAAGAGCTGAGTCCATCTCGAGACAAGACCAGCGGCGCTGGTACGACGGCTGATCCCGTCGTACCAGCGCCGCTGGCATTTCCGTCGGCGATAAGGACTTGACCCTCCGTCACTACTCAGCGCTACTATGTACCGGTAGTCAGCAACACTGAGTAGTGGGAGGAGGTGCCCGATGGGCAAGCAGATGACCGAGATGCTCAAGGGGACGCTGGAGGGGATCGTGCTGGCGTTCCTGACCGGCAACCCGGCGTACGGATACGAGATCACGACCTGGCTGCGGAGCCAGGGGTTCACCGACATCGCCGAGGGCACGGTCTACGCGCTGCTGGTCCGGATCGAGAAGAACGGGCTGGTGGACGTGGAGAAGCGGCCGAGCGAGAAGGGGCCGCCGCGGAAGGTCTACTCGCTCAACTCAGACGGCGAGAAGTACCTCGAAGAGTTCTGGACCACCTGGGGGTTCCTGGCCGAACGGCTGGAGAGCCTCCGTACGGAAGGGAAGTAAGGAATGTCCATCCGATCGATGTTCGAGACCGTCGTCGGCGAGCTCGAGCTGAAGAAGCGCTGGCGGCAGCTCAAGGCCCGCAAGCAGCAGCTTCCGGAAAACCACCGCAAGGCGCACGACGCGGTCGAGCGCTACCTGATGTACTCCGCCGGCATCGCCGACGGCGCGATCCTGACGGCGATGGCCGAGGACCTCCTCGAGCTCTTCGAGCAGAGCGCCGCCGACGGCACCCCGGTCAGCGCGATCGTCGGTGACAACCCGGTCGAGTTCGCCGAGGAGTTCGGCAGGAACTACGCCGAGGGCGCCTGGATCAAGAAGGAGCGCGCCCGGCTCAACGAGGCCATCGAGACCATCAACAAGGAGGAGGAGTCATGAGCGCGACAGCCGCGATCTCCGTACGGGGATTGGAGAAGTCCTACAAGGGATCTCGACAAGCTCGATCACCGGTATTGAAGGGCGTGGACTTCGAGGTGGCGCGGGGCTCGATCTTCGCGCTGCTCGGGTCCAACGGAGCCGGCAAGACCACGGCCGTACGCATCCTCTCGACCCTCCTGAAGCCTGATGCCGGCACGGCGCTGGTCGAGGGTGCCTCGGTGGTCGAGGAGGCACAGCGGGTGCGGGAGGCGATCTCGCTGACCGGCCAGTTCGCGGCGGTCGACGAGATCCTGACCGGGCGGGAGAACCTGGTGCTGGTCGCGAAGCTGCGCCACCTGCCCTCCCCCGGCGACATCGCCGACGGGCTGCTCGAGCGCTTCGACCTGGTCGAGGCGGGCGGGCGGAAGGTCGCGACCTACTCCGGCGGCATGCGGCGGCGGCTCGACATCGCGATGTCGCTGATCGGCTCGCCGTCGGTGATCTTCCTCGACGAGCCGACGACCGGGCTGGACCCGGAGGCGCGGCTGGAGGTGTGGAAGGTCGTCAAGGAGCTGACCGAGCAGGGCACGACGGTGCTGCTGACCACGCAGTACCTGGAGGAGGCCGAGCAGCTCGCCGACCGGATCGCCATCCTCCACGGCGGGACGATCATCGCCAACGGCACCCTCGCCGAGCTCAAGGCGCTGCTGCCGCCGGCAAAGGTCGAGTACGTCGAGAAGCAGCCGTCGCTGGAAGAAATATTTCTTTCGCTCACCGGCTCCACCAAGCAAGGAGACCACTCATGAACAAGTACGCACTCGCCGATGCCGGCACCCTGCTGGCACGCTCGCTGCGCCACATCACCCGCAGCCCGGACACGATCATCACCACCGCGCTCACCCCGATCGCGATGATGCTGCTCTTCGTCTACGTGCTGGGCGGCGCGATCAGCACCGGCCCGGGCAGCCCGGGCAGCTACGTCAACTACGTGCTCCCCGGGATCATGATCATGGCGATCGCCTCGGGCATCGCGTACACGGCACTGAGGCTCTTCACCGACATGAAGAGCGGGATCTTCGAGCGGTTCCAGTCGATGCCGATCGCCCGCTCGGCGGTGCTGTGGGCGCACGTCGGGACCTCGATGGTGGCCAACATGCTCACTCTGGTGATCATCCTGGGCGTCGCGTTCGTGATGGGCTTCCGCACCTCGGCGGGGCTCGGTGCCTGGCTCGCGGTCGCCGGGATCCTGGCGCTGCTCACCCTGGCGCTGACCTGGCTCGCGGTCATCCCCGGGCTGGCCGCGCAGACCATGGAGGGGGCGACCGGGTTCTCCTACCCGCTGATCTTCCTGCCGTTCATCAGCTCGGCGTTCGCGCCGACGGAGACGATGCCCAGCCCGGTGCGCGCCTTCGCGGAGAACCAGCCGGTGACCTCGATCGTCAACACCATCCAGGCGCTCTTCGCCGAGCGGCCGGTCGGTGACGACATCTGGGTGGCCCTGGCCTGGTGCGTGGGCATCCTCGTGGTCTCGTACGCCTTCGCCATGGTTGCCTACCGGCGCAAGATCAGTTGAGCCGGGCCATCACAAGCACTGCGAGAGCGGTGAAGAGCCGATCTACCCCTTCCGGTGGTAGGTCGGCTGCTCGCCGTCCTCGAGGCCTTCCCTCAGGTTGCCCCGGTAGAAGCCCGTGCGCAGCTCGTAGGTGTACTCCTCCAGCTCCGGCATCCCGACCTCGGCGGCGTACGCGATCTCGGCCTCCGCGTCGTAGGGGACCCGGACCCACTGGATGCCGAACGGCGCCTCCTGGTCGCTGTCCATGACGCCCTCGAGGATCACGTAGACCGGGGTCGGGTCGCTCATGCAGTTGCCGACGCTGCCGGTGTTGAAGACCGTGCGCCGGTTGCGGTCGGTCTCGTAGTAGGGATCGTGGGTGTCCGCGTAGCCGACGATGTCGGGCTCCGGCAGGTCGAAGCCGGTCGCCTCGGTGTTCTGGAACAGGCCCAGGAACTCCTTCTCGTCGTGGTCGAACCTGACCCGGCGGTGGACCGTCTCCTCGGAGGCGTGGAAGAGCCTGACCCGACGACCGCTGATCCAGAAGTCGTGGCTGAACGGGAGCGTACGCAGCCACTCGGCCTGCTCCCACGCCTGCAGCCGCCACCACATCAGCCCGACCGACTCGCGGCCGAAGTCGGGCTCGGGGGTGAGCAGGAAGTCCTCCCAGTTGCCCAGGATGTTCACCTCGCACCGCTCCCGGCAGAGCTCGGCGACCTCGCGTCCTCGCGGGCCCTTGCCGACGTAGTCGCCGAGGTTGAAGATCCTGGTGATTCCGCGCGCCTCGATGTCGGCGAGGACGGCCTCGAGGGCGGTGAGATTGCCGTGTACGTCCGAGATCAGCGCGATGCGCTCTGGGGTCATGGGTCGCAGGCTATGCGATGGCTGGGAGACTGGCCCGGTGAGGATTCTGGTGACGGGTGGGGTGCGGTCGGGGAAGTCCCGGCACGCCGAGTCGCTGCTCGCGGCCGCGCCGTCGGTGGCGTACGTCGCGCCGGGGCCGACGCTCGAGGAGGAGCCGGATCCGGACTGGGCCGCGCGGCTGGCTTCGCACCGGGCCAGGCGGCCGGAGCGGTGGCGCACCGTCGAGTCGCGTGATCTCGCGGGGGCGCTGGCGGAGGGGCTGACCAGCGGCGACGCGGTGATGGTCGACTGCCTGGGCACCTGGCTCACCGCGGTGATGGACTCGCGCGGGTTGTGGGAGGCGACGTCCGAGGAGGCGACCGCTGCCGTCTCGGCGGAGGTCGACGATGCCGTCGCGGTCCTCGACCGCCACAGTGGCGACGTGGTGCTGGTGACCAACGAGGTCGGCCTCGGGGTCGTGCCGGCCCATCGCTCGGGCCGTCTCTTCCGCGACCTGCTCGGGCTGGTCAACCAGCGGCTCGCGGCCGCCTGCGACGAGGTGCACCTGGTGATCGCCGGACGGGTGCTGAAGCTCTAGCCGGCGCTCAGCGTGACCAGGATGGTCGCCAGCGCCACTTCGACGGCGGCGCCGAAGACGTCGCCGGTCACTCCCCCGAACCGCTTGACCGCCCGCCGGACGATCACGCCGACGACGGCTGCGGCAGCGGCGACCGCGACGGCTCCCCGCCACCACGGCAGACCGGCCCAGGCGCCGGCACCGGCGAGCGCGGCCGCGACGACGATCCAGACGACGACCGTCACGAGGGGCGGCAGGGTCTGGGTGAACGTACGCCCCAGCCCGTCCGCACGCGCCGGCTTGATGCCGCGGGTGCAGCAGAGCGCCAGGGCCGCGCGCGAGGCACAGACGGCGACGGCGACGAGCACCGACGACCGGAGGACCGACCCGTCCAGCAGCGAGGCGAGCGCCGCCACCTGGAGACCGAGGACGAGGACGATCGCGGTGACGCCCGCCGGTCCCGAGGTGCCGGTCTTCATGACCGCCAGCGAGCGCTCGCGGTCGAAGGAGGCGGCCATGCCGTCGACCGTGTCGGCGAGACCGTCGAGGTGGAACGCCCGGTTGCCCGCGACCACCGCGCCGATCGCGAGCAGGGCGGTGACCAGGTGCGGTAGCCCGGCGAGCTGCCCCAGCAGTGCGATAGCGCCGGCGGCCAGTGCGAGCGGCAGTGCGGCCAGCGGCGCCAGCGTCATCGCCGCCGCGGCACGGCGGCGGTCGACGAGCTCGGGAGGAGGCACGGGCATCGCGGTCAGCGTGCCGACCGCAAGACGCCAGGCGTCCCGCACGAGCATCAGGCGGGGTCTCCCGGAGCGAGCTCGGAGAGCAGAGCGACGTTACGCAGGAGAGCGACGGCGCTGCGGACGACCGGCACTGCGGCGACGGCGCCGGAGCCCTCGCCGAGCCGCAGGTCGAGGTCGAGCAGCGGCACCAGGGCGAGCTTCTCCAGGGCCATCGACTGGGCGGGCTCGGTGGAGCGGTGTCCGGCGGCGAACCATGCCGCCGCACCCGGCTCGATCCGGTCGGCGGTGAGGGCGCAGGCGACGCTCATCAGGCCGTCGAGGAGGACCGGGGTGCCGCGCCGGGCGGCCTCGAGGAGGTAGCCGGTGGTCGCGGCGAGGTCCGCGCTGCCGAGCGCGGCGAGGGTCTGGACCGGGTCGGCGGTGCGCTCACCGGCGCGGGCCAGCGCGGTGGTGATCACGTCTGCCTTCAGACGCAGCGCGTCGTCGCCGATGCCGGTGCCACGACCGGTGACCTCGCTCGCGGGCAGGCCGAGCCCGGCGGCCACCATCGCCGCCGCGGGCGTGGTGTTGCCGATGCCCATGTCGCCGCTGATCAGCAGCTGCGCGCCGGCCGCGATCTCCTCGCGGGCGACGGCGGCGCCGGCCTCCAGCGCGGCGGTCGTCTCCTCGGCGCTCAGCGCGTCCTCGAGGTGGATGGCACCGCTCCCCCGCCGGATCTTGTGCGCGGTCAGCGCCTCGCGGGTCGCCGCGTCGAGGTCCTCGAACTCCTCGTCGACACCGAGGTCGAGCACCCGGACCTGGACGCCGTGCGCCTTGGCGAGCGCGCTGACCCCGGCGCGGCCGCCCAGGAACGTACGCACCATCGCGCCGGTGATCGCCGGCGGGAACGCCGAGACCCCGTGCTGGGCGACGCCGTGGTCGCCGGCGAAGATCACCAGGCGGACGTTGTCGACCGGTCGCGGCGGCACTTCGCCCTGGCAGGCCGCCACCCAGACCGCCAGCTCTCCGAGGCGGCCCAGGGCACCTGGCGGGGTCGCGAGGGCTCCGAGGCGCTCGGCGGCGGCGCGGCGTACGTCTTCGTTCGGGGTCTCGATCGTCACCAGCGCAAGGTACCCCACCCCTCCGAGCGGCTTCATGCGAGTCCGCGGGAGACGCCCTGGGCGGCGACGCGGAGGGCGGAGACGAGGCGGAGGCGGTTGCGGCGGAGGTCCGAGACGACGATGCCGAGGGAGCCGACGACCCCCGACGAGGTGGTGATCGGGACCGCGACCGAGCAGGCGCCGAGCGTCATCTCCTCGGCGGTGGTGGCGTAGCCCTCGGTGATCACCCGGTCGAGCTGACGGCGCAGCAGGCCGGGGGTGGTGATGGTGTGGCGGGTGAACGGCCGGAGCGGGCCGGACAGCACCCGGGTGCGTACGTCCTCGGGCGCATGGGCCAGCAGCACCTTGCCGACGCCGGTGGAGTACATCGGCAGGCGGGAGCCAACGGAGGAGACGATGGGTACGTTGCGGGTGCCGCGGAGCGTCTCGAGGTAGAGCACGTGGTCGTCCTCGCGCACGGCCAGATGGACCGTCTCCAGCGTCGCGCCGTAGAGGTCGTGGAGGAACGGCGCCGCGACCGAGCGCAGGTCGGTGGCGACCGGGGCGAGCAGGCCGGCGTCCCACAGCCGCCGGCCGACGGCGTAGGTGCCGTCCTCGTTCCGCACCAGGGCGCCCCACTCGACCAGCTCGGCGACCAGGCGGTGGGCGGTCGGGAGCGAGACGTCCGCCCGGGACGCGAGCTCGCTCAGCGTGAGCCGGCGATGGGTGGCGTCGAAGGCGCCGATGAGACCGAGGACGCGCGAGGTGACGGTGCGCCCTCCGCTGCCACCTGCCATTCGACCCGCCCACTTTCGCTCAGCAGAAGTCCGTGCTTTCATCGTACGCCTCCCGCACCTAGCGTTCGGAGGGTGACAACTCCCGAGACTCAAGCTGACATCTCGGCTGAGATCGACAAGATCAAGGCCGACGCGGAGGGCCTAGCCAAGGAAGGCAAGCCCAGCCGCCAGCCCCTGCTGGACTACCCGCCCTATCGATCCAGCGCCCTGCGCCATCCCACCAAGGACCCGCGCCACGCGGACCCGGAGACGATCGAGCTGTGGTCGCCCTGCTTCGGTCACTCCGACGTCAACCCGCTCGAGGCCGATCTCACCATCGGCGTCGACTCCAGCTGGAACACCCAGTTCACCGGGGAGCCGATCGGTGAGCGCATCACCGTCAGTGGCCGCGTCCTCGACGGCGAGGGCCGTCCGGTGCGCAACCAGCTGGTCGAGATCTGGCAGGCGAACTCGGCCGGTCGCTACATCCACAAGCACGAGCAGCACCCGGCCCCGCTCGACCCCAACTTCACCGGCGTCGGCCGCTGCCTCACCGACGACGAGGGCCGCTACCGCTTCCAGACGATCAAGCCCGGCCCGTACCCGTGGGGCAACCACCTCAACGCGTGGCGTCCCGCCCACATCCACTTCTCGCTCTTCGGCCGGGCGTTCACGCAGCGGCTGATCACCCAGATGTACTTCCCCGGCGACCCGCTCTTCGCGCTCGACCCGATCTACCAGTCGATCACCGACCAGAAGGCTCGTGACGCCCTGGTCGCGACGTACGACCACGACCTCTCCGTGCCGGAATACTCCATGGGCTACAACTGGGACATCGTCCTGACCGGCCCGAGCCGCACCTGGACCGAGCCCGAGGAGAACGACAAGTGAGCAACCCTCTCCCCACTCCGGGACACACGATCGGCCCGTTCTTCGGCTACGCGCTGCCCTACGAGGGCGACGCCGACCTGGTCCCGTCGGCTCGCCCCGACGCCATCCGGCTCCACGGCACGATCTACGACGGTGCCGGCCGGCCGATCCCCGACGCGCTCCTCGAGATCTGGCAGACCGACGCCGAGGGCAACGTCCCGCAGGCCGAGGGGTCGCTGCACCGCGACGGCTGGACCTTCACCGGTTTCGGCCGCGCCGCCTGCGACCTGAACGGCCACTACTCGTTCACGACGGTTCTTCCCGGTCCGACCGAGGAGGGCACGGCACCGTTCTTCGCCCTCACCGTCTTCGCCCGTGGTCTGCTCGACAAGCTGCAGACCCGGATCTACCTGCCCGAGCACCCCGCCAACGCCGGTGACCCCCTGCTGGTGTCGCTGTCCGAGGACGAGCGTGCGACGCTGGTGGCCACCGCGGACGCAACCGGGTTGCGGTTCGACATCCACCTCCAGGGCGACCGCGAGACCACCTTTCTCAACTACGGCTGAGGAGTCGAATGTCGCTGCTGTGGCCAGGCGAGGAGCGCGCCGGGGATCTCTTCTCCGAGGCGGCCTACCTCGCCGCGATGGTGCGGGTCGAAGAGGCCTGGCTGGCCGCGACCGCGTCCTCGGGGATCGCCCCCGAAGAAGCGCGTACGCCGCTGGCCGGCCTCGTCTCCGAGGCCGACCTCCCGGGACTTGCCGAGGGTGCCGAGGCCGGGGGCAACCCGGTCATCGGCCTGGTCAAGCTCCTGCGCGGCCGCCTCGAGGGTGAGGCCGCGCGGTGGCTGCACAAGGGCCTGACCAGCCAGGACGTGGTCGACACCGCGCTCGTGCTCTGCCTGCGCGATGTGCTCGACCGCGTCGAGGACGAACTGGCGGCCCAGGCCACCTCGCTGGTGGGCCTCGCCCGGGAGCACCGGGCCACGGTGATGTCCGGCCGCACGCTGACGCAGCACGCGGTGCCGATCACCTTCGGCCTCAAGGCGGCGACCTGGCTCTCCGGGCTGAGCGACGCGGCCGAGGCGCTCCGCCGGACACGTACGTCGCTGCCCGCCCAGATCGGCGGCGCGGCCGGCACCCTGGCCGCGGTCGTCGGACTGGCCCGGCTCCGGGGTCTGGCCGACCCGGTGGGTGCCGCCCAGACCGCGGCGGACGCGACGGCCGCCGCCCTCGGGCTGACCGCGCGGGCGCCCTGGCACACCAACCGTGCCCCGCTGACCGCCGCGGGCGACGCGCTCGTCACCGCGGCCGACGCCTGGGGCCGGATCGCCACCGACGTCACCCTGCTCACCCGGCCCGAGATCGGCGAGCTCGCCGAGCCGGCCGGCGAGGGGCGCGGTGGCTCCTCGACGATGCCGCACAAGTCCAACCCGGTGCTCTCGGTGCTCGTCCGCCGCCACGCGCTCGCCGCTCCCCCGCTGGCCGCGACGCTCCACACCGCGGCGGCGACCTACGTCGACGAGCGGCCCGACGGCGCCTGGCACGTCGAGTGGGAGACCCTGGCCACGCTGGCCCGGCGCAGCGTCGTCGCCGCCTCGCAGACCACCGAGCTGCTCGCCGGGCTCCGCGTCGACGCCGCCCGGATGCGGGCCACGGCCGAGGCCGCGGGGGCGGACCTGCTGGCCGAGCAGCGGTCGCTGACCGGGTTCGTCGGGGGCGACGTACTGGCCGGCACCGATGCCGCGACCGGTCTCGACGACTATCTCGGCGCCACCGACGCCCTCATCGACTCCGCCCTCACCCGCGCCCACGAAATCTGGAAGACCGAACCTTGAAGGGATGGGTCATGACCCCGAGAATCACCCCCGTCGAGCTGGCCGGGGACCCGAGCAAGCCGATCCTGGTCGTCGGCCCGTCGCTCGGCACCTCGGTGACCGCGCTCTGGTCCGCCACCGCCGAGCTGCTCGCGGACAGCTTCCACGTCATCGGCTGGGAGCTCCCGGGCCACGGCCACGGCGCCCCCACCACGGAGCCGTTCTCCATGGCGGACCTCGCTGCCGGAGTGCTCGCCTGCGTCGACCGGGTGCTCACCGACCGCGGCGAGCGCCACGGCACGTTCGCCTATGCCGGCGACTCGGTCGGCGGGGCCGTCGGCCTCCAGCTCCTGCTCGACGCACCCGCCCGGGTGAGCGGCGCAGTGCTCACCAACACCGGCGCCAAGATCGGCGAGCCCGCGGGCTGGACCGACCGCGCTGCGACCGTACGCGCCGCCGGCACCGCCTCCCAGATCGCCGGCTCCACGCAGCGCTGGTTCTCCCCCGGCTTCCTCGAGCGCGAGCCCGCCCGGGGCGGTGCCCTGCTCCACTCGCTGCGCGACGCCGACGCGGAGAGCTATGCGCTGGTGTGCGAGGCGCTGGCGGCGTACGACGTCCGGGGTCGGCTCGCCGAGATCGTCGCGCCGGTCCTGACGATCGCGGGTGTCGACGACGCCCCGACGCCACCGGCTTCGCTCGAGGAGATCGCCATCGGGGTGCGCAACGGGCGGTTCGTCACCCTCGACGCCGTCGGCCACCTCGCTCCCGCCGAGGCTCCGCACGCCGTCTCCACCCTGATCACCTCGCACGTGACCACGTCGGACCCCGCGTATGCGGCCGGCATGAACGTACGCCGCCAGGTGCTCGGCGACCCCCACGTCGACCGGGCCACCGCCGCGATCACGGACGTCAACCGCGACTACCAGGACCTGATCACCCGCTATGCCTGGGGCACGATCTGGACCCGCCCCGGCCTCGCCCGCCGCGACCGCTCGATCGGCGTGCTCACCGCCCTCGTCGCCGGACGCCACTTCGAGGAGCTCGAGTTCCACCTCCGCGCCGCGCTCACCAACGGGCTGACCCGCGAGGAGATCATCGAGGTGCTCCTGCAGACCTCGATCTACGTCGGCGTACCGGCCGCCAACACCGCGTTCGCCGTCGCCAACCGCGTCCTGAACGAGTGATCCGGCCACCTGGCGGCGACGCGGAAACCAGGTGCCGGCGGCGTACGTCCTGGCTAACGTCTCGCCCATGCCGCAAGCCCGTCTGCGCACCGAGCGCCTCGACCTGGTCCCGCTGAGCGAGGAGCACCTGCCGTTCCTCGTCGAGCTCAACTCGGACCCGGTGGTGCTGCGCTACCTGTTCACCCGCGCGCTCACCGCGGAGGAGACCGAGGCGCGGATGCACGCGTGGATCAGGGCGGCGAAGGAGACCGAGGGGCAGGGCAAGTGGATCGGGTACGCAGCGGGTGAGGCCGTGGGCCTCTACATGCTCGAGCCGCCCGACGTCCCGCCCCGGACCGATGCCGCCGAGCTGGGCTACCGGCTGCCCCAGCGCCACTGGCGCCAGGGGTTCGCGAAGGAGGGGTCGCTCGAGCTGCTCCGGCACGCCTTCGAGGACCTCGGCTTCGACCGGGTGATCGCGCAGACGATGGCCGTCAACAAACCCTCCCGGGCCACCATGGCGTCGGTCGGGATGAGCTTCGTGCGCGCCTTCCACGAGGACTTCGAGGAGCCGCTCGCCGGTCACGCCGACGGCGAGGTCGAGTACGAGATCACCCGCGAGACCTGGCTCGCGGGCCGCGCGGGGTAGGCTGCGAGCACGCTCGTGGCGCAGGAACCCGGTGAGAGTCCGGGGCGGTTCCGCCACTGTGATGTCCGTTCCGATGCTGGGCACGGACACAGCCAGACACTGGCCGCGGGCATCCGACCGATCGACGGGGCGAGAACCCCTAGGAGGACCCCGGCATGGCCGACCCTGCACGCGTACGCATCGCTCTTCTGTCCACCTCGGACACCGACCTGCTCTCGGCCCGTGCCAGTGGCGCCGACTACACCTGGGCGAACCCGTCGCGGGCGACCGACCTCGAGGCCGTCGTCGCCGACGCCGACCTGGTGGTCTTCCGGCTCCTCGGCTCGCCCACGGATCTGTGGGACGGCCTGAGCGCGGTCAAGGAGCGCGGCACCCCGGTGGTGGTCCTCGGCGGTGAGCAGCAGCCGAGCGCCGAGCTGATGGAGCACTCCACGGTGCCGATGGGCGTCGCCGCGGAGGCGCACCGCTATCTCGCCGAGGGCGGCCCGGCCAACCTCGCCCAGCTGCACGCGTTCCTCTCCGACACGGTCCTGCTGACCGGGTTCGGGTTCGAGCCGCCGGCGGAGGTGCCTGCTTGGGGCTTCGCGGAGCGCCCTGCGCCCGCCGATGACGCCCTTCCTCGCATCGGTGTCCTCTACTACCGCGCCCACGAGACCAGCGGCAACACCGCCTTCGCGCACGCGCTGGCCGACGCCATCGACGCGACCGGAGCGGCCACCGGCGTACCCGTCTTCGCGGGCTCGCTGCGCTCCGCGCCCGACGACCTCTACGAGGCGCTCGGCACCCTCGACGCGCTCATCGTGACCGTGCTCGCGGCGGGCGGCTCCGTGCCCGCGTCCGCCTCCGCCGGCGGCGAGGACGAGGCCTGGGACGTGGAGCGGATGGCGGCGCTGGACATCCCGGTGCTCCAGGGTCTGTGCCTGACCTCGAGTCGCGCGGAGTGGGAGGCCTCCGACGACGGCGTGACGCCGCTCGACTCGGCCAACCAGATCGCGATCCCCGAGTTCGACGGCCGGATCATCACCGCCCCGTTCTCGTTCAAGGAGATCGACGAGCAGGGTCTCCCCCACTACGTCGCCGAGCCCGAGCGGGCCGCGCGGGTGGCCCGGATCGCGGTCAACCACGCGCGTCTGCGCCGCACGCCCAACGCCGAGAAGCGCCTCGCCCTCGTCCTCTCCGCCTACCCCACCAAGCACGCCCGCATCGGCAACGCGGTCGGCCTCGACACCCCGGTCTCCGCGATCCG
This sequence comes from Nocardioides luteus, assembly GCF_000960475.2. Classification (GTDB taxonomy): domain Bacteria; phylum Actinomycetota; class Actinomycetes; order Propionibacteriales; family Nocardioidaceae; genus Nocardioides; species Nocardioides luteus_A. The sequence continues at coordinate 36,366 of NZ_JZDQ02000028.1, read as the reverse complement.
GATGCTGCGCCGGCTCCGCGAGGAGGGCTACGACCTGGGCCAGGACAACGAGGTCGTACGCATCCTCGACGGCTCCGACGACACCGCTGCGGGTGACGCGCTGATCCACGCGCTGATCGCCGCCGGCGGCCAGGACGAGGAGTGGCTGACCAACGCGCAGCTCACCGACGCCCACGTGCGGATCTCGAAGGCGTCCTACGACGAGTGGACCAAGGATCTCCCGGCTGACCTGCGCGAACAAATGGTCGAGACCTGGGGTCCGACGCCGGGGAACCTGTTCGTCAACGACGACGGCGAGCTCGTGCTGGCCACCCTCCAGGCCGGCAACATCGTCATCCTGATCCAGCCTCCGCGCGGGTTCGGCGAGAACCCGGTCGCGATCTACCACGACCCGGACCTGCCGCCTTCGCACCACTACCTCGGTGCCTACCGCTGGCTCGAGCACGGCTTCGGTGCCGACGCGGTCGTGCACCTGGGAAAGCACGGCTCGATGGAGTGGCTGCCGGGCAAGAACGCCGCGCTCTCGGCGAGCTGCGGCCCGGACGCCGCGATCGGCAACATGCCGCTGATCTACCCGTTCCTGGTCAACGACCCGGGCGAGGGCGCCCAGGCCAAGCGCCGCGCGCATGCCACGATCGTCGACCACCTGGTGCCGCCGATGGCGCGCGCGGAGTCCTACGGCGACATCGCGCGGCTGGAGTCGCTGATGGAGGAGTACGACCGGATCTCCTCGATGGACCCGGCCAAGCTGCCCGCCATCCGCGGCGAGATCTGGCAGCTGATGAAGGCCGCCGAGCTCCACCGCGACCTCGGCATGGAGGAGCGGCCGGAAGACGACGACTTCGACGACTTCATGCTCCACATCGACGGCTGGCTCTGCGAGATCAAGGACGCCCAGATCCGCGACGGGCTGCACGTGCTCGGCGGCGCCCCCGAGGGCGAGGCGCGGATCAACCTGGTCCTCTCCATCCTGCGCGCCGCGCAGGTGTGGGGCGGTGTCGGCGGCGCCGTGCCCGGTCTGCGGGCGGCGCTCGGCCTCAAGGAGGGCGCCGACACCCGGGCCGTCGACGAGATCGAGACCCAGGCGCGCGACCTCGTGCAGCGCATGGACGCGGCCGGCTGGGACCCGGCCGTCGCGGAGACGCTCCACGACGACCCGGCCGTCCAGCAGGTGCTCGCCTTCGCCGCCACCGAGGTCGTGCCGCGGCTGGCGAGGACGACCGACGAGCTGTCCGCCGTCCTGCACGCGCTGGACGGTGGCTTCGTCCCCGCGGGGCCGTCGGGCTCGCCGCTGCGGGGGCTCGTCAACGTACTTCCGACGGGGCGCAACTTCTACACCGTCGACCCCCGCGCGGTCCCGAGCCGGCTGGCGTGGCAGACCGGGCAGGCGATGGCCGACTCGCTGCTGCAGCGCTACCTGGACGAGACCGGCGACTACCCGACCTCGGTCGGGCTCTCCGTCTGGGGCACGAGCGCGATGCGTACGTCCGGCGACGACGTCGCCGAGGTGCTCGCGCTGCTCGGGGTCCGTCCCGAATGGGACGAGGCCTCCCGCCGCATCACCCACCTCGACGTCATCCCGCTGGACGAGCTGGGCAGGCCGCGGATCGACGTGACCGTACGCATCTCCGGGTTCTTCCGCGACGCGTTCCCGCACGTCGTCTCGATGCTCGACGACGCGGTCCGGATGGTGGCCGACCTCGACGAGCCGGCCGAGGACAACTTCGTCCGGGCGCACACTCTGGAGGACCTTGCCGAGCACGGTGACCAGCGCCGCGCGACGTCCCGGATCTTCGGCTCCAAGCCCGGTTCGTACGGTGCCGGGATCCTGCAGGTCATCGAGGCCGGCAACTGGCGCTCCGATGCCGATCTGGCGGACGTCTACACGGCGTGGGGCGGGTTCGCCTACGGCCGCGACCTCGACGGCGCCCCGGCGGCCGACGACATGCGCGCCAACTACCGCCGGATCAAGGTCGCCGCCAAGAACGTCGACTCCGCCGAGCACGACATCGCCGACTCCGACGACTACTTCCAGTACCACGGCGGCATGGTCGCGACCGTCCGCGCACTGACCGGCTCCGACCCGAAGGCGTACGTCGGCGACTCCACCTCCCCCGACGCCATCAAGACCCGCACGCTGCAGGAGGAGACCAACCGCGTCTTCCGGGCCCGGGTGGTCAACCCGCGCTGGATCTCGGCGATGCAGCGCCACGGCTACAAGGGCGCCTTCGAGCTGGCCGCGACCGTCGACTACCTCTTCGGCTTCGACGCGACCGCCGGTGTCGTGCAGGACTGGATGTACGAGAAGCTCGCCCGCGAGTACGTCCTGGACGAGACCAACCAGGAGTTCATGCGGACCTCGAACCCGTGGGCGCTGCGTGGGATCGTGGAGCGGCTGCACGAGGCGGCAGAGCGGGGGCTGTGGGAGGAGCCCGACCCCGATCTCGTCGCGCAGATGCAGGAGATCTATCTCGACATCGAAGGTGACCTGGAGGACGACCAGTGACATCTTCTGGGCAGCGTCGGATCAAGATCATCGGCGTCGGTCCCGGCGACCCCGACCAGGTCACCCTCGAGGCCGTGGCCGCGATGCGGTCGGTCGACTACTTCCTGGTCACCGACAAGTCCGGCACGGTGAAGAAGGGCATGCCCGACCCGCTGGTGCGGGCCCGCGAGGAGCTCCTCGACCGCCATCTGTCCACGCCCGCGCGGGTGGTGAAGGTCGATGACGCTCCCCGTGAGCGGCGCGAGGAGTTCACCGGGACCGACGAGGACTACCAGGCGGCCGTCCGGGACTGGCACCGCGCCCGGGTCGAGCGCTACCTCGCCGTGCTCGCCGAGCACCCCGGCGACGTCGGCTTCCTGGTCTGGGGCGACCCGGCCTTCTACGACTCCACGATCCGGGTCGTCGACCAGATCGCCGAACAGCTCGACGTCGAGGTCGACGTCATCCCCGGGATCTCCTCGGTGCAGCTGCTCGCCGCCCGTCACCGGCTGGTGCTCCACGACGTCGGCCGTCCGCTCTACGTCACCACCGGCCGCGCCGTGCTCGAAGCCGTCGAGGCCGGCCACGACAACCTCGTGGTGATGCTCAACCGCGTCGTCGAGCTCCCCGGGCTCGAGGACTGGCGGATCTGGTGGGGCGGCAACCTCGGCACGCGCGAGGAGGAGCTGGTCGCCGGCACCGTCGGCGAGGTCCTGCCTGCGATCGAGTCGGCTCGGGCGCGACTGCGGGAGTCGGCCGGCTGGGTGATGGACATCTACCTGCTGCGAGCACCCCGCCGATGAGCGGGCTGCTGGTCGCCGGCACCACCTCCGACGCCGGCAAGTCGGTCGTGACGACCGGGCTGTGCCGGGCGTTCGCCCGCCGCGGCGTCAAGGTGGTGCCCTACAAGGCCCAGAACATGTCCAACAACTCGATGGTCTGTGCCGGGCCGGACGGCAAGTCCGCCGAGATCGGCCGGGCACAGTGGGTCCAGGCGCTGGCCGCCCGGGTCACGCCGGAGCCGGCGATGAACCCGGTGCTGCTCAAGCCCGGCTCCGACCGCCGCAGCCACGTGGTGCTGATGGGGCATCCCGCCGGCGAGGTGTCCTCGCACGACTGGGAGGAGGGGCGCCGGCATCTGGCGACCGCGGCCCATGCTGCGTACGACGACCTCGCCTCGCGCTTCGAGGTGATCGTCGCCGAGGGCGCCGGCAGCCCGGCCGAGATCAACCTCCGCGCCGGCGACTACGTCAACATGGGGCTGGCCCGGCACGCCGGACTCCCGACCGTGGTCGTGGGTGACATCGACCGGGGCGGGGTGTTCGCGGCGATGTACGGAACCCTGGCCCTGCTCGAGCCCGAGGACCAGGCTCTGATCAGCGGGTTCGTGATCAACAAGTTCCGCGGTGACGCCAGGCTGCTGAAGCCCGGGCTCGACTCGCTGGAGTCGCTCACGCAGCGCCGGGTCTTCGGGGTGCTCCCCTGGGAGCCGTCGCTCTGGCTCGACTCCGAGGACGCGCTCGACCTCGAGGGGCGCCGCGCGCCGGCGGGCGCCACCCGCAAGGTCGCGGTCGTACGCCTCCCCCGCATCTCCAACTTCACCGACGTCGACGCGCTCGGCCTGGAGCCGGACCTCGACGTCGTCTTCGCCTCCTCGCCGGCCGACGTCGCCGACGCCGACCTGATCGTCCTGCCCGGCACCCGGTCCACGATCAGCGACCTGGCCTGGCTGCGCTCGCGCGGTCTCGACGTGGCGATCCTCGAGCACGTCCGCCGGGGCCGCCCGCTCCTCGGGATCTGCGGCGGCTTCCAGATGCTCGGTGGCGTGATCGCCGACCCCGACGGGGTCGAGGGGTCGGTCGCCGAGGTCGAGGGGCTGGGCCTGCTCGACGTACGCACCGACTTCGCCCCCGCCAAGAACCTCCGCCTGCCCACCGGGTCGGCGCTCGGGGTCGAGGCGAGCGGCTACGAGATCCACCACGGCCGGATCACCCGCGGCGACGGGGTCGCCGAGTTCCTCGGTGGCGCTCAGGCCGGCAACGTCTTCGGGACGATGTGGCACGGGTCCCTGGAGGGCGACGCCCTGCGCGGCGCGTTCCTCGCCGCGACGCTGGGTCGCGAACCGTCCTCGGTCTCCTTCTCAGCGGCCCGTGAGCGGCGCCTGGATCTGATCGGAGACCTCGTCGAGGAGCACCTCGACGTCGACGCTCTGCTCGATCTCGCCGTCTCCCCCGTCGGTCGAGCCGCGAGCGCCGGCGGGGGAACCGAACGATGAGACTCCTGATCCTGGGCGGGACCGGAGAGGCTCGGGACCTGGCGGCGCGGCTGGTCGAGGAGGGGGTGGAGGTCACCTCCTCACTGGCGGGCCGGGTGGCCCGGCCGCGGCTGCCGGTGGGGGCGGTACGGATCGGCGGCTTCGGAGGGGTCGAGGGCTTGAGGGGGGCTCTCGACCACTTCGACGCCGTCGTCGACGCCACGCACCCGTTCGCGCGCGGGATGTCGGCCAACGCGGCCGCGGCCTGCGCGCGGACGGGACACCCGCTGCTCCGACTGGAGCGGCCGGGCTGGCCGGCGGACCCGTCCTGGACCTACGCCGACACCCACGACCGGGCCGCCGCGCTCGCCGCCTGTCTCGGGAGGCGTCCCTTCATCACGGTCGGGCGCCAGGAGCTGGCGCGCTTCGTCCCGGCGCTGGCCGGCCACGCGGCTCTGGCCCGCGTGGTCGACCCGCCCGACCTCGACCTGCCCGAGCCATGGACGCTGCTGACCAGCCGTGGCCCCTACGAGATCGAGGGCGAGCTCGCGCTGATGCGCGAGAACCGGATCGACGTGCTCATCACCAAGGACTCCGGCGGCTCCTTCACCTGGCCGAAGATGGCCGCGGCAGCCGAGCTCGGCGTGCCCGTCGTGGTCGTACGCCGCCCCACGGCCGCCGACGGCGTCCGCACGGTCGACGACGTCGCCGAGGCGGTCGCCTGGGTCCGGAGCCTCGGATGAGGGTGGTCGTCGGGATGTCGGTGACCGACGTCGACCGGCGCCAGGAGCTGCTCGGCTGGGCCGGCGAGCTCGAGGCGAGCCTGGCCTTCCTGCAGATGGGCGGGCCCTCGCTCTCCGCCGAGCTGACCCGGCTCGCCGACGCCGGCGCGGCGACCATCACCCTGGCCGGGGTCAGCCTCGGCCCGCTAGCGCCTGGCCACTCCTGGCTGCGCCGGATCGCGGCCCACTGGTGGCGCGAGCGCGCGGGCGACCGCCCCACGATCGAGGTGGCGACCGCGCTGGCGACCACGCGCGACGAGCTCTCCGTGGTGCTGGCCGAGACCAGGCCGATCACCGGCACCGAGCCCGGGCTCACCTCGCCGGCCTGGGAACACGTCTCCGGCCACGTACGTCAGGTGCTGATCTGCCGCGGCCCGCGCTGCACCGCGAAGGGCTCCGAGGAGACCGCCAGGGCCGTGATCCTGGGCGCGATGGAGGCCGGTCTCGGCGACGACGACCTGCTGATCACCCACACCGGCTGCCAGTTCCCGTGCAACCAGGCGCCGGTGCTCAGCGTGCAGCCCGACGACGTCTGGTACGGCCACGTGGAAGCGGCCGCCGCCCGGGTGATCGTGCGTGATCACCTGGACGGCGGCCGTCCGGTGGAGGCCTACCGCCTCCCCCGCTAGCCTGCCGCGCCCGGAGGGCGCGGATGTCACAGGCTGGCGGCCAGGGCCTTGCGCTCCGCGACAGCGCGCTCTGCCGCGTACAGACGAATGACCAGCCCGGTCAGCGCCACCCCGAGCACGCCCCACATGGTGGCGAGCGTGATCAGCGAGGCCCGGCGGAAGAACCACAGCGTGTCGGCCGGGAAGTCCCCGACCTCGTTGACCGTCGTGAACAGCTCTCCGGCGACGACCATCACGACCAGGTAGGCCGCGACCCCGCCGACGACGGCGAGGTAGGTGCCGAACCGCCCGCGCAGCCGCACGGCGGCGTACGTCGTGACCACCGCCGCCACGACCGAGAGGGCCTGGAAGGCGAAGTAGACCGCGGTGCGGGTGCCGATGGTGTCGCCGCTGCCGACCGCCGGCGGCGTCGCCGGGTACTTGAGGAACGGCACCAGCGCGACCGCGACGAACCCGATCAGGGTCACGAGCGCCGTCGACTGGCCGGGCGTGAGCCGTCCGAGCCGGCCCAGCGTGGCGGCGGCGACCAGCCCGAGGATGCCCCCGAGCGCGACGCCGATCGCCAGGGTGCCGGTCAGCAGGCCCCAGGTGCTCTGGTTGGTGCGGGAGACCTCGGCGGTCTCCTCCTCACCCTCAGCACCCCCAGCGCCTTCGGCGGCATGCGAGTGCGAGTGTCCGTCGCCGCCGGCCTCCTCCAGTGCGATGGCAGCACCGACCTGCGGCTCACCGACGGAGTACGCCACCAGGAAGGTGACGACTCCGGCGAGGAGGCCGGCTAGCAGGCCGCGTACGAGAAAGGCACGCGGGCTCATCAGTGGCAGGGGTAGCCGAGCAGGTGACGCCCGTCGTGGACCCACTCGTGGATCAGGGTGCCGGACGGGATCGAGATCGCGCCCTGGTCGGCGCTGATGAAGAAGAGCGCCAGAAGACCGAGCAGACCGAAGAAGAGCGCCCAGGGGGCGAGCTCACGGAGCGGGATGGTGGGCAGTTCCGCACCGGCGACGGGTGCGACAGCGTGCTGCGACATATGTCCTCCTCAGGGATACCTGCGTCCCTGTTCGTTGGGGTTGGACGGACCTTCGGGTCTGACTCCACCGCCGCGAGGCGATGTCACAGTAGCGCGACTGTGCCGGAGTTCCACCGGCTTCCTCATGTCCGTTGACCGCATCATGCCACGTCCGGCCCGGGCCCGCATCCACGCCGTTCCAACGACCGGGAGAAGCACAACATCTAGGAAGTTGCATTGGTGTAATTCCCGCATATAGTGGTCCTCGCAGCTGGTTCTCCCACCTCGGCGACGGGGCGGGAGAGGCAAGAGGGAACCCGGTGCGAGTCCGGGACTGCCCCGCAGCGGTGAGTGGGAACGACCGCCGTCACGAAGCACTGGGAGCAAGCCGGCTCCTGGGAAGCGACGGCCACTAGGACCGAGCACTTTCACGCCCACGAGTCCGAAGACCTGCCAGTGCCCACCTCATGGTGGGGTCCGCGACCTCGAGGGAAGGTCAGGGGATCGAGCGCGTACGACGCCGTCCTCTCCTGCCCCGGCACGGATGCACGAGACATCCGAGCGAGCCGCGGGGGCGCGGAAGAAGGGCTGATGAGTTGATCGACACCGAGGGTCTACCGATCCGCACCGAGAAGTCGGCGTACGTCTTCGACTATCCGATGGCCGAGGACCTGGCCAAGAAGCAGCGGAGCATCTTCTGGACCGCCGAGGAGATCCCGGTCGAGAACGACAAGCAGGACTTCCTGGTCAACATGACCGACGCCGAGCAGGCCGCGGTCAAGACCACGCTGAAGCTGTTCACCATCTACGAGCTGATCCTCGGCGGCGAGGTGTGGGGCGACCGGCTCTTCCACGCCTTCCCGCGGCCCGAGATCCAGATGATGACCAACGCCTTCTCGTTCGCCGAGCTGAACATGCACGCACCGTTCTACGCGAAGCTCAACAAGACGCTGATGATCGACACCGAGGAGTTCTACGACTCCTACAAGAACGACCCGGTGCTGGCCGAGCGGATCGCCTTCGTGTGGGACGCCATCGCCGACGAGGACCTGCTCTACGCGCTGAGCGTCTTCACGCTGATGGAGAACTGCGTCCTCTACTCGAACTTCGCCTTCCTCAAGCACTTCCAGTCCGGCGGGAAGAACCTGCTGCAGAACGTGATCAGCGGCATCAACTTCTCCGCCCGCGACGAGAACCTGCACGCCACCGGCGGCGCCTGGCTGTTCAACACGACCCTGGACGAGTACGCCGCCACGGTGCCGGCCGACAAGTTCGAGGCCGAGCGTGAGGACCTCATCAATCGCGTCCGCGGCGTGGCCGAGCACCTCTATGCCCACGAGGCCCGCATCGTGGAGATGCTCTTCGCCGACGGCCCGATCACCGGCATCGAGCAGGCCGACCTGGAGACGTTCGTGAAGTCCCGGGTCGACATGACGCTGGAGAACATGCGGATGGAGCCGCTGTTCGGGGTCGAGGCCAACCCGGTCGCCGAATGGTTCTACAACGGCATCAACGGCACCCAGTTCCACGACTTCTTCCAGGTCACCGGCAACGAATACAACCGCAACATCGGCGAGACGGAGTTCGAGTTCTGATGAGCAGCAACAGCTGGGAGGCGCTCTCCGCCGAGCGCAAGGCACTGCAGGCCGAGGGCACCGTGCCTGCCTTCATGACCACGGCGGGCTACGCCATGTTCAAGGCCAAGTACACCGTGGCCGGCCAGAGCGTCCGGGAGCGCTACGAGACCATCGCCCGGACCGCCGGCGAGCTGGCCGACGAGATGTACGCCCGCGAGGACGGCGGCTCCTGGACCGAGCGGTTCTTCGAGGCGATCTGGAACGGCTGGCTCTCCCCCTCGACGCCGGTCCTGTCCAACCTCGGCACCGACCGGGGCCTGCCGGTCTCGTGCGAGGGCTCCTACGTCGAGGACTCGGTCTGGGGCTTCTACGAGACGCTCAAGGAGGCCGCGATCCTGTCCCAGAACGGGTTCGGCACCTCGGCCTACCTCGGTGACGTCCGTCCCCGCGGCGCGAAGTTCAGCGACAACGGCAAGGCCAACGGCGTGGTCCCGGTCTTCTGCAACTTCGTGGAGATGACCAACCAGATCAGCCAGGGCGCCACCCGCCGCGGCTCCTGGGCGGGCTACCTGCCGGTGGACCACCCGGACTTCTACGAGCTCGCCGACCTGATCTTCCGCGAGCCGGCCAACAAGAACGTCGGCTGGATCTTCAGCCAGGAGTTCATCGACCGGATGCTGGCCGGCGACAAGGATGCGCTCGAGCGCTACCAGCGGGTGCTGAAGATCCGGGTGGTGCTGGGCAAGGGCTACATCTGGAAGGTCGACACCGTCAACGCGGCCCAGACCGAGTCCTACCGGGCCAACGGGCTGGCCAACAAGGCCTCCAACCTCTGCTCCGAGATCACCCTGTTCAGCGACGAGGACCACTCCTACACCTGCGTGCTCTCCTCGCTGAACCTGTCGACCTACGACGAGTGGAAGGACCAGGACACCGCGTACGTCGCGACCGTCTTCCTCGACGCGGTCGCCGAGGCGTTCGTACGCAAGGCCCGCACCATCCGCGGCCTGGAGCGGGCGGTGCGCTACACCGAGAAGGCCCGCAGCCTGGGCCTGGGCGTGATGGGCTACCACGACTACCTGCAGAAGCACCGGGTGCCGTTCGAGTCGGACAAGGCGGCGGCGCTGAACAAGGACATCTTCGAGCGCATCTCCACGCGCGCCGATGCGGCGTCGCGCTGGATGGGCTCGGTCGCGGGCATCCCGGAGTGGTGCGTCGGCCGGCGCAACTCCCACCTGATGGCGATCGCGCCGACGATGAGCACCGCGGTGATCGTCGGCGGCACCAGCCAGGGCATCGAGCCGTACGTCGCCAACGTCTGGAACCAGACCACCTCGGCCGGCGAGATGCCGCGGGCCAACCAGAACCTCGTCGAGGTGATGAAGGAGCGTGGCGTCTACGACCAGGCCCACATCTCCGACATCATCGACCACGGTGGATCCGTGCAGCACGTCTCGTGGCTCGACGACCACGAGAAGGAGGTCTTCCGGACCGGCTACGAGATCGACCAGGAGATCCTGCTCGCCCGGGCCTCCGACCGGCAGGTCTACATCGACCAGTCCCAGTCGCTCAACCTGTTCTTCCAGGCCGACGCGACCCCGCAGTACATCAGCAAGATCCACAAGCTCGCGCTGCTCGACCCGAACATCAAGAGCCTGTACTACCTGCGCTCGCGTGCCGGCATCCAGGCCAGCAAGCAGTCCGCTTCGACCACTTCGACCACTTCGACCGCAAAGGCGTGACCATGAACGAGAACCCGACCACCACCGACGCCATCGACGACCTGAGCTGGGACGACTGGAGCGACGCCGCGGTCTGTGCCATCGAGAACGGCCCGGACTGCGAGGCCTGCGAAGGGTGACTGAGTCCGCGGGCGGGCGGCCGACGCTGACGGTCTGCCGCGGCTGCTGCTGCGGGACCGAGCGGAAGTCGCCCGGGGTGGACCATGCCGCCGTGCTCAGCACGCTGAACGCGGCGGCCGGGGAGTCGGCGACGGTACGTGTCGCCGACTGCCTCGGCCCGTGCGAGCGGGCCGACGTCGTAGTGGTCGGCCCCTCACCTGCTGGTCGCGAGCGCGGCGCCCGGCCGGTCTGGGTCGCCCGGGCGGGCACGGCCCATGTCGCCGACGCGCTGGCCCAGTGGACCCGCGCCGGCGGGCCGGGCATCGCCGATGCCCCGCCCGCGGTCATGGCCCGGGCCTTCCGTCACGGGCGCTGAGCTGCTGCGTACGCCGCGGCGACCAGGGCCGCGCCGATGCCGACCCGGCGGGCCAGGGTGGTGGCGCTGACGACGTCGGCGGGGGCGGCGGCGCGGCCGTCGCCCATCACCGCGCGGTGCTCGACCCGGTTGCCGTAGTAGCGGTTGGTGCCGCCGAGGCGGATGTCGAGGGCACCGGCGAAGGTCGCCTCGACCACGCCGGCGTTCGGGCTCGGGTGCCGCGCGGCGTCGCGGCGCCAGGCCCGCCATGCCTGCTTCGCCCGTGACGGTGCCGCGGCCATCGTGAGCAGGCCGGAGAGCCGGGATCCGGGCAGGTTGAGCAGGTCGTCGAGGCGGGCGCTCGCCCAGCCGAAGCGCTCGTAGCGCTCGTTGTGGTGGCCGACCATCGCGTCCAGGGTGTTGGCCGCGCGGTAGCCGAGCAGGCCGGGTACGCCGGCCACGGCACCCCACACCAGCGGCGCGACGACCGCGTCGGAGGTGTTCTCGGCGACGCTCTCGACGACCGCGCGGGAGACCTCGGAGGCGTCGAGCTGGTCGGTGTCGCGGCCGACGAGGTGGGTCAGCCGCTGTCGGGCGCCCGGCAGGTCGGCGCTGTCGAGATGTTCGTGGACAGCCAGCGCCTCGCGCTCCAGCGAGCGGCCGCCCAGGACCGCCCAGGTGGCGGCGGCGGTGACCAACGTCTTCCCGGCCCGGCCGGGAGCGAGGCGCTCGGCGACGGCGCCGAGGACGACCGCTCCCCCGACGAGGGTGGCGGTGTGGAGGACTCCCCGGGCACGATCGTCCGCGTACCACGTCTCCTCCGTTTTCATCGCGACCGTGCCGAAGCCGGCGACCGGGTGGTAGCGCCGGGGATCGCCCAGCAGGCGGTCGAGCGCGAAGCCGGCCAACAGCCCGATCGCCCGTGGGCTCACCGGTCTCCCCCGGTCCGGCGCAGGGCGGCCAGGAGCTGGTCGGTCGGATCCTCGGGGCGTACTGCGATCCGCACCCAGTCCGGGCCGAGACCCGGGAAGGTGTCGGCGCGGCGTACGGCGATGCCCTGCTCGCGCAGGGTCTCACGGACTCCGGCGCCCGGGCGGGCCAGGACGAAGGAGGCGGTCGAGGGGACGTACTCGATCTGCTGCTCGCGCAGGCCGGCCTCGAGGTGGTCCCTCCACACGGCGATCCGCTCGGCGCGCTCGCGGGCCTCGGCGCTCGCGCGCTCGGTGGCGCAGGCGAGCATCGCAGCGGCGGCGGTGGCCGAGACGGACCACGGCGTGCGTACGGCCTCGAGGTCGCTGATCGCGGTGGCGTCGCCGACGACATAGCCGGCCCTGACCCCCGGGATCGACCAGTGCTTGGTGAGGCTGCGGATCACCAGCAGACCCTCGGCGTGCTCGCCGGTGAGGGTCTCCGGCTCGCCCGGTACCGCGTCCATGAACGCCTCGTCGACCACGACCAGGCGGCCGGGGCGGAGGAGGGCGCGGAGGGTGGCGGCCGGGTGGAGTACGCCGGTGGGGTTGGTCGGGTTGCCGACGACGACCAGGTCCGCGTCGGCGGGCACCGCAGCCGGGTCGAGGGTGAACCCGTCCTCGGCGCGGAGGCGGACCTCGGTGACCGCATGGCCGGCCTGCTCGAGCGCGGCGTGGGGCTCGGTGAACTGCGGATGGACCACGACCGGCTTTCGCCACGTCCTGGCCCGCGCGACCAGCGTGAACGCCTCGGCGGCCCCGGCCGTCGGGAGCACCTCGCTCCGCTCGCGGCCGTGGTGCTTGGCCAGCGCCGCCCGAGCCGGCTCCTCGTCGGGGTAGGCGGTCGGTGCGAGCGAGTCGCGGAGTGCCTCGTCCAGCCACTCCGGCCGCGGGTCCGGGTAGACGTTCACCGCGAAGTCGAGCAGCCCATCGCCCACCTCGACGTCGCCGTGATGCCGCAGCGGATCGCCGACTGTGCCGTCCTTACCTCTGGTCGAGCCGGATTCCCCGCTGGTCGAGCCGCCGGAGCCGCTAGGCGGAGGCGTGTCGAGACCAACACGGTTCGCTGTCGCGCTCGATTCGACTGTGTTGGTCTCGACACGCTCGCTAGCGCTCGCGGCTCGACCGACGGGGGCGGCCCGACCGACGGATTCGGCGAAGCGGCGGGCCAGGTGCGGATGGCCGGCCCAGTGCACGTGGAGGTAGGACGCGTGGACGGTGTCGCTGCTGAAGCCGGTCGGCATCTCGTCGACGGTCCACGCCGCCTGGGTCCCCGCCGGGGGCGAGGTGGTGGTGCGGTGGAACTCGTGGCCGGTGACCTGCTCGCCGGCGCGGGTGAGGAGGGAGTCGGAGACGGCGGTGGCGACCGGGTAGCGCAGGGTCAGGCGCTCGCTCATGGCGGCTCGGGCGGGGATGGCGCCGGCCATGGGTACGCCGTCGAGCGACTCGGCCAGGTAGAGGAGCCCGGCGCACTCGGCCACCGTCGGGATCCCGGCCTCGACGGCGGCCCTCAGGTCGCGCAGGAGGCTCGTGTTGGCGGCGAGCTCGGCGGCGTACATCTCGGGGAACCCACCGCCGAGGTAGATCCCTCTGGTGCCCTCGGGGAGCGCGGGATCGGTGAGCGGGTCGAAGGAGCGTACGTCGCAGCCCGCCGCCTCCAGGAGCTCCTCGGTCTCGGGGTAGCGGAAGGTGAACGCCCTGCCGCCGGCGACGGCCACCACCGGGCGCTCCCGATCCGGCGAGGAGCCGGTCTCCAGCTCCCGGGTCGGGTCCCAGGCGACGTCGCCGAGGTCGGGGGCCGCGCGGGCGACGTCGAGGAGCGCCGCGAGGTCGAGGTGGGCGGCGACCTGCTCCCCCAGGCGCTCGATCAGCGCGACGGACTCGTCGCGCTCGGCGACGGGTACGAGGCCCAGGTGACGCGACGGGGAGGCGAGCGACTCGTCCCGCGGGAGCATGCCCAGGACCGGCAGCCCGACCTGCTCCAGCCCGCGCCGGATCTCGTCGGCGTTGCGGCCGGGCGAGCAGCGGTTGAGGACTACTCCCCCGATGCGTACGGACGGGTCGAAGGCCGCCATCCCCGCGGCGATCGCGGCAGCGGAGCGGGACAGCCGGGCGACGTCGAGGACGAGGACCACCGGCGAGGAGGTCAGGGCCGCGACGTGGCTGGTGGAGGCGAAGCCGTCGGTGCCGAGGCGGCCGTCGTAGAGGCCCATGACGCCCTCGACGACCGCCACGTCGGCCCCGGCGGCGCCGTGGAGCAGCAGCGGCACCACCCGTTCGACACCGACCAGGTGCGGGTCGAGGTTGCGGCCCGGACGTCCGGTGGCGAGCGCGTGGTAGCCGGGGTCGATGTAGTCCGGTCCGACCTTGTGCCCGCTCACGGTCATCCCGGAAGCGCGCAGCGCGGCCATCAGCCCGGTCGCGATCGTCGTCTTCCCCGAACCCGTCGAGGGAGCCGCGACCACCAGCCGGGGCAGGGTCACCATTCGATGCCCTTCTGGCCCTTCTGGCCGGCGTCCATCGGGTGCTTGATCTTCGTCATCTCGGTGACCAGGTCGGCGACCTCGAGCAGCGCCGGGTCGGCGTCGCGGCCGGTGATCACGACGTGCTGGCGTCCCGGTCGCTCGGCGAGCACCGACGCGACCTCTTCGGCGTCGACCCAGCCCCACTTGATCGGGTAGGTGAACTCGTCGAGGACCAGCAGGTCGTAGCGCTCGTCGGCCAGGCACCGCTTGATCTCGGCCCAGCCCTCGGCGGCGGCCGCGGCGTGGTCCTCGGCCTCACCCTGCTTGCGGCTCCAGGACCAACCGGAGCCCATCTTGTGCCAGTCGACCGGCCCGCCCTCGCCGGTCTCCTCGTGCAGCTGCCCGAGCCGCTCCAAGACCGTCTGCTCGCCGATGCGCCACTTGGCCGACTTCACGAACTGGAAGACCCCGATCCGCCAGCCCTGGTTCCAGCCGCGCAGCGCGAGACCGAAGGCCGCGGTCGACTTGCCCTTGCCAGGACCGGTGTGGACCATCACCAGCGGCCGGTTGCGGCGCTGGCGGGTGGTGAGCCCGTCGTCGGGTACGTTCAGCGGCTGTCCCTTCGGCATCAGGCAGCGCCCCTTCCCATGGTGGATCCGGTGAAGCCGTGCACGGCCGACGTCAGCGCCTCGGCGCTCACCTCGGCGACCGGTACGTGCTCGGCGCCAAGGTGCTCGGCCAGCTGACGGGCCAGCCCGAGCCGCATCGGCCCGCTCTCGGAGTCGATGACGACGGTGGTGACGCCCAGACCGGCGACGTACGCGGCGGCCTGCTGCGAGCGCCGCACCGCCTCCTTGCCGTGAGCCTTGGAGTTCGCGCGACCGTCGGTGACGACCACCAGCAGCGGGCGCAGGTCGGGGTCGCGCAGGTGCTCGCGCTGCAGCACCCGGGCGGCCTCGAGGAGGCCTTCGGCCAGCGGCGTACGGCCTCCGGCGGGCACCTCGTCCAGACGTGCGGCCGCGAGGTCGACCGAGCCGGTCGGGGGCAGCACCAGCTCGGCGCCCTCGCCGCGGAAGGTGATCATCCCGACCTTGTCGCGGCGCCGGTAGGCGTCGAGGAGCAGCGAGAGGACCGCGGCCTTCACCTGCGCCATCCGCTTGCGCGCGGCCATCGACCCGGAGGCGTCCACGCAGAAGAGCACCAGGTTGGCCTCGCGACCCTCGCGGACCGCGGTCCGCAGGTCCTCGATCCGCAGCTCGACCTTCGCAGACGTACGTGGGCGGGCGGCCTGCTTGCCCGCGGCCGCCTTGAGCGTCTCGACGAGATGGAGCGAGCCACGGGTGCTGGTGTTCGCCCCGATCCGGCGGCCGCTGCTGCCGATCGCCTTGCTGCGACCGCCGGTGCGGCCGGTGCCGAGGCCGGTGACGGTCAGGAGGCGGGGGCGGTAGGCCGGGGCGGCGGCGGTGACGGACTCGGGTGCGACACCGGAAGGAGACTGGGCCTGGTCGGGTGCGTCATCGGCTGTGTTGGTCTCGACACCGCTCGCTTCGCTCGCGGGCTCGACCGACGGGGGTTCCGCGTCGGTCGAGCCGCCGGAGCCGCTAGGCGGAGGCGTGTCGGGACCAACAGAGTCTTCGCTGTCCGAGCCATCCGAAGGCCCACCCTCCGGAGGCTCCGGCGGCAGCTCCTCGTCGCCGAGGATGCGGTCGAGCAGGTCCTCGTCGAGACCCGGAGCGTCGAAGGGGTTGCGACGGCGGCGGTGGGGCAGCGCGAGCAGGGCGGCGCGGCGGATGTCGGCGCGGGTGACCTCGGAGCGACCGGCCCAGGCGGCGTGGGCGACCGCGGTGCGGGCGGTGACGATGTCGGCACGCAGCCCGTCGACCTCGAACGCAGCGCAGACCTCGGCGATCTTGAGCAGGCCCGGCGCGGTGAGCCGGACCTTCCCGACCAGGGCGCGAGCGGCGGAGATCCGTGCGGTCAGGTCCCGCTCGGCGGCCACGTAGCGCTCGACGAACGCGGGGGCGTCCAGGTCGAAGGCCATCCGGCGGCGTACGACCTCGGCTCGCAGGGAGGGATCACGAGGCGCAGCGACCTCGACGGTGAGCCCGAAGCGATCCAGCAGCTGCGGGCGCAGCTCGCCCTCCTCGGGATTCATGGTGCCGATCAGCACGAACCGGGCGGCGTGCTCGACCGAGACCCCGTCGCGTTCGACCGAGACCCGGCCCATCGCGGCCGCGTCCAGGAGCAGGTCGACCAGGTGGTCGTGGAGCAGGTTGACCTCGTCGACGTAGAGCAGGCCGCGGTGGGCCCGGGCGAGCAGCCCCGGCTCGAACTCGACCGCACCGCGCGAGAGTGCGCTCTCCAGGTGGAGCGAGCCGACGACCCGGTCCTCGGTGGCACCGACCGGGAGCTCGACCAGCCGCACCGGCCGGCTCTCCACGACGGCCGCGGACCCGAAGGGCCCGTCGGGCGACTCCGCGGACGGGTCGGCGGGGTCGATCGAGAACCGGTCCCCCGCGTAGACGGAGATCGAGGGCAGCACGGCTGCCAGGCCGCGTACGGCCGTCGACTTCGCGGTCCCCTTCTCGCCACGGACCAGTACCCCGCCGATCTCCGGGGAGATCGTGGTGAGCACGAGCGCGAGGCCCATGTCGTCGAGGTCATCTGCCTGGCAGCCGAGGACGGCAGAAAATGGGTAGTGCACCGGCATGAGAGGCTCCCGCTCCCTATCGCGTTGGATGGTTGGACGCGGGGCCGGTCTTCGGACTTGTCGAGTCCCCCGTGTGGGGCTCGATTCACCGCAGCGGGCCTGTGCCGGATTCCCACCGGCTTCCCAGATTCTCCCCAGTCGGGGCACCTCGCGCCTGTGCGGTCACTGTAGCGTCTGGCCTCATGATCGTCGTGGTGGGCATCGGTGCCGGAGGGTGGGACGAGATTCCCGTACGTCACCAGCAGCTGATCCGGGAGTCCCCGGTCCTCCTCGGCGGCAAGCGTCATCTCGACCTCGTCCCGGACGTCCCCGGCCAGCGGCGCGAGCCCTGGCCGTCGCCGCTGCGCGAGGGCCTGCCGGCGCTGCTCGACGGCATCGGGGACGCGGTCGCCCTGGCTTCGGGTGACCCGCTGGTCTCCGGCATCGGCACGACCCTGATCTCGCTCCTCGGCCGGGAGAACGTACGCATCGAGCCCGCCGTCTCCTCCGTCGCCCTCGCCCGCGCCCGGATGGGCTGGCCGGCCGAGTCGTGCGTGGCCGTCAGCCTGGTCGGCCGCGACGTGGCGCTGGTCGCCCGCGAGCTCGCCCCCGGCCGCCGGATCCTGGCGCTCTCCGCCGACGAGTCGACGGCCGCGTCGGTCGCGAACCTGCTGGTCACGACCGGGTTCGGCGCATCGACGATGACCGTGCTGGGCGAGCTGGGGGCGGAGACCGAGAGCGCACGGACCGGGACGGCCTCGTCCTGGGCCGGCGAGTCGCCACGCCTCAACATCGTGGCGATCGAGTGCGTCGGCGTACCCGCTCGCGGCTGGGCCGCCGGCCTGCCCGACGACGTCTTCGAGAACGACGGCCAGCTGACCAAGCGCGACCTGCGGGCCTCGGCGCTGGCACGGCTGGCACCCACGCCCGGGGCGCACCTGTGGGACGTGGGCGCCGGTGCCGGCTCGGTCGGGATCGAATGGATGCGGGCGCACCCGACCTGCACCACGACCGCCATCGAGGGCAACGCCGAGCGGGCCGCCAGGATCGCCCGCAACGCCACCCGACTCGGGGTCCCGGGACTGCGCGTGGTCGAGGGCCGTGCACCCGACGCCCTGGCCGGCCTCGCGGCTCCGGATGCGATCTTCATCGGCGGCGGCGCGACCCGCCCCGGCGTGCTCGACACCTGCCTCGCCGCCCTCCGCCCCGGAGGCCGCCTCGTCGTCCACGGCGTCACCCTGGAGACCGAGCAGCTCCTGGCGCGACAGCATGCCGAGCTGGGCGGCGAGCTGACCCGGATCTCGGTCGAGTCCGTCGACATGATCGGCACCTTCCGCGGCTGGGCACCCCAGCGCACGGTCGTGCAGTGGACGCTTCAGCGCGCCTTTTACTAGACGATGACACCTTGTGAAGCACTCACAAGGTGTCATCGTCTAGTAAAAGCTCCGCATCTCATCCGAGGACGATGCCCCTCAGCTCCCCCAGGCTGTCGATCCGGTGAGTGGCCCGGGAGAAGTCCTGGGTGCTGGTGAAGTCGTTGCGCACCACCGCGCAGTCGATACCGGCCGCGACGGCCGAGCTCAGGCCTCGGGACGAGTCCTCGACGACGAGCGTCTCCTCCGTGGCCGCCCCGAACCGCTTCAAGCCGGTCAGATAGGGCTCCGGGTGCGGTTTGGAGTGCTCGTAGTCCTCACGGACCAGGACGAAGTCCATGAACCTCCTGATCCGGCGGTGTTCGTGGATCAGCTCGAAGTCCGCACGCTTCGCCGTCGTCACGATGGCCATCCGGACGTGCTCCGACAGCTCCGCCAGCACCTCGACGACGCCCTCGATCTCGATCGCCTCGGTCCGCAGATACTCCTGGTAGCGGGCGTCGCGAACCTCCCGCAGCCTGGTGATGACCTGCTCGTCGACGCCGGCCGCTCGCGCCTGCTCCCAGGTGCCCAGACCCAGGCTCATGTCCCGGAGGTATCGCTCCTGGTCCAGCGTCACGCCGATATCCGCCAAGGCTCGTGCACCGGCCCTGAAATACCAGGGCTCGGTGTCCACCAGAACACCATCATGGTCGAAGAGGATGTACTTCTTCACCCGCCGATTCTGACGGACTACCCGAAGGTCTCCTCGTGGACCACCGTCGAGAGCGGCGAGCGGTGGCGCCAGCCGAAGCGCTCCAGGTCGGGCACGTCGGGGAGGTCGGCGACGGGCCCGACGCAGAGCCAGGCGACGGGGCGTACGCCTTCGGGCATCCCGACCAGGTCCCGCAGGAACTCCTCGCGGTAGAAGCTGACCCAGCCGACACCGAGGCCTTCGGCGGTGGCCGCGAGCCAGAGGTTCTGGATGGCGCAGACGACCGAGTAGAGGCCGGCGTCGGCGATGGCGTGGCGGCCGAGGACGTTGGGACCGCCGCGGGTCGGGTCGTAGCCGACCACGATGCCCAGCCCGGACTCGCGGATGCCCTCGATCTTGATCCGGGAGAAGGTCTCGGCCCGCTCGCCGGACAGGGTGGCGGCGAAGGTCTCCCGCTCGGTCGCGACGTGGGCGTGGAAGCGCTCGAGACGGTCGGCGTCGCGTACGAGCACGAAGTCCCATGGCTGCGACATGCCGACGCTCGGGGCGGCGTGGGCAGCGGACAGGAGCCGCTCCAGGACCTCGGGAGCGACCGGCTCGCCGGTGAACTCCGCGCGGGTGTCGCGGCGGCGGTTGATGGCGTCGTAGAGGTCCATCAGGCACGCTCCCTGGCTGCGTCGTAGAGGAACGACTCGCCGCCGTCGCGGGCCAGCGCGGGCCCGGCGAGGATCACCGCGGCCTGGCGGAGCCCGGCCTCCTCGACCGCGTCGGCGATCGTCGAGACGGTCCCGCGCAGCACCAGCTCGTCGGGCTGGCTGGCCCGGTAGACGACCACGACAGGACACTCCGGTCCGTAGTAGGGCAGCAGCTCGGCCATCAGCTCGCGGGTGCGCCGGATCGCGAGGTGGAGCACGAGCGTGGCTCCGGTCGCGGCGTAGGCGGCCAGCGACTCGCCCTCCGGCATCGCCGTCGACCGGGCCTGGGTGCGGGTGAGGACGACCGACTGCGCCACCAGCGGCACGGTCAGCTCCCGTCCCACCAGGGCGGCCGCGGCCGCGTAGGCGGGGACGCCGGGGGTCACGTCCCAGGGCACCTCGGCCGCGTCCAGCCGCCGGGTCTGCTCCGCGACGGCCGAGTAGACCGACGGGTCGCCGGAGACGAGGCGTACGACCTGGTGACCGGCCCGCTGGGCGGTGATGATCTCGGCGACGATCTGGTCCAGGTCGAGCTTCTGGGTGTCGACGAGCTCGGCCTCGGGACTGCAGTGGGCCAGCACCTCGGGATCGAGGTAGGTGCCCGGATAGAGCACCACGTCCGCGGCCTCGAGCAGCCTGGTGGCGCGCACGGTGAGCAGGTCGGCCGCGCCGGGGCCGGCGCCGACGAAGTGGACGGTCACGGGATCGGTCACAGGGTCGGTCATCGGACGAACCTCGGCGTCCAGACCTGCCCGGCCGGGGTCACCCGGGTCGAGCTCGCCCCCACGATGACCAGGCACTTCATGTCGATGGAGTCCGGGTCGAGCTCGCCGAGCGTGGTCACGGTCAGCGACTCCTCGGCCCGTCCGACGTCGCGGCCGACGATGACGACGGTGTCGGGCTTGCGCTGCTCGAGGAGTACGTCACGGGCCAGCCCGATCTGCTCGGTGCGCGAGCGCGAGGCCGGGTTGTAGATGGCCAGCACCAGGTCGGCGGCCGCGACCGCGCGCAGCCGGTCCTCGATGACGGACCACGGCTTGAGCCGGTCGGAGAGGGACATCACCGCGAAGTCGGCGCCGACCGGGGCGCCCGCCCGAGCGGCCACCGCCTGGACCGCGCTGACGCCGGGCAGCACCCGGACGCGTACGCCGGCATAGGCCGGGTCCGAGGCCGCCTCGAACACCGCGGACGCCATCCCGAAGACCCCGGCGTCGCCGCCGGAGACGACGGCGACCCGCTCTCCCGCGAGCGCCAGGTCCAGGGCGTGCCGGGCCCGGTCGACCTCGACCGTGTTGCCCGACGCGTGCCGCTGCAGACCGGCCCGCTGCGGCACCCGGTTGACGTAGGGCGCATAGCCGACGACGTGGCCCACCTCGTCCAGCGCGGCCGACACCTCGGGCGTCAGCCACCCGTCGGGTCCCGGACCCAGCCCGACGACCAGAACCTCTCCACCCCCGGACGTCACCTCGACAGGCTCGGTGACCGACGGCTCTTCCGAGGACTCCTGCCGCAGCCGCGCAGCAGGCGAGGCGGGAGCAGGAGCCGAGTCCCCGGGAACGACGATGAGCGAGAAGTACGGCACGGACGACGGGTCCACATCCGCCACCGGCAGCCAGCGCTCCTCGGGCTGCGAGGCACGCTCGACGTACCAGGCACCCTCGAGCCGCCCGGCGGCCTCGAGCGCGGAGCGGACCGCGGGGAAGGTCCGGCCGAGCTTCATGATGATCGCGGCCTCGGTGTCGGCCAGGCGCCGGGCGAGCTCGGGCTCGGGCAGGGTGCCGGGCAGCACCGTGAGGACGTCGGTCTGACGTACCAGCGGCGTCGAGACGGCCGCGGTGGCGGCCGCGAACGCGGGGACACCGGGCACGACCGAGGTCTCGTAGATCTCCTTGAACCGGTCGTGGAGGTACATCGAGGAGCCGTAGAAGAGCGGGTCGCCCTCGGCGAGCAGGACCACGTCGCGGCCGGCGTCGAGATGGGCCGAGAGCCGGACCGCGCAGGACTCGTAGAACTCCGCCATCGCCCCCACGTAGCCACCCGGGTGCGAGGTGGTCCCGGTGGTGACCGGGTAGCGCAGCTCCTCCTCGATCGCCCCCGCAGGGATCAGCGAGGAGGCGATCCGGCGGGCGTGGGACTGCTTGCGCACCCCGGCGTGGTAGGCGACCACCGGGGCCGCGCCGATCAGCCGGGCGGCCTTGAGGGTGATCAGCTCGGGGTCGCCCGGGCCGATGCCGACGACGGTGAACCTGCCGCGTACGTCGGTGGTCATTCCTGCTCCTGGGCGAGTGCGTTGAGTGCGGAGGAGGTCATCGCGGAGCCGCCGCGGCGGCCGCGCACGGTGACGAAGGGGATGTCGATCCCGTGGTCGTCGGCGAAGGAGGCGAGCGCCTCCTTGGACTCGGCGGCGCCGATGAAGCCGACCGGGCAGCCGACGATCGCGGCCGGTCGCGGACCGCCGTCGAGGATCATCTCGAGCAGGTGGAAGAGCGCCGTCGGGGCGTTGCCGATGGCGACGACGGCACCCTCGAGGTAGGGCTCCCACAGCGACAGGGCGGCGGCGGTGCGGGTCGTGCCCCACGTGCGGGCGCGCGCCGGGACCCGGTCGTCGCCGAGCATGCAGAGCACCTCGTTCTCGCGCGGCAGCCGGCTGCGGGTGACCCCGGTCGCGACCATGGTCGCGTCGCACAGGATCGGGGCCCCGGCCTCCAGCGCACCGCGTGCGGCCTTCACCAGGCCGGGGTGGATGACCAGGTCTGCGGCGAGATCGACCTGTCCGCTGCCGTGGATCATCCGGACCGCGAGCCGCTCGGCGTCGGCGGGCACCGCGGAGAGGTCGGCCTCGCGCCGGATGGTCGCGAAGGAGTCGACGTAGATCGCCGGCCCCTGGTCGATGTAGTCGTAGCGCCGGGTCGGGCGGGCCTGCGGCGACGGCACGAGTACGCCACGCCACGGTGTCACCACGACCGCCGGCGCCCGCTCCGCCAGCGTCTCGACGGCGGCCCGGTCCAGGGCCCCGTCGGGGGCGGCGACGTGCTCGCCGCCGGGCACCTCGCCGAACCCGAGCTCGGCCACCGGCTCCGGGACGCGAGCATCGGCCGCGACCGGCTCGACCAGAGGAGCGTCGAGCTCGGAGACGTGCCAGGGCGCCGACGGCCCCTCGCCACGTACGTCCAGGAACCGGGTGGCCAACGAGACCAGCCGGGCAGCGGCCTCGGTGAGCGGCACGACCGGGCCCCACGACTCACCCACGCGCAGCTGGCCTTCGGTGGCCGACAGCGCCACGACGCCCAGATCGCACTCCCGCGCGACCAGGTCGCCACGACCGTCGTCGAGCACGAAGAGGAACCGTCCCGGCAGCGCCGCCAGCCGCGACGAGGCGCACAGCAGCCGGTCCAGCGACGCGGCCACGCCGCGCAGGTCGGCCCGTCCCCCGGCGAGCCCGGTCTGCGGGGAGACCATCACGTTGCGGACGAGCTCGTGGGTCTGCGCCGGCACCAGGCCGGTCGCCTTCAGCGCGGTGAGCACCTCACCAGGGAGCCCACCGTCGACGGCGGGCAGGCCACGCACCTGCAGGTTGGCACGGCCGGTGAGATGGATCTTGCCGTCGCCGTAGGTCTCGGCCACGGAGACCAAGGAGAGCAGGGAGGCCGAGGAGACGGAGCCGCCGATCAGGCGCAGCCGCACCAGCATGCCGTCCTCGGCCGGCCACGGACGGCCGACTCCTGGGCACCGGTCGGATCGGACTCGGGACATCGCCACACCTGCTCTGGTCAGGTGCCCTTCCGCGGGGCACGTGGTGACCTGGCGGCGGGCGCCGCCAGAGCCAGCAGGTCTTCGGACTCGGAATCGATCGGTGCGGTGCGCCTTCCCGGAGCCAGGCTCCAGTGGCTGCCCCTCCCGGAGAAGGGGCGTGCCCCGCCCGTCATCCTCACCGCTGCGCGTCAGTCCCGGACTTTCACCGGGTTCCCTGACCCCATCAGGCATGGAGTACGACTGGCAGGGCGAGACTACCTACTTGGGGACACGGCGCCGAATTGCTCGCCGCCCCGCGGTGGGCTGTGCCAGTGTTCGGCTACTCGGAACCTCCTCCACGCCCTCCCACAGATGGAGTCTCCCGTGACCGGATCGCCCCGCCGACAGCTGTTCGTGCTCGCGACGGTCTCGGCGCTCGGGTTCGGCCTCGCGGCGTGCGCGACGACGTCGGGGTCGAAGGTCGCGATCGGTCTGGTGGTGCCGGCCTCCGGCGCCCACGAGGCGATCGGCACCGACATGACCCGCGGGTTCGATCTCTACCTCGACCAGCACGGCGGGAAGCTCGGTGGCCGGCTGGTCGACGTCATCGAGGCCGACGAGGGCGAGCGGGTGAAGACCGGTGTCGCCGCGGTGACCCGCCTGATCGAGGACGACGAGGTCCAGGCGGTCGTCGGCGTGGTGAACCCGGAGACGGCGCTCGCGGCCAAGCAGGTCGCGAACGACAGC
Source organism: Nocardioides luteus (assembly GCF_000960475.2). Taxonomy (GTDB): domain Bacteria; phylum Actinomycetota; class Actinomycetes; order Propionibacteriales; family Nocardioidaceae; genus Nocardioides; species Nocardioides luteus_A. The sequence continues at coordinate 12,074 of NZ_JZDQ02000028.1, read as the reverse complement.
GAGACGCCACTGATCGTGACCGGTGCCGGAGCCGACGAGTTCGCCGACGGCTCCGACTACCTGTGGCGTACGTCCTCGATCAACGCCGAGCTGGGCGGCTCGCTCGGGAAGGCGATCGCCCACGAGACCAGGCAGGGCACGGCCTACGTCATCGCCTCCGACGACGGTGCCGGTCACGAGCTCTCCGACAGCTTCATGATCGCGATGGAGGCGTCGGGCGGCGGCGTCGCGGGCCAGAGCTACACCCCGGCCGGCGAGACCGAGGACTGGTCGGACATCTTCGACGAGGTCGAGAAGTCCGGCGCGGACGCGATCTACGCGGCCTATGCGGGGAAGGAGGCGGAGGCGTTCGTGCAGCAGTACCGCGACTCCGTCCTGGCCCGGAAGGTCCGGCTCTACGGCCCCGGCTTCCTCACCGAGGGCGACGTGCTGTCCTCCCTCGGCGCAGCCGCTGCCGGGGTGAGGACCGTCCTGCACTACAGCGACACGATGGACTCGCTGACGAACAAGGCCTTCGTGAAGGCCTACCGCAAGGCGTACGACGCCACCCCGACGGTCTACGCGGTGCAGGCCTACGACGCCGCGGCCGCGCTCGACAAGGCCCTCGACCTCTCCGACGACGTCAGCCGCACGGAGATCGCCGACTCTCTCGGGTCCGTCGGTACCATCGTCAGCCCCCGCGGGAACTGGTCCTTCGACCCCAACCACAACCCCGACCAGTCCTACTTCCTGCGCGTGGTCAGGGACACCACCGACGGCCCGCGCAACGTCATGCTGCGGAAGATCGCCGCCACAGGGAGCTGAGGTGAGGACGGCTGCGACCGGTCGGGGGCACGGTCGCAGCCGCCCGGCTCACCTGGCCGCCTCGACCAGCTCGTGCTCCAGGTCGTCCTCCTTGCGCCGGAGCAGGACCGACCCGCCGAGCGCGAGCAGCAGCGCGACGTACACGACGATCGCGAACGGCGACTGCACCAGCGTCAGCCAGTCCCCCTGGGCGATCTGCAGGGCGGAGCGCAGCTGCCGCTCGAAGATCGGCCCGAGGATCAGCCCGACCACCATCGGCGCCACGGGATAGCCGTAGCGGCGCATGAAGAAGCCGAGGATGCCGAGCACGAGCAGGACGATGACGTCCTGCGGGCTGAAGTGCACCGCGAAGGCGCCCAGGGCCGCGAACAGCAGGATCCCGGCGTAGAGATAGTGCCGCGGGATCTGGAGCACCTTCACCCACAGCCCGACCAGCGGGAGGTTGAGCACCAGCAGCAGCACGTTGCCGATGTAGAGGCTCGCCACCAGCGGCCAGACCAGGTCGCCGTGGTCCTTGAACAGCAGCGGCCCGGGCTGGATGTTGTAGTGCTGGAGGGCCACCAGGATCACCGCGGCCGTGGCCGAGGTCGGGATCCCGAGGGTCAGCAGCGGCACGAGCACACCGGCCGCCGAGGCGTTGTTGGCCGCCTCGGGCCCGGCGACGCCCTCGATCGCTCCGTGGCCGAACTCCTCCTTCGCCTTCCCGCGAGCCAGCTTGCGCTCGGCGGAGTACGACAGGAACGTGCCGACCTCGGCACCACCGGCCGGCAGGGTGCCGATCGGGAAGCCGATCGCGGTGCCGCGCAGCCACGGCTTCCAGGAACGCCGCCAGTCCTCACGCGTCATCCAGGTGCGCCAGCCCCGGGTCACCGGGACGAGCTGCTGCGGTCCGCGGCGCAGCTGCGCACCGACGTACAGCGCCTCGCCGACGGCGAAGAGCGCGACCGCCACGACCACGACGTCGATGCCGTCGTTGAGCACGGGTACGCCGAAGGTGAACCGCATCTGGCCCGACATGCCGTCGACGCCCATGAGCCCGATGAACATGCCCACGCCCAGTGCCGCCAGCCCGCGGGAGACCGAGCGGCCCAGCAGCGCCCCGACGGTGGTGAAGGCGAGCACCATCAGGGCCACCTTCTCGACGGGACCGAGCTTGACCGCCAGGTCCGCGGCCACCGGCGCCAGGAAGGTGAGCGCGGCCGTGGCGAGCGTGCCCGCCACGAACGAGCCGATGGCGGCGGTCGCGAGCGCCGCGGCACCCTTGCCCCGCTTCGCCATCTTGTTGCCCTCGAGCGCGGTGATCATCGAGGACGCCTCGCCCGGCGTGTTGAGCAGGATCGAGGTGGTCGACCCGCCGTACATGCCGCCGTAGTAGATCCCGGCGAAGGTGATCAGCGCGGCCGTCGGGTCCAGGGCGTACGTCAGCGGCAGCAGCAGCGCGACCGTCATCGACGGGCCGATGCCGGGCAGGACGCCGACCGCGGTGCCGAGGATGACACCGATGAAGGCGAAGGCGAGGTACTCGGGGTGCGCCGCGGTGGCGAACCCCTGCAGCAGCAGGTTCAGGTTATCCATGGAGGAACGCCACCCCTTCGAGCAACGGGCCCGGCGGCAGTGAGACCCCGAGACCGCCGGCGAAGACGAGCTGGATCGCGAACGCCATGATCAGACCGACCACGAGCGCGCGCCACCAGGGACGGGCCCCGAGGATCACCGCACCCGCGGTGAACAGCGCCGCGCCGGCCAGCGGCCAGCCGATCACGCCGATCAGGAGGGCGTGGCCCAGGACGGCCACGGCGAGCAGTACGGCGGTGAGCCAGTCGGTGCCGCCGGAGAGGTCGACGTCCTCGCCGCCCTCGGCCTCACCGCGCTCGCCGCGCAGGACACGCGCCAGGGTGATCCCGCCGGTGACGACCAGCAGGCCACCGACGAAGTAGGGCATCGTCCGCGGCCCGATCGCGCCGGCCGCGGTGACCGGCTCGGCGATGCTGCCCGCGCGGACCAGCGCGAACACACCGAGGGCCAGGATGCCCCCGGCCATGGCCGGCTCCCCGAAGGAGAGCCGGCCAGGCTGGGTGGGGGTCGTGGGGTTCACTGGACGAGACCGATTTCCTTGAGCGTGGTCTGTGCGGAGGCGACCTCCTCGTCGACGTACGTCTCGAACTCGTCGCCCGCCATGAACGCGTCGTCCCAGTCGTTGGTCTCGAGGACCTTGGCCCAGGCGTCGGACTCGGCCGCCTCGGTGACGACGTCGGTCAGGGCCTTCTTGTCGGCGGCATCGAGGTCGCCGGGTGCGACGACGCCGCGCCAGTTGGTGAGCACCAGGTCGATGCCCTCGTCGGTGAGGGTCGGCACGTCCGGCAGCAGGCCGGAGGGCTTCTCGCCGGAGACAGCGAGCGCACGGAGCTTGCCGGCCTTGATCTGCTCGGCGTACTCGCCGACGCCGGAGATCCCGGCGTCGACCTTGCCGCCGAGCAGCGCGGTCACCGACTCGGCGCCGCCGTCGAAGGGCACGTAGTTGAGGCTCTTGGCGATGTCCCCGGAGGCAACCCCGGAGGCCTTGAGGAGCTGGCCGGCGAGGATCTGGTCGGTGCCGCCCGCGGAGCCGCCGGCGATCGCGACGCCCTGGCCGTTGGCCTTGATGTCGTCGACCAGGTCGTTGATGGTCTGGTACTTCGAGTCGGCCGGGACGACGACGACCTCCTGCTCCTCGGTCAGCTTCGCGATCGGGGTGGTGTCGGAGAGCTTGGTGGCCGACTTGTTGGTCTCGATCGCGCCGACCATGACCAGGCCCATCACCATCAGGGTGTGCGGGTCGGTCTCGTTGGCGAGCGCTGCCAGGCCGACGGTGCCACCGGCGCCAGGGGTGTTGGACACCGAGGCGGTCTCGAGGATCTTCTCGCCGGTCAGCACGTCGGAGAGCGCGCGCCCGGTCTGGTCCCAGCCGCCGCCCGGGTCGGCGGGGACGACGATGTTCACGCTCGTCGGTGCTTCGTCGGCGGACGAGCCGGACTTGTTGACCGAGCTGCAGGCGACGAGCGAGGTGCCGGCCACGGCCGTGGCGACGGCGATCGCGGCGGTACGGATGAGGGGGTTCATTGCTTCTCCTTCGGGAGTGACGTACGTCACTTCATGGCGGAGAACGTAGGTGCGCCCACGAGGTGGCCGGAAGCATCTGGAGGTAATGGTGGTTTTGGTCGTTCTGGTCATCCGCGACGGTCTCCCCAAGCCCGCGTGACGGGGGCACAATCAGCCAATGGCCAGAACCAGGCGCCGGATGTCTCTGCGGGCGCAGATGCTGCTGCTGCAGGTGGCGATCGTGCTCACCGCCGTGGCCGGCGTCGGCGTGGCGGCGAGCATCGCCCAGGCGAACCAGATCCGGGCGTCCTACGAGCAGCAGATGATCGGCGTGGCCCAGAGCGTGGCCCGGCTCCCGGCCGTACGCAGCGCGATGGACGACCCCGAGCCCGCGACCGAGATCCAGCCGATCGCCGAGCTGATCCGGAAGGCGTCGGGCGTGACGTACGTCGTGGTCACCGACGAGCACGGCATCCGCTACTCCCACCCCAACCCCGACCGGATCGGCGAGCGGGTCTCGACCGACCCCTCGGTCCCGCTGTCGGGGAAGATGTACGTCGGCACCCAGACCGGCACCCTCGGCGAGTCCTGGCGGGTGAAGGTGCCCATCCGTGACGACGCCGGCAAGGTCATCGGCACCGCCTCGGTCGGCATCCTGGAGTCACAGCTGCGCTCGGACCTGCTGGCCCAGCTCCCCCGGCTGGTCCTGTGGCTGGTCGGCGCCGCCCTGGTGGGCCTGCTCGGCGCCTACTGGGTCTCCCGGGTGGTGTGGCGCCGGATCCACCGGCTCGAGCCCGAGGAGATCGCCGCGCTGCTCGAGACGCGGGACGCGATGCTGCACAGCATCGGCGAGGGCCTGGTCGCCATCGATGCCCACGGGCGGCTGGCGCTGCTCAACGACGAGGCGCAGCGCCTGCTCGGGCTCTCCCCCGATGCCGTCGGCGAGGAGGCCCGTGCCGTGCTCGACCCGGACGTTCTCGCCCTGCTCGACGCCGACCCCGACACGCGCCGCCTGGTGCTCTCGGGCGAGCGGATCCTGGTCGCCCAGCGCAGCGAGGCGGTCGTGGAGGGCGACCGGGTCGGGACGGTGCTGATCCTGCGTGACCGCACCGAGCTGCACACCGTGCTGCGTGACCTCGACGGCGCCCGCGACCTCACCTCGGCGCTGCGCGCCCAGGCGCACGAGTTCGCCAACCTGATGCACACCGTCTCGGGTCTCCTCGAGATCGGCCGGCCCGGCGAGGCCGTCGACTTCATCGCCCGCTCCGGATACGGCGGCGCGCTCACCGCGGGCGGGCTGGTGCCCGCGGTCACCGATCCGGCGGTGACGGCCCTGCTGATGGCCAAGCTGGCCACCGCCCGCGAGCGTGGGGTGAGCCTGGAGGTCGACCCCGGGTCGACCTGCCCGCCCGATGACACCGCCGACGTGGTCACCGTCGTCGGCAACCTGATCGACAACGCGGTCGACGCAGCGGGCAGCGGGGGCACGGTGCAGGTCACGCTCACCGACGAGCCGGGCAGCGGAGTGCTGCGACTGGTCGTCGAGGACGACGGGCCCGGGGTGCCGGCCGCCGACCGGGAGCGGATCTTCCGGTCGGGCTACTCCACCTCCGGCGCGGACGCCCGGGGCCTCGGGCTGGCGCTGGTCTCGCGCATCGTCGCGCGCCGCGGCGGCTCGGTCGAGGTCGACGACTCCTCGCTCGGCGGGGCCAGGTTCGCGGTGGTCATGGAGCACACGCCGGCGGCGATCACGACGGGAGGCGTGCGATGAAGCCCCGGGTGCTGGTCGTCGACGACGACTTCTCGGTCGCGCAGCTGCATCGCCGGTTCGTCGAGTCGCACGGCGGCTTCGAGGTGACCGGGGTCGCCTACACCGGCGCCGACGCGCTCGATCTGGTCGAGTCCACCAGGCCCGACCTGGTGCTGCTCGACGTGTTCCTGCCCGACATCTCCGGGATCGACGTGCTCCGCGCGATCCGGTCCTCCCCCTGGTCCGACGAGGTCGACGTCATCGCGATCACCGCCGCGCGTGAGCTGGAGACGGTGCGGGCGGCGATGGCGGGTGGCGTGCTCCACTACCTGGTGAAGCCGTTCTCGGCGGCGACGCTGCGCGAGCGGCTCACCGACTACCTGCGTCACCGGGGAGAGATCCAGCGCAGCGCGTCCGAGCCGCTCGACCAGGCGGCGGTCGACCGGCTGCTCGCCCAGCCACGGGCCACCTGGGGAAGCAGCCTGCCGAAGGGGTTGTCGCGGCGTACGTTGGAACTGGTGCTGCGGGCGCTGGAGAGCCGTCCCGAGGATGCCTCGGCCACCGAGGTGGCCGAGGACGTGGGTCTCTCCCGGGTCAGCGCGCGGCGCTATCTGGAGCACCTCGTCGACCGCGGCCGGGCCGAGGTCGTGCCTCGGTACGGCGGGCCCGGGCGGCCCGAGCACCGCTACCTGCTGCGCCGCTGACCACGGCCCGGCTCAGACCTCCGAGCGGGTGCTCCGCAGCTCCTCCCGGGTGGCGGCCAGCTCCTCGCGTACGGCGGTGAGGTCCTCGCGCAGCGAGGTCAGCACGGCCATCATCTCGGCGTCGGACTCCTCCTCGTGCTGGGCGAGGCTCTCGACGCTCTCCATGCCGGAGACGACGACGGCGAGGAAGAGGTTGAGGACGGCGAAGGTCATCACCAGGATGAAGACGACGAAGAAGATCCACGCCGAGGGGTCCGCGGCCATCACCTCGCGGGCGATGTCGGGCCAGGCCTCGCCGGTCATGGTCTGGAAGAGGGTGAACGCGCTGGTGCCGAGGTCGCCGAAGTACTCCGGCGCGATCTCCCCGTAGAGGTTGGTCGAGATGACCACCGCGACGTACATCATCAGCACCAGCAGCGCCGCGACCGAGCCCATCCCGGGCATCGCCGCGATCAGGCCGTCGACGACGCGGCGCATCGACGGGACCGAGTTGACCAGCCGCAGCACGCGCAGGATCCGCAGCGCCCGCAGCACCGAGAGCGGCCCGGTGGCGGGCACGAGCGCGATCGCGACGATCACGGTGTCGAAGATGTTCCACGGGTCGAGGAAGAACCTCGGGCCGTACGCCACCAGCCGCAGCATCAGCTCGATGACGAAGACGCCGAGCAGGGCCATGTCGAAGAGGGCCAGCTCGTGCGCGAGGTGCTCGGGGACCATCGTCTCCACACCGAGGACCACGGCGTTGAGGATGATCACCCCGATGATCACCTTCTGGAAGGTGTCGTCGTCGACCAAGGCGCGCACCCGACCGCGCATGTTGCCCGAACCCATGTTCGCTTCGTCCTCCTGAGACCTGTGACCCGTGACAGCGGCCCGGAGCCTATCGGCCCGGCCTCAGGCCGTCGCGAGGTGCACGGCGAGGCCGAGCCCGGCGAGACCGACGAGCCAGCGCAGCGGCCGCTCGGGGGCGACCCGGACGATCGCCGGGCCGAGGTAGCCGCCGATCACGGCGCCGATCCCGAGGGCGACCGCGGCGGGCCAGTGGACAGGAGCGAAGAAGACGTACGCGATCGCGGCGGTGCCGTTCGCGACGCCGGTGGCGACGTTCTTGACCGCGTTGGTGACGGCGAGCGCCTCGGTGCGCTCGAGGACGAGGACCGCGAGCGCGATGATGCCGACGCCGGCCCCGAAGTAGCCGCCGTAGATGCCGAGCACGAACACGATCACGCCCCAGCCGAGGGCTCGGGCGAGCGTACGCCGCTCCCCCTGGTCGACCGGGTCCTGCCGTGGCGTCCTCCTGGTCGCGAGCGCCGCGGCCCAGAGGCGGATGCGGTCGCGGAGCAGGAGGAGGATCGCGCCGCCGCCGACGAGCCAGGGCACGACCGCCTCGAACGCCTCGGCGGGTGTGGTGAGCAGCAGGGCCGCGCCGACCGCGCCACCGAGGAAGGAGGCCAGGGCCAGCCAGGCGATCCTGCGGCCCTGGCCGCGGAGCTCGCGCCGTGACCCGGCGACGGTGCCGCCGGTGACGCCGAACATGGCCACCGTGTTGGTGACGTTGGCGACCACCGGCGGCAGCCCCGCGGCCAGCAGGGAGGGGTAGCTGACCAGCGAGGCCAGACCAGCCACCGAGCCGGTCAGTCCCGCCCCGATGCCGGCGAGCAGGAGCCAGGCGAGCTCAGCGGACAAGGCACGGGCGCTTGGGGTCGAAGCTCCACCCGGGCACCAGGTACTGCATGGCGACGCCGTCGTCGCGTACGCCGAGCCCGTGCTCGAGGTAGAGCTCGTGCGCGGACGCGACCCGCTCGCGGTCGAGCCGGATCCCGAGGCCCGGGGCGGTCGGCACCGCGATCGCACCGTCGCGGATCTCCAGCGGCGACTCGGTCAGCCCCTGGCCGTCCTGCCAGATCCAGTGGGTGTCCAGGGCGGTGATCTCCCCCGGCGCGGCGGCGCCGACGTGGGTGAACATGGCCAGCGAGACGTCGAAGTGGTTGTTGGAGTGGGAGCCCCAGGTCAGCCCGAACTCGTGGCACAGCTGGGCGACGCGGACGGAGCCGGACATGGTCCAGAAGTGCGGGTCGGCGAGGGGGATGTCGACCGCGTCGGTGCGGATGGCATGCGCCATCTGGCGCCAGTCGGTGGCGATCATGTTGGTCGCCGTACGCAGCCCGGTGGCGCGCTTGAACTCGGCCATGATCTCGCGCCCCGAGTAGCCGCCCTCGGCGCCGCAGGGGTCCTCGGCGTACGCGAGCACGTCGTCCTTGCCCCTCAAGAGCCGGACCGCGTCGGCGAGCAGCCAGCCGCCGTTGGGGTCGAGGGTGATCCGGGCGTCCGGGAAGCGGTCGTGAAGGGCGGTCACCGCCGCGACCTCCTCCTCACCGGCCAGGACGCCGCCCTTGAGCTTGAAGTCGGCGAAGCCGTAGCGGGCCTGGGCGGCCTCGGCGAGGCGTACGACCGCCTCGGGGGTCAGCGCCACCTCTCGGCGCAGGCCGTCCCAGTCGTCGGCAGCGTCGGCCTCCCGCAGGTAGGGCAGATCGGTCTTGTCGGGGTCGCCGACGTAGAAGAGGTAGCCGAGCATCGGCACCGAGTCGCGCTGCTGGCCCTCGCCGAGCAGCTCGGCGACCGGCACCCCCTGGGCCTGACCTGCGAGATCGAGGAGCGCGGACTCCAGCGCGGTGACGGCGTGGACGGTCGTACGCAGGTCGAAGGTCTGGGCGCCGCGGCCGCCCGCGTCGCGGTCGGCGAAGGTGTGCGAGACCTGGCGCAGCAGGCTGCGGTAGCGGGTGACCGGCTGGCCGACGAGCAGCTCGGCGGCCTCCTCGATCGTGCGGCGGATCGGCTCGCCGCCGGGGACCTCGCCGACCCCCTCGCGTCCCTCGGAGTCGGTGAGGATCGCGATGTTGCGGGTGAAGAACGGGGCGTGCGCGCCGCTGAGGTTGAGCAGCATCGAGTCGTGGCCGGCGACCGGGACGACCTCGACCTTGGCGATCGTCGTGGTGCTCATGGCAGCTGGAGCTCCCCGTCGATGCGGCGGGCGAGGTGCCAGGGGTTGTCGTCGCGTACGGGCTCCGGGAGGAGGGCCGCAGGGACGTCCTGGTAGGCGACCGGACGCTGGAAGCGCTCGATCGCGAGGCTGCCGACCGAGGTGGTGCGGGAGTCGGAGGTGGCCGGGAAGGGGCCGCCGTGGACCATCGCGTGGCCGACCTCGACGCCCGTGGGCCAGCCGTTGAAGAGGATCCGGCCGGCCTTGAGCTCGAGGGCCTCGACCACCCGGGCAGCTGCCTCGTGGTCGCTGTCGGTCGCGTGGACCGTCGCGGTGAGCTGGCCCTCGAGGGAGCCCAGGCTGGGAAGGAGGTCGTCGACGCTTTCGTAGCGGACCACGACGCCGGAGGCGCCGAAGACCTCGTCGGTCACGCCGGCGAGGCTGGCGGTCTCGACGATCTGGGGCGCGGGGGCGTCCGTGTCCCCGGCGGTGCCCTCGCCGACGACGGTGACGCCGTCGGTGGCGCGGAGCTTCTCGGTGCCCGCCTCGTAGGCCCGGGCGATCGCGGGGGTCAGCATGGTGGCGCCTACGGCCTCGGCCGTGGCGCGGCCGGCGGCGGCCAGGAAGGCGTCGCCCGCCTCGCCCGTCGGGAGGAAGAGCAGACCGGGGTTGGTGCAGAACTGGCCGGAGCCGAGGGTGAGGGAGCCGACGTAGGCGGTGGCGAGCGCGTCCGGGTCGCCGTCGAGGGCCCCGGGGAGGACGACGACAGGGTTGATCGAGGACATCTCGGCGTAGACCGGGATGGGCTCGGGCCGGGCCGCCGCGGCCGCGGCGATCGCGAGCCCGCCGCCGCGGGAGCCGGTGAAGCCGACGGCCTTGATCCGCGGGTCCGACACGAGGGTCTGGCCGAGCTCGATGCCTCCCTGGCTGGTGGTGTCGAGGAGGAAGGAGAAGGTGCCCGCGGGCAGTCCGGCCTTCTCGACCGCACGGGTGATCGCCTGGGCGACCAGGTAGCCGGTGAGCGGGTGCGCCGGGTGGCCCTTGACGACCACCGGGCAGCCCGCGGCGAGCGCCGAGGCGGTGTCGCCGCCGGCGGTGGAGAAGGCGAGCGGGAAGTTGCTGGCCCCGAAGACCGCCACCGGGCCGAGCGGGATCTGGCGCTGGCGGATGTCGGCCCGCGGGAGCGGGGTCCGGTCCGGGAGGGCCGGGTCGATGCGTACGCCGAGGTGGTCGCCGCGGCGTACGACGCCGGCGAACATCCGGAGCTGGCCCGTGGTGCGGCCGACCTCTCCGCTGATCCGGCCCTCGGGCAGGTGCGACTCGGCGACGGCGGCCTCGACGATCTCGGCACGGGCCGCCTCGATCTCGGCGGCGACCGCCTCGAGAAAGTCCGCCCGGGCCTCGGGGGACGTGGCGCGGTAGCCGGCGAAGGCCTCGGCCGCGGCGCCGGTGGCGGCGGTGACGTCGGGCTGCTCGGAGTCGGCTCCGGCGATGATCGAGCGGTAGCTCATGGTCCCTTTCCTATCGGGTCGGTCTCGGTGCGTCTCGGGCGGTCGGCGTCAGGAGATGCGGGCGATCAGGTCGCGCAGCTCGGCGATCTCGTCCTCGCGCAGGTCGGTGAGCGGCGGGCGTACCGGACCGGCGGGCCGGCCGATCGCGGCCAGACCGCCCTTGACGATCGAGACGGCATAGCCGGCCGTACGGTCCCGGATGTCGAGGTAGGGGATCACGAACTCGTTGAGACGACGGTAGACCTCGTCGCGGTCCTGGGCACGTACGGCATCGTAGAACTCGATCGCCCACCTCGGCGCGAAGTTGAACAGCGCCGAGGAGTAGGTGCTCACGCCGAGCTGCAGCAGCGGCAGCGCGAAGGTCTCCGCCGTCGGCAGGCCGCCGATGTAGGTGAGCCGGTCGCCGACCCGGGCGTAGGTGCGGGTCATCTGCTCGATGTTGCCGACACCGTCCTTGAAGCCGATCAGCGTGGGGTTGCGATCGGCGAGCTGCGCGACGGCCTCGTCGCGCAGCACCGCGTTGGCGCGGCTGTAGACGATCACCCCGAGCCCGGTCGCCTCGCACACGCGGCTGGCGTGCTCGACCAGGCCGGCCTGCCCCGCCTCGGTGAGGTAGGGCGGCATCAGCAGGATCCCGTCCGCCCCCGCGGCCTCCGCCGCCTTCGCCTGCGCCACCGCGTTGGCCGTGCTGCCCGTCGCCGGCGCGAGCACCGGTACGGCCCCGGCCACCTCGTCGACGGCCGCACGTACGACCTGGTCGGTCTCCTCCGCGTTCAGCGAGAACCCCTCCCCCGTCCCGCCGGCCGCGAAGAGCCCTGCGACCGGGTACTCGGCCAGCCAGCTCAGGTGCTTCCGGTACCCCTCCTCGTCGAACCGGAGGTCCGCGGTGAAGTGGGTGACAGGGAACGAGAGAAGCCCGCTCTTGAGCTGGGCGGCCAGGTCGGTCGGGCTGTACTCGGTCACGAGTCACGTCCTTCGGAGGTTGGTGAGTGTTGCTGAGGGGAAGGTGGTGACCATCACGCTATGTACGCTCAATGATGCCTGTCCAAGCCCGAATTTGAATCTCGTGATGCCTTGGGTGCATGGCGAGGGTGGGTGGTCGAGCTTGTCGAGACCACCTTCTTAGTGGAGCTGTTCTTCATGGCGGGTGTGAGCCACAGACCCGGCTCGCGGGCCGGTGGTGCCCCGGTGGTCGAGCTTGTCGAGACCACCCCCGTGCGGGGCTGCTTCTTCCTGGCCGGTGTGGG
>NZ_JZDQ02000027.1 GCF_000960475.2 Nocardioides luteus | reverse complement strand
TGGACCGGTCCTACGGCCTGGTCGCGGCCGCGATGCGCAGTGGTCGATGTAACCCCGCCCAAGCCGCCGTGATCGTCGCGGCGCTCGATGACCTCCCGGCCGACCTCGATGTCGAGATCAAGACCAAGGCCGAGGAGACCCTCCTCGCCTACGCCACCCAGTTCGACCCCACCCAGCTCCGCCGCCTGGGACGGCGGATCCTGGAGGTCATCGCCCCCGAGATCGCCGAGGCCGAAGAAGCTCGACGCCTTGCCGCCGAGGAAGCCCACGCCCGCAAGAAGACCCGGCTGAGCATGCGCCGCCTCGGGGACGGCACCACCCGGATCGCGGCCGTGGTCCCGGACGCGGCCGCGGACCGGCTCGCGACCAACCTGGAGGCCTTCGCCTCACCCCGCCGCGAGGACGGCACCCGCACAGAGACCGGCGACTACCTGCCCTACCACCGCCGCCTCGGGCTCGCGTTCTGCCAGCTCCTGGAGACCCTCGACCCGGCCCGGCTGCCGATCCATGGCGGGGACGCCACCACCGTGATCGTGACCATCGCCCTCGACCAGCTCCGCACCGAGGTCGGCATCGCCCAGGTCCTCGGCGGCAGCCCGATCACCGCCGCCGAAGCACGGCGCCTGGCCTGCACCGCAGGCATCATCCCCGCCGTTCTCGGCGGTGACTCCGAGGTCCTCGACCTGGGTCGTAAGGAACGCCTCTTCACCGCCGCCCAACGCCGCGCCCTCCTCCTCAGATCAGCCACCTGCGAGGCCGAGGGCTGCGACATCCCCGGCACCTGGGCCGAAGCCCACCACTGGATCGCCTGGGCCAATGGAGGTGCGACCGACCTCGACAACGCCGCACTCCTCTGCTCCCATCACCACCACCGCGCCCACGACCCCACCTACCTCCACGAACGCCTCCCCAACGGCCAGATTCGTTTCACCAGACGCACCTAAACCGACCGGTCAGATCCAGCCCACCAACACACTCCCCGACCCGGCGCATCTGCCCCACCAGAACCGGCCGAGTCGGCGCATCTGCCCCACCTACAGCCGTCGGGTCGGCGCGTCTGTCCCGCTTCTGGCCGACGGTCTGGTGAGGCATCTGCACCGACACGACACGATCGCGTGCATGGGCGGATCCGGGAGCGGCTCATACCGGGATCGCTCGAGATGACGGGCACCCCACGACGGTGAACGCCGCCGGCCCGAACCACGTCACGGCACGGGGAGAACGGTGCGGTCCCAGGTGGTGTTCACGATGATCGCCGCCGAGGCGTAGAGCGCGACCAGGGCGTCCAGGATCAGCACGTAGCCGGCGGTCTTGCCGAGGCCGGCGCTGCCGAGGAACGACCCGAAGGCCGCGAGGTAGAAGACGCCGGCCAGGAGCACGAAGATCACGATCGTCGTGGTGTTGGTGCGCAGCGCCGCCAGCAGCATGTAGGTCGTGAACAGCGCCCAGGCGAGCAGGAACATCCCGGTGATCGCGGCACCGCCCGCGGTCACCATCGGGCCGTAGAACTGCACGAGCAGCGCATAGGAGAGCCAGAACCCGGCGTACGCGGTGAACACCAGGGCAGGGAACGTCTCGCCCCGCCGGAAGTGGACCAGGCCGGCCACGAGCTCGGTCGCGAAGCCCAGCGCCAGCGCGAGGGGCAGTACCGCCGGCAGGGCGGCCGGGTCCACGATCCCCGACATCACGGTGGACAGGACGAGCGCCGAGATCCCGAAGCTGGCCAGGCCGAGCGGGAACGGGTCGCCCCACGTCGTAGGAGCGGCTGTCGGAGTGGTCAGCACCTCTGCATCGATGGATGTGTTCGTCATGAGTTCCTCCAGGGAGTCGACCGTCGCCCGGCTGGGCTACGGTCCTCACAACGTAGTGACGTACGACACACCGGCAGACCCGCCGAGTGGGCGGTCGCACGCCTGCCCACGGGTAGGCCCGAAGCCCGGTTGCGTGCGGCCGACGGACAGGTCGGACCTGTCTCTGACCAGGCCTGACGCGGCATCGGGAGGACGTCGTGCGATGCGCGTCGCCGACGGACAGGTCGACCGGGGAGGAGCGATCAGCGGTCGGTGTCGATGACGAGCCAGCCACCGTGGTGCTCGACGACCCGGTACGGGTGCCCCGAGGCCTCGCCCCAAGCGGCGAGGTCGTCCAGCGACACCGTGCGGACGTGTCCCCAGGTCTCGTCGGGCTCGTCCTCGAGGGGTACGGCGATGACGACCCGGCGGCGCGCCACCCGGATCGCCTCGGCGACCGCCCGGTCACCGAGGCCCGGCTCGATGTGCTCGAGCAGGTGGATCAGCAGCACGTTGTCCGCGGCGCCGTCGGCCCACGGCAGCCGGGTGGCGTCGGCCGCCCGCGTGGCCAGCGGCACCTCCAGCCGGGATGCGGCGGCGCTCAGCAGCGTCACGGTGCCGGCGGAGAGGTCGGAGGCGGTCACGTCCCGTCCCGCGGAGGCCAGCCGCAGCGAGAGGAAGCCGAAGCAGCAGCCGACCTCGAGGACCGAGCCTGCGGCCAGCTGCTGCTCGACGAAGCGGTAGACGGGGGCGTACTCGGCGATGGTTCCGTGCGCCACGGCAGCCTGACCGGGCCGGTGCAACGCCTGCTCCACGTGCCGCAGCGTGTTGCGGTAGAACGCCGCCCAGGCCTGCTCCGGGTCGGGCGCGCTGCTGACCACGACACCGGTGAAGAGCCGCTCGAACAGGTCCGGACCACGCAGCCATCCGGGCTGGAACAGCTCCTCGGCCAGCAGCCCGGAGAGGTCGTCGTCGATCTGATCCTCCCGCAGGCAGTGGACCAGATGGACCTGGTGACCCTCGCGGTGGACGTCGAAGTGGCGGGTGCGGATCGTGCCGAGATGGCGCCGCGGGCGTGGGCCCTGCCAGGCCCGGACGCTGACCACCTCGTCGCGGTAGACGCCCGCCTCCGGCCCGGCCCGCAGCGCGTCGATCACGGCCAGCTCGCCGGGCGGGATGGTCATCGGCCGACCGACATCGTCTGGGTGACGTTGTCCAGCCCGCGCAGGTTGCGGACGACCTGGACCTTGTCGCACCACTCGGCGTACTCCGGCAGGTCGCAGCCGCCGAGCGCCCAGGAGTAGCGCGGCTCGGGAGTGAGCCAGATCGTCGAGCGGGCCCGCCGGGTGAGCTCCTCGAACGCGGCGAAGCCCGGGTCTTTGCCGTTGCCCCGGCCATCGCCGAGGACCAGCAGCGTGGTCCGCCGGTTCACGGCCGAGCCGAACTGCTCGAGGAACTGCTCGAACGAGGAGCCGTAGTCCGAGTCGGCATCGACGTCGAGCACCCCGCCGGCCGGCAGCCCCGACAGCACCAGGGACAGCGCGTCCTCGATCCGGTGCTCGGCGAACAGGTCGGTGATCTCGACCAGGTCCTTCACGAACGCGAAGGACCGGACGGAGGTGGCCACCGACTGCAGGCTGTGGAGCAGGTGCAGCGTGAAGCGGGCGGTGGAGCGTACGGACAGGGAGACGTCGCAGAGCACGAGCAGCCGCGGCCGGTCGTGCGCCTTCGCGACGGTGACCGGCCGGAACGGCACGCCGTCGTACTTCATGTTGGTGCGCATCGTCCGGCGACCGTCGACGATGCCGCGGGCGGCGACCGTACGCCGCGGGCGCGGGGCTCCGTGGAGCTTCCTGAGCAGCCGCCGCAGCGACTCCTCCAGCGCGGCACGATCGTGCTCGGCCACGGTCTCGGCCTGCGCCGCCTGGATCTCGCGCGACTCGATCTCGCGCTCCATGCTCATCAGCCGCTCGAGGTGGTCGCGGATCCGCTCGGGAAGCGTCGCCAGCCACGGGGCCAGCGCCTTGCGCAGCTCGGCGAGGTCATCGTCGTCGTCGATGCTGCCGTCGGGTTCCCGCTCCTCGAGCCAGCTCAGCAGCGCGATCTCCTCCTGCACGGACAGCTCGGTGTCGAGCTGCATGCCGGCGTCGCGGATCAGCTCGCCCGGGTTGCCCGGGTTGTGCATCCGGCTGGTCGAGAGCTGGACCCGCGCGGCCTCGCCGGGGCTCGACTTCGGGTCGTTGGAGAGGACGATCTCGTCGGTCAGCGCGGCGATGTCGATCTTGTTGGCCTCCTGGTGGAGGTTGTAGCGCTGCGCCATGTCCTCGGGCTTGAAGTACTCCTTGATGTCGTCCGGCTTGCCGTGGCTGTGCCCGTCCTCCGGCACCTCGCCCGGCTCCTCGGAGAGCGTGAAGTCGGTCAGCTGCCCGTCGTCGGAGAGGTCGTCGTGGGTGTGCCCGTGCTCGTCGGTCTCCTCGACGACCGGACGCAGTCCGAAGAACCGGTCGAAGACCAGGTCGAACGTGTCCAGGTCGCGGCGGTCCTTGACCAGGCTCGCGGTCAGCGCGGCGTGAAGCAGATGGCGCTGCTCGAGCACGCCGGGCTGGGCGACCGCGTGCATCGCGTCGATCACCTCGGCGGTGCTCACGCGTACGCCGTAGAGCCGGAGCAGCCGGATGAAGCGGTGCAGTGCGGTCTCCATGTCGGGCCTCGCTCCCGCCTCAGACCGGGCGCTTGCGGGTCGACGGGAACGCCCGGGTGCCCTGGCTCGTGGACACCGCGGGTGCCGTACGTGGCCCGGTGCCGCCGGCACCGCCGTAGTAGCCCGCGTTGTGCCGGCCGGGCTGGTCCTTCGCCTTCCGCTCGGCGCGGCCGTCGACGTCGTCCTCGACACGGTCCTCCGCAGCCGGCGCGTGGGAGTGGCCATGCCCGTGGCCGTGCCCGTGACCATGGCCGTGCAGATGGTCGGGCACCTCGGCGTTCGGGTCGACCAGCCGCGGCAGCGCGTCCATGACCCGCTTCAGGTCGCGCTCGTACTTCACGACCACGTTCAGCGTCGTGGAGAGCACGTCGGCGGTGAGCTCCTCGACGCCGAGCACCGCCAGCGTACGAGCCCAGTCGACGGTCTCGGAGATGCTCGGCGCCTTGCGCAGCTCGAGCTCGCGGATGCCGCGGACGATGTCGACGAGCCGGGCCGCGAGCGAGTCGGCGAGGCCGGTCTCCTTGGACCGGATGATCTCCAGCTCACGGACCGCGTCGGGGTAGTCGAGGAAGAGGTGCAGGCAGCGGCGCTTGAGCGCGGCGGAGAGGTCGCGGGTGTTGTTCGAGGTCAGCACGACGTACGGCATGGTCTTGGCGGTGATCGTGCCGACCTCGGGGATGGAGATCTGGAACTCCGCGAGCAGCTCGAGCAGCACCGCCTCCAGGGCCTCGTCGGCGCGGTCGACCTCGTCGATGAGGAGCACGACGGGGGTGTCGGAGTCGATCGCCTCGAGCAGCGGCCGGGCGGCCAGGAAGCGCTGCGAGAAGAAGACCGAGTCCTGCTTGGCGATCCGCTCGACGGCCTCGTTGAGGTCGGCGGCGTCCTCGACGACCTGGCCGATCTTCTCGCGCAGGATCTGGGTGTAGAGCAGCTGCTTGCCGTAGTCCCACTCGTAGAGCGCCTTGGTCTCGTCCTGGCCCTCGTAGCACTGCAGCCGGATCAGGCGGCGCCCGGTCGCGGTCGCGAGGCTCTCCGCCAGCTGGGTCTTGCCGACGCCCGCCGGGCCCTCGAGCAGGACCGGCTTCTCCAGCCTGGTCTGCAGGAACACCGTGGTGGCGAGCCGATCGTCGGCGAGGTAGCCGCACGCCGCCAGCTGGGCGCGGGTGTCCTCGACGTCGGTGAAACCCTGGGTCGGTTCGGTGGTGGTCGACACGTGCACTCCTCGAGGTGGTGGGTGGGCCGGTGTGGCGGGCCCGACGGTGTATTTCCCGGGGCCGGGCCCGCCACGCTGGGTGGATCAGCTGAGCAGGTCGTCCAGGTCGCCGTTCAGGCAGTGGTCGACCACCGGACGTACGGTCTCGAACGTGCACTCCTTGGCGTTGCCCGGCGTGCAGGCGTCACCGAGGACGTGGTTGGTGATCCGGTCGACGTCCGAGTCGTCACCGACGATCTCCTTGGCGTTGGCGTAGTAGGCCGTCGGGCCCTGGCCGAGCCGGTTCTTCGAGTACGTGTCCTGCTTGACGTCCACGAAGCGCTCGGTGATGCCGACGTCGCGCAGCAGACGGATGGCCGCGGCGAGCGCCGCGTCAGCGGCCTGCACGTCGGTCATACCGTGGGTGTCGACGCCCATCGCGCGGGCGATGTCGGCGAACCGCTTGTAGTGCGTGGGCATGTTGAACGCCCAGACCCGCGGCAGCGCGATCGCGTTGTTGAGGCCGTGGTGGGTGTCGTAGAAGGCGCTCACCGCGTGGCTGATCGAGTGGATGATGCCGAGGCCGCCTGAGTTGAACGCCTGGGCGGCGATGTACTGGGCGTACATCATCCCCTCACGGCCACCGAGGTCCGTGCCGTTCCAGACCGCCTGACGCAGGTTCTCCGAGGTCAGCTTGATCGCGTGCAGCGCGTTGCCGAGCGACGGCTGGAAGTTGATCCGGGAGACGTACGGCTCGCTGGCGTGCGCCAGGACGTCGAAGCCGCACTGCGCGGTGTAGTCGACCGGGCAGTCGTAGTAGAGCACCGGGTCGTCGATCGCCAGGCTGGCCACCGAGGCGTCGTCGAAGGCGACGTACTTGTGCGGGTTGTCCGGGTCGGTGGTCGTGTCGGTGATGACGTACGCCCAGGACGTCTCCGAACCGGTGCCGGCCGTGGTCGAGACCGCGATGTGCGGCGGGTTCTTCGGGTTCTCGGACATGTTGAAGCCCTCGAACTCGTTGACGTTGCGGCCGTCGTGGGCGACCGAGATGCGCGCGCCCTTGCAGGCGTCGTGCGACGAGCCGCCACCGATGGAGACGAACGAGTCGCACTCGTTCTCCTGGTAGAGCTTGACCGAGTCCATGACGTTGTAGTCCTTGGGGTTGGACTCGACCTTGTCGTACACGACGACCTCGAGGCCGTGGTACTTCATCGACTCGACGATCTTGTTGACGATGTCCGTGCCGCGCAGGCCGGACGTCATCACGAGTGTCTTGCGGAAGCCCATCTTGAGAGCCTCGGGCCCGATCATCTCGTGAGCGCCGGGGCCCATGAGGGCTCGGGGGAAGGGGTGGAACTCCTTGATGGGGAAGGGCTTGAGTAGTTCGTCGACCTGCATGGCAAACCTCCGTTGGTGTGTGACGCTCAGCACATTAGGTACGGCGACAGAGCCGCGAACAGGCGAGGAACGGGAAACAGCCCGGCCCGGGAGGGGGCTACCTACCCGTTGGGAGAGGTGCCTCCCTGGCCGGGTCGGCGCGGCAGCAGACAGGTCACCGAACGCGCTCTGATCGCGCCGGCCCAGAGGCCTGCGCCGTACGCCATGTCGTCGAGCCGCCGGGCCAGCGGGCGGTATCTGGTGCCGGGGTTGTCGACCTGGGCGACGACCACGTCGACGACCAGCGAGGCGGCCAGGGCACGCCGGATCAGCGCGCTGCGCGGCGCGAGGAGCACGGTCAGCGGCCACCAGTGCCGCAGCAGCAGCGCAGCCTCCTGGCGGACCGTCCAGCCGAGGCCCTGAGCACAGAGCTGGACCGCGAGCCGGTCCCGTCCGGGGGTCTCGGGCAGCCGTCGTCGCAGCGAGAGGACGCCGTAGGCGATCCCGGCGGCGGCGACCGGGAGCGACCACCGGCGGCGCACCAGCAGCGCCGCCGCGGTGGCCGCCATGCTCGCCGTCATCACCGCCGGGGCGCCCTTGCGGCCGTGCCGCACGGCGAGGTCGGCGCCGCCGGTGCCGTAGAGGTACTTGCGGCCCAGCCAGCCGCTGACGGTGGTGCGGGTGTCGTGCCAGGCGACCTGCTCGGGGTCGTAGCGGACCACCTCGCCGGCCTCGACCAGCCGCCAGACCAGATCGACGTCCTCGCCCACCCGCATCGTCTCCTCGAACCCCGCCCCGAGCCGTTCCGTACGTCCCACCAGGCACGCGCTGGGCAGCCAGCCCACCGCCGCGCCGGGCCGCACGACGCAGGCCCGGGTGCCGAGGGCTAGGGAGGAGTCGTCCTCGTCGAAGCGCTCGAACCACCGCGGTTCCCGGCTGCGGGCGCGGCTGCGGACCAGCGGCGCGACCAGCGCGACGCGGCTGTCGGCGAAGTGGCGGGTGAGGTTCAGGAGTGTGCTCGCCTCGACCGTGACGTCGGAGTCGACGAACGCGACGAACCGGGTGCGGACGGCCCGCAGGCCGGCGTTGCGCGCGCCGGCGGGGCCGACGTTCCGCGTGAGCTGCACGAGATGGGCGCCGTGGCGGTGGGCGACCCTCGCGACGGCTTCGGGGTCGAGCGAGGCGTCGTCGACGACGATGCGATGGAGGGCTCCCAGCGAGGAGAGCGCGCGGTCGAGCTGTTCGGGCCGGTCCCGCACCGGGATCACGACGGTCAGCTCCGCCGGCTCCACCCCGGGCCCGTCGAGCACCGGGTCGGCCAGGTTTCCGTCGACGAGCCTGGCGGCGAGCGCGTCGGTCACCGCGTCGACCACGGTGACCTCGCCGTCGGCCAGCAGCGCCAGGGCCGCCCGGGTGAGCCGGACGGCACGCAGGGGCGAGCCGCCGACGAGCAGGCGCCCGTCGATGCGGCGTACGTCATCCCGGATGCGGGCCCGGAAGCCGATCGGGTATCTCACGGGCGCGAGGGGTTCATCCCACGGCCACGCCGCCGGGAGCCAGCACGTCCATGGTGGTCTGCTCGATCATCAGGGCGAGCGCCTCGGCGCCTTCCGCGGCCGTGGCGCCCGTCGGGTCGCCGAGGACGCCGTTGGCGGAGACCGCCGCGACCCCGCCGGCCCGCATCGCGGGGAGGATCTCGGCGAGTGGCCGGGTGTCGCCGGGCTCGGCCAGGTCCATGTGGACGGCCTCCGGGCGGAGGTGCAGCATCAGGGACGTCTCGGTGCGGCCCGCGTGCAGGTCGAACTCCTCGGTGCGGCACGGCAGCCAGCACGCCGACTGCCCCTCGAAGGCGAGCTGGTTGACCGCGCTGGTCAGCGCGGCCGCGTTGCCACCGTGGCCGTTGACCAGCACGACCCGCTCGGCCCAGGTGCGGGCCGAGCGGACCAGCTCGACCACGACCAGGTGGAGCGCATCGCTGCCGATCGACACGGTGCCGGCGAAGGACTGGTGCTCGCCGCTCGAGCCGATCGCTATCGGTGGCGCCACCCAGCTCTCGACACCCTGCTCCGCCAGCCGGTCGGCCACCCCCTGCGTGACCGCCGACGCGATGGTGGTGTCGGTGTCGAAGGGCAGGTGCGGCCCGTGCTGCTCCAGCGAGCCGACCGGCACCAGCAGGACCGTGCCCCGGCGCACCTGCGGCCAGGTGGCGTCACCCAGCGTGTACATGGAAGCCGTCCGGGACGATCAGGTGCTCCGGCCGCAGCTCGGTGACCGACCCGAGCGCGAGCCCGCGCAGCGCCGAGTCGATGCCGCCGCTGAGCACGTCGAGGACGTTCTCGACCCCGGCCTGACCGTTGGCGGCGAGTCCCCACAGGTAGGCGCGGCCGATCAGCACGGCCTTCGCCCCGAGCGCGAGCGCCTTGACGACGTCCGAGCCGCGGCGTACGCCTCCGTCCATCACCACGTCGACCTGGTCGCCGACGCGGTCGGCGATCGGCTTGACCATCCGGATCGCGGCCGGGGTGCCGTCCAGGTTGTTCCCGCCGTGGTTGGAGACCGAGATGCCCGCGACCCCGGCATCGACCGCGCGGAGCGCGTCGTCGACCCGGCACACGCCCTTGAGGACGAACGGGGTGCCGCTGATCTGCTGCCACTGCTCGCGCATCCAGGCGACGTCGTCCCAGGTCGGCGGCGGGGTGGTCATCCACTCGTAGTAGGCACCGAAGAACGTCGGCGCGCTCCCGCCCGGCGGGGCGAGGTTGGGCGCGGTCAGGTCCGGGAAGGAGCCCGTACGCCCGAACTGCCACGCCCACCGCGGCCGGGTCGCCACCTGCGGCGCCAGCCGCATCATCGTGCGCAGGTCGACCTTCTCCGGGATCTCGGGACTGCCCCAGTCGCGGCCCATCGAGAACGACCAGTCGAGGGTGGCGATCAGTCCCTGGGCGCCGGCGGCGTGCGCGCGCTGCATGCGCTGGACGATGGTGTCGCGGTCGCCGGTCCAGTACATCTGGAAGAACGTGGTCGCACCGGTCGCGGTGACGTCCTCCACCGACCGCGAGGCGAAGTTGGACAGCCCCATGATGGTGCCGCGGGCAGCGGCCGCCCGGGCGACCGCGACCTCGCCGTCGGGATCGACGGCCTGGACCCCGGTGGGGCTGATCAGGACCGGGAGCGGGACGGAGTGGCCGAAGACGGTCGTGCCGAGGTCACGCTTGGCGTGCTGCCCGACGACGTGAGGTGCCCAGCCGAGCTCGGCGAAGGCGGCCTGATTGTCGGTCATGCTCTGGCCGCGCTCGGAGCCGGCGACCAGGGCACCGTAGACCGGTTTCGGCAGCCTGCGGCGGGCACGTTCCTGAGCCACCGCCACCGACTCGAACCACGGGTTCTTCTTCCATGGGTTCTTCACGACAGGTCACCTCCGGCGAGCGGGTCCTCGTTGCAGGCGGAGACGGGGCGCCGCCTGGTGGCTCCGAGATTGAGCAGCACCGGTGCGTTGCGGCTGGCCTGGCTGCGGGAGTGGTCCTTGCTCGCCTGCGGGACGAGCCGGTCGCCGGCCAGCGCGGTCTCGCCGTAGCCCTGGACGCACTCGGGGTCCGGGCCGTCCAGCGGCAGTCCGGTGAAGAACTTGGCGGCCATGCAGCCACCGCGGCAGGCGTCGAAGTGCTGGCACTTCGTGCAGGCACCGCCGGTCTGCGGCGAGCGCAGCTCGGTGAACAGCGGCGACGACTGCCAGACCTCCTGGAAACCGCCCTCGCCGAGCAGGTTGCCGGCCAGGAACTGGTCGTGGATCGCGAACGGGCAGGCGTAGACGTCGCCGATCGGGTCGATCAGGCACACCACCCGTCCGGCGCCGCACAGGTTGAGGCCCGGGAGCGACTCGCCGTAGGCGGCGAGGTGGAAGAAGGAGTCCCCGGTGAGGACGTTGTCGCCGTGCGCCATCAGCCAGTCGTAGAGCTCACGCTGCTGCTCGGGAAGGGGGTGCAGCTCGTCCCAGACGTCGGCACCGCGACCCGAGGGGCGCAGCCGGGTGAGGCGCAGGGTGGCGCCGTACTCGTCGGCGATGGCCTTGAAGTCATCGAGCTGGCCGATGTTCTCCCGGGTGCAGACCACGGAGATCTTGGCGTCGGAGAAGCCGGCGTCGCGGAGGTTCGCCAGCGCCTTCAGCGCGGTGTCGTACGAACCCGCGCCGCGGACCCGGTCGTTGACCTCCGCCGTCGCGCCGTCCAGGGAGATCTGTACGTCGACATAGTCCGTCGAGGCCAGGAACGCGGCCCGCTCGGGGGTGATCCGGAAGCCGTTGGTGGAGAACTTCACGCCGACCTGGTGGTCGACGGCGTACTCCACGAGCTCCCAGAAGTCGGGGCGGATCGTCGGCTCCCCGCCGCCGATGTTCACGTAGAAGATCTGCATGCGCTGCAGCTCGTCGATGACGGCCTTGCACTGCTCGGTGCTGAGCTCGCGCGGGTCGCGCCGGCCCGAGCTCGACAGGCAATGGGCGCACTCGAGGTTGCAGGCGTACGTCAGCTCCCAGGTCAGGCAGATCGGGGCGTCGAGCCCGAACTCGAACTGCTCGACGAGGCTGCCGCCTTCGGGACGGGCCTGGGGAGTGCTGGGGCGTTCAGGTGCGATGGTCACACTGCCTCCTGGTGGCGGGGGCGGATCATGTCGGTCTCGGCGAGCGCGCGGAGCGCCGCTGCGTACGCGTCGTGCTGCTCCGGCGGGATGCCGGCCGCGTCGAGCGCGCTGCCGAGACGGGGGTGATGCTCGAGGAGCCGGACCACCTCGACCAGCTCCGGCCGCTTGAGGAAGGTCAGCTTCCGGTTGCCGAAGTGGTAGGCCAGCGCCCCGAAGGGCTCGGGACGCAGCGCCACCGAGGGCGAGAGTGTCCACGGCTCCTCGAGCATGCGATCGGGCATCAGTAGACGCCGCACATTCCGTCGATCGAGACCTCCTCGATGAGGTCCTCGGTGGCGACGTCGCTGGTGATGTCGACCGGGTTCGACTCGTTCTGGGGTTCCATCTGCTGCTCCTCTCACGTTGTGACCGTCCGCACATTAGTAACGGCGTGAGCGCAGCAACCTCCCCGATCGGAGAGTCTTGCGGGCAGGATCAGGGAGGTGTCGGTGCTCCCGATCGAGGCACCACGTTGAGCAGCGGGCGTCCGTCGGCGAAGCGCCGCAGCTGCTCCGCCACCAGCCGCTCGGCGCGCGGGTAGAAGGTCGCCGCACCGCCGCCGACGTGCGGGGTCACGATGGCACCGGCCGCCGACCACAGCGGATGGCCGGCGGGGAGCGGCTCGGGGTCGACGACGTCGAGCGCCGCCCGCAGCCTGCCGGTGGACAGCTCGGCGAGGAGCGCGCCGGTGTCGAGGGTGCGGCCGCGGCCGATGTTCACCACGAGCGCGCCGTCGGGCAGCAGCGCGAGCTGCTCGGCGCCGATCAGGCCGATCGTGCCGGGGTTCTCGGGGAGCGTCAGCACCACGATGTCGGCGGCGGGCAGCAACGCCGGCAGCTCGTCCACACCGTGAACGTCCCGACCAGGATCCGCCTTCGACGCGACCCTCACGACCTCGGCCTCGCACGCGAGCAGACGCCGTTCGAGGGCGGCACCGATCGATCCGTACCCGACGATCACCACCCGCGAGTCGGCCAGCGACCGGGTGTGCTCCGGCTGCCAGCGGCCGGCGTCCTGGTCGCGCACCCAGCGGGGCAGCTCCCGCTGGGCGGCGAGGATCAGGCCGAGCCCGTGCTCGGCGGCGCTGGCGTCGTGCAGGCCGCGCCCGTTGCAGAGCGTGACCTCGGGCCCGATGAGCGGGATGACCTTCTCCACCCCCGCACTCAGGCTCTGTACGGCACGGAGCGCAGGCATCCGCGGCAGCAGGTCGCGCCCGGCGCTGACCCCGTACGGCAGCACGTAGAACGCCACGTCGGAGAGGTCTGCCGGCGGGTCGCCGGTGCCATCGAAGACCTCCACCTGCAGGCCGTCGGGCCAGCCGCCCATCTGGTCCTCGAGGTGGGCCCATGGCACGAGTACGCGCATCGAGCTGTTTCCTTTCGTCGCTGTCATGGATCTCAGGCAAAGACCGAGCTGGTCGCGAGGAAGCGCTCCAGCCGCTCCCGGTCGGGCAGCCCGTCCTTGTCGCCGGCCGAGGTCGTGGCCAACGCACCGACGGCGGCGGCCCGCTCGAGCGCCTGGCCGATCTCCAGACCGTCCAGGTGGGCGCTGATCAGTCCGGCGGCGAACCCGTCTCCGGCGCCGACGGTATCCACCACCGCCACCTGGAACGCCGGGCGGCGGACGGTGCCCTCCGGGCCGAAGGCGACGGCTCCGTGGCAGCCGTTCTTCACGATCACGCGCGTGACACCCGCGGCAAGATAGTGCTCTGCGATGGACTCGGGGTCGCTGTGGCCGGTCAGCACCCGGCCCTCCTCGACCCCCGGGAGCACCCAGTCGGCGAGCGCCGCGACCTCGTTCACGACCGCGACCATCTCCTGCTCGCTCGCCCACAGCGACGGCCGCAGGTTCGGGTCGAACGACACGCTCGCGCCGCCCGCGCGAGCCGCGGCCACCGCCTGGAAGGCGAAGTCCCGCGCCGTCTCGGAGATCGCCAGCGGGATGCCGGTCAGGTGGAGGTGACGCGCGGAGGAGACGTACGCCGCCATCGGCTCGCTCCACGCCAGCCGGCTCCCCGCCGACCCGCGCCGGAAATAGACCACCTCCGGGTCGCCACCATCGGCCCGCGACTTCAGCTGGAAACCGGTTGGCGCAGAGTGGTCGATCTCGACCCGGGTGAGATCGACGCCGCAGCCGCGGAGCTCCTCCTCGACGAACAGGCCGAGCGGGTCGTCGCCCAGGCGTCCGACCCAGCCGGACCGATGGCCCAGCCGGGCCAGCCCGGTCGCCACGTTGGTCTCGGCCCCGGCGGTCGCCCGGACGAACGTCGCCGCCCGGTGCAGCGGCCCGCTCTCCTGGGCGACGAACATCGCCATCGCCTCACCGAAGGTGACCACATCGATGCCGCTCATGCCGCACCCCTCTCCGTACGCCGCTCCCGAACGCCCTCGACCACCGGATTGACCAGCTCCCCGATGCCGTCGACGCGGGCGGTGACCTGCTGTCCGGGCCGGATCGGCAGGCTCGCGCCGGGCGCGCCGGTCAGGATCACGTCGCCCGGTCCGAGCGGGAGGAAGCCGCTGACCCACGCCACCACCTCGGCGACGCCCCGGGCCAGCCGGTCAGTGCCGGCCGGCGGCGCGGCCGCGTCGCCGACCTCGAGACCGACGACCGCTCCGGCCGGGTCGAGATCCGTCTCGATCCAGGGGCCGAGCGGGGTGAACCCCCGCTGCCCCTTGGCCTGTGTCCACAGCGAGTCCTGGGCCTGCAGGTCGCGCGCGGTGACGTCGTTCGCGACGGTGTAACCGAGGATCGCGCCCGAGCCCCCGATCACGACCGCGAGCTCGGCCTCCGCGTGGACCAGGCCGAGGTCGGCCGAGACCGGCACCGGATCGCCGGGGCCGATCACGGACCGGGCCGGCTTGAGGAACGCCTGCGGCGGCAGCAGCCGGTCGCCCGGCCCGGTGTTGTGGGCCATCCCGACCACCGTGCGCGGCTCGACCGGGGCCAGCAGCCGGGCATCAGCGAAGCCCACCCTCGTGTCCAGGCACCGGATCTCGTCGGCGAACACGTCCTCGACGAGCCGGTAGCCGTCGGCCTCGACCACGGCATGGTCGATCCCGTCCGGATGCTCGATCCGGGCGATCCTCATCGAGCGGGCTCCGACGCCGGCTCCGCGGCCGGCGCCTTGACCAGCAGCATCACCACGGCGGCCAGCGCCAGGCAGCCCGCCATCAGCAGGAACGACGCGTCGGTGCTGCCGGTGGTGCCGTTCAGCCACCCCACCAGGTAGCTGCCCGCGAACCCGCCGAGCGCACCGAAGGAGTTGATCAGCGCGATCGCCGCGCCGGCCACGTTCCGCGGCAGGAACTCGGGGATCTGCGCGAAGTACGGACCGTAGGGCGCGTACATCGCGCCACCGGCGAGGGTGAGCAGGATGAACGAGAGCCAGAACTGGTCGGGACCGAGCAGGTAGGAGCCGTAGAACGCCACCGCACCGATCAGCAGCCACGGCCACACGAACCGGCCGCGCGTCCCGGCACGGTCGGAGGCGCGACTGTTGAGGACCATCAGCACGACCGCGAGGACGTACGGGATCGCGGAGATGAGCCCGGACATCCCGATGCCCTCACCCGAGGCGGCCTTCACGATCGAGGGCAGCCAGAAGACGAAACCGTAGACGCCGACGCTCCACAGGAAGTACTGCAGCGAGAGCAGGATGACGTTGCGCGACCGGAAGGCCTCGCCGTAGCCCTTGACCGGCGTCAGCGCCCGCTGCTCCTGGTCGATCTGCTCGACGACGGCGTCGCGCTCGGCGGGGTCGAGCCACGTCGCCTGCTGGGGGTGGTCGCTGACCATGGCCCGGAAGACGAACGCCCAGGCGACCGCGGGCAGGCCCTCGATGATGAACATCCACCGCCAGTCGGTCGCCTCGATGAGGAAGCCGGACACGACCGTCAGCCACAGCACGGTGACCGGGTTGCCGAGGATCAGGAAGGTGTTGGCACGGCCGCGCTCGCGGCTGGTGAACCAGTGGCTCAGGAAGATCACCATCGCCGGCAGCACCGCGGCCTCGACGACACCGATCAGGAAACGTACGACGATCAGGGCGGTCGCCGAGCTGAGCAGCCCCTGCACCGAGGCGAGCACACCCCAGGCGAGGAGGCTCCAGAAGATCAGCGACCGTACGCTGCGGCGCTCGGCGTAAATCGCGCCCGGGATCTGGAAGGCGAAGTAGCCGAGGAAGAACGCCGCGCCGATCAGCGCGGAGACCGCGGGCGTGATCTCGAGCTCCTCGGCCATCCCGCCGGCGATGCCGATGGAGAAGTTGGAGCGATCGAGGTAGGCGAGGCTGTAGGTGATGAAGACGATCGGCAGCAGGCGCGCCCAGCGCTGCGTGCCGATCGTCGCGCCGGAATCGGCGCGGAGGTCGGAGGTGGTCATGGGGGGTCCTTTCGCTCCACACTCCCGCGTGGCGGAAGTCACTTTCACCATGCGAGTGTGGCGGCCACCACATCAGCCCGTCAACGAGTTCCTTCCATGTTTCAGATATCGCTTCCACGATATGGAAGAATGGCGGCCATGGACGACACGACCGACGCCGAGACCAAGCGCGACATGGTCGGCAAGGCACTGCTCCTGCTGGACCACCTCAGCGCCTATCCCTCGGGCGTCCCGCTCTCCACGCTCAGCCGCGAGACCGGCTTCCCGCTCAGCACCTGCCACCGGCTGGCGGCTGCGCTGATCCGCGACGGCTTCGCGACCTTCGACGAGGACAGCAAGCGCTACTCCCTCGGGCTCAAGGTCTTCTCCCTGGCCCAGTACGTCGCCCACCGGCGCGGCTTCGCCGGCTCGGCGCTGCCCGCGCTGGAGGAGCTCACCGAGCAGACGCGCGAGACCTCACTGATGTCGGTCCGCTCGGCCCACAACCAGCTCTACGTCCACCACGTCCAGGGACCTCAGCAGGTCAGCGTGATCGGCACCCCCGGCGCACTCGGGCCGCTGCACTGCACGTCGATGGGCAAGGTGCTGGTGGCGTTCGCCCCCGACGCCGAGCGGAAGGGTCTCGTCGACGACCTGGACCTGATCGCGAAGACGCCCCACACGATCTCCGACCGCGCCGCGTTCGCAGAGATGATCGACCAGGTGCGCGAGCAGCAGTACGCCGTCGCCGACGAGGAGCACGAGATCGGCATCCGCGCGCTCGGCGTCCCCGTCCTCGACCCCGACGGCCACGCCGTCGCCGCCGTCTCGATCGCCGCGCCGTCCTACCGGATGGAGATGGCCCGGATGATCGAGCTGCTCCCTCATCTCCAGGCAGCCGCGCAGCGGCTCGCGATCGTGCTGCCGATCACCTCGCGGCGTACGCGATGATCTGCTGACCGATCTCGGTGAGGCGGTCGTCCTCGACGACGAGATCCCAGCCGTGTCCCACCTCGGCGGGCACGAAGGTCGAGGAGGTGGCCTGCGCCAAGGCCTGGGCGGCGGCCGCCTCGTCGGCACCGTCGGTGTCCTCGGAGATGGCGACCAGGCCCGGCGTCCGGATCCTGCCGGCGACCGAGGCCAGCTCCACGTCGGCCCAGGTCGACGGCCCCGACAGGTCCACCCAGCCGTCGACGTCCACGCCGGCGGCGGCGGCCCGCACCGTCTGGCTGCCTCCCATCGAGGCCCCGACGAGCACGACCGGCACCCCCGGCCACTGCTTCTCGACCTCGGCCAGCGCGGCCCGCACCTGCGGAACCGGGTCGTCGAGGTCCTCGATGGAGCAGCGGGCGGCGGCGTAGCCGCACTGGTCGTAGGACAGACCGGCGACGCCCTGCAGGGCCGCCAGGATCGCGAAGTCACCCCAGCCGCAGCGGTCACCGTCGGTCTGGTGCAGCATCACCAGCACCGCCGACGGCCGCGTGCCCACCGGCGGCGAGAAGCGGATGGCCGGCAGCGTGAGCTTCGGACCGGTGACCTGCATCGGCTCCACCGAGGCATCGGTCTTCGGCAGGAAGCAACCACCGAGCTCGCCCTTGATGTACGGACCTTTCGAGGGCAGGACCGGCCCCGACTGCGCCGTCGAGTCCGCCGAGGCCGCGCTGCTCTCCCCGTCCGCTGCCTCGCCGTTCCCGGCATCGCTCTCCGCCCCGCAGCCGACCAGCAGCATGCTCGCGACCGCCGCGCAGGCCGCTGCCCGCTTCACTCTCTTCATATGTCAATATTGACATATGCCAGCTCCCGGTGCAGCCACTTCCAACCTCGGCTTCGCGATCCTCGGCCTGCTGGCCAGACGGGAGAGCACGGGCTATGAGGTCGCGCAGCGGATGCGGCAGCCGATCGGCTACTTCTGGACGGCTCGCCACTCGCAGATCTACCCGGAGCTGAACCGTCTCGAGGCCGCCGGGCTGGTCGAGCACGAGGTCATCGACGGCGCCGGTCCGCGGCCGACGAAGCGCTACCGGATCACCGGTGCGGGTCGGGAGGCGCTCGCGGCCTGGGTCGTCGGCGACCTCGAGCCGCAGCCCGTCCGCGACCTGGAGGTCCTCCGCCTCTGGTCCGTCTGGGCCGTCGACCCCGCCGCGGCCGACGACCTGGTCGGCCGGCTGGAAGCGACCCACCGGAGCGCCCTCAACCGCTATCTCGCGGAGCTGGCCGAGATCGCCGAGGACCCGGGGACCCGTGATCCCTCGAACCCGCTGTTCGCCAGCCGGATCACGCTCGAGGGCGGCATCCGGTCGCAGCGTACGGCCTTGGAGTGGTGTGCCTGGATGCGCGCGGAGCTAGCGTCCGCCGAGCGGCACGGGTAGCCGCGCGCATCCCGGCCACGCTCAGGCCGAGACCGTACGCAGCGCGATGATCGCCACCGAGACCACCGCGAACACGGCCGCCGGAGCGATCTGGGTGTCCCGCACACGGACGTGCGCGATGACGGCGCCGAGGAAGTACAGCAACGTGCCGACCGCGGCCGCGACCCCGAGCGGCCACCAGAACAGGCCGATGATCAGACCGGCCGCGCCGGCGATCTCGAGCAGCGCCAGGATCGGCACGATCCGGGTGGCGCCGACCTTCTCCAGCGTCTCGGCCTGGGCGGGGTTGTGGGTCAGCTTGCCGTACGCCGAGAACAGCAGCAGCAGCGCGAACAGGATGCTCAGGACGAGCGTGGCGATGAACATGGTGGTCTCCTAGATGATCCGGACTGATGTCTCCGGTATAGAAGCGGAGAGTAGTCCCCGGTATTCCCGCGCCCGTCGTAGGCTGGCGCCATGGGGTGCCCGAAGGATGACGACGAACGACCGGACCGACCCCGGGCTCGACCCCGTCGGCCGGCGCGGGCCGAGCGCCGCGACAGCATCCGCAACCGCGAGCGGATCGTCGCGGCGGCCCAGGCCGTCTTCCAGCGCGACGGGATCCACGCGCCGCTCGACCACATCGCTGCCGAGGCCAGCGTCGGCTCCGGCACCCTCTACCGCCACTTCCCCGACCGCCTCGAGCTCTGGACGTCGGTCCTCACCGAACCCCTGCAGGCCCATCTCGCCACCGCCCAAGCGGCGTTGGCCGCCGACGACCCGTGGGACGGCCTGGTCGCCTATCTCACCGCCAGCTGCGAGCTCGAGGCCGCCGCCTCCGGCTACGTGAACCTGATGTCCACCCACTTCGAGGGCGGCTCCGAGCTCGCCGTCCTGCGTACGGAGATCCAGCAGGCCGTCGAGGCCGTGGTCCGCCGCGCGGTCGACGCCGGCGTGGTCCGCTCCGACATGGTCCCCGAGGACCTGCTCTTCGTCGTCCTCTCCCACAGCAAGGTCGTCGAGGTGACCGGAGCCGCCGCCCCCCAGGCCTGGCGGCGCAACCTGGCCTTCTACCTCGACGCGTTCCGCCCCGAGGGTGCCCACCCGATCGACGTACCGCCGCTCACCCCGCGCCAGGTCCTGCTCAGCCTGCTGGTCCCGAGCGCCCGGTCACGGCGTCGCGGCCGGGCGACCTGAGGACCGCGGCAGGAGGAACCGCTCCAGCAGGCGGCGCTCCTGCGCCTCGTCGTCGCCGGGCTCGCTGAGGAACGACAGGATGATGCGCAGGACCCAGTCGGCGAGATCGGGATCGTCGTCGTCGGCCGCGAGGAAGGCCTGGGCGGAACCTCGGATGATCGGGGAGTCGCGGAGCACCTCGCGCAGGAGGGTGCTGTCACCGGCGTACCAGGCGGCGAGGTGGGGCCGCTCGCGGACGGCGGCGAGGCAGGCCAGGACGGCCTCGACCACGCGCCGCCGCTGGTCAGAGACGTCAGCCACGGCCTGACCGACCTGCTTGGTGATCTGCCGCGCCTCGCGGTGGGCGAAGGCGTGGATCAGGGCCTGCCGGTTCTCGAAGTAGCGATACAGCGTCGCCCGCGAGCAGCCGGCCGCGCGGGCGACCTCGTCCATGCCGGGCCCGTCGACACCGCGCTCCACGAAGAGCGCGCCGGCGGCGTCGAGGATCCGCTCGGCGGCCATCTCCATCCGCTCGGCCTCCAGCCAACTCATCCGGTCACCTCGACGTGGAGGCTGACGGGCCTGCGTACGTAGCTCCCCGGCGCCCACTCGAGGGAGTCGTGGTCGACGGTGAAGGACGGCATCCGGGTGAGTATCTCGGTGAGGGTCACCCGGCCCATCATCCGGGCGGCGGCAGCGCCCAGGCAGTGGTGCGCGCCGTGGGCGAACGTCAGGATCTGCCGAGGGTTCCGGGTGACGTCGAGCTCCTCGGCGTCGGCACCGAAGACGCGCGGGTCGCGGTTGGCCGCGGCGTAGCAGAGCAGGACCTTCGCGCCCGCGGGGATCGTGACGTCGTGGAGCGTGACGTCACGGGTCGTGGTGCGGGCGAGGCCCTGGACGGGCGAGGTGAGCCGCAGCAGCTCCTCGACCGCGGCCGGGACGTCCTGCAACGCCAGCTCACGCTGGTCGGTCCGGTCCGCCAGCAGCGGCAGGCCACCACCCAGCAGCCCGGTCGTGGTGTCGTTGCCGCCGGCGACCATGGTGAAGGCGAAGGCGAGCACCCGCAGCAGACCGGCGTCGTCGTCGGCCTCGCCGGCGGCGACGAGGTGGGAGACGGTGTCGTCGCCGGGCTCGCGGCGGCGTCGCTCGATCAGCTCGGCGAAGTAGCCCATGAGCTCGGCGGCGGCACCGGCTCCGATGCTCTCGTCCTGGGCCGCGTTGGCCGCGACGATCGCCTCGGTCCAGACGTCGAAGCGCCCCCAGTCCTCCTCGGGAACGCCGAGATAGTGCGCCACGACCATGCTCGGCAGCGGCTTGAACAGCTCGGCGACGATGTCACCGCCGCCGGCCGCCCGGATCGCATCGATGCGCTCGACGACGAACCGGGTGACCCGAGGCGTCACGTCCTCGACCTGCTTGGGCGTGAACCCACGGTTCACCAGCTTCCGGAAGGCGGTGTGGGTCGGCGGATCGGTCATCACCATCGGCGGGTTGTCGGCCATGCCGAGCTGCCCGAGCTCGTCATGAGCCGTGGTCAGGCCCCCGGCCGAGCTGAACGTCTCGTGGTCGCGCACCGCCGCGAAGACGTCGTCGTGCCTGGTAAGGACCCAGTAGTCACCCCTCGCGACGTGATGGACCGGGTCCTGCTCGCGCAGCGCGGCGTACATCGGCCACGGGTCGGCCCAGGACGGCCCGGTCGGAGGGACGTACGCGGTGACCCTGTGAGACACATCGCTTATCATGTCTCACAGAATCAACACACTGCGTTAGTTTGTCAAGGGTTGGGTTCCGGCGAGCGCGACGCCGTGGCGCTCCGTGACCGACAGGATCGCCGCCATCGAGTCCGCCGGCGGCAGGTCCGCACGGACGGAGGTGGAGAAGTCGGCGAAGAAGCGTCCGGCGCGGTCGCCGGTGACGATCGCGAGGAAGCGCGCCGAGTCGCCGACGACCTCGAAGGTGGCCGGGACGCCGGCGGGGAAGACGACCAGCCCGCCCGGCTCCACGTCGTACGGTGTGCCGTCGACGTACGCCGTGGCCCTGCCCTCGAGCAGGTACAGCACCCCGCTCCACGGTGAGACGTGCGGGGGCGCCATCGGCGCGGCCGGGGCGGTCACCTCGAAGACCTCGAAAGCCCCGAGGTCGTCCTTGACGGCGGCCTTCGCGACGTGGTCGCCATCGATCATCGGGTAGTGCCGGCCCTCGCCGGGCCGTACGTAGGTGGTGCTCATGACTCCTCCTTCGGTCGGGTGCGTCTCAGCATCCGCCGCAGGAGCGGGCGCGGTGCGAGTAGCGCGCTACTCGACTCCGAGGACGTCGGTCAGCGCCGACCGCTCGGAGACGCCGAGCTTGTGACCGGCCCGGTAGAGGTGCCCCTCGACGGTCCGCACCGACAGCGTCAGCCGGGCGGCGATGTCCTTGTTCGAGAGGCCCCGAGCGGCCAGCGCGGCGATCTCGCGCTCGCGGACGGTCAGCGGCAGCGGCCGGGCCGCGAGCTCGAGCGCCGGCGTGCGGGCGCCCGACCTCTCGGCCAGCTTCTCGGCGATCGCCGCCGCGGTCAGCGCCGATCCCTGCCGTCCCGCGCGGCGCCGCACGTCGGCGGCCTGCGCAGCCGCATCGCCCGCGGCGACGAGATCGCCGAGTCGGTCCCAGGCGCTCGCCACCTGGAGCAGCGCGTCACCGTCCTCAGCGGCCCACGCCCTGGCATGGGCCAGCGCCACCTCGGCCCGCGGGCCGATCCCGGCGAGCGAGGCCAGGCGGCGGGTCGCCGTCGCGGTCGCACCGCCGAGCTGCACCGCGGTCTGCCAGGCGAGGACCTCGTACGCCGGCGAGCCCGCCTCCCGAGCCAGCTCGGCCGCCGCGACCGCGTGCCCGACCGCCTCGGTCGTCGCTCCCTCCGCGGCCGCACCCCACGCTCGCGCGAGGAGATCGTCGGGCAGGTAGAGCCGGTACGCCGGATGGTGCCCGGCAGCGACGCCGGCCAGGAGGGGAGCGGCCTCCGCCGGTCGACCGGCCTGGGCCAGGGCGGTGGCGAGCAACGTACGGCACCGGAAGCCGAACTCGTGGCCCGATCCCTCGAACCCCGCCCATGCCTCCCGCAACGGGACCAGCGCGTCGCGTACGCAGCCACCGGCGAGTGCGGCATGACCTGCGACGACGAGGCCCATCAGCCGGGCCGGCCCGGGCAGGTCGGCGGACGCCGCGCGCATGCGCCGGGCGAGATCGGCGCCCCTGTTCGGGGTGCCGGCGAGGCGGTGGCCGAGGACCTGGAAGTCGGCGAGCCCGAAGCCGGGGATGACGGTCGGCACCCGGTCGGCGGTCAGCCCGCCGACGACCGCGGCCTCGTCGAGGAGCCCGTGCGCGCCGGTGACGGCGGCCACCGCGGAGGCGGCGCTGGCGACCAGGATGCCGGCCAGGTCGTCGGGAAGGTCGCCGCGCAGCAGCTGTGGTGCGCGATCGAGGACGGCTGCGAGCTCGCCGTCGGCCACGTCGAGGACGAGCGACATCGCAGCGACGTGGGCCGGGGCGGCGCCGGTGGCCTCGGCGGCGGCCAGCGCCTGGCGGGCCTCCGCGGGGCGGCCCATCGTGAAGAGCAGGTTGCCGGCGCGGTGCAGCTGCACCAGCGCGAGCAGCCCGGGGTCCGGCGCGCGGGCGGCGACGTCCAGGTGGATCGCCTCGGCCTCCTCACCGCGGCTGAGCCAGGAGAGCGCGGCGGCGTGCACCACCCGCGCGGCCAGGTCGCCGGTGCCGGCCGCCGCACGGGCCAGCCGCTCGGCCAGAGGCAGGTCGTACATCCGGGTCGCCGCCTCCGCGGCCCGCAGGAACAGCTCCGGCTCCGGTGGCAGGTCGGAGTCGAGGGTGAGCACGGCGCGGGGGATCGGGTCCGGCTCGGGGTCGAGGGTCTGCGCCACCCGGCCGCGGAGGCGGCGGGCGCGCAGGGTGCCCATCGCGGCGCGGCGTACCTCGCCGTAGAGGGGGTGCGCGAGCCGCGCGACCACCCCGTCGGTACGCACCAGCCCGCGGCTCTCCGCCTCCTCGAGATCCTCCACCGAGGTCAGCGCGGAGAGCGTCGGGACGGCCACCGGCTCGGCCAGGGCGACCACGTCGACGACGTCGCGCACCCCGGCCGGGAGGTCCCCGATCTCACGCTCCAGCAGGCTCGCGAGCTCCGGCGAGATCGCCGGCTCGCTGGTCCAGCGCCAGATCCCGGACGCCGCGGTGAACCGTCCCGCCCCCACCTCCCCGGCCAGCAGGTGCCGCAGGAAGAGCGGGCTGCCCTCGGTCATCGTCCAGAGCCGGTGCGCGGAGGCGGTGTCGACCGGACCGCCGAGCACCCGGGCGATCAGCCGGGTGCTCTCCTCGGCATCCAGCGGGGCCAGGTCCAGGCGCGGAAGATGGTCGTCCTTCCACAGCGAGGTGACGACGTCGGGCGCGGTCTCCCCGGTACGCAGCGTGATCAGCACCGGGGCCAGCCGCCGGGCCACCACCCGGTGCACCACGATCGCCGAGTGCTCGTCGAGCAGGTGGGCGTCGTCGACCGCCAGCACGAGCGGCAGCTGCCGGGCGAGCTCGTCCAGCGCCCGCCCGATCGTCTCGGCCGCCTCGCCGGGAGGTACGTCGAGCAGCCCGGCGAACGCGCCCAGCGGGAACGGGCGGGCGGCCGTGCTGCCCTGGGCGAGCACGACGGTCTTCCCGCGGCGTACGGAATCCGCCAGGGCCTCGCGGGCGAGCCGGGTCTTCCCCACCCCGGCCGGACCCGCAACGATGACGCCCGCCGCACCGGGCCGGATCGCCGTCGCCACCCTGCGCAGCTCGTCGTCCCGCCCGGTCAGCGGCCACGGCCGCTCCATGGCGTCAGGCTAGCGACCCGGTTCCCCGCGCGCATCACTCAAAATGCGGCACCGGGGCGCTCCGCCACCCCCTGCGCAGCGGAGCGCCGTACCGGCTCCTCTAGGAGGCGCGCCCGACGCGGGCCGCTTCGTGCACGTCCAGCACACCGATGTGCTGCTCGGACTCCAGCAGCCCCTCGTCACTGGGACTCTCGCCCTTGTCGAAGACCCGCTCGCGCTGCTTGGCCCGCAGGTCAGGGTGCGCCGCGCTCGGGATGTCGAAGCCGAAGTGGGCCTGGGCCTCACGCACCTCCCACACCTTGTCGCTCAACGGCGGGATGCGGAGGATGGCCGGCGCCGCGACCGGCGTGGCCTGCGGCGCGAGCAGGCCGAAGAGGGCGAGCCGGGCGTTGAGCGAGCGGAAGAGGAGGGCGTGGAGGAGCTTGTTCGGGATCCGCACCGCGGCGTCGAGGAGCGGCCCCTGGCGGAGGTTGGCCATCTCGCGCATGTAACGGGGATAGGTCGAGATGACCCCCTTGCTCATCACCCACATCGCGGGCGCGAGGAGCGCCTTCTGCCAGGCCGGCATACCCGGGGGAAGCGCGACCTTCAGCGGGATGATGAAGTGGATCATGTCCTGCGCCGCCTCGGACGCGGCCAGGTGCGGACGCCAGTCCTCGAAGTACCGGTGCACCTCCTCACGGCTGGCCGGCACCGTGCTGGGGTCGATCGTCTGCAGCTTGGCGATCTCGCGGCACTCGGCCCAGAACTGGTTCTCCTCGTCCTCGGAGAGGCGGCCGGGGCCGAACATCTCGTAGCACTTGAGGATCGAGTGCC
The DNA here is from genome assembly GCF_000960475.2 of Nocardioides luteus. Lineage (GTDB taxonomy): Bacteria > Actinomycetota > Actinomycetes > Propionibacteriales > Nocardioidaceae > Nocardioides > Nocardioides luteus_A. Next base: position 67,513 of record NZ_JZDQ02000027.1, on the reverse strand, counting down.
ACGCCGTCATGTGGATCCACAGCTGCGAGGACGGCTTGTTGGCGTCGTACTCACCGCCCGTCACCGGGTCGTGGCCGATCGCCTTCGAGTGCACCTTGACCAGCACGTCGGCGGCCCGGCAGGTCTGCTCGGCGCCGGCGAAGAGCTGCATCGCGAAGTAGCGCAGCGTGCGGCCGTAGCGGGTCGAGGGCCGGTACTTCACGCCGCCGGACTGGACGACGGCGGCGGCGAGGTTCGGGTCGAAGTGCTCGATCGTGACCGAACGAGCGAAACCCAGGACGTACGAGGTCGGATGGCCCCACACCTTCCAGGCGACCGAGTCGGGGCCGAGGAACCCGTAGTCGGCCATGGGCTCGTACTGCTTCATCAGCTGCTTACGCGTCCGGACGCCGAACACCATCGTTCTCCTCCTCTTTGCTACACCACTGTAGGTTCAGCGTAATCTACACCTCTGTAATATTGTGTGCACGTGACGCCCGACACACCTCCACGGCCGAAGCGTCGCTACGCGCGCCGGCTTCCGGTCGAGCAGCGCCGCGAGCACCTCTTGGACGCCGCGCTGCGGGTGATCGCGCGCGACGGCTACGAGTCGGTCTCCATCGAGGCGATCGCCCAGGAGGCCGGGGTCACCCGGCCGGTCGTCTACAGCGCCTACGACGGCCTCGAGCCGCTCCTGCACGCCCTGCTCGACCGCACCCAGCGCCGCGCCCTCGCCTCCGCCCTCCGCCTGATGCCGCAGCCCGGGGGCGACCAGGACGTCGCCGAGTGGGCCCTCGAGGCGTACGCCGCCCTGCTGGACATCGTGCGCAAGGAGCCCGACGTCTGGCGCCCCGTGCTCGGCCTGACCCGCAACGCGCCCGCCGTCGTACGCGACCGCATCGACGCCACCCGGGACCTGATCCGCGGCTACCTCGCCGACGCCTTCCAGGAGGGTCTCGAGCGACGACATGCCAGCGCACATGACAGCAAGGAGGTCGATGTCGACCTCCTTGCCCACCTGACGCTGGTCACCGCCGAGGAGTTCGCCCGGCTGACCCTCGAGGACCCGGATCGCTACGACAAGGACCGCCTGCTGGCGACCATCGAGACCCTGCTGTCCTCGTTCACCGATCGCTAGAACGGCTAGAACGGCTCGATCGCGAAGCGCCCCCATGCGATGAACACCATCGCCGCTAGGAACACCAGGTCGCCGACGAGCTCCTTGTACTCCCCGCGCCGGATCCGCTCGGTGACCGCCCCCGCCATGTAGAGCGCCATGCACGACGCCGCGACCGGCACCAGGATCGGCGCCACACCCACCAGCCCGGGGAGGACGAGCCCGACCCCACCGAGGACTTCCGCCACGCCCATGAATCTCACGGTGCCGGGGGTGAAGTCCTCGGCCCAGCCCGTCTTCGCGGCGTACTTCTCGTAGGGCATCGTCTGCTTGAGGATGCCGCCGACGATGTAGCCGAACGCGAATACGCCGGCCACGATCCACAGCGCGATGTTCATGATGTCTCCACCTGTTCGATTGGTTCCGATGTTCACTCCCTCAGACGGAACACGGGCTCGATCTGTGACACCACCGATCGCGGCGGGCATCGGCAGCAGGCCTCGCATGCTCGACGCGGTCGCCGGGTACCACGTCAGACAGTCGATCGAGGAGTTCGAAGTCTGATGCCTGCCAAGGATGAGCTTCCTTCCACGTTGCAGCGTTCGACACGGAAGGCCCAGGAGACCTGGTCGGAGGCGCACGACTCGGCCGTGGAGCAGTACGGCGAGGGCGAGCGTGCTCACCGCACGGCGTACGCCGCGCTCAAGCACGGCTTCGAGAAGGTCGGTGACCACTGGGAGAGCAAGCGGCACAGAGGTCCTTCCGATCGCCAGGCGGCGAAGTCGGGCTCCGCGGCTCGTCGAGGCGGTGAGACGGCCGGCGGTGTCGACGCGAACGCGTCGAAGAGCCACCTCTACGGCGTCGCCAAGCGGCTCGACATCCGCGGGCGATCCACGATGACCAAGGACGAGCTCGTCGAGGCGATCCGGAAGGCGAACGACAAGCGCACAAGGAAGGCGCGTTCCTGAGGAGGAGACCATCATGGGCTCGAAGTCCCACACCACCACCGACCACGACGAGATCCGTACGTGGGTCGAGCAGCGCGACGGCACGCCGGCCACCGTCGCCGACACCGGGAACGGCGCGGAGCCAGGCGTGCTCCGGATCGACTTCCCCGGCGGTGCCGGAGAGGACCGCCTCGAGCACATCGCATGGGAGGACTGGTTCGCGAAGTTCGACAAGGAGAACCTGTCGTTCCTCTACCAGGAGGAGAAGGCCGACGGCGAGGACAGCACCTTCTTCAAGCTGATCAACCGCTAGTCGTGAAGGACGCGGTGACGTCCGAGGTGACCGTGGTCGTGATGACCAGGAACCGCTGGCCGGACCTGCGCCGCTCGCTGCCCCGGCACCCCGCACCGGTGATCCTCGTCGACAACTGTTCCTCCGACGGCACCGCGGCACTGGTACGCCGCCACTTCCCGGACATCGAGGTCGTGGAGCTCGCCGCCAACGCGGGCGCGGCGGCGCGAAACGTCGGTGTGCGGCGAGCCCGGACGCCGTACGTGGCGTTCGCCGACGACGACTCCTGGTGGGCGCCCGGTTCTCTCGAATCAGCTGCCGCACTCTTCCGATCCCACCCTCGGCTGGGCCTGGTGGCGGGCCGCGTTCTGGTGGGCGAGGCCGAGACGCCCGATCCGCTGTGTACGTCGATGGCGACCAGTCCGTTGGGGACGGACGCCGACCTTCCGGGGCCGTCGGTGCTGGGGTTCCTGGCCTGCGGTGCCGTGGTGCGCCGGGACGCCTTCCTCGAGGCCGACGGCTTCGACACCGTGGTCTTCTTCATGGGCGAGGAGGACCGGCTCGCCCTCGATCTGGCCTCGCGGGGCTGGGGACTGAGCTACGTCGACTCGCTGGTCGCCTGTCACCACCCGTCCCCGGCGCGCGACGCCACGGCTCGCCGGGCGCTCGACGCGCGCAACAAGCTGCTGACCGCGGTGATGCGGCGCCCGTGGTCCGTGGTGATGGGCGAGGTCACTCGGCTCTATAGCAGTGACCGCGCCGGGCGGATCGCCCTGCGCCACGCACTGCCCCGGCTGCCCCACGCTCTGGCCCGTCGGCGCCGACTGCCGGCAAGGGTCGAGGCCGCTCGCCGGCTGCTCGAGACAAATGAGGAGCCCTGGGGATAGCGCGCCGAGTCGAGCCCAGCAGGCGGCGCTCCATGCGCGCGGTGTTCGTCACCCATGGGCCGGGCCCGATGGGCAGACAGCAGTGCTGATCCGCTCAAGGGCCGAGGGCGTCCCGGATGGCCGCGCGGGTGGTGATGCCGAGCTTCGGGAAGATCCGGTAGAGATGGCCGCTGACCGTGCGCGGGGACAAGTAGAGACGGGCCGCGATCTCCTTGTTGGTCAGGCCGGATGCGGCGAGCCTGGCGATCTGGAGCTCCTGCGCAGTGAGGACCGACGCCGCGCGTGAAACGGGCACCGCGGCGAGACCGGCTGCACGGAGCTCGCGCTCGGCCCGCGCCGCCCACGGTGCGGCACCGAGCGTCCGGAACGCGGCGAGCGCCTCCTGGAGCTGGACCTTGGCCTCGGCGATCGCACGCGCGCGCCGCAGATGCTCGCCGTAGAGCAACCGGACCCGGGCGACGTCGAACGGCCACTGCTCGGCCCCCGGCGAGGCCAGGGCCTGCTCGAAGTACGTCCGAGCCTCATCGCCCGCCGCCACCAAGCCCGCCGACGCGGCCACCAGGATCGCCAGCCTGGGCGAGAGCTCGGACACCTTCGCCTCGCGCAGGGCGCGCACGTGCCGCTCGGCATCGACCCGGCGATCGGTGCGCACCGCGGCCTCGACGAGATCCATCGCGACCCACAGACAGTGCGGAAGGTGCGAGGCGAGCGTCCCGGCCGGGCTCATCGCGCAGGCGTGCCGATAGGCGCTCTCGAAGTCGGCGTCGGCGAGGGCTGCCAGGATCAGCGCATGTTGAGCGTAGGTCCGGGCGACGCCGACATCGCGCGGACCGGCCCAGCCGATCATCTGCTCGGCCAGCTCCCGGCTCTCCTCGACCCTGCCCCGGACCGCGGCGAGCAGAGCCTGGTGGTAGCGGAAGTAGAAGGCGAAGAACCGGCCGGCCCGGTGCTCGGTCAGCTGCAGCCCTTCTTCGGCGAGCTCGGCGGCCTCCTGCCACTGCCCGCGGTGGAAGTCGTCGACACAGAGGTCCATCAGCGCGACCAGCTGTCTTCTGGCCGGCCCGCCCTCGCGCCCCTGGACGACATGTCGCCAGAGCCCGTCGCGGGCCTGGGCCAGCCGGTCGACGTACATCGCGGCGCCGGCGAGGTTCTGCACCTTCTCGGTGTCGGTGTCATGGCGTACGGCAAGCAGTTCTGCCTCCAGCCGCGGTAGCGCCGCCAACCCGGTCCGCACCGGGTCTGCGAACAGGTCGACCACCAGGCGCAGCAGGGCAGGCGGGCCCTCGGTGAGCCGGTCGAGGGCGTCGTACAGCTCCGTCCACAGCTCCTCCCGACCACCCAGGAAGCTGAGTAGCGCCAGCGTCCAGAGCGCGTTGACGATCTCCGGATCGCCGGCGTCGTGGCGCTGGGGGTTGCCCTCGATGGCGCGCGCCAGCAGGTGGTGGATGGTGCCGAGATGGCCGTCGTCGTCGAGCATGACCAGGGCGGACGCGGAGGCGTAGTGCAGGGAGGCCTGCGCGCTGCTGCTGGCCCGTCGGCTGTCGGCGAGCAGCTCCGCCACGCTCCTGGTCTCGCCCATCGCCTCCGCCCCGATGAATGCGGCGGTGGCCAGGCGGCGGCTGCGCTCCGCCGCCTCCGGGCTCAGGTCGGCCGACCGAATGAGCAGGGCCACCGTGGCCTGGTGGTCGCCGCGGGCCAGGATGTGCTGCGCGGCCTCCTCCAGAGCGATGGCGACCTGCTCGTCGGGCACCACCGTCGCTTCCCCGAGATGCCAGGCCCGCCGCTCCGGCTGGTCGAGCAGAACTGCGGCCAGCCTCGCATGCGTGGCGCGACGCTCGGAGGCGGTGGCCGCCTCGACCACCGCCGAGCGGATCAGCGGATGGCGGAACCTGAGCCGGTGGTCGTGGACCTCGACCAGGCGGTCCCGCTCGGCCGGAGCGACGTCGTCGGCATCGAATCCCGCGGCCTCCAGCACGCCGAGATCGCCGGTGCCCTCGAGAGCGGCCGCGAGCAGCAGCCGTCGGGTCGCTTCCTGCAGGATCAGCACCCGCGAGGCGAAGGACCGGTTCAGTCGCTCGCCGAGCGGGAGCACGGCGGGCAGGCGCTCGGCCGCGCTTCGCTGGGAGTCGGTCAGGGATCGGGGCAGCTCGAGGAGGGCCAGCGGATTGCCGTTCGCCGTGCGCAGGATTCGGTCCTTGACGATCGCGTCGATACCGGCGAAGTGTTCGGAGACGAGGCGATCCGCGGCCTCCTCGGTCAGCGGCTTCAGCTCATGGGCCGGCAGCCCGGCCCGATCGAAGTAGCCCTGGTCCTCGCCGCTGCGCCCCGCAGCGAGCATCCCCGCCCGGCTGCCGGCCAGCCGACGCGCCACGAAGCTGAACACGCCGGCGCTGGCCCGGTCGATCCATTGCACGTCGTCGACGAGGAGTACGTGCGGCGAGCGCTCCGCAGTCGTACGCAGCAACACCGCCACCGCGTTGGAGACCAGCAGCCGGTTGGGCGGTGGCCCGTCGCAGAACCCGAGGGCCACCTCCAACGCCATCCGCTGGTCCTTGCCGAGATCCTCGAACCGGCCGGCCAACGGGTAGAGCGCCTGGTTCAGGGCGGCGTAGCTCAGCTGGCGCTCCTGCTCGGTGCCCTCGACGCGAAGGACGACCGCACCGGCGTCGCGTGCATATCCGGCTGCCGCGTCGAGGAGGGCGGTCTTGCCGACGCCCGGGTCGCCGGAGAGCAGCAGCGCTCCTCCGTCCACGATCGCCTCGCGGATGAACGACTCGAGGATCAGGAGCTCCTGGGCGCGGCCGATCAGCCGCTGCACCGGCCGATCACGCATCGTCACCCCCGTACGCGATCAGCTCCTCGACCGCGTTCGGAGTCTATCGAGCGCGACGACTCGATCACCGCGATCGAGTCAGATGACTCATCCGCGCAGGGGCCCGCCACAGCCAGAGTGATCGAGCGAGCAACTCCAACCGAGAGGAGCAGTCATGCCTTACATCACCGTTGCCAAGGAGAACTCGGCCGACATCGACCTCTACTACGAGGACCACGGAGACCCGGACGGCCAGGCCGTCGTACTGATCCACGGCTATCCCCTGGACGGACACTCCTGGGAGCAGCAGTCCAGAGTGCTGCTGGCCGCCGGCTACCGGGTGATCACCTACGACCGGCGAGGGTTCGGCAGGTCGAGCCAACCGACCATCGGCTACGACTACGACACCTTCGCCAACGACCTCGACGTCCTGCTCGACGTACTGCGGCTCCGGGACGTGATCCTCGTCGGATTCTCTATGGGCACCGGCGAGGTCGCGCGCTACCTGGGCCGGTACGGCAGCGAGAACGTACGCAAGGTCGCCTTCCTGGCCCCGCTCGAACCGTTCCTGCTGCAGACCGAGAACAACCCCACGGGTCTGCCCCAGTCGGTCTTCGACGAGATCGCGGCCGCAGCCACCGCGGACCGCTACGCCTACTTCACCACGTTCTACGAGAACTTCTACAACCTCGACGATTTCCTCGGCAGCAGGATCAGCGAGGAGGCGGTGCGCAACAGCTGGAACGTCGCCGCCGGCGCCTCGTGGCACGCGTCGGTCGCGTGCGTGGCGACCTGGCACGAGGACTTCCGGGCCGACATCGCGATGATCGACGTACCGGCCCTGATCCTGCAGGGGACCGCCGACCGGATCCTGCCCATCGAGGCGACCGGCCGCCCCTTCGCCGAGGCCCTCCCGAACGCCACTTTCGTCGAGATCGACGGCGCGCCGCACGGCTTGCTGTGGACCCACGCCGAGGAGGTCAACAAGGCACTCCTGGCATTCCTCGCGGACTCCTGATCGAAAGGAAGAAACACTCATGTCACACCACCTCGACTCACCGTTGGCCCGCCAGGACGTGCGGCTCGACATCACCGACCTGTACGTCTTCCGCGGCGAGACCGGCACCGTGCTGGTCATCAACGTGTGTCACTCGCTGGCCGGAGACATCCCGACGCCGGGCTTCCACCCCGAGGGCAGGTACGAGCTCAAGATCGACCTCGACGGCGACGCCGTCGAGGAGCGGACCTATCGCCTCGTCTTCGGCCCGCGCGACGAGACCGGGCGCCAGGACGTCGCCGTCCACCAGATCGACGGCGCCGCCGCCACCGACCCGTTCGCCGAGGGCACGGTGCTCGCCACGGGCACCACCGAGGAGGCGCTCACGACGGACGGCGGACTCCGGGTGTGGACCGGCAAGGCCGGCGACCCGTTCTGGATCGAGCCCGACGTGCTGCACGCGGTCGGTCACGCCTTCCAGGACGGGACGACGATCGACCTCGGGACCTGGACGCCCGACCAGGCCACGAACCTCTTCGCCGGCCACACGGTCTACTCGATCGTCCTGGAGATCCCCGACGCCGACCTGCTGGAGCCGGGACGTACGACGCGGCCGATCGGCGTCTGGGCGGTGGCCAGCCTCGCGACCGATGCGGGCGGCTGGCGCTCGATCAACCGGGTCGGCCTGCCGATGATCCACCCGCTGTTCACTCAGTACGACGAGCAGCTCGGCGATGATCTCAACGGCGGCCGTCCCAGCGAGGACGTGACGACGTACGGCGCCCGGCTCACGAGCGAGATCGCCAGCGTGGTCAAGACCTACGGCACGGCCGTCGATCCCGACCACTACGCGGCCGGTGTCGTGCGGCGGTTCCTGCCCAACGTGCTGCCGTATGTCGTGGGCACCGCGGCCTGCTTCGGTTTCAACGGCTGGAACGGCCGTACGCTGACCGACAACGCGCCCGCCGTGATGTTCTCGATCGCCGCCAACACGCCGGTCTCTCTCGGGATCGGCAAGGAGTCGGTCACCTCCGAACCGACTGCGGTCTTCCCCTACGTACCGGCCGTGGGCTGACCACCACCACGCGGGCCGCGCCGGGTTCCGGCGCGGCCCTCTACACGTCCCTCGCACCGCTGCTCGACGCGGTCTGGGCACGGGCATCGGGGTCTGACATCGCCGGTCGCGATCTTTGCTCGTCGTCCCCCACCCGATGTGGGGCATTCCTGCGTCTATCCGGGTAGGAGAAGCGGTGCGAGCGAGGAGGGTGGTTCCATGGACCGGGAGGTCGAGCTCAGGGAGTTCGTCTCGGCCCGGGGTGCCGCGCTCTCCCGGGCCGCATACCTGTTGACCGGAGACCACCAGGCCGCCGAGGATCTCGTGCAGGAGGTCTACGTCGTCCTCGTCCGACGCTGGCAGAAGTCCGGCACCATCGATCCCGAGGCGTACGTCCGCAGGATCCTCTACAGCCGGTTCATCGACGGCCGGCGACGGCGAAGGCTGCTCGAGGTGCCGCGGGCGACGCCCCCCGACGCCGCCGGCGGAGACGAGGCCGGGGCACTGGCCGATCGACTCACCCTGCGTGACGCGATGGCCCGGCTCACGCCCCGGCAGCGCGCCGTGCTCGTGCTGCGGTTCTACGAGGACCTCACCGAGCCGCAGACCGCGGCCGCCCTCGGCATCAGCCCCAACACGGTGAAGTCGCAGACCCGGGTCGCCCTGCAGCGGTTGCGGGAGCTGGCCCCCGACACGGTGGCCTCGTTCGAAGGAGTGGAGTCATGAGCACCTTGCGGGAGGCGCTCGACCAGGTCGCCGCCGACGTCCCGGTCTACGGCGATCTCGACCGCGCCATCGAGAAGGTGGACCGCGACCGGCGTCGACGCCACGGCTTGGTCGCCGGTCTCGCCGCAGCCGCGGCCGTGGTCGTCGTGGTCGTGGGCGTGCTCGTGGTGACCCGCGGGAGCGAAGCACCGGAGCGGCCGGTCGGCCCGACGACGCCGAGCTCGACGACGTCGACCAGGACCCAGTCGTCGCAGACCTGGACCGACACCCCGCTGGCCGCCACCGGTGACGGCGCCGACTGGGTCGTCCCGGACCCGTTGCAGAGGAGCCGGGACCGGTGGTTCGCCGTGGTCACCGATCACCTCGATCCTCCTGGCGCGGACCTGGATCGCCAGTCGAGCGACGCATGGGGTGGCCACTTCATCTGGCCGGCCGAGCTGCCGGACTACCCCACGTACGGACGGATCGGGTTGATCGTGGACCGGGGTGCGGTGAACCTGCTCGACGACGGGTGCCGCGCCGTCCGGGCCCCGAACCCGTCGAACGGCACGCCGTCGTGCACCTTCGAGCGGTTCGTGGCACCCGGCGGCGAGCCGGCCGCGGTCTCCAGCTGGGGTCGCCGGTGCGGTGCGTACGAGGGCGGACCGCCACCGGACAGCTGCGGCGACTACGTCGTCGGCGTGGCGGTCCGGCGAGGCGATGGGCTGGTCGGGCTGGTCGAGATCGAGGGGCGCGGCACGCCCGACTCGAATCCTTTCAGCAGGACGGCGATGGCCGCGGCCGCAGCCGACCCGCGACTCTCTCTTCCTGCGAGCGCGTTCGGCGTCCCGTCCGACGCGGCCGTCCTGCGGGTCGTCGGCGATCACGTGGCGCGGTACCGACCCGACGACCACTACGCCGATCCGCATCACCCCGGTTATGCCCAGGCCTTCGGTTCCGTGCAGCGGGGCGGGAAGCCGAAGCCGCGAGCCCTCGGCGTGAGCGTGCGGGTGTGGCCCGCCGGTGACGAGCCCAGCTGCGGACCCCACTCTCTGGTCGAATGCCTCGAGCGCCGGGTCTACGGCGCGGAGGACCCGACCACGGTCTTCGTCGGCGAGTGGGACGAGGACGACTGGGCGAGCTGCTGCCCCAAGAACTCCAGGGCCTGGCGCCGGGAGTTCGTGTACGTCGGCGCGCACAACACCGTGCTCGCCACGGAGTCCCGGATCGTGGGCGCCGACGAGCAGGCCCCCGGCGACCAGCTCGACCAGAGCATGATCGACCTCGTTCTCGACCCTCGCCTGCAGTAGGCCGGGAAAATGTACGAAGGCCCCGGGTCCATGACCCGGGGCCCTCGTGGTGGTGCGCGAGGGGGGAGTTGAACCCCCACGTCCTTTCGGACACACGGACCTGAACCGTGCGCGTCTGCCTATTCCGCCACTCGCGCGTGCAGCAGAGGAAACGTTAGCCCACGGGCACCCACCGGCCCAAAACGACGGCACCCCGCCAGCCTTGACGCTGGTGGTCACCCGATCGTGGGAGGATCGAAACCGCGCAGAATGCGGGAAGTGGCAGATCCCCTGGGGTGCACCGATACGATCGGGCCGAATCCGGGGGGACCACTGTGCCCTGCGCGACTGACCAACCAACCCGACCGGCCCACACCGGCACCCTGAGAGGAGCGCAATCACGTGAGCGGCCTGCAGAAGTTCGAGCAGAAGCTGGAGCAGCTCATCTCAGGCGCTTTCGCCAAGGCGTTCCGGTCCGAGGTGAAGTCGGTGGAGATCGTCGCCGCGCTCCAGCGCGAGATCGACAACAACGCCCAGGTGCTCAGCCGCCAGCGGCGCCTGGTCCCCAACGACTTCTTCGTGGAGCTGTCCTCCAGCGACCTCAGCAAGCTGGAGTCCTACGGCCCTCACCTCAAGGAAGAGCTGAAGCGCCAGCTGATGGACCACGCCGAGGCGCAGGGGTTCGTCTTCCCGGGCCGCGTGAGCATCGAGTTCGGCGAGGCGAAGGACCTGACGATCGGCCGGTTCCGGGTGCGCAGCCGCGCCCAGGCCGCCGTCTCCGGCGCCGACATGAGCGACACCCAGGTCAGCCGCGCGCAGGCCTACCTGGAGATCAACGGCACCCGGCACCCGCTCCACGGCAACCTCGTCGTGGGCCGAGGCACCGACGCCGACCTGCGCATCAACGACCCGGGCATCAGCCGCCGCCACATCGAGTTCCGCTCGAAGCAGGCCGGCGACCGTGTGCGCGTCGAGGTCTATGACCTCGGCTCGACCAACGGCATGCTGGTCAACGGGCAGAAGATGGCGAGTGCAACCTTGGACGACGGCTCTCAGGTGCGGATCGGCACCACCGTCATCACCGCGCACATCGTGGAGGAGCGCCGTTGAGCGAGCTGACTCTGTTTCTGATCCGCGTCGCTTATCTGGCGATCCTGTGGATCTTCGTGCTGGCCGCGCTGTCGGTGATCCGCTCCGACATGTTCGGCGCGCGGGTCACCAACGCCTCCGCCGGCCAGCCCGCCGCCGCACCGGGGCGCGGCAAGTCGCCCGCGGCGCGGGCACCGCGGCGCGGCGTACCCACGCATGTGGCGGTCACCACCGGCTCCAACGCCGGCGTGACCGTTCCCCTCTCGCAGGCCCCCATCGTCATCGGCCGCGGCAGCGATGCCGCGATCATCCTCGACGACGACTACGCCTCCACCCGCCACGCCCGGATCGCCGTCTCCGGCGACCAGTGGTTCGTGGAGGACCTCGGATCGACCAACGGCACCTACATCGGGTCGGTCCGGATCAATCAGCCGACCGCCATCTCTCTCGGGACCCAGGTGCGGATCGGTAAGACAATCCTGGAGCTGCGCAAGTGACCGCTGCGACCGACCCCACCCCCGACCCCGCCCCCAGTCCCCGCTCTGCCGACGGACGACCTTTCCGCCTCGAGTACGCGGCGATCTCGGACGTCGGCCGGGTGCGCAAGGACAACCAGGACAGCGGGTACGCCGGCCCCTGGCTGCTGACCGTCTGCGACGGCGTCGGCGGTGCTGCCCGCGGTGACATCGCCTCCAGCACGGCCGTCCAGCAGCTGCGCAAGCTCGACGAGGAGCCGGCCCCCGGGCTGGTCGACGACGACCTGATCGGCCTGGTCTCCCACGCGCTGCACATGGCCCACGACGAGATCGGCCACCTGGTCGACCACGACCCGACGCTCAACGGCACCAGCACGACCTCGACCGTCGGCCTCTTCGACGGCTCCAAGCTGACCGTCGGCCACGTGGGCGACAGCCGCGCCTACCTGCTCCGCAACGGCGCGATCCACCAGGTCACCCACGACCACACCTTCGTCCAGACGCTGCTCGACGAGGGGAGGATCACGGAGGAGGAGGCCAAGACCCACCCCCACCGCAACCTGATCCTCAAGGCCCTCGACGGCACCCGCGAGCTCGAGCCCGACCTCTTCATCGTCGACCTCGCCGCCGGTGACCGGCTGATGTTCTGCAGCGACGGCGTCTGCGGCTACGTCGACGACCCGCGGATCGCCGACATCCTGGCGACCGGCACGCCCGAGTACGCAGCCGTCGAGCTCGTCCGCGTCTCCCTCGACTCCGGCAGCACCGACAACGTGACCTGCGTGGTCGCCGATGTCGTGCCCAGCGACACCGTCCCCTCCCCGGGCCTCGAGCCCCAGATGGTGGGTGCAGCCGCCGAGCTCAAGAGGAGAACCACCAAGACCGGCCAGATGACCGCCCTGTTCCGCGGTCACCGGATGGGCGACACCGGCGAGCTGGACCCGATCGACGAGGAGATCCCCGACGGCGCGATCGCCGCCGACCCGGAGGAGATGCGCTACGCGCTCCAGGCGCCGGCGAAGCACCCGCGGCTGCGCTGGACGTTCGGGCTGATGACCGTCCTCGGCATCGTCTGGATCGCCGTCGCGACCGCGTTCGTCTGGTCGCAGAACCAGTGGTACATCGGCGAGCAGGACGGCAACGTCACGATCTTCCGCGGCGTACCGACCACGATGGTCGGCTTCGACCTCTCCGAGCCCTACCAGACCTCTGACCTGAAGGTCGCCGACCTGGCCGAGACCTACCAGCACCAGCTCGAGGACGGCATCCACAGCAAGGACCTGGCCGGCGCCCAGGAGAAGGTGCAGTCGCTGGCCGACCAGAACGCTGCCGACTCGGGAAGCGGGTCATGAGCGAGCGCCAGCGAGCGACAACAGGCCTCAGGCCGGCACCTCCGTATTCTTGCGCTTGCGCTACGGAGGTGGCGGCATGAGCGGATTCACCCCGGCGAGCTCGATGCCCGTCTTCGTCCACCGGTCACGCCGAGGGGCTGAGCTGGTCCTGCTGATCCTGGCCCTGGCGGTCGGGATCGGAGCGTACGCCGCGGTCGGCCTCGGGGTGCAGGAGAAGATCCCGGTCGACATCGCCGGCTACGGCACCTGGCTGGTCGCGCTCCTGGTGGCGGCCCACATCGGCGTACGTCTGCTGGCGCCCTACGCCGACCCCGTGCTGCTGCCGCTGGTGGCGATGCTCAACGGTTTCGGTCTGGCCGTCATCCACCGGCTCGACCTGGCCGCGGGGGCGAGCGAGTCCGACGCCTTCGCCCGTCAGCAGCTGATCTGGATGACGATCGGCGTGGTGCTGTTCCTGGTCACGCTCTTCGTGGTCCCCGACCACCGGATGCTGCAGCGGTTCACCTACACCGCCGGACTCGGCGCTGTGGTCATGCTGATCCTGCCGATGCTCCCGCTCATCGGGAAGGAGATCAACGGCGCCCGGATCTGGATCAACCTCGGTCCGGTGAGCTTCCAGCCCGGTGAGGTCGCCAAGGTGCTGCTGGTGATCTGTTTCGCCGGCTACCTGGCGGTCCACCGTGACGCGCTCGCCCTGGCCGGCCGCCGGTTCGTCGGCATCGACCTGCCGCGCGGCCGCGACCTCGGCCCGCTGCTGATGATGTGGGTGATCAGCCTCGCGATCCTGGTGCTGCAGCGCGACCTCGGCTCCAGCCTGCTGTTCTACGGCCTCTTCGTGGTGACGCTCTACGTCGCGACCGAGCGCAAGGGCTGGATCTTCGTCGGCGGTGTGCTCTTCGCCGGCGGGGTCTTCGCCGCGATCAGCCTCTTCAGCCATGTCCGCGTCCGCGTGCTGACCTGGCTGAACCCGTTCGACTACTACCCCGACCCCCTCAACGGCACTTCTTCGGGTCAGCTCGTCGAAGGCCTCTTCGGGATGGCCTGGGGCGGCATGATCGGCCGCGGGTTCGGCTCCGGCGAGCCTTGGCGGGTCCCCTACGCCAACTCTGACTTCATCATCCCGGCGATCGGCGAGGAGCTCGGCCTGACCGCGCTCCTCGCGCTGCTGCTCTGCTACGGCCTGATCGTCGAGCGCGGCCTGCGCACGGCGATCGTGGCCCGCGACGACTTCGGCAAGCTGCTCTCCGTCGGTCTGGCCACCTCGGTGGCGCTGCAGACCTTCGTGGTCGTCGGTGGCGTGACCGGGCTCATCCCGCTGACCGGTCTGACCACGCCGTTCCTCTCGTATGGTGGATCTTCGCTGGTCGCCAACTGGGTGATCGTGGCCCTGCTGTTGCGCGTCTCGGACCAGTCCCGCAGGCCGCTGCCGACGGCGCCGTCCGACGAGGACCTCGCCGCTGAGGAGACCCAGATCGTCAAGCTCGACAAAGGGGCGATGACCAAGTGAACCGCCCCATCCGCACGCTCAGCGTCGGCTGCCTGATCCTGTTCGTGGCGCTGATGCTGAACCTGACGTACGTCCAGTTCTTCAAGGCGAGCTGGTACAACAGCCGCGCCGACAACCGCCGGGTCACCGAGGACGCCTACTCGCAACAGCGCGGCGACATCCTGGTCGGCAAGAAGGCGATCGCCACCAGCAAGCCGAGCGACGACAAGTACGAGTGGCAGCGCACCTACCCCGGCGGCAAGAAGTACGCCCCGATCACCGGGTTCATGTCCTATTCCTACGGCCAGTCCGGGGTCGAGCGGTCCCAGAACTCCGTGCTGTCCGGGAAGGACAACAAGCTCTTCACCAACCGCCTCGTCGACCTCGTGACCAACTCCGAGCCGGCCGGCGGCAACGTCGAGCTCACCATCGACTCGAAGGTCCAGGACGCTGCGTACGAGGGCCTGACCGCGCTCGGTGACGACGTCCAGGCGGCCGCGGTGGCGATCGAGCCGAGCACCGGCCGGATCCTGGCGATGGCCTCGACCCCGACCTACAACCCGGACCGGCTGGCGACCCACGACTTCGGCGCCGCGAGGAAGTCCTACGACCAGCTCTCGAAGGACGACGACGAGCCGCTGCTCAACCGCTCCATCCAGACCGCGCTGCCGCCGGGCTCGACCTTCAAGCTGGTCACCGCCGCCGCCGCGATGGAGAACCTCGGCAAGAACCCCGACAGCAAGGTCTACGGTGGCGCGCTCCTGGACCTGCCGCAGAGCGACAAGGACCTTCCCAACGAGAGCGGCGGCTCCTGCGGCGGCGACCAGATCACGCTCACCCGCGCGCTCGAGGTCTCGTGCAACACGGCCTTCGGCCAGCTCGGCATCGACCTGACCAAGGAGCAGCAGGACGAGCAGGCGCGGAAGTTCGGCTTCGGCCAGAAGTATCTGACCGACCTGCCGAACCAGGCCACGAGCACCTTCACCGACGATCTCGACAAGCTCGACAGCCCGCCCTTCCGCGCCTACAGCGCGATCGGGCAGTACAACGTCAAGGCGACCCCGCTGCAGATGGCGATGGTCTCGGCCGGCATCGCCAACGGCGGGACCGTGATGAAGCCCTACATCGTCGACCGGGTGACGTCGTCCTCGCTCGACGTCATCGACCAGGGCAACCCCACCAAGATCGACGACCAGCCTGCGGTGTCGAGCGAGACCGCAGAGGGTCTGACCGAGATGATGGTCAGCACCGTCGAGAACGGCACCGCTGCCCCGGCCGCGATCCCGGGCGTCACCGTCGCCGGCAAGACCGGCACCGCGCAGAGCTCCAAGGAACGTGCGCCGTACGCGTGGTTCACCTCCTTCGCCCCGGCGGAGAACCCGAAGATCGCGGTTGCCGTGATGGTCCAGAAGAGCGGCACCGAACGCAGCGAAATCGCCGGCGGACGGCTGGGCGGCCCAATCGCGAAGGCCATGATGGAGGCAGCGATCTCATGAGTCGTTACGTATTCCACGAGCTCATCGGCACCGGCGGGATGGGCGAGGTGTGGCGGGCGACCGACACGACCCTCAACCGCGAGGTCGCGATCAAGCTCCTCAAGCCCGAGCACGCCGAGGACCCGATCGGGCGCTCCCGGTTCGAGTCCGAGGCGAAGCACGCCGCGGCGCTCCACCACCCCAACGTGGTGGCCGTCTACGACGTCGGCGAGATGCCGACCGCCTCCGGCCTGATGCGACCGTTCCTGGTGATGGAGCTGGTCGACCACAAGCCGCTCTCCGAGCTGCTCCGGGACGGCCGTCCCCTGGATCCCGAGGTCGTCCGCGACCTGCTCGGTCAGGCCGGCGACGCCCTGGCCGCCGCACACCGCGCCGGCATCGTCCACCGCGACGTGAAGCCTGCCAACCTCCTGGTCACCCCGCAGCGCAAGGTGAAGGTGACCGACTTCGGCATCGCCCGAGCGCAGGCGTCGACCGGCATCACCGGCACCGGCCAGGTCATGGGCACCCCGCAGTACCTGAGCCCCGAGCAGGCCCGTGGCGAGAAGGCCACCCCGGCCTCCGACGTCTACTCCCTCGGCGTGGTCGCCTTCGAGTGTCTGGCCGGCTACCGGCCGTTCCAGAAGGAGACCCCGGTCGCGACCGCGATCGCTCACCTGCACGACCCGGTGCCGCCGCTGCCCGACCACGTCCCCGCCGATCTGGCCGCGGTCGTGATGCGGAGCCTGCAGAAGGACCCGACCCTCCGCTACGCCGACGCGGCCGCGTTCACCGCCGCGATGATCGGGCACGGCGCGGCCGACGCGGACGCCGATGCCACCACCGTCGTCGCCGCCGCGCCGGGTGACGCGACCGCGACGTCGGTCATGGACCCGGTGCCCTCGCCCGGTTCCACCCAGAACTTCGTCGGCATGCAGGGTGGTCCTGGTGGCCCCGAGGGTCCGCTGCCGCCTCGCTACCAGGACCCCTACGACCGTTACGACGAGGACGAGGACCAGCGGCCCTGGTACAAGAAGCCGTTCAACATCGTCGTGCTCGTGATGCTCGTGGCCGTGATCATCGCGATCATCTGGATCATCTCCACCCTCGCCGCCGATCCGGAGACGCCTCCGGCGAGCGATGCGTCCACCACGCCGTCGGTCTCCTCGACTCCCACCCCGTCGAAGAAGCCCGAGGACGAGCCGAAGCCCGTCGAGATCGACGAGGACGACTACATCGGCCGCAACGTCGACGAGGTGCGCTCCGAGCTCAGCGACCTCGGCCTGACCGTGAAGGTGGCCGTCCAGGACAACGACGGCAGCAACGAGCCCGACACCGTCTCCGGCCTCGACCCGACCCGCAACCTCTACGAGGGCGACACGATCACCATCCGCTACTACGGCGAGCGGCCGGTGGTCGAGCCCACTCCCACCGAGGAGACCGAGGACCCGGAGGAGACCGAGGACCCGACCGACGGCGAGTCCTCCGACGGCTGGGTGTTCCCGTCCGACATCCCCACCGACGGCAACGGCAACGGCAACGGAGGCGGCGGCAATGGCTGAGGGAGCACTCCTCGCCGGTCGCTACGAGGTCGGCGAGCTCCTCGGCCGCGGCGGGATGGCGGAGGTCCGCAAGGGCACCGACCACCGGCTCGGCCGCGTGGTCGCGATCAAGCGCCTGCGGATGGACCTCGCCAGCGACGCGACCTTCCAGGCCCGGTTCCGGCGTGAGGCGCAGTCCTCGGCCAAGCTCAACCATCCCTCGATCGTGTCGGTCTACGACACCGGCGAGGAGAAGTCCGACGACGGCGTCGCCCAGCCCTACATCGTGATGGAGTACGTCGCCGGCCGCACGCTGCGCGACGTGCTCCGTGAGGGTCGCAAGATCCTGCCCGAGCGAGCGCTGGAGATCAGCTCCGACGTACTCAACGCGCTCGACTACAGCCACCGCAACGGGATCATCCACCGCGACATCAAGCCGGGCAACGTCATGCTGACGCCGGCCGGTGACGTGAAGGTGATGGACTTCGGCATCGCCCGGGCGCTCAACGACGTCCAGTCCACGATGACGCAGACCGCGGCCGTCGTCGGCACCGCGCAGTACCTGAGCCCGGAGCAGGCCCGCGGTGAGCAGGTCGACGCCCGCTCCGACGTCTACTCGGCCGGCTGCCTCCTCTACGAGCTGCTCACCGGCCGTCCGCCGTTCGTCGGTGACTCGCCGGTCTCGGTGGCCTATCAGCACGTACGCGAGCAGGCTCAGCCTCCCTCGGCCCACGACCCGTCGCTGCCCCGTGAGCTCGACGCCATCGTGATGAAGTCGCTGGCCAAGCGGGTCGAGGATCGCTACCAGTCGGCGCAGGCGATGCGCACCGACATCGAGCGCTACCTCGCCGGACGTCCGGTCCAGGCGACCGTGCCACCGAGCTTCGACCAGACCCAGGTCGCCCAGAACCGCGCGGTGGCGGGCGCCCCCTACGGCGGCGACCCCACCAACGGTGGCTACTACCCGCCCCAGGACGACCGGGCCGAGGGCCCGCGGCCGTGGGTGCTCGTCCTCCTCGGACTCGTCATCATCGGCCTGATCGCGGTGGGCGCCTACTTCCTGCCGACGGCGCTCGGTCCGCAGACCACGCCGGCACCCGACGTCACCGGCCTCACCCAGGAGAAGGCGATGGCCGAGCTGAGCACGGCCAAGCTGAAGGGCGACGTCAAGCAGGAGCCGAGCGACACCGTCGCCGTCGGCGTGGTGATCTCCCAGGACCCGCCCGCCGGCGAGGACGTCGAGGAGGGCAGCACCGTCACGCTGACCGTCTCCACCGGGCCACCCAACCGGGAGATGCCCAACGTGATCGGGATGCCGCAGAAGACGGCCAAGGAGCTGCTCGAGAGCGATCCCTACAACTTCACGGTGAAGATCGAGACGGAGGAGTCCGACGAGGACAAGGGCACCGTCATCAAGTCCGACCCGGTCGACGGACAGAGTGTCACCACCGGCAACAGCACCGAGGTCCTCCTCACCGTCTCCAAGGGCCCGAAGAAGGTCCCGAACGTGGTCGGGAAGACAGCGGAGCAGGCCGAGGAGATCCTCCGTAATGCCGGCTTCAAGCCCGTACGCAAGGACGAGCCGAACACCGACAAGCCCAAGGGCACCGTCGTCGAGCAGACGCCGGCCAAGGGCACCCCGCTCGCCCAGGACGGCGAGGTGATCATCTTCGTCTCGACGAAGGAGGACGCCCTGCCGAGCTGTCAGACGCTCGTGCCCGGCACGGACCCGGCCAACCCGTCGGCGTCGGCCACCCAGACCGCCGATCCGGGCGACCCGCCCACGTGTGACCCGGCGCTGCCGCCGAGCACCCCGGCGTCGCCGTAGCGCCCGGACCTCGCCGTAGCCCCTGTCTCACTTGTCCTGAGGCAGGGGCTTCGCGTATTTCACGTCGAGCAGGCCGTCGTAGGCCGGCGCGGTGAGGTAGGTCAGCGGCTTGAGGAACCAGCCGATCTGGACGCTCGGGTCGCGGGCGTCGGCGCGGTAGTTCTGGACGTGCTCGTCGCGGTCGATCGCAGCCTGCAGACGGTCGGGATCGCCGACCGCCTCGATGACGTACGGCTGGGGGTAGGGGACGCCGTCGAGCTGCACCGTGCTGCCGGAGCACTTGATGCCGGTGGTGGTGATGATCCGCTTGCCGGCGATGGTGATCGCCTCGGCGCCACCGGCCCACAGCGCGTTGACGACGGCTTGGATGTCCTGCTGGTGCACGACGAGAGAGTTGGGGTCGTCGCCCGTGTAGCTCTGCTGGACCTCCGAGGGCGCGTCACCCAGCACGATCTGCATGCCGGCGCCGCTGCGGTCGGAGGTGCCCGCCGGGTCGGCGAGCCTCGCGGACTGGTGCCGGAGCTTCTTGACGTCCTTGTCGGTGACTCCACTGGTCAGCTGGTCCACCTGGCTCTGCAGGTCGGCGAGCTGGGCCTCGAGGCGGTTGTAGCGGGCCCGCTCGCCGTCGACGAGCGTCGCCAGGTCCTCGTAGCGGCCCGGACGCAGGTCGGTGCCGTCCGCGTTCACGAAACTCACCGCCAGCAGACCGCCACAGAGCAGCACCACGACGGGCGTACCGAGCCTCCAGGAGGTCACGCGGGACCAGCGCTTTGGTTTAGAGGTGGGGTTAGCCTGGGTTCCGGAGCTCACGACCATTAGGGTATGCGCAGCAATCACATTTGTCTGAGGAGCATCACCCGTGGCCAAGCTCAAGCTCTCGAAGAAGAGTGATCTCGACCTGCCGAAGGACCCGATCTTCACTCCCCGCTTCGGGATCGCCCTGTTGCTGATCGCTCTCGGCATCGGCTGGATCGCCTACTACTACACCGGGGTGCGCCCCAACGAGATCGGTGGCGACTTCACCGGGCCGAAGCCGGTGCAGAAGCTCGAGGGCTGGAACTATCTGATCGGCTTCGTCCTGCTCTTCCTGGGCCTGGCCGTCTCCGCCCACCCGAAGACCCCGCTGGGCCGCGGCCGCGGCGTCGTGGTCGGCATGCTCGGCTGCTTCGTGATCGGCCTGATCTGGATCTGCGTCTTCTACATCTTCGCCAACGACCACCTGGACAAGATCTGGGTCTTCAACGACCTGGGTCAGAAGAACCTGCTGGTCGGCATCGGCTTCATGGCGGTGGGCTTCACCTTCGCCACGAAGTGGGAGTGACCCCTTCGTTAGACCCCGAAAGAGGCGCAACCCTTGCGGTTGCGCCTCTTTGCGTTACACGGGTGTAGTTCTCCACAGGGTTTCCCACACCTGTGGATTTGTCCACGCCGGGAAAACGCCCCGAAAACACCTGTTCCGACGGCGTCAGAACACCAACATCCGTACGCCGACAAGGGCAAGCAACACCAACGTGAAGCCACCCAGGGCAGCCCACTGCAACGGCGCCTTGCGGTCGGCTCGGAGCTGGGTGAAGATGCCCGCGACGACGAGACCGCCGACGAAGCCACCGACGTGACCCTGCCAGGAGATCCCGGGCCCGAAGAAGGTGATCCCCGCGTTGATCAGGAGGATCGGCAGCAGCGGTGAGAGCGACTGGCCGGCCCTGACGAAGAGCACCACGAGGACGCCCAGGAGGCCGAAGATCGCGCCGGAGGCGCCCACGGTCGACCCGGCTGGCGTCGCGGCCCACACCACGAGGACGGAGCCCGCCACGCCCGAGATCAGGTAGAAGACCAGGAATCGCAGCCGGCCCACGATCGGCTCGAGGAACGAGCCGAGCATGTAGAGGGACAGCATGTTCACGGCCAGGTGGATGATCGAGACGTGGGTGAACGTCGAGGTCAGCAGCTGCCAGACCGCGCCGTCGTCGACCCCGGGCATCCAGCTGTAGCCGCTCGCCCGGCAGACGCTCCGTGGCACCGCGAAGCCGCCGTCCGGCGTCATGCAGTAGCCCTGCAGGCGGATCGCGAAGAAGTCGGCGATCCTCGAGCCGGAGCCGCCGGTCAGGATGATGCTCAGCCACACCAGGACGTTGACGCCGATGAGCGAGATGGTCACCGGGAGCGCCCGGAAGCCGATCCGCGCGCCGGTGAAGCGCTTGGGCTGGCGCACGGACCTGTGGCCTTCCTTCACGCACTCGGGGCACTGGAAGCCGACCGAGGCGCTGGCCATGCAGTCAGGGCAGATGGGACGCCCACAGCGCTGACAGCTGATGTGAGTCTCACGGCCGGGGTGTCGGTAGCAGACCGGCACCCCGACCGGGGTCGTCTCGGACAATCAGCCCTCGACGATCTCGACCGTCTCGATGACGACCGGCTCGACCGGGCGGTCCATCGCACCGGTCTTGGTGCCGGAGATCGAGTCGACGGCCTTCTTCGACGCCTCGTCGGCGACCTCGCCGAAGATGGTGTGCTTGAAGTTCAGCCACGGCGCCTGGCCGGTGGTGATGAAGAACTGGGAGCCGTTGGTGCCGGGGCCGGCGTTGGCCATCGCGAGCAGGTAGGGCTTGTCGAAGGTGAGCTCGGGGTGCGGCTCGTCCTTGAAGGTGTAGCCCGGGCCACCCGTACCGGTCCCCAGGGGGCAGCCGCCCTGGATCATGAACCCGTCGATGACGCGGTGGAAGCCGAGACCGTCGTAGTAGGGGACACCGGAGCGGCCGGCGTCGTCCGTGTACTCCTTGGTCCCCGTCGCGAGGCCGACGAAGTTGGCGACCGTCTCGGGAGCGTGGTTGGGGAACAAGGTGATCGTGATGTCACCGTGGTTGGTGTGGAGGATGGCCTTCTGGTCAGCCATGACCTGCCCTTCCGACATTGGGATTGGTACGGGATGTAACTCCTCGATCCTCCCACAACGCCGGTCGCGGACGAGACGTCAGGAGGTCGCGCCGTGCCGTCGGTCGCTTCGCTCCCCGGCCGCTACGCGTCGATGAGCAGGGGAGCGATCCGGTCGGCCACGCGGCGCTCGACCCAGAAGATCAGCCCGGGGACCAGGCCGGCGATCATCATCAGCAGGAACTCGGGGATCGTCCAGCGGGCCTTCTGGGTCAGCAGGAAGGCGACGATCACGTAGATGATGAAGACCCAGCCGTGGGCAACCCACAGCGGCGTCATCGTCTCGCCGAAGGACTGCAGGGCGTTGCCCTCGGGGAGGAGATACTTGAACAGCGAGCAGATGGTGCCCACGAGCAGCAGCACACCGACGACGTACGCGAGCACCTTGTAGGTGCCGAACAGCTTGTTCACGCGTCTGAGCGTACGCGCAGATCCTGAGCGGTTTTCTCAGGGTCTTCTTCGTCCTCGTCGACGGGCCGGGGGCGCAGGGTGTCACGCACGTAGCGCCACCACACGTAGATCCCGAAGATCCCGAACAGCCACCACTCGATCGCGTAGAGCAGGTTGCGCAGCCCGGTCGTGGCCTCCGGCTCGGGCAGCTGCGGAGCGGGCACGTCGGCGACGTCCGTGGAGCCGTCGTTGACCGGCATCGAGCTGGCCGGCCAGTTGTCCTCGACCGGCGAACGCACCACGTAGGCGCTGTAGAGGTCGTAGCTCGTGCGCGAGATCAGGTCGGAGATGTCGAGCTGCGGGAAGACGTTGTCGGACTTGCGGTCGTCGGCGACGTCGGTCCAGTCGCTGGGCTGCAGCCAGCCGGTGATCGTGACGTGGCCGCGCGGCGCGGGCGGCGCGCTGCCGACCTCCGGCGTCCAGCCGCGTACGACGTAGACGGCCGACTCCGTGTCCTCGACGAGCACCGGCGTGACGGCCCAGAAGCCCACCTGGGAGCCGCGCTCCATCCCGTCGATGAAGATCGTCTCGTCGGGCATCCAGATCCCGGAGACGGTCACGGGGCGGCCGATCTGCTCCCACGGGAAGGCGTCGTTGGGCCCGATCAGGTCGGTGAACGCCTTCGGTTTCGCGTGCACCAGCTCGGCGACCTGGTCCTGCTTGTCCTGCTGGCTCGACTGGTACTGCCACACCCCGAGCAGCACCGCGCCGGTCACGAAGACGACCATCAGCGCGTGTGCACCCCACAACCTCGGGGAGAAGATGCTTCGCGGGGGACTCTGGGCGGCCATAGCACTCCCAGAGTACGGGGCAGGGCGGGTCCCCTCAATCCGGCGTCGAGTCGAGCGTTGTCCAGCGCGCGTCCTGGCAAGGCGGAGGAGGGAGGCGGTCCGGGGTTGGCCGTCGACCGACGACAACGCCGCCAGGGCGCGTGATGGGCGGCGCTCGGCCGGCGCTTCCGGATTGAGGGGCCCCGCCCTAGTCGCAGACCGCGAATGGGACGGGTTCGCTGGTGACCAGCGCGGCCGCGGTCACCGGATTGGTCACCCGGAACCCGATCCGCCCCGTGGACGGATCGGCGACACCATGGGTGAAGACCTTCTTGTACGCCGCGTCCCGATCCCCCAGCTTCAGCCGGACGAACAGGTCATCCCTGTCCTCGCCGAGACGCAGAGTGGCCAGCCCGCCGCCGAACTCGACCGAGTAGGCCTCGACCGGCGCCAGCCTGGTCTTCTCCTTCGGCCCGCCCTCGGCGCACCCCTTGACGACGTACGTCGAGGTGGCCGGGCCGCCGGCGACGGCGAGCATCGTCTCCTGGGACGCCCAGTTCGCGGCGTCGGGGGTCACGGTGTGCTTGGTGATCACGTGGGTCTCCGGGTCGAACGTCGCACCCTTCAGCGGGCCGACTCCGGCCTTGATCGCGTGGCCGGGCTTGACCCGGTCCGCGACCTTGATGACGAACCCGTCCTTGCCACCGCCGGTGAACCTGGCCTCCCAGATGACGTCGGCCGCGCCCCACGCGTACTTATCCCGCAGGCGCTGGTCGACGTCCCGCAACAGACCACCGCTGACCTGGGCGGCCTCCTTGTCGGCCCGGCCCCACAGGTCGCTCTGGTCCGCGGGGCTCGACCTGCTGGTGATGTCCTCGAGCCCGAAGAGCGACTTCACCTCGTCGTAGTCGGTCACCGCGAGCGTCGTCGCGGTCTCCGGCACGAAGGTCATGGCTGCTTCGACGGGGTTCATCGTTGCGGCGTACACGGGGTAGGTGTTCTCCGTGGGCGCGGCCTCCGGCTTCTTCGGCTCGCTGTCGTCCCCGCAGCCGACCAGCGCAAGCGCCAACCCGGCGGCCAGCACGGAAATACCCCATCGCCTCACGTTCACCCCAACGAGTATTCCGGATCCCCGTCACGGTATGCGGGATGAAAGAGATGGAGGCCGCAGGCAGATGCCTGCGGCCTCCTTGATCCCGAGCGTCAGCGACCAGCGCCTGTGAGCTCAAGGGATGCGGGGAGCGGCTCGAGCACCGGGTCGATGATCCGCGAGGAGGCCTCCGACCGAGCGACGCGGCTGCGGCGCAGGTCCTTGACGGTCGTGAGGCGGCGGAGCCAACGGTCGGTGCCGTCGTAGCGAGCCGTGAAGGGCTTGCGGCCGTGCAGCGCACGGTGGTTGTCGACGATGAGGATCTCGCCGGGAGCCAGCGCGACGTCCTCGACGTTCGCGGAGAGCTCCATGATGAGCAGCTGAAGCGCACGGTCGGCCTCGACATCGCCCGGCAGGGCGGACATGTAAGGCGGGTCGAGCCGGACGTCGGGGGCCTGCGGGGAACCGGAGAGCACGGCGGTCGGCGCGGCGAGCAGCTCGCCCTCGTTGACGCCGGCCTCGCGCAGGTTGCGCAGGTGCTCGTCGTCGGGGTGGATCACGTAGCGCGGCTCGAACAGCGGAGCGTACTCAGGGCCGGTCACGTCGATCGAGCTGATCCCGACCGCGGTGGTGGGGATCATGTCGTCGTTGCGCAGCGAGATCAGGCCGAGGTGGTCGCAGCGGAGGTTGCTGAACGCGTCCTCGATGTGCAGGTCGAGCACCACGTCGCTGCTGTGTCCGGTCTGCAGGTTCTCCTGCTTCTGGATCGGCAGGATGTTGTTGACCAGCTGGCCACCCTGCAGCGAGGACCAGGAGACGGCATCGCCGAGCTGGGCCATGATCAGCGCGAGCCAGAAGTCGGCCATGTGCGGCGCCTGGGCGTCGGGGTGGTTCCAGTGGGGCGGGGTCGGGCCGGCCGTCACCGGGAGACCGCTGATCACCAGGGCGTCGGTCGCATCGCCGTAGCGGAACGCACGGATCGCCCGGGCGACGCTCTCCGGAAGCTCACCACCGAGGAACGGCGCGGTCTCGAGGAACTCCGAGGAGACCGGGTCCCCGAATCGAGCGAGCAACGACTCCGCGAGCGTGGCTGCGGCCTGGGACTCGGCTGGGGTCATCTCGACCCGGGTGACTACGGACTCTGCGCCCACAACATTGACCTTTCGGACTTTGTGGTGGAGGGGTTTCGTCAGAAGCGTTTTCTGGCACCCGCACCAAAGGGTTTCCTAAGTTCGGGACCACTTTGTTCCGCCGTACGGAATTCAAACGAGTGATAGGTCCAAATATCGAGACGATAGGTATTAGGCCCCTTGCGTAATCGCATAGAACCTGTTTAGGGAATGTATCTCCACTGCGGTCTGCCAGTTACCAGAAATTTCGCGGTCTGGTGCGGTTTTCCGGAAGCTCACGACCACCGTCGACGGGTCACTGATACGGATCGACGAGCTCGCGCAGCGAGGTGAGCGCCTCCCGCAGAGCCGATGCCAGATGTGGACCGAGGTGGTCGTTCCACTCCTGCTCGACACCCATCACCACCTCTCGAGCACGATCCGCGGCATCCTGACCCGCCGCCGTGAACCGGATCAGGCGGGCGCGACCGTCGGTCGGGTCCGGGACCCGCTCGACCAGCCCCTGCCGCTCCAGCGCCGCGACCAGCATGCTCGCGGTCTGCTTGGTGACCTGCGCCTGCTCGGCCAGGTCGACCAGGCGCGAGCCGTCCTCGGCGATCCGCTGCGCGAGCCGGGCCTGAGCGACGGTGATGTCGTAGCCGGCCTCCCGCATCGCGGAGATGACCCGTTCGTCCATCGCCCGGTAGGCGATCAGCATGAGCGTTGCGACGTCCATCGAATCCCTTGACAGTGTCCGGCGGCCTGGCCAATATAGTCAGTAAGACTGACTATCATACCGCTCTCCGGTGTCCAGACAGCCGTCTGTTCACGGGGTTCCGCCGGACGCGTGTTGCTTCCACGATCTCCACCGCCTCCCTCCTCGAGGCCCGTCCCGAGCAGGTCCCCATGAACGCAGTCGCGCAGCTCAGTGCCGGCATCTCCGCCGTGATCCTCATCGTCGTCTTCCCTTTCGAGGCCTTCTTCATCGACCGTCCCCAGGTCCAGCGGTTCCTCGGGATCGAGCCGCACGGCCTCCGCAACGTCCACCTGTGGTCCTTCTGCATCGGCGCCCGCAACGCTCTTGCCGGGATCGGTACGCTCATCGGCCTCTGGATCGTGAACTTCGGCGACGAGTCCACCGGCGTCACCGTCGTGGTCGTCACCTGCATCTACATGCTGCTCGCCTCGTTGTTCATGGGTGTGGCCGACGCCCTCGGCTACTGGCTTCCGCGCGGCGGCAGCGTCAGGGGCACCGTCGCCTCCGCTGTCCTGCCCGCGGTCGCGCTGATCGCCATCGCGATCTGATAGCGCGAACCTCCACCGACCACTACCCTCCGAAGCATGAGCGCCGCGATCATCTCGGGACTCTTCGCCGTGGTGCTCGCCTGCCTCGCCTGGGGCCTGCAGAACGGCAGCAGGCGGGCCCGGCTCCTCTCCCGGATCGAGCGCTACACCCAGATCCTCAAGGATCTTCCGTACGGACATCCCGCGCGCGCCCATCTCGACGCGGCGCTCGCCGCCGAAGCCGCACAGCTGCGTGACCTGATCGGGTCGAGCGCTCCGCCGTTCCCCGCGCCCGGCTATCCGCCGTCGTACGCTCCAGCGCCGCTCCCGTACGCCCCGTACGGACCGCCGGACCTCGGCCCCGCGACGATGGACGACATCTTCGGGACGGGCGACGCGCCTCGGCCTGGCTCGCCGAGCACGCCACCGTCGCCCAGGCCGGCCGGCCCGGCGCCCGGTCCGACACCTGCTCCGACACCAGGTGGACCGGCACCTGCTCCGTCACCAGGCCCGACCCCGGCTCCGGCGCCGGCTCCAGACCCGGCGCCAGCTCCCGGCCCAGCTCCAAGCCCGGCGCCGGGCCCCGCTCCGATGCCAGCACCAGCGACCAAGCCCAGGCTGACACCGCCGATGCGGGAACCTGCTCGCTCGTCCCGGTCGCTCCAGACGTACGCCTCCCTGGCCCTCGGCCTGCTCGCCGGCGGGTTCGCGATCTTCGCGATCTGGCTCGCCGTCGACCAGCTGCTGCGGTAGCCGGGCGGCCGCTCCAATCATATTCCTTGACAGGCATATTCCCTTTGAGGCATGTTTAAGGCGTGCCCACCCGAGACGTCTTCAGCGTGATCGCCGACCCGACCCGTCGGCAGATCCTCGACCTGCTCTGCCAGCGCGAGATGGGGGTGGGCGAGCTCGTCGAGACCCTCGGGCTCGCCCAACCGAACGTGTCCAAGCATCTACGGACCCTGGGTGAGGCAGACCTGGTTCACGTACGCATCGACGGACCGCGCCGTCACTACCGGCTCCGTCCCGACCGGCTCCGGGAGCTGGAGGAGTGGCTCGCGCCGTACCGCCGGATGTGGGCCGACCGTCTGGATGCCCTCGAGCGCCACCTGGACCAGCTCGACGAGACCGACCACGAGGAGGACTGAGATGACTACGACGACCGGCCCCATGGGCGAGGTGATCCGCGACGGCGAGAGGACGGGCCTGCGCTACGTACGCCTGCTTCGCCACTCACCGGAGAAGGTGTGGCGAGCGCTGACCGAGACCGACGGCCTGCGGCACTGGTTCCCGACCGACATCGTCGGCGAACGTGTCGCTGGCGCGCGGCTGAGCCTCCCGTTCTGGCCCGAGGGCCTGGAGCTGGCGAGCACCACCGAGGCGATCGAGGAGATGGGCGTCGACCCGGACAGCCACGTCTCCGAGGGCGAGCTGCGCGTGTGGGACCCGCCCCGGACCTTCGAGTTCACCTGGGGGATGGACGGTCGTACGGACCTGACCGACCTGCTCCGCTTCGACCTCGAGCCCACCGACGACGGCACCCGCCTCACCTTCACCACCTGGCTCGGCGGACCCGCCGGCAACACCGACACCGCCGTCGGCTGGCACGTCTGCCTCGACCAGCTCGCCGGCCTCCTCGACGCCCCGGGCTCACCGACCGACGATGCCGCCGTCGTCGTCCAGCGCGTCATGGCCCAAGCCGACGAGCTGCGCCCGGCGTACGCTGCCCTGATCTCGTCGTAAGTCAGACGGAACCGCAGTTCAACCTACGGTTTCTGTGGTGGGGAGCAAGCGGAAACTGGCTCAGGATGCATGGTGAATTGCGTCGATCACCCGATCATCAGGCTGAAGATCAGAGCCGAAACTCCGAGGACGTACATCACAAAGACCAGCCTGAGCGCGGCGAGGAGGATGCCGCCAACCCATGCCCAGGCTCCTGTCGCGTCTGCTAGCAGCGCGTCTAGCCGCTTGATGCTCCATCGTATGGCGACGAGGATTCCGATGAGGACGCAGACCCAGATGCCGGCAAGGAGAAACGAGACGGCGCCGGTGCTCGGTGAGGCGGCTTGGCTGAGGTGCACGGGCCGGACGGTATCGGCTGCGCCTGGCGGTTGAGACGCATTCGGCCGATCCGTTGAGCCGCTGCGAGCGCTGGGCTGCTCTCCGCGGGTCTCACCCCACCCCTAGTTTCTGCGTGCTATCGCTTCGAGGGGTCTCCAGAGCGACGGCGCTTGAGCGCTTTCCTGGCCCGAAGGTCAATGAGAACGGCCGATGCAACGACCCAAGTGGCGGCGAGTGCGAGCCCGACCGTCGCCCATAGACGCGCGGGCATCGGCAGCGGATCGCCGAATCGGGGATTCCAAACACAGAGCAGCAGGGCGACGATCACGGTGAGGCCGCCGAGGCGTGCCGCCGCTCGACCTGAATGCATGTGGGACCCCCTCCCCGCTCGCCAACTCGTCTCCGTCCGTCCTCAGCCGTGCAGTGTCGGCCCGGCAGCGGAGACCTGTCCGTCGCTTGAGTCGACAAATTGACACAGGACTGCGGTTGCATCGTCGTGCCTCTTTCCGCGGAACGTTCCCGCCGCATGCTCGTCGACTTCGCGGGTACGTCGCACGAGCTCGTGCGGTCCGACCTCGAGAACGCCGAGAAGGTGTTCCCAGGTCTGGCCGTGCCTCTCCACCAACGTCGCGGCTCCATCGGTCAGCACCGCGGCGGCTCGAACCGGTTGATTGGCGAGGGAAACGCTGCCAGACACGGCGTGGCGGGCCGCTTCTGGCTTGGTGCTGGCCACCCAGAACCCCTCTGCGGTGTTCCGCACCGCGGCGAATCCAGCAACGGAGTAGTCCTCGAGATGATCGAGCCGGTCGTCAGTGATCGGCAGAACGCCACCATCGTCCATGTACAGCACGACAGATGAGTCAGCCAGGACCAGGTAGTCGATCCTGTCGCCGCACAGCCGAAGCAGGGCAACGGTCGACGACGGGCTGTTGGGATCCTCGAGGTCGCAACTGTCTACGTGTGCGTCGCGCACCTGCTGAATCGCTCGCTCGAGAATGTCTGCAAGGTTCAAGGCACCCGGCGTCACAAGTCCTTCGGCAAGACGCAGACCGAGGTGACGAACGAGCCACGGCACGTCATGGATGCATCCGGTTTCCAGGCCGGGGACAGGTGTCGCACCGTCAAGCACGACCACGAAGTCGTTGCCGACGAGCACAAAGTCTTCGTTGTGCTCATGGGACGGCGACGTCTCCGTGTAGC
This sequence comes from Nocardioides luteus, assembly GCF_000960475.2. Lineage (GTDB taxonomy): Bacteria > Actinomycetota > Actinomycetes > Propionibacteriales > Nocardioidaceae > Nocardioides > Nocardioides luteus_A. The sequence continues at coordinate 37,292 of NZ_JZDQ02000027.1, read as the reverse complement.
TCTCGGCTCGAAGACGAATGCTCACTCTAGGCCCCAAATCGTCGGCGAATGTACTCCGGTCGTTAGCGAGAACGGATCGGGCTACCTCGACCGGACCCCGTCGAAGAGTATGTGATGCCGTATAGCTCGGCGACCGGAACAACCCGCCCTCATCATCGGCCAAGGAACCGGTGCACATCGCCTGGATGGGTCGGCTGAACGTGGTGGGCTGCTAGTCGGATACGGCCAACCACCAGCCGTAGTCGAGCATCTCTTTCGGCGCCGCCTCCGCCTCGAGCTCCAGGTCCTCGATGCGGTCGAACCATTCATCGCGGCGGCTTTCGGGCAGTTCGGTTCCGCAGAACGGCAGAAGTGGATGTGCTGCCACGTGTAGGCGGATCCGTCCGGGCCGTCGTGGACCCAGATGCCGTACTCGTCGAACTCGAGGCTGTAGCCGATGAGGTAGTCGCCGCACGATCCGGGCTCGGGGTGCGCGTCGCATTTGAGCTCCGCTTGGGCTTGAAGTTGATCGCAGCAATATGCGGGGCCGATCGGCATGGGTGAATGATGCTAGAGGGCGTGAGCGCTTGGTGTACTGGCTGAGCGCTCATTGCATCCGAGCGGCACGTACGGGTGCGTTCAGGCTGATCCGCACACGCTCGGTGCGCCTGGCGATTACAGCGTCGCTAGTTGTCCAGCACTTCGCGCCACTCACGCTCAAACTCTGATTCGTCGATGGCTTGGTGCGGGAAGTCCCAATCATCGAGTGGCTTCTCCGGAGCAGTGCCGAAGCGTGCCTCGTACGCCCGGACCGCATCGGCGCCTCCGGCGGCCGACGCCGCGACAACTTCATCGAGCGCAGCCGCAGCCTGCGGTTTGCGCCCAGGCCCCGCCAGTTCGATTGAACGGGTGATCCAACCGTCGTCGGCGACTTCCCACAGGAAAGTCACATCTTCTTCATCCCAGTACGACCGCACCCACCTCGGCATGGATGGATGGTGGCATCCACTAAGTAACGCTGTCACGCTGCATGTGGGACGCGCAGGGCGTCGTGATTCGACGGACACAGCCGGACAACATCTTGTCATCGTGCCCGCTTCGCACGCATGAGTCGCCGGTTGCGCCCGTCGATCGACTCCCAGTCCAGGCGGCGCCGGAGCAATGGTCGACGTCGGCGTCGCGCTCTGGCTTGACACTGGCTCAGTCGCTTACGTGTTTTGCCTGGTCAGAGTGGGTGGAGCGTAGGGGACTCGAACCCCTAACCCCCTGCTTGCAAAGCAGGTGCGCTACCAATTGCGCCAACGCCCCGGACGGGTGTCCGTCGGTCAGTTCACCTTGTCGGTCGCTGCGGCCCAGTGGCCCTTCTCGGGGTTGGACTGGTCGAGCTTCTTCTTGGCGAGAACGATGCCAGCCGCGGCCAGCAGTACGAGGACGATCTTCTTCATGTCATCTCCTGCAGGTCGTGGGGGAGCATCACTGCCCGTTAGACCAGGAAAGCGTACCGGCCCGCCATGAGGCGTACGAAATCAACCGGCCTCCGGGTCGGGCGCCAGGCCGAGGGAGGCGATGGGGGTGAGGGTCATGTGGGTGCTCGCCCACATCCGGCCGGTCAGCATCCCGAATCCGTACGCCGAGGGCCGGCTGTAGGGGGAGGCGCCGGACTCGTAGGTGGTGATGAGCTCGCCGGAGACCTCGACGATGGCCTCGGCCATGTTCGGGAACTTGAACTTGCGCCGCACCGCGCCGACACCGCCGTCGGGCGTCCGCTCGCAGATGAAGATCGTGCTCGGCCGGTGGCGCCCGAACGAGGAGGAGAAGACGTACTCGTCGCGGCGTACGACGACGCCTTGGACCTTGGGCGGCGTGGTCGTCGAGACGACGGGCTCGGAGAAGTCCCACTCGCCGTTCTCGCCCTTCTCGTAGGCGAACAGGGTCTGGTTGCCGAAGCCGCCCACGTAGATCTGGTTGCCGCGGATCCGGCAGTAGGAGCCGGCCGCCACCTTCACCGGCGCCTCGATCGGCTCGACCTCGGCGGCCTTCTCCGAGTTGCGGATCTTCGACAGCGAGTAGCGGTAGAGCTTGCCGGTGCCGCCGCCAGCGCCCTTCGAGACCCAGACGTCGTCGCCGTCGACCGCGACACCGCCGGCATGCCCGGGGCCCGCCTTGCCGTTGTGGCCCACCAGCAGCACCTCGGCGACGGTCTTGCCGCTCTTCAGGTCGACCAGCACGAGGGCCGAGCCCTTGTCGTGCGAGTAGTAGCTCTGCGCCAGCAGGTTGGTCTCCGGACCGTAGCCCAGCCCCTGCGGTGTCCAGTCGTCGGCGCCACCGGTCGCCAGCGTGTTCGGGATGAGCGGGCCGACGCGGCCACCCAGCCGCTTCCCCCATCGCTCGGTGCGCCTCATGCCGCCCTTGACCCATCGGCGGGTACGGCCCGGGATGGAGTCGAGGTCGAACGGAAGGTCGATCTTCGTCATGAGGCCGATGTTCGCATGCGGTTCCTACCGTGGTCGGATGGCGGGCCGTCCCAGGGTCGGTACCTTCCCTGTGTGACGAGCGATCCCACTGCCTCTCCTGCCACGCCGACGGCCCGAGAGATGATCGGCGCCCTGGCCGGATTCGGCCGCGGCCTCCTGCGTCCGCGGCGCCCTGACGAACGGCTTCTCGCCTCGATCACCGACGCCGGCCTGCCCCGGGGCGACCGGACGGTGACCGTACGCACCATGCCCCAGGTCCCGCGCACGCTGCCCGCCGGCGGCCTCATCGAGGGCGCCGGCCTCCACCGGCGCGTACGCAACGCGATGACCTGCTTCGTCATCACTCATCCCGAGGCGACCTTCGTCGTCGATCCCTCCTACTGCCGTGATGCTCCGGACCGCGCTCTCGGCGAGCTCCCGGGCATGCTGCGACGCCTGGTGACGCCGCCTGCGGACACCGTCGCCACGATCGACTCGCTCGGAGCTGCGCAGATCAAGCCCGACTTCGCCCTCCCGACCCACGCCCACTGGGACCACGTCTGCGGTCTCCTGGACCTGCCCGGTCTCCCGGTTCACCTGCGTACCATCGAGCGCGACTGGATCCTCGGCCCCGGCCGGCCACCCGTCGGGGGAGTGCGCCCGGCGCTGACCGACGGCCGGCCCGTGGAGACGTACGACCTCGACGGCCCGCCGGTCGCCACCTTCACCGCCTCCCACGACCTGTTCGGTGACAGCTCCGTCCTGCTGGTCGAGCTCGCCGGCCATACGCCGGGCAGCATCGGCGTCCTCGCCCGGACCGCCTCCGGCTGGGTCCTCATCGCCGGCGACGCCGCCTGGCACTACGACCAGGTCGACCTGATCAGACAGAAGCCGGCCTTCCCCGGCGACCTCGTCGACGAAGACCGGGACGCCGCCTTCGCAACCCTCCACCGGCTGCATCTGGCGCGTCATCTGATGCGGGTCGTCCCGACCCACGACCACGACGCGTCCAGCCGGCTCTAGGACACGAGAGGACCCGAAAAGTCGCGTGGCCCCGCCGGATCGACGGGGCCACGAGCGGTATCGAAGATCAGAACGTACGTCGCACCGTGACCGTGGTGGTCTTGCCGCTTCGGATGTGCTTGGTGATCAGTACGGCCTTGGTGAACTTGTTGGTCCGCCGGAAGCCGGTGAAGCGGTGCCGGAACTCGCCGATGTTCGTGTCGACGCCCACGTTGACGACCGTCGACTTCTCCTGGAAGCCGGCCGGCGTCCACAGGCGTACGGTGAGGCGGTACTTGCCCAGCCGGCTCGCCTCGCCCTCGACCCGGACGACGCCGGAGTCGCGGCGCACGGTGATCTGAGAGGACGGGCCCATGCCGATGACTCGGTAGGGGTTCTGGTCGACGCGTCCGACGCAGAGGACCGAGTAGTCGCCCGAGAAGTAGAGGCCCATGACCGGCTTCGGCCAGGCGAGGGTGGACTTCGTGGTGTCGCGTACGACCCCGTCGACCGGGTGGAGCGTCGCCGGCTCAGTCGTCGGATCGGCTGGCTCGCTGTTGCCGACCATCGTGAATCCGGACCAGTTGGGCCTCTTCACGTCGCGAATCACGGTCGTTCCGATGGTGCCACCGCTGGGCGAGCGCCGGGCGCCGACGGTGATGACACCAGCGCCGCCCTGGCAGGCGCTCGTGACGTTGACAGATGGGGTGGTCGCAGCCTGCGCGGAGCCACCGAGCGACAGGGTCGTTGCGCCGAGCGCGAGGGCGGCGGCAGCAAGCGTGAACTTGCGGAGCATGGGGGTCTTCCTTCGAAGTCGAGGCGCGCTGCAACATGCGGCGCGCGTGCATTGAAACACCCCTGCAGGTATCCGTCAGTGAATTCGGCACACAGAACCCCAACAGCGCTCGTCGAGCAGGATCGGCGCGGGCACACTTGAAGAAGACGACAACCCTGAAAACGAGGAAGAGGCCCCCGACGGGAGCCTCTGACCTGGTGAAACTGCTGTGCGCTTAGGAGGACTTGAACCTCCGACCCCCACATTATCAGTCCGATTCGCCACACGGACGGGTCATCGCAACGCCGCTGGGGAACGTCAGATGGGTGCTTTTCGATGGGTCTGTTGTTGGCTGTTGTGGGTCCTTCGGGTACCTCTCGGGTACCTCGCCCGGATCAGCCATGAGGTAGCCCAGTTGAGCGCCACCGAGCCGATAGCCAGCCAAGATTGCTCGTCGTTGCCTGGTGTCAAGGGTGGGCGCAGCCCATTGCGTAGCAACGCTTCTGCGCCCTTGATGCCAGGTGGCGGCGTGCAAACCCTGGGGATCGGGGCGGGGGCCGGAGGTGCGGTGAACTCGAAACGGACTTCGGATCTTTACGCCATACAGAGCAGCTTGATCTGTATGGGTCCCCGGACCAGATGTCTTCTGACACGATGCAACCCCCGAGAGCAAGGAGGGTCTTCGGTGTCGGACGAGGAGTACCTCAAGTCCCACTTCAGCGCGACCATGATGACTGAGGACGCCGCGGTCCTACACGTTCTGCGTGCGCTCTGCCAGCACTGCTATGCCGGCAAGTACAAGCAGATCGCATGGGGCGGGACAGGCGAGCGCGAGTGGCGGAGCAACGAGAACTGCGTGACATTCCGCTTCCAGAGCCCGAGCGAGCGGGAGCGGTTCCTAACGGAGTGCGCGCGTCTACTGGATGCTTCCCTGTGGAGACTCGTGAAGACGTCAGACAGCGATCCCGCGGAGCGGCAGCGCCGCTAGTCACTCGCCGCTGAAGTAGCTTGAGCGCTTGGTCTACGGACTGGGCGCTCTTCTTCATTTGCGCGGCACGTAGGGGGACCGGCCGCCAGGCCGCACGCCCCCGGAGGCCGCGCTCGCGGCCGGAGGCCGCCTTGAGTCAGTAGAGAAAGTTCTCACGAACTCAGCTTCGGCGAAGCGCACTAGGCGTAGACGCGATCCCACTCTTGAGCGACCTTGGGCTGACCCTTCGCACGACCTTTGCGACAAACGGGGCAGGCCGGCAATGCCGCTGTCTTAGCCCGAATCTGGTGCCGCTTTGCGCACCGCGTACAGCGGTATCGGCCGGTCGGTGCGTTTGCCTTTGGCGCGTACGGTCTCTCGGGCGAGAGGAATTTTCGCGCTAGTGCGTCTTCTGCACTCGCGAGCGCGACGCCGATCTGGCGAACTGTCGCTGAATAGGACTCGTACTGGCTCTGTCCCTGACGCACCTGTTCGAGGAGGCCCGCCGCGGTACGGCGGCGCTGCCTCAAGTGCGTCACGAACGGCTCAAGTGCGGCACGGGCAGACGAACTTCGGTGCGCAATTGCGTTGCGCACAATCCTAAGTTCCTCAAGCGTGTCGAGTTCGTCCTTGTGGCGTTCGATTCTAGTGAAGGGCCGCCCGTCCTTCAGGAGCCGCTTAGCAAGCGGAAGAACTCCTTTACCATTCTTATCGAAGGGCAGCCAAATGAGGTACTGATTTCCGCCTGTTAGAATTTCCTCGGCCTGTTCGCGGTCACTGAAGTTCACAACCCCACCAGAGTCACTGATACCGCTGGAACCGAGCAGCACAGCGAAGAAGAGGTCCTCAAGGAAGAGCTCGAAACTCGTGTACAGATCTAAGAGTGCCGACTCCCGGAGCGCATCTAGGTTTCGCAGCGTGAGCTGGCCTTTGGCATGCAATGCCTCGCCTTCTTTGACGAGACGCTCCAACCGGACCGCACGGTTGTCGAGGCTCTTTCGGCAGTCCTCGGCGGTTACCAGCGCCATATGCTGGAACTCAGATCTTGCTCAAGAGGAACTTGTACCGAGAAATGCGCGCAGCGCGGTCCGAAGAAGCTCCGCGCAGCGCCTTCGCGACATCGTCGGGCACGTCCTTCTCGGCCAGCGACCGCTGGACAGCGTGAGCAGCGTTCTGCCATTGGCTGATCGTCAGGTCTGGAGCGAGAGGGTAGTCCTCTTCGCCTTCTTTCCGCGGCTTCGGATCAAGTGGTGGGCCGTAGTGGGCGCCGGCGATGGCCGCGAACAGCGCATAGAACCACCCCTGTGTTTGAAGAGCCCCCAGACCGCCACGGCGCGGATCTGGTTTGTAGATTCGCTCAATTACGTCAAGCACCGATTCGAACCTCCCGCCGACCTCTTGTGAGTACGGGAAATCATCGTCAAACTCTCGATATACAGAGTCAATCGTCGTGATCGTCTTGGCAGCGATGCCGCGAAGCAAGAGGATCATCAACTCGCTTGTCAGTTCGACTTCGCGCATCTGAGCAATCGCACGAGCCGTGAACAACTTCCAGTCCCGCCATCGGTCCAGTTGAGCGTATGCAAGTTCGTAGGCTAGCGACTTAAAGGCTCCGTGATACTCTGCGTTGCGCAATTCCTGGTCATTCAACCGCTCCCCCGTGCTATTGAGACGCGCAAATAATTGCAGAAGGACACGGTCGTCAAGTTTTGACGGAAGAATATGGACCGAGAATTCCGTAGTCGTGATTCTCTCCTTGATGACAGCAGGGAGATCTTGGAACTGAACACCCGCGAGTTCGCGGTTGTGCGATCTCATTATCGAAAACCTGTCGGCGTCTGTCGCGTCCGGCAGACAATCGATATCGATATAAGAAAGCAGCGTTCTCAGCCGTTGTTGACCGTCGACCACTTGGCGAACATTTCGGAGGGTCGACGGGTCAGGCTTCGACTGTAGGAAAATGATCGGAATCGGGTAGCCGCGTACGAGGGTGTCGATGAAGTAGCTCTTGGCCTTCGGTGTCCACACGCTCCCACGCTGATAGTAGGGGCGCAGGTCGAGGGCTCCTGTCCGCTGCCAGTCAAGGAAGTCCAAGGCGGTGTAGAGCGTCTTTGTTACTCCCAGCGGTCCCTCAATGGTCACAAGACCACCGTAGCGAGAAAGTCTGGCCTCCGCTCGCAGATGTCCGCTTGCCGGGTGTGCGGTCGTTCTGACACGGCCATGCCCAGGTCCCGTTCGGCTCGAGTTTGTGGGCGAAAGCAGGTACGGTTTCGCTCAGGGGTTCGACATACTGGGAGGCTCAAGTGCGGATCGCAGGACTGTTTGCCGGCATCGGTGGCATTGAGCACGGCTTCCATCGTGCGCTGGGTGATGCCGTAACGACGGACCTGCTGTGTGAGTGGTGGGAGCCGGCCAAGGCCGTTCTCACGAGGCGCTTTCCTGACGTCGACGTACATCCCGACGTACGTGAGCTGCGAGATCTTCCGGGCGGCTTGGACCTGTTGTCGGCGGGGTTCCCGTGCACCGACCTCTCGCAGGCTGGGCGCACTGCCGGCATTACAGGTGAAGCGTCGGGACTGGTGTCCCATGTGTTCGAGGCCCTTCGGCTGACCAAGGCGAGCAGCCAGACACTCCCGTGGCTCATGGTGGAGAACGTGCCGAACATGCTGACGCTCGACAAGGGCAAAGCGATGGCATACCTAGTGCGAGAGATCGAAGCGCTCGGCTACCGGTGGGCCTACCGAGTAGTGGACTCGCGCTTCACTGGCGTGCCGCAGCGCCGGCGTCGCGTGATTCTGCTTGCCTCGACGACTGAGGATCCACGACGGGTGTTGTTCGCCGACGAAGCGGGCGAGCGTCCGCTGGACGACTTCAAGGCGGATGCCTTCGGGTTCTACTGGACAGAAGGACGCGGGGGACTCGGCTGGGCGCAGGATGCCGTGCCGACCCTCAAGGGCGGCTCAACACTCGGCATCCCCTCTCCGCCGGCTATCTGGGTTCCAGGAGCTGCGGACGAGCGTCTGTTCGTGACGCCGAGCATCGAGGATGCAGAAGCCATGCAAGGCTTCACCCGAGGATGGACTGACGTCGACCCGAACGGCAAGAAGAACGGCCCCCGCTGGAAACTGGTGGGCAACGCAGTAACCACCCGGGTGGCCGAGTGGGTAGCTGGTCGCATCGTCTCGCCAGGGGACGCCGTTGTCGACCTGAACGGCCAGGAGGTCACGAAGCGCTGGCCGACCGCCGCATGGGGCGAGAACGGCACGGCCTATGCAGTTAATATTTCCGAGTTCCCGAGCCATCTACCGTACGAACACCTCGCCTCAGTCGTCGACCTGGCAGAAGCACACCCGCTGAGCGCTCGCGCGATCAACGGGTTCCGAAACCGGCTCCTCCGCGGCAACCTAGGACGATACGAGGGCTTCCGCGACGCCGTCGATACCTACGCTGAGGCCATGGGGGTTGCGTTGTCGCCGGTTCCGACGATTCCAGTAGAAGAGACCCTCAATTTCCCAGTGGACAACCTGCTGGTGAGCTAGCGTCACGCCTGTGCATGGACCGGACATACTCGCTCGCTTCCTGACTACCCCCAGCGAGCCAGACAAGTACGGCCAGCGCTGGCAGTACAACTCACGATCGGACCGCCACAGCAAGGTTGGCTGCTGGGGGGTCGCGTTAGACCTGCTCGCACAGTCGTCGCTGATGCAGCAGCACGCGCTCAGCGGAAAGATTGTCCTCGGCGTGAACCATGAGATGCGGGACTTTTCGACCGATCGCGCCAAGGTGCTCGACCTGGTCATCGCGCGTCCGGACGGCCCCGTCCGGGCAACGGGCATGACCTTCCACACACTGGTCGACCACTACGGGATCGACTTGACCCCAGACCAGCAGAATCTCCTTATGACGCTTCCTGACATCCGCGTTGCGCCGGTTGGCGCCGTCCTCATCGCACTTGAAGCGAAGGCGACGATGACCGCGCACGTGAAGTCGCTCCCTCGTCTGTATGACGAGCTGAACTCGTCACATCAGGCGATCCACGGAGCATCAAGTCAAGCTCTGGCAATCGCCTACGTCCAGATCAACAACTCCGCAGAGTTCCTCTCCTCGGTCGTGAACAGCGAGCGCCTCTCCGAGGGCCTCCCGCCGCGGTTGACGATCCATCGGCAACCTGCCGACACCATGCGAGTGCTCGAGAAAGTGGCTCAAATGCCACGACGCTCCGGGAAATCAGGCAACGGCTTCGACGCAGTCGGGGTCACTGTGTTGGAGTTCGTCAACGACGGCGGGCCGGTCGACGTGCTGACCGGGCCACCCGCGCCACAACCCGGAAGCAACTTTCACTACAACGGAATGATCGTCCGCATGGCGAATGAGTACGACGCAACCTTCGCTCACATCTGAGCGGGTCCGAAGCGGATCAGCGGTATCGATCGTTCCAGGCGCTGATGTTGCTCTTTGCTGGCCGGATCTCGTGAGCGGGCAGCCAGGCGTGCCGGATCTCTGGCGCGGCGTCGGTGGTGTCGACCCAGATCACCCAGGCGCGCCATCTGCCCTTCTGCAGCCTCCCCACTTGAGCACGAGGCGAGGCTAGGTGGCGGGGAGTTCCGGCGCTGGCGATGCGCCCCGACGTTTAGCCGGTGCCTGGGCTCTGGCCAGGCATCATTCTTGGGAGGCTGGCTGACACACCTCATCCATCGGACGCCAGGTCGATAGATGAGTCGCTGCCCGTCCTCCCTCGGGCGCCGTACAGTCGCAACATGAACTACGGGCCCATGCCGCTGCTGCCGGACCCTGAAGCCTTCCCAGACGAGGCGGCTCTTGCTGAATTCGTCCTTGCCAAGATGGACCGGTGGTTTCACATCGAGGAACAGGTGCATGGTCGATACTGGACGGGCGAACAGACTCGTATCGACGCGGTCCTGAGACCCAGGGATCCAGACGGCTGGCATGACGCGGTTCCAGCGTTCGCCGTGGAGTTCAAGACTGCGAGGCCATCCAGCGTCGGCGATGGCTACGGTTGGGTGGCACAAGCAGTCGCATACACACACTGCGAGTGGGACGGGTACGGAGTCTTGCCGGTGTTTCTGTGCCCATCACCGCTGACAGGCCTTCTCGCCAGGGCGGACGCGATCGCCTCGTATCGACAGCGCCAGATCCATCCGGACCTCCTTGAAGCCGAGCAGGAGAAGCTCCGCAGAAAGGCACGTCGGTTCGGTAGCCACTACACCGAGGCGTACGTCGACTCGCAGGCGTTGATCGCACATCGGCAGCGAATCGGAGAAATGAACTTTGAGGAGTTCACTGCCCGTGCAGATGGCTATGCAAACGCTGACGCGCGGGAGCGCGAACACCAACTGCGCGTCGCAGAAGAGCTATCCCACGTTCTCGGCCAACTTAGCGTCGGGGACCTCATGCCATATAAACACACCGGCTGGACCCTACGTCGGTCAGGTCGCTGGCTCTGGAGCGAGCGCGACGGGCGCGTCAAGGTTCCGTACAAACTACGTCCACGCATCGGTTCATTCAGGCGCGACGCCGACGCAAACCCGGAACTCTAGGCCCCGTTGACGATTGCGCGGAGTGACCAGAGGCCGAGTCCGTCGACACGCGCCGCCTCAAACTGCGGGCAGTCGGCAGTCGTGGCTTCCAGGAGCCGGCGCGTCGTGATGAATGATGCGCCCAACTCAAGACTCGTCCGAGCGATCGCAGAAAGCGACATCGGCGGTCGCAGGGGTGACTGTCCAGCGGCACGGCGGCGCTCATAGTCGAGTTCGTCAACGGCAATGTTGCGCATGATCTGTTCAGCCGCTTGAAGGCTGTGCGTTTGCATGAGCGAAGCAGCGAGCGGAAATTCTTCGATCGCCGGAGCGTCCATGATCCAAACGCTTGAGCTGTCGTCGGTTACTGGCACCGGATCCAGCCCTCGCCTCATGTCAACTGATCCTCGGTGGCCCATCGCGGCCGCTGCTGCAACTGTTGTCGCTTCCGTCGGATGCCATGCGAGCACGTCCGACAGGTCCTCTACATCAGACGGAGTCACAGCACCGATCCGCTCGCCGCGAAGGCGCGCGAGGATCTGTGTCACCTCCCCCGCGGTGAGTTCGCCGTCCACTCCTGGTCCGAGGATCGCTAGCCGGACAGGTAGACCGGCCTGCATGCTCGCCGCGAGGGTCAGTGAGTCAGCTAGCGGACTAAGTAGCCTGGATTCGTCACCGCGCGCGACGATGTCTCCGCCGACGTCCACGACCGTTAGCGACCGAGCATCAAGCGCCTGCGCCAGGGATCGCAGCTGATCGGCCAGGCCGACCGCACCGCCGGCGAAGTCGTGCACGAACAAACGAGCGTCGATGTCTCCTGCGAGTCGCGGAAGCACCGAACGCCCCGCGGGAAGCGTGTCGCTGGTTGGTCCGACTTCCGCGCGAACTCCAGCGATCGCACGTAGACCGACGAAGTCGCCTCGTGACCGAGGACCGGGTACCGGGTCGATCCTAAGTCGTTCCCACGCGCACGTACTGACCAGAGCTTGCTCACGTGGATCGTGGCCTAGCAGTCGACGGATCAGCATTGCGCCTACGGCATCGCCGCCACCGCCAGCCGCCACCAAGAGAGTCCGCATGGCCTCGATTGTCACCTGCCAGACGTTAAGGCGCTACCGTTGAGAAGTGGTATTAACCAGTCGGAAGAAGTAGCGATGAGCAACACAGCCAATGGGGCACCGAAGTTCCGTCAGATTGCGGACCAGATCCGCGCTCGCATCTTGAGTGGGGAGCTTCGTCCGGGCGACGAGATCCCAAGCGAGCGGGCGGTCGCGGCGGATTACAACGTGTCGCGTCCCACTGCGACCAAGGCTCTGATGCTGCTACGCGAACTCGGCCTTGTGCACTCAATCCAAGGCTCAGGAACGTTTGTCGCCGACCTGGCGGTGAATCGTCGGGCAAACGAGCGCTACACGAAGGCTCGTACGTCCGGGCGGATCTACGCCGACGGGACCCGCGCCGAGATTGTGGCCGCCGAGGTCATACCGGAGGCTCCGGAACATGTCGCGCGGGCACTGCAACTTGAGGCAGGAAGCGCTGCCATTCGACGCCGGCGCATCACCTGGGAAGGCGAGCGCCGAGCTGAGACCTCGACGTCATGGTTCAACGCCGAACTGGCCGGCACCGCTCCCCGGCTGCTCACCAAGGAGCGGATAAGGTCCGGAACCTTGGCGTATGTCGAGGAGCAGACTGGCCGACTTGGTACCTATGCCCGCGACCGGACATGCGCACGCACAGCCGGCGCAGATGCTGAAGCCCTCGGACTGACCGATGAGGCAGCACCGGTTCTTGTGGTCGAACACATCGTGTACGACCAGCACGACCGACCGATCGAGTTCGCGGAGGCGGTCTATCCGTCCGACCGCTGGAGCTACGAACAGCGGTACGACCTGACCTGATCCACGCTCGACGGGAAGAACCTTCGGGGAGATGCTTGCGCTCTTAAGTGGTATATGCCACTCTGTTGGTAAGTGGCATATACCACTTACCAACAGAGATGAGTTCTGAGGAGATCAAGTCATGGCGATGAAGCAGCGTTTCGCAGTCCAGCACGGCGACGTGTTCCCGCAGGGAGCGTTCCTCAAGGGCGAGGTCGAGCCGGTCCTCGACTTCCAGGCCGGCAAGCGGGCCGATGGGTCGATGCCGCAGCAGCTCGACAAGGAGACCGGGCTGCCGGTGTGGCAGGTGATGGTCCTCGACGCCGACGACACCGCGGGGAAGAAGGACACCGCACTGACGGTGAAGTTCGCGGCCAAGCACCAGCCGGTGCCCCCGGCCAACGACACCCCGTTCCCGTGGACCCCAGTGGAGTTCGTGGGCCTGACCGCGCTGCCGTACGTCGAGTACACGGGCGGGAAGAACCGAGAGGGCCAGGACCGGGCCCGGATCACCTGGTCCTACCGCGCTGAGTCGATGGTGAAGCCCGGCGAGAACGCCGCGCGTAAGCCCGCCACCGGTGCCGCGCCCGCTAGCTCGAAGGCGGCGTGATGAGTGCCCCGAAGATCACCCTGGCTCTCACGAGCCGTCGCTACGCGGTCACCGACGCCCCGACCGGGGCCGACTCCAAGGGCCGGACCTTCACCGTCACGGTCCTGGAGATCGACTCCCGCCCGGACAGATCGCTCAGCGTCATGATCTCGGGGCCAGTCTTCGACGAGATCGGCCCGACCGGCGGCACCACCTCGGCCCACTGGCTCCAGGGCGACCGCTTCGCCCGGGGCATCGCTGGCGGCATCCCTGCCCTGGCGAGCGCCCCGGGCTGGGTCCGGGAACTGGTCGAGACCACCCACGCCCCTGGGGTGGCGGCATGAGCCTCTACCTCGTCTGGATCGGCGACGGGTCCGACCCTGCGCACTTGGCCGGGCTCAACGCCGATCACACCCTGTGCGGCCAGCCCAACGCCGGCACGGCCTGGACGTGGGACTACCCCGACCTCTCCACCCCGGTGTGCCCGATCTGCCGCGCCAAAGCAGCGGTCCTGTGAGCACACCCCACATTCGCCCGCCGGCCGTCATGGAAGGGAAGGCGTGGCGGCTGGCGGGTTTCCAACTCTTAGAACGGAGCATCCGATGAACGAAACGATCTACGTCAGCGTTGGCGGCCTGCTCGCCCTGGCGGTGGCGGTCCTGGTCGTGATCAAGCCGACCCGCCCGGCAACCGTGACGGCCCTTGCCTGGCTGGCATCGATCGCCCGCCGCGCCTGGTGGTGGCTCCGCTTCCGTATCACCTGGAAGGGCGTAGCCCGAGAGGCCGGTCTGTCCAAGCGCCGCACCAAGCGCGTGAAGAAGATGGGCGTCGGGGAGGAGTCGATCGAAAGGTGGCGCGACCCCAGGCTCAAGAGTGTGACGACCTCGGCTCACGCGGTGACCCTCAAGGTCCGGACCCGTCGTGGCCAGGCGCTGGCCGACCTCGAGGCGTTTGCCCCGAAACTGGCTGCGACCTACTCCGCTGACGCTTACCGGGTCTACCCGCCGAAGCGCCGGGCCGGCTCGACAGTGATGTTTGAGCTGGTGATGCGGGACCTGATCAAGACCCCGACCGTTGCAGGGATGCCTGAGCCTCGGATGCAGACCGAGTCGGTCCTGCTGGGTCGCCGTCAGTCAGGTAAGCCGTTCCACCTCCAGATCGAGCAGCGTCACACGCTCGTGGTCGGTGCCTCGGGCTCGGGGAAAGGCTCCTTCCTGTGGGGCATCGTCGGATCCCTGGCCCCCGCGATCAAAGTCGACGCGGCACGGGTCTACGGGATCGACCTCAAAGGCGGCATGGAACTGACCATGGGTGCCCCGCTGTTCACCCAGATCGCCGTCACCGGGGAACAGGCCCTGGAGCGGCTGCGGGAGTTCGTCGCGATCGCGGATGCCCGTACCGAGGAGCTGCGTGGGGTCTCTCGCAATCACAAGCCGGCGCCGGGTGACCCGCTCTACGTCCTGGTTATCGACGAGCTGGCCTCGCTGACGGCCTACGCCGACCAGGACATCAAGAAGGAGGCCGAACGGCTGTTGAAGCGGCTGCTCTCCATCGCACGCGCCGCCGGCGTCGTGGTGTGCGCGTTCGTGCAGGACCCGCGTAAGGAGGTCATCGACATGCGCGGCCTGTTCACCCAGACCATCGCCCTCCGGCTCCGCTCCGCGATGGAGACCAACATGGTCCTCGGCGACGGCATGGCCCCCTTCGCACCGGCCCACCGCATCCTCAAGGCGGCCCAGGGCACGGCCTGGATCATCGACGAGGACGGCTCCACCGACCGCATCCGCGCCGACTACTGGTCCGACGACCTGATCCGCCGCGTCGCCTCGCTCTACCCGGCAGAGCCCGAGCTGGTCACGATCTCGGACGCCGCTCCTGACGACCTGCCGGGCATGCAGCTCTCCCTGACCGATGGGGGCGCGCGATGACCCCGGCGTGGATGGAGCACGCCGCGTGCACCCTTCCCGAGACCCGGGGTCTGCCTTGGACGACCGACGCGGACGAAGCCCCCACGGTCCTAGTCGACCTGATGCGGGAGACGTGCGCCAGCTGCCCGGTCCGGCTCGCGTGCGACGCCTACGCCCGTTCGTCCAAGTCGTCTGGTGGTTGGTGGGCCGGCGTCGACCGTGCCGAGGAGCCTCGGGATCTCCTCGATCTCCTCGACGCGAGGCGGAGGGCAGCATGAACGCCCCGCGGATCCTCGATCTCTTCTGTGGCGAGGGCGGTGCCGCCATGGGCTACCACCGCGCCGGTTTCGAGGTGGTCGGCGTCGACATCAACCCCCGCGCCCTGCGCCGTTACCCCTTCGAGACCATCCACGCCGACGCCCTCGACGTTCTGGCCGACTCCCGGTTCGTCGCCGGTTTCGATGCCGTGCACGCCTCGGCACCGTGCCAGGCTTACTCGGTCACCCGGCATACCCACGGCCACATCCACCCCGACCTCATCGACCCCGTTCGTGAAGGTCTGGTCGCCGCCGGGCTGCCGTATGTGATCGAGAACGTCCCCGGCGCCCCGCTCCGGGATCCGCTGTTGCTGTGCGGGTCGATGTTCGACTTGGGTGCGATCGACACCGATGGCACCCGGCTCCGGCTACAGCGACACCGCCTCTTCGAGTCCAATGTGTTTCTCTTCGGTCCTGGCACGGCATGCCGCCACGACACCCAGGTCGAGGTTGGTGGCGTCTACGGCGGAGGTAGTAGCCCGAGACGACCTGGCAGTGGCCACGGCGGTTACTCACCTGGCAAGCACACCGCTGCCAGGTTGATCGGTGCGGACTGGATGACCCTTCGTGGGCTGGCTCAGTCGATTCCGCCGGCCTACACCGATTTCGTCGGATCTCAGCTCCTCGACCGCCTCGGGATCAGCTCCTTGGACGGTGCCGCGTGACCGTCTCGGCTGCCTCGACTCTGGATGCGCCGGGCATCCACAGTGATGCATCGCCCTCCAGCTCTGGGTTTCCGGGGTTCGGGGAGGATGCGCCGCTGGATCTGTCCGGACTCACCCCGGCCGCCTTCAACGCGGTCGGTGCCCGGCTCCTCGACGGCTCCTTCGACGCCTGGGCCGAGACCGCAGCAGCGGTCAAGTACTGCGCCCACCCCATCCGGCTCTCCGGATCGTCGACCACGATTGATGCCCGTAGCGGGGAGCTTGTCGGCACGTTCTCGTCCGCGAATGCCCCGCTCGGGGTGCTCTACCGTCCCTGCGGCAACCGCCGCGCCGACGTCTGCCCCTCCTGCTCGAGGACCTACGCCCGCGACACCTTCGCCATGATCAACGCCGGCCTGGTCGGCGGGAAGACGATCCCCGCCACGGTGGCAGACAACCCGCTGCTCTTCGTCACCTTCACCGCGCCCTCCTTCGGGCACGTCCACGGTCCTCGCCCGAAGAACGGGCAACCGGTTGGCGGACGGTGTCGGCCACGCTCCGCCAGGCCCGGACAACCCCTCACCTGCGAACACGGCCGCCCTCTCGGGTGCATGTCAGTCCATGCTACCGACGACCCCACCAACGGTGCGCCACTGTGTCCCAAGTGTCACGACACCGACAGCGCGGTTGTCTGGCAGTGGCACGCCCCGGAGTTGTGGCGACGGACCACCATCGCGCTCCGCCGCATCCTCGCGCATCAGCTCGGCGTCACCGAGACCCGACGCAAGCCTTCGAAGAAGACCCCAGTCCCTCCGCCGGCCCTCGCCGATGTGGCCTCGGTCCAGTTCGCCAAGGTCGCCGAATACCAAGGCCGCGGCCTGGTTCACTTCCACGCCCTCATCCGCCTAGATGGTCCCGATGGTCCCGGATCCCCGGCACCCCTGGACGGTCGCGGTCTGGGCCGGCTCCTGGAGCGCGCGGCCGGCGGCGTCCACCTTGAGGCACCCCCGGTCGATGACGATGACGTTCCCCGGGTGCTGTGCTGGGGAAAGCAGCTCGACGTCCGGGTCGTACGCGACACCAACCGCACCGACGACCCCAACGGACCCCTCACCCCCGGGCAGGTCGCCGGCTACCTCGCCAAGTACGCCACCAAGGACGCCAACTCCATCCGAGCCGACCAACCGCTTGAGCACATCGCCGAGTTCGCCTCGAAGTGCCGACGACTCAGCGCCAGGGCACGTGACCACTACGGCCCCCACATCAACGCCAACGGCCAGCCGGTCAACCCCTACCAGCTGCTCGGCAAGTGGGCCCACATGCTCGGGTTCCGGGGCCACTTCTCCACCAAGTCCCGCCGCTACTCCGTCACCCTCGGCCAACTCCGCCGCGCCCGCGCCAAGTACCGCGCCCTGGTCGCGACCGCCGAGCACGACGAAGACGCCCGTAAAGCGCTGCTCGACCTCAAGGAGCTCGAGGCACGGCTCCTGGCCGACGACACCGAGACAACCCTCGTCATCGGCAACTGGACCTACCAAGGCACCGGCTGGACCAACCCCGGAGACGAAACCCTCGCCCTCGCGGCGGCTGCCCGTGCCCGTGAGTACGACCAATGGCGGGCCCAGACCAAGAACACCAACCGATGAAGGGGACGAAACGATGAGCAGCAACCAGTTGCTGACGATTGAGGAAGTCGCGGAGTACTGCCGGGTCACCGTTCTGACCGTGCGGTGGCTTCGCCAGGAGGGCCGGTTCGCTCCGGCAATCAAGATCGGGCGACGACTGGTCTGGGATATGTCGGACCTCGACGCCTGGATCGACTCTCAGCGTGAGGTGGCGGCGTAATGGGTGTGGAGACGCGTACGTCGGCATCGGGAAAGAAGAGCTACAACGCCCGGGTCAAGTGGCAGGGGCGCCAGGTGGCCTCGATGACGTTCGACCGTAAGACGGACGCCAAGGACTGGCACAACGAGCAGATCCGGAAGTTGCGCCTCGGGGAGTGGTTCGATCCGCGGCGTGGGCAGGTTCCGTTGGACGATGTTGCCGGGCACTGGCTCGAATCGCTCGGCCGGCTGAAGCAGAGCAGTGCGCGCGAGGATGCCCGAAACTGGCGCAATGACATCAGGCCGAGGTTCGGCCAGGTGCCGGTGGGTTCGATCACCACGTCGGATGTGTCGCGTTGGCTCGGTGGCCTACTCGCGTCTGGGCTGAAGCCGACCACTGCAGCGCGGAAGTTGGCCACCTTCAGGTCGCTTCTCGATTACGCGAAGGAGGATCAGCGGGTCAGCTCCAATGTCGCCCGACAGGTCAAGGCCCCGACGGCTGGGCGTACCAGGCGTGAGGGTCAGCATCTGACTGTGGCTGAGGTGGGCCTTCTGGCCGAAGAGTGCGCGGTCCCAACCGATGAAGACGGGGTGCCGATCGCCGGCCTTGACGCGAATGGCGAGCAGATCCGAAACAAGTACGCCGACCTGGTCAAGGTGCTTGCTCTCGGTGGCATGCGCTGGGGCGAGATCGCCGGGCTGCAGGTGCACGATCGGGTATCCGTCCCAGGAAACGGTCTGCGTCTGAAGCGCGCAGTGCTGGCCAACAGCGACACGGGCGAGCTGTATGTGGAGACGCTGAAGGGTCACCGCGCACGCACGGCACCGCTGGTTGATGAGCTGGTTCCGATCATCGATCGATGGTGTGAGGGGAAGAAACCGGGCGACTGGATCTTCGATGCTCCCCAGGGCGGACCGTTGCACGAGCGCAACTGGAAACGCTCGATCGGCTGGTCGAAGGCGGTCAAGAAGATCGACCATCCAACGCTTCGGGTCCACGACCTGCGGCACACCTGTGCCTCGGTCTGGCTGGGTGCCGGCGCTGACCCGAAGGTGGTGCAGCGCATCCTTGGTCACGCCTCCGCGACCATGACCATGGACCTCTACGGGCACCTGATCGACCAGAACCTCTGGGACGCCGCGAAGAAGGTCGGGTACCTCTCGGGTACCAAGAAGGCTGATCAGGCCGATACGGGCACGGCAGAGGCGGCCGACACGTCCTCTGAGACGAACGACGAAAAGGGTGCCTGACATGCAGAAACGCCCCGAACCGGAGTCCAGGGCGTGTGCTGTGCGCTTAGGAGGACTTGAACCTCCGACCCCCACATTATCAGTGTGGTGCTCTAACCGTCTGAGCTATAAGCGCAGGTGCCAGCCGGGGGTGGAAGCCCCACCAGCAGGCGAGAGGAAACATTACCCGCCCGCCGCCCGCGGAACCAAAACGGTGACACTCTGCCCACCCTGGGGAGGTCAGTCCGAACCGGGTTCGGACAACCCTCCCCAGGGTTAGGGTGCCAGCATGTCCGACTCGGAGGACCTGCAGGCGATCTTCGCGCGTGAGGATGCGGCGCGGATGCTGGATGCTCAGCGGCGGATGCAGAACGGCGTCGCGACCTATGCCCAGCTCACCGCAGGCGGCCTGAGCCGGATCGACATCGAGCGGGCCGTACGCCGCAACGAGCTCCGTCGCGTGCACCCTCGCGTCTACATCGACCACACCGGCCCGCTCACCTGGGAGCAGCGCGCCTGGGCCGCGGTGCTCTACGCGGACCCGGCCGTGCTCTGCCGGGAGAGCCTCGAGGCGCCCAGGGGCCGTGACGACGGCCGGCCTATCCACGTCGCCATCGACCACTCCCGCAAGGTGATGCCCCAGCCCGGCGTCGTCGTCCACCGGATGCGGGGCCTGGCGCTCAAGGCGTACGGCGGCACGCCGCCACGTCTCAGGGTCGAGGACAACGCGCTGGCGATGGCCACGAGGCGAGGTCCGAGATCGACGCGCTCGCGCGGGTCGCGGAGGTGGCGAGCAGGTCGTACGTCACTGCGGCCAGCCTCCAGGCGGCCCTGGAGCGCGCGCACTCCCTCCGTCGCCGCAAGCTCATCCAAGGTCTGGTGGGCGATCTGGCATCAGGCACACACTCGGTGCTCGAGCACGGCTACCTGACCAAGGTCGAGCGAGCCCACGGCCTACCAGCGGGCAGACGTCAGTCGCCACGGACCGGTTCCACGGGAAACCAGTTCCGTGACGTCGAGTACGAGGCGTACGGGCTGGTGGTCGAGCTCGACGGTGCCCTCGGCCACGACTCCTGGCGCGACGAGGCCCGCGACACCGACCGCGAGCTGGACGATCTGGCTCGGCTGGGGTCCGTCACGGCAAGACTGAGGTTTCACCAGGTCTTCGACACCCCGTGTCAGACGGCAAGACGCGTTGGCCGGATCCTCACCAGGAACGGATGGCCCGGAAACCTGCGCCCATGCGGCGACACCTGCGAAGCCTCTGACAGATGAACCTGGGGAGGGCCATCCGAACCATGTTCGGACAGCCCTCCCCAGGTTGCAGGAGCGGGTGCGGCTCAGTTCTCGGTGAGCTCGACCTCGACGCCGCCGAGCAGGGCGGCGGCCATGTTGTACAGGAACGCGGCGAGGGTGGCGACGGCGGTCATCAGGACGATGTTGACCACCGAGACGACCATGGTGAAGCCCATGACGCGGGCGAGACCGAGGTAGTCCTGCACGTTCCAGCCGGCGCTGGAGTCACCGACGACGTCCTGAACCGCCTGGTTGATCGAGTCCCACACACCGGCGGCGCCGAGCACCGACCAGATGACGAAGACGGCGACGATCACCACGACGCTGAGTGCGATCGAGAGCAGGAAGGCCATCTTCATGACCGACCACGGGTCGATGCGGCTCAGGCTCAGCCGGGCCCGGCGAGCCGACCCGCTGACCGCGTCCCGCTCCGCGCCGGCAGGGCCGGAGGTGCGGGCGGTCGAGGCCACCGCCGAGGTGGTGCGCCTGGCCGCATTGGCAACCGTGTCCGTGATCCGCTGGGTCACCGGCTGCGCGGTCTCGTTCCGCTCGGTCATCGCGACTCCCCCAGTCGTGCTGTCGGCGGTGCGGTCCGTCATCAGGATTCATCTTCCGTCGTCGTCTCGGACGGCGCTCCGTGCTCGCCGTCTCCACCGATTGTTACATCATCTGCAACCTCTGTCCCGGGGACGATCTCATCGTCGACCTCGCGGGCCTCGACGGAGCGGGCCACGACGGCGACCGAGTCACCCTTCTTGGGCGAGACGAACTTGACGCCCTGGGTGGAGCGACCGGTGGCCCGGAAGTCGGAGTTGATCGGGCTGCGTACGACCTGGCCGGTCGCGGTGATCGAGAGGATCTCGTCGCCGTCGACCACGATGAACGCACCGACCAGACCACCGCGGTCGGCGTTGGCGAGGGCCATCGTCTTGATGCCCAGACCGCCGCGGGACTGCAGGCGGTACTCGGAGATCTTCGTACGCTTCGCGAAGCCGCCGTCGGTGATCGTGAAGACGAACTGCTCCTTGACCTCGTCCGGCGACTCGGCACCGGAGACAGGAGCGGCCACGTCCGCGGTGTCCTCGTTGGCCTCGGAGAGCCCGGCCGCGATCTCGGCGGCGACGTGCTCGGCCCGGATGACCGACATCGACAGCAGCGAGTCGCCCTCACGGAACTTCATGCCGGTGACACCCGAGGTCGCCCGGCCCATCGGCCGCAGCTGGCTGTCGTCGGCACGGAACCGGATCGCCTGGCCCTTGCGGGAGACGAGCAGGATGTCGTCCTCGGAGTTGACCAGCTCGGCGCCGATCAGCTCGTCGTCGTCCTCGCGGAAGTTGATCGCGATGACACCCGCCTGGCGGGGCGAGTTGTAGTCCCCGAGCCGGGTCTTCTTGATCAGACCGGAGCGGGTCGCGAGCACGAGGTAGGGAGCCTGCTCGTAGTCGCGGATCGCGAGCACCTGGGCGATCGACTCGTCCGGCTGGAACGAGAGCAGCCCGGCCACGTGACCACCCTTGGCGTCACGCGCCGCCTCGGGCAGGTTGTAGGCCTTGATCCGGTAGACCCGGCCGGCCGTGGTGAAGAAGAGCAGCCAGTGGTGGTTGGTGGTCGAGATGAAGTGCTCGACCACGTCGTCGCCGCGCAGGGTGGCGCCGCGTACGCCCTTCCCACCGCGCTTCTGGGTGCGGTACTCGTTCGCGAGGGTGCGCTTGGCGTAGCCACCGCGAGTGATCGAGACGACCAGCTCCTCATCGGGGATGAGGTCCTCCATGGAGAGGTCGCCGTCGGCCGCGATGATCTGGGTGCGCCGGTCGTCGCCGTACTTCGCGACGATCTCGTCGAGCTCGTCGCCGACGATCTGACGCTGGCGGG
The DNA here is from genome assembly GCF_000960475.2 of Nocardioides luteus. Classification (GTDB taxonomy): domain Bacteria; phylum Actinomycetota; class Actinomycetes; order Propionibacteriales; family Nocardioidaceae; genus Nocardioides; species Nocardioides luteus_A. The sequence goes on along the minus strand of NZ_JZDQ02000027.1, from coordinate 15,024 downwards.
CGACGTTGGCGAGGATGTCCTCGAGGTCGGCGATGATCAGCTCGAGCTCGGCGAGGCGGTCGACGATCTTCTGCCGCTCCAGCGCCGCGAGGCGACGCAGCTGCATGTCGAGGATCGCGTTGGCCTGGACCTCGTCGATCTCGAGCAGCCGGATCAGGCCCTGGCGGGCGTCGTCGACCTCGGGGGAGGAGCGGATCAGCGCGATCACCGCGTCGAGCTGGTCGAGCGCCTTGACCAGGCCGCGCCAGATGTGGGCGTCCTCCTCGGCCTTGCGCAGCCGGAAGGCCGTACGCCTCCGGATGACGTCGATCTGGTGCTCGACCCAGTTGGAGATGAACTGGTCGATCGAGAGCGTGCGCGGGACACCGTCGACCAGCGCCAGCATGTTCGCGGAGAAGTTGGTCTGCAGCTCGGTGTGCTTGAGCAGGTTGTTGAGTACGACACGGGCGACCGCATCGCGCTTGAGCACGACCACGAGCTGCTGCCCGGTGCGGGAGGAGGTGTTGTCCTTGACGTCCGCGATGCCCTGGACCTTGCCGGTGTCGGCCAGGTCGGCGATCTTCTGGGCGAGGTTGTCCGGGTTCACCATGTAGGGGAGCTCGGTGATGACCAGGGTGGTGCGGCCCTTGTTGTCCTCGTCCACGTCGATCACCGCGCGCTGGGTGATCGAGCCGCGGCCGGTGCGGTAGGCCTGCTCGATGCCCTCACGGCCGACGATCAGCGCGCCGTTGGGGAAGTCGGGACCCTTGACCCGCTCGATCAGCGCGTCCTGGAGCTCCTCGCGCGTCGCGTCGGGGTGCTCGAGCGCCCACTTGGCGCCGGAGGCGACCTCACGCAGGTTGTGCGGCGGGATGTTGGTCGCCATGCCGACCGCGATACCGGCCGAGCCGTTGACCAGCAGGTTCGGGAACCGCGCCGGCAGGATCTCCGGCTCCTGGGAACGGCCGTCGTAGTTGGGGCCGAAGTCGACGGTGTCCTCGGTGATGTCGCGGACCATCTCCAGCGCCAGCGGCGCCATCCGGCACTCGGTGTAACGCATGGCCGCGGCCGGGTCGTTGCCGGGCGAGCCGAAGTTGCCCTGGCCGTGGATCAGCGGGTTGCGCATCACCCACGGCTGCGCCAGCCGGACCAGGGTGTCGTAGATCGCGGTGTCGCCGTGCGGGTGGTAGTTACCCATCACCTCACCGACGACACGGGCGCACTTGGAGAACCCGCGGTCGGGGCGGTAGCCACCGTCGTACATCGCGTAGAGCACCCGCCGGTGGACGGGCTTGAGGCCGTCGCGTACGTCGGGCAGGGCCCGGCCGACGATGACGGCCATCGCGTAGTCGATGTAGCTCGACTGCATGGAGGCCTGCAGCTCGACGGTCTCGATCCGGCCGCCGGCGTGGGTCTGCCCGGAGCCTTCCGGAGGAGTCTCGGTCACGATTTCACTTTCTGCGTGCGTCTATCGGTATCTAGGGCCTCGGCGAGACTCAGATATCGAGGAATCGGACGTCCTTGGCGTTGCGCTGGATGAAGGAGCGTCGCTCGGCGACGTCCTCGCCCATGAGGATGGAGAAGATCTCGTCGGCGTGGGCGGCGTCCTCGAGAGTGACCTGGAGCAGCAGTCGCTGGCTCGGGTCCATCGTGGTCTCCCACAGCTCGTCGGCGTTCATCTCGCCCAGACCCTTGTAGCGCTGGACCGGGTTCTCCTTGGGCAGCTTCTTGCCCTGCTCGAGGCCGTCGCGCATGAGGGCGTCGCGCTCGGCGTCGGAGTAGACGAACTCGTGCTCGGCGGGCTTGTTCCAGCGCAGGCGGTAGAGCGGCGGCTGGGCGAGGTAGACGTAGCCCTGCTCGATCAGCGGCTTCATGAACCGGAACAGCAGCGTCAGCAGCAGCGTGTTGATGTGGTGACCGTCGACGTCGGCGTCGGCCATCATCACGATCTTGTGGTAGCGCAGCCGGTTGATGTCGAAGTCGTCGTGCACGCCGGTGCCCAGCGCGGAGATGATCGACTGGACCTCCTGGTTGGCGAGCACCTTGTCGATCCGGGCCTTCTCGACGTTGAGGATCTTGCCTCGGATCGGGAGGATCGCCTGGATCCGCGGGTCGCGGCCGGACTTGGCGGAACCACCCGCGGAGTCACCCTCGACGATGAAGATCTCGCACTCTTCGGGGTTGGTCGACTGGCAGTCGGCGAGCTTGCCGGGCAGGCCACCGCCACCGCCGATGCCCTTGCGGTTGCGGGCCAGGTCACGGGCCTTGCGGGCCGCGATCCGCGCCGAGGCCGCGGCCATCGACTTGCGGATGACCTCCTTGCCCTCGGCCGGGTTCTGCTCGAGCCAGGCACCGAGCTGGTCGTTGACCGCACCCTGCACGAAGCCCTTGACCTCGGTGTTGCCGAGCTTGTCCTTGGTCTGGCCCTCGAACTGCGGCTCGCCGATCTTCACCGAGATGATCGCGGTGAGACCCTCACGGATGTCGTCACCGGTGAGCCGGTCCTCCTTCTTCTTGATCAGGCCCCACTCCTCGCCCCAGCGGTTGATCAGGGTGGTGAGGGCGGCGCGGAAACCCTCTTCGTGGGTGCCGCCGCCGGGGGTGTTGACCGTGTTGGCGAAGGTGTGGACCGACTCGTTGTAGGAGGACGCCTGCCACTGCATCGCGATCTCGACGCTCATCGGGTTGGGCGCCTTGTCGTCGGTCTCGGCCTCGAAGGCGATGATGCTGGAGACCGGGGTCTTGCGCTTGTTGAGGTGGTCGACGTAGTCGGCCAGACCGCGCTCGTAGTAGAAGGACTGCTCGAGCACCCGCTCGCCGTTGCCGGAGCCGTGCAGCTCGTCGGCGCCGTCGGTGTCGGACTCGATGGTGCCGTCCTCGACCGCCTCGGCGATCGCCGAGGCCTGCGGCCGCTCGTCGCGCAGCTCGATCCGCAGCCCCTTGTTGAGGAACGCGGTCTCGCGGAAGTGGCTCGAGATCGTCTCGAGGTTGTAGTCGGTCGACTCGAAGATCTCCGGGGAGGCGTTCCACGAGATCGTGGTGCCGGTGCGCTCACCCTCCTCGAGCTCGCGGACCTCGCGCAGGTCGTAGTCGGGTACGCCGCGGGTGAACTCCTGCTCCCACAGGCGGCCCCGGTTCTTGATCTCCATGTGGAGGTTGGTCGAGAGCGCGTTCACCACGGAGGAGCCGACACCGTGGAGACCACCGGAGACCTTGTAGCCGCCACCGCCGAACTTTCCGCCGGCGTGCAGGACGGTCAGCGCCAGCGTCGCGGCGGGGATCTCCTGGCCGGCCGCGGTGTCGGTCGGGATGCCTCGGCCGTTGTCGGCGACGCTCACCCAGCCGTCCTCGCGCAGCGTCACCTTGATGGTGTCGCAGTAGCCGGCGAGCGCCTCGTCGACCGCGTTGTCCACGATCTCCCAGATCAGGTGGTGCAGGCCGCGGGCTCCCGTGGACCCGATGTACATACCCGGTCGTTTGCGGACCGCTTCGAGTCCTTCGAGAACCTGGATGGCAGACGCGTCGTATGCGACTCCGTCTGCGGTCTGGTCGTCCGGCATGGGAGTCGTCTGGTCGGCAGCGGTCACCGGTGCGATCCACCTGTCATTTCGGTCCGGATTCGGACGTGGTGTCGGTCGGGCATGCAACGGGCCGACCAGCGCCGGGGAAGTAAAACCTAGGACGATCGACCCAACCTCTATGTTACCCCGTGGAACCCCGGATTCCACGCACGCGGCCTGTCCTGAGGGGCAACTGTGACCGAAATGGCCGTCTGTACGTCTCCTGACGGTGTCTCTGCGCCCTCAGCAGGGGGCTCGGTGAGTCCCTATACGTTCTCGGGGCGCCCAGAGCGGCAGATCGCGGCTCACGCGCCGAGCCTCGAACACGTGTTCATGACTCGCTCCGGGTCGCTGGCTCAGCCGTAGGTGTCGCGGGGCCCGCGGCCGTCGCGTACGCCTCGCGGACCCTTCTTCCACGACGGCAGATGCGGGCCGAGCACCTCGATGACGAGGACGGTGCCGTGGCCGAGCTCCTCGTTGAGCCGCTTGACCAGGGTGGGCGCGAGCAGCTTGAGCTGGGTGGCCCAGGCGGTGGAGTCGGTACGCACCGACAGCTTGCCGTCGGCGTACGACTCCGGGGTGGTGTGGTCGGCGATCTCCTCGCCGACGATGTCGGGCCAGCGAGCCATCACGCCGTGAACGCGCAACGAGGTGTCCCAGCCGTGGTCGTTGACCATCCGGCTGACCACCGAGTCGATGAGCTGGGGGTCGCGGTCGTCGGGCCGGGCGCCGGAGACCATGCCGCGTCGCGTGGCGCCGTCCGGCGTACGCCGCTTCTTCCTCGGTCCCGCCTTCGGCGCGGGCATCTTCGCGGTCGCGCGGGTCAGGGAACGGGCGAGGTCGAGGCCGTCGGGGCGCTTCTCGGGTTCCTCTTCTTCCGCGGTGGTCTCGACAGGCTCGACCTCCGGCTCCTCACTCACCGCGGGTCACCTCGCCGGCCTTGACGTGGTAGCGGGCACCGGCGAGAGCGGCCGGTACGTCCTCGGGAACCGCGGCGGTGACCAGCACCTGCTCAGCACCGGCGACCAGCTCGGCCAGCTGGACCCGACGCTGGCTGTCGAGCTCGGCGAAGACGTCGTCGAGGATCAGGATCGGGTCGTCGCCGTCGGCCCGCAGCAGGTCGTACGCCGCCAACCGGAGCGCCAGCGCGAACGACCAGGACTCGCCGTGGCTGGCATAGCCCTTCACCGGGAGCCGCTCGGCACCGGCGCTGATGTGCAGGAGCAGGTCGTCACGGTGGGGGCCGACGAGGCTGATGCCGCGGTCGAGCTCGTCCTTCTGGCGCCTGGCGAGCTCGGCGAGGATGGCCTGCCGGAGGTCGTCCACGCTCGCCGTGGCCTCGACGGGCTCGACCACCGGTTTGTAGGTGATCTCGGCGTCGTCGCGGCTCGCGCCGCGGGCGACCGTCTCATAGGCCTTGCCGACGTACGGCTTCAAGGCCTCGACCAGGGAGAGCCGCTGGGAGAGGATCTCGGCGCCGATCCCGGCGAGGTGGTCGTCCCAGACGGCCAGGGTGGCCAGCGCGCCCTCGCGCGCGGAGCCGCGCGCGAGCCCGGCGGTCTTGAGCAGCGAGTTGCGCTGCTTGAGGACGCGGTCGTAGTCGCTGCGTACGCCTGCCAGCCGCGGGGCACGCAGGATCATCAGGTCGTCGAGGAAGCGCCGCCGGTCGGAGGGGTCCCCCTTGACGAGGGTCAGGTCCTCGGGGGAGAAGACGACGGTGCGGACCAGGCCGACCAGGTCGCGGGTGCGGGGGAGCGGGCTCTTGTTGATCCGGGCCTTGTTGGCGCGGCCGGCGTTGATCTCGACCTCGAGCGTGGCGGTGCGACCGTCACGCACGACGGCGGCCCGCACGACCGCCTGCTCGGCGCCGGCCCGGACCAGCGGGGCATCGGTGGCGACCCGGTGGGACTGGAGCCGGGAGAGATAGTCGATGGCCTCGACCAGATTGGTCTTGCCCTGGCCGTTGCGCCCGACGAAGGCCGTCACGCCCGCTTCGAGCGGGACCTCGACGTTCGGGTAGGAGCGGAAGTCGTGCAGAGAGAGGTGTGAGACGTACATCGTGTTTCCTCTCTCGTTAAGGTGCCTGCATGACCCAGTCTCCCAACCCTTACGGCCCGCCTCCAGGGCAACCCGCCCATGGCGAGCCGGCCGGGCCTTTCTACCTGTCGGTGATGGGCCAGGTCCACGGGCCCTACCCGGTCCAGCAGCTCGCGCAGATGGCTGCGGCGGGACAGATCAAGTCGGACACCCCGGCGAGCCTCGGCACCGACCAGCAATGGTTTCCCGTGAAACAGATCCCCGGCGTCTTCTCGAGCCGGGAGTGGCTGGTCACACTGCTGTTCTCGATCTTCCTGGGTGGGTTCGGTGTCGACCGGTTCTACGTCGGTCAGATCGGGCTCGGTGTCCTCAAGCTGGTCACCTGTGGCGGCTTCGGGATCTGGTCGCTCATCGACATCGTGCTCGTCGCCATCAGAAAGTTCCCGGATGTCGACGGCAAACCCCTCGCGTGACCTGCACGGACGCCTTGCGGCGGTGAGCTCCACGGAGGTCACCGCCGCCATCGGCGTCGGCGGTGTCGTGATCGCGGCACTCCTGCCGGCCGGCGGGATCGAGGACGGTCCGGTGCTGTGCCCGTTCCGTGCGCTCACCGGGCTTCCCTGCCCCGGCTGTGGCCTGACCCGGTCGTGGGTCTACCTGATGCACGGTGACATCGGCTCGTCCCTGGCGAGCAACTGGTTCGGCCCGGTGCTCATCCTGGCCGTCGTCGTCCTCGCCGTGGTCTCGGTCCGCTCCCGGTTGGCCGGGAAACGCCCTGCTGACCTCGACAAGCTCGTGAAGAGCAAGGTCGTCCTCGGCCTCTTCGCGCTCTTCGTCACCTACGGCGCCGTGCGCCTGATCCTCACCATGACCGGAGTCGTCGACCCCATCTGATGGGTGGTCGAGCCTGTCGAGACCACCCGCGCAAGCGGGTGGCTCAGGCCTCCGACTCCGAGATCACCGCGTGCCCACCGAACCCGTTGCGCATCGCGGCGATCGCCTTCATCGCGTGGTCGTCCTCCTGGCGCGAGACGAACCGCGCGAACAGCGAGGCCGAGATCGCCGGCATCGGGACGGCGTTCTCGATCGCGGCCTCGACGGTCCAGCGGCCCTCGCCGGAGTCGTCGGCGTAGCCCTTGATCTTGTCGAGGTGCTCGTCCGCGCGCAGCTGGTCGACGAGAAGATCGAGGAGCCAGGACCGTACGACCGTGCCGGTGCGCCACGAGGCGAAGATCTCCGGGACGTTGTCGACGATGTCGACCTTGTCGAGGAGCTCCCAGCCCTCGGCGTAGGCCTGCATCATCGCGTACTCGATGCCGTTGTGGACCATCTTGGAGAAGTGGCCGGCGCCGGGGGTGGAGCCGCAGTGGACCAGACCGTCCTCGGTGCCGGTCGGCTTGAGCGCCTCGAAGGCGGGCATCACCTTGGCGGCGTTCTCGGCGGAGCCGCCGTACATCAGCGCGTAGCCGTTCTGGAGACCCCAGACGCCACCGGAGACACCGCAGTCGACGAAGCCGATCCCCTTCTCGGCCAGGCTCTCGGCGTTCTTGGCGTCGTCGGTGTACTTGGAGTTGCCGCCGTCGACGACCAGGTCGCCCTCAGCGAGGAGCTCCTTGAGCTCGGCGATCGTCGAACGGGTCGGGTCGCCCGCCGGCACCATCACCCAGACCACCTTGGGGCTGGGCAGCGCCTCGACCATCTCCGCCAGGCTCGCCACGTCGGCGAGGTCGGGGTTGCGGTCGTATCCGACGACGGTGTGACCGGCCTCCCGCAGCCGGGTGCGCATGTTGCCACCCATCTTGCCGAGACCCACGAGTCCGATGTGCATGCGAGGTTCCTATCCACAGTGGTCGAGCTGCTCTTCGGTGGTCGAGCCTGTCGACACCACCCTAATGAGCGAGCGAATCAGGAAAGCAGGCGGCGCGGCATCAGCAGGTAGCGGAAGCCCGGCTCCTCGCCACCTTCGGCCGGCTTGCCGCTGATCACCACGGGCTTCGGGGCCTGCGTGAACGCGAGCTCGACGACCTGCTCGTCGATGGCCTGCAGCCCGTCGAGGAGGAACTGCGGGTTGAACCCGGTGGTCAGTCCCTCACCCTCCATGGTCGCCTCGATCGACTCGGATGCCTGGGCCTCGTCACCGGAGCCGGCGTCGAGGGTGAGCACACCGTCCTCGAAGACCATCTGGACCGCGGTGTTGCGCTCGGCGACCAGGGCGACGCGCTTGACCGACTCGACCAGGGAGGCCTTGTCGACGAGCGCGGTGGTGAGGTGCTCGGCCGGGAACAGGCTGCGCACCTTCGGGAACTCGCCGTCGAGCAGGCGCGTCGTGGTGCGACGTACGCCGCCCGCGGCTGCGCCCTCGAAGCCGATGATCCCCTCGCCGGTGCCGGTGGTGGACAGCGCGAGGGTGACCTCGCTGCCGCTGGTCAGCGACTTGGCGGTGTCACCGAGCACCTTCGCCGGCACCAGCGCGGCGAGGCTCCCGTCGGGAGTCGCCGGGTTCCACTCGAGCTCGCGGTGGGAGAGCCGGAAGCGGTCGGTGGCGAGCAGCGAGATCGTGGAGCCCTCGATCTCGAGCCGCACGCCGGTCAGCACCGGGAGCATGTCGTCACGACCGGCCGCGGTCACGGCCTGGGCGACGGCGTGGGCGAACAGCTCCGACTTCACCGTGCCGGCCGCGGTCGGCATCTCCGGCAGGGTCGGGTAGTCCTCGACCGGCATCGTCTGGAGGCTGAACCGCGCGCTCCCGCACGTGAGCGAGACGCGGGCGCCGTCGGTGACCATCTCGACCGGCTTGGCCGGGAGGCTGCGGCAGATGTCGGCGAGCAGCTTGCCCGAGACCAGTGCCTTGCCCTCGTCGGCGACCTCTGCGGAGAGCGTCGCCCGCGCGGAGGTCTCGTAGTCGAACGTGGAGAGCACCAGGCCCTCGTGACCCGCCTCGATCAGGAGACCTGAGAGCACCGGGGTGCTGGGGCGGACCGGAAGGCTGCGGGCAGCCCAGGCGACGGCATCCGCGAACACGTCGCGGTCGACGCGGAACTTCACGATGACCTGTCCTTCTTCTAACTCGACATCGGGGCGTATGAGGACATGCGGTCCGGGCTGCGCTTGAACCATGGGGGAAGACGCCACCGGTTCCGGAACGCCCCCGCGTTGACATGACCTGGAGTACGCATCCTGCCACGGACCGCCGACAACCGGTAAGCGCTCAGCTGTGTCGGCTCTGCACAGGCGGCCCTGTGCACTCGAAGCGCTGAGCGGGTTGTCCCCAAGGTGGGGCGTTCGTGGAATTTCACCGAGGATCCATGGACATAAATAGTTTCGTACGTCGTAAGAGCATCTGTGGGAAATGTGGATGAGACGCGTCTTCCCAGGTCATCGCAGGAATTGTGATTCCACAGGGGATGTGGACGCCATGCTGAAATGACGCACGTCACTGTGGGCTGTGGAGAGTTGTCGGCCCGTTTCGGTGTTTTGTGCACAGGCCATCCCCTTTTCCATCCCATTTGAACCGCCGGTTCTCCACAGGTTCCACCCAGCCTGTGGGCTGTGGACAACCTGGGAAATCTCGTCCTGTGGGTTTTGCAAATCCCAAAACGCGAAACGGCCGCCGCCCCGGACGGGGTCGGCGGCCGCGTACGACTGCTGGTTCGGCTAGCCCTGGCGCGCCTGCATCTTGACGCGGTTGGTGAGCTCGGAGACCTGGTTGAAGACCGCGCGGCGCTCGGCGAGCAGCTGGTTGATCTTGCGCTCGGCGTACATCACGGTCGTGTGGTCGCGGCCGCCGAAGTGCTTGCCGATCTTGGGCAGGGAGTCCTCGGTGAGCTCGCGGCACAGGTACATGGCGATCTGACGGGCCATGACGAGGTGACGCCCACGCGAGGGTCCGGTGAGCTCGTCGATCGAGAGCCCGAAGTAGGCCGCGGTCTGGGCGATGATCAGGCCGGCGGTGATCTCCGGCTCGCCGCCCTCGGGGATCAGGTCCTTGAGCACGATCTCGGCGAGGGTCAGGTCGACGTCCTGCCGGTTGAGGTTGGCGAACGCCGTCACCCGGATCAGCGCGCCCTCGAGCTCACGGATGTTGGTCTGGATCTTGCTCGCGATGAACTCGAGCACGTCCGGCGGCGCGGTCAGCCGCTCCATCGCGGCCTTCTTCCGGAGGATCGCGATGCGGGTCTCGATGTCGGGCGGCTGGACGTCGGTGATCAGACCCCACTCGAACCGGTTGCGCAGCCGGTCCTCCAACGCCTCGAGCCGCTTGGGCGGGCGGTCGGAGGTGAGCACGATCTGCTTGTTGGCGTTGTGGAGCGTGTTGAAGGTGTGGAAGAACTCCTCCTGCGTCTGGGTCTTCCCCTCCAAGAACTGGATGTCGTCGATCAGCAGGACGTCGACATCGCGGTAGCGCCGCTTGAACCGGTCCTGCCGGTCGTCGCGGATCGCGTTGATGAACTCGTTGGTGAACTCCTCCGAGCTCACGTAGCGCACCTTCGCACCGGAGTAGAGGCTCCGCACGTAGTGGCCGATCGCGTGCAGCAGGTGAGTCTTGCCCAGCCCCGACTCCCCGTAGACGAGCAGCGGGTTGTAGGCCTTGCCGGGCGCCTCGCTGACGGCGACGGCGGCGGCGTGCGGGAACCGGTTGGACGACCCGATGACGAAGGTCTCGAAGGTGTACTTCGGGTTCAGCCGGGTCTCGAGGACGTTGTGGCTCGGCTCGCTCGCCCGCGTCGGCGGGCCGGGGACGAGCTGTCGCGGCGGGGCAGGCTCCTCGACCGGGGCCACCGGCGGCGCCGGGGGATTTGTCGACATGTCGCCATATCCGGGACGTACGTCCTCGTGACCGGCGGGCGGGGCCGGCTGCTGGGCGGGGGGCGGCGCGATCGGAGCCTGCGGCCCCGCGTACGCAGCGGGCGCCCCCGGCTCGTCGAGCGGGAGGGTCGCCGGCTGGACGCCGGGGATCAGCCCGGGCGAGTTCGGCGGGTAGACCGACTGGTGCGGGAACGCCGACTGGTTCGGGAAGGCCGTCTGCTGCTGGAGGGCAGCGGCGGCCGCAGCCGCGGCGTCCGCGGCGGCGATCTCGCGCTCGGAGATCATGATCGCCTGGGTGTCGGGGTCCGGCGTGACGTCGAGGTCGGGGTTCACGGTGACCGCGATCCGGATCTCGCGGTCGAAGATCTCGCCCAGCGACTTCTCCAGGGAGCCACGCAGGCGGCCCTCGATCTGGTTGCGGGTGAAGTCGTTGGGGACCTCGACGATCGCGGTCGACCCGTGCAGCGTGAGCGGCTCGCTGTCCCGGAGCCAGGCTCGCTGGTTCGGCGGCAGTTCGGCGACCACCCGCGTCCATGCGGACTGGAGATCTGGCTGTGGTTCTGGCGCGAGGCCGGAGTGCTCCACAGATTCCTGCCTTCCCTGATGGCTCGGGTGGGTGGTCTTGTTTCTTGATGCGGCCTGGATGGAGGCAGCGGTCTGGTCTACATCCTCCACAGACTTTTCCACAAGCTGTGGAGCATCCCCGAATGTAGGCATCGGAGATCAACCGAGACACGTCGCCGTTCTCGAGAATCCGACCGTTTCGGCAGGTCAGGCGGGAAAAATAGATCCCAGCATGGCATCCCCCCGAATGCGGCCGACGCTCCTGACGATGTGCAGGGAAACCTCGGTAGAGGACGAAGTTACCGGCTGGCGGCGGTGACGGGCAACCCGTCCTCCACAGGTTGCGGGCGAATCACAGGGTTGTGATAGGGCGCGAGTTTGACCGTGGTTTCGCCGTCCACGTACCGTTACTAGGTCGCCCGTTCCACGGGTGCGTGATTCTTGGTCCTAACAAGCAGGACAGCCGGAAGAGCGACCGGCCACCACACCACACACTAAGGAAGCACCCGTGAGCAAGCGTACTTACCAGCCGAACAACCGCCGCCGTCACAAGACGCACGGTTTCCGCCTGCGCATGCGCACCCGCGCCGGCCGTGCCATCCTCGCGGCGCGCCGCCGCAAGGGTCGCGCGAGCCTGACCGTCTGAGGCCCCGGCCTCAGCCACCACGCGCGTGCTGCCACGTCGCCACCGACTGACTGATTCGTCGGGCTTCAAAGAAGCGGTACGACGAGGGAAGCGCGCGGGCTCGAAGAGCCTGGTGGTCCACCTGCTCGTCCCCGGCGCAGCTGCCGATCGGGAGAGCGAGCCGCAGGTGGGCTTCGTGGTGAGCAAGGCCGTCGGCCCGGCCGTCGTCCGGAATCGTGTGAAGCGCAGACTGCGTCACCAGGCCCGGGAGTCCCTGAGCGGACTCCCGGGCTCTGCTGTGCTTGTGGTCCGTGCGCTTCCCGCTGCCGCAGATGCCGACTACGACGCGCTGGGCGCCGATCTGCGGCGCTGCCTGGAGCGAGTGCTCCGATGAGCGCAGCGGTCCGTGTCGTACGTGGCGGTCTCGACAAGCTCAACCATCTGGTTGCGGCCGTCCTGGTCGGACTGCTCCACGTGTGGCGGACTCTCATCAGTCCGCTCTACGGCGACGTGTGCCGCTACTACCCGTCGTGCTCGGCGTACGGACTCGAGGCCGTCAAGATGCACGGCCCCTGGCGCGGGAGCTGGCTGACGGCACGCCGTCTGGCCCGCTGCGTCCCGTGGGTCAAGACTCGGGGCTTCGACCCCGTGCCCGCCCCCAAGAAATGTGAAGAGACCCAAGACCTGGTCCGTGTAAGTGCGGACTCCCCAAACCGAGGAGCCTGATTCCGTGGGAGCCATAGGCGATCTGTTCGGATGGATCGCAACACCGCTGTATTACGCCATCTCGGGCATCCTGCTCGTGTGGCAGAAGGCGTTCGCGTACGTCATTCCGTCTGAAGGCTGGCAGTGGGCCCTGGCCATCGTCGGCCTGACCGTGACCATCCGGGCGCTGCTGATCCCGCTGTTCGTCAAGCAGATCAACTCCAGCCGCAACATGCAGCTGCTGCAGCCGAAGGTGAAGGAGCTGCAGAAGAAGTACGGTCACGACCGCGAGAAGCTCGCCAACGAGACCATGAAGCTCTACAAGGACTCGGGCACCAACCCGTTCGCGTCCTGCCTGCCGCTGCTGCTGCAGATGCCGATCTTCTTCGTGCTGTTCCGCCTGCTCTCGCACGCCTCGAAGGGTGACGGCAAGGGATTCCTGAGCGACGAGGCCGCCCACGAGTTCGCCAACTCGACCTGGCTCGGCTCGCTGCTCTCCGACCAGTTCACCACCGCCGACCACATCTCCACCCAGATCCTGACCGGGTTCCTGGTCGTGGCCATGATCGCCACCACCTTCCTCACCCAGCGTCAGCTGATGTCGAAGAACATGCCGGCCGACGCCATGACCGGCCAGTACGCCCAGCAGCAGAAGCTCCTGCTCTACGTGCTGCCGGTCGTGTTCGCCGTCGGTGGTATCGCCTTCCCGGTCGGAACGATCCTCTACTGGACCTCCTCCAACCTGTGGACCATGGGCCAGCAGTTCTACGTGATCCGCAACAACCCTGCCCCGGGGACGCCGGCGTTCGACGCCAAGCAGGAGCGCGACCGGGAGAAGCGTAAGAAGAAGGGCCTGACCGACGCGGAGATCGACATCGCCGAGGCCAACGAGGCGGCGGCGGAGAAGCGTCCCGCGACGCGCACCCAGCCCAAGAACCAGACCCGGAGCCAGCGGAAGAAGGCCGGCACGAGCGCCGGTCGCTCCACGACCCAGAAGAACGGGGGAACCAAGTGACGACTCAGGACGTGAGCGAGACCGCAGGTGCGGTCAGCGAGGAGACGCGTCTCAAGCAGCTCGAGCAGGAAGGTGACATCGCGGCGGACTACCTCGAGGAGCTCCTCGACATCGCCGACCTCGATGGTGACCTCGACATGGACGTGGAGGGCGACCGTGCCGCCGTCTCCATCGTCGGTGGCGACCTGCAGCAGCTGGTCGGACGGCACGGCGAGGTCCTGGACGCGCTCCAGGAGCTGACCCGGCTCGCGGTCTACCGCGAGACCGGCGAGCGGTCCCGCCTGATGCTCGACGTCGGCGGCTACCGCGCCGACCGTCGCTCGACGCTCATGGCACTCGCCGAGGAGACCGTCGCGAAGGTCAAGGAGTCGGGTGCCCCGGTCTCCCTCAAGCCGATGTCGCCCTTCGAGCGGAAGGTCGTCCACGACGCCGTCGCCGCCGCCGGGCTCACCTCCGAGTCCTCGGGTGTCGAGCCGCGGCGTTACGTGGTCGTCCTGCCTGAGTGACGCTGACAAAGAGATCGCCCCTCGTGCCGTGTGGCACGAGGGGCGATCTGCTTTGTGCGGATGTTTCACGTGGAACGGGCGGCGCCTACGACCGGTAGACGACGACCCGGTCACCGATGCGGATCTGGTCGAAGACCCACGCGATCGACGACTTGTTGCGGACGTTCACGCAGCCGTGGGAGCAGCCGGCGTACCCGCGGGCGGCGAAGTCCGAGGAGTAGTGCACCGCCTGGCCGCCGTTGAAGAACATCGCGTACGGCATCGGCGTGTGGTAGATCGAGGAGACGTGGTTGCGGCTCTTCCGGTAGACCTTGAAGGCGCCCTCGCGGGTCGGGGTGTCCGAGCAGCCGAAGCGCGCATCCATCGCCCGGACGATGTTGCCGCCGCGTACGTAGCGCATCCGGCGGTCGGTCTTGTCGACGCAGAGCACACGACCGGTGAGGCAGCGGCGGTCGAGGTTGTAGAGCGCGGCGTCGGTGGGCGTGCTCGTCAGTGAGCGGAGACGGTCGAGGGTGCGCTGGTTGACCTTGCCGGTGATCGCGAGGTGCTGGTTGCGCTGGAAGATCTTGACGGCGCCGGTCGTCTTCGAGCCGTAGTAGCCGGACACCCGGCCGCTGTAGATGCGGCGTTCCTTGAGGCGGGCCTGGATCTTGCGGACCCCGAGGCCCGACGAGCCCTGCTGATAGAGGACGGTGTACGCCGTGTGCAGCCCGATCTGCCCGACGGAGGTGGACGGCGCGCTGGCCTCGGCGCTGCTCGGCGCCGCGATCGAGCCCAGGGAGAATCCCAGGGAAAGGATGGTGGTGAGGAAGATCGCCACCGGGGTTCTACGGACGTTCACATCAGCTCCGTGGGTCAAGGATGGGGGCCCGGTCGCGCGGGCCGCGGGGGTCGCACAGCGAGTGCGACGTTCTACGACTAAGACGTTCGAGCAGCGCGTGCGGTTGCATCAGCTTCGCGAGGCTGCTCGCGGACTGTAGCGCACCCCGAGCCCCGACGAGGCCTTTCGGATCGCTTCCGTGGACTCGGCGGATGTCGGCGTCTTTCGCAGCCTCTGTGAGCGGCGGTGTTTCACGTGAAACGCGGTGATCGAGCTTGTCGAGATCACGCGTGTGTGTGGTGATCGAGCTTGTCGAGATCACGCGCTCGACCGGTGATCGAGCCTGTCGAGATCACCCGTGTGTGTGGTGATCGAGCCTGTTGAGATCACGACATGCGGAGCCGACA
>NZ_JZDQ02000026.1 GCF_000960475.2 Nocardioides luteus | reverse complement strand
GCGCTGGACGAGTGCCAGGGCTACGTCGACGAGCTCGTTCAGGACGGGTTCAAGACGGAGAAGGCGTCCGGTAAGTTTCAGGACGGCTACACCGAGATGACCACTGGCCTCAAGGACGCCATTGCTGGTGTCGAGGACATGGCTCAGGCTCTGCGTGACATGGCGACCGCGATCCAGGACCTGGACTCGCAGCTCGCCGGCGGCTGATCCACTCGCTTGGTTGGGCGGGGCGGACACGTGAGTGATCGCCCCGCCCAAAGCGGCATTTCAGCACTTTGACCGGGCAGATTGATGGAAGAGCGAAAGGGAGCGAGCGGTGGCGGACGTCAAGATCAAGATCGAGACACTCTCGAGGATCGCGACACAGTTGGACTCGATCGTGAGCGAGTTCGAGAACGCGACGAGCCAGTCCGAGGAGCTCGAGGCGGACATCGGCAATCCATACGGCCGCGGCGACCTCCGGGACAAGGCACAGGACTTCGAAGAGCGCTGGGATGACAAGCGCGACGAACTCAAGGAGAGCCTGAAGGAGCTCCAGGAGCACGTCAAAGGGGTAGTCGACGGCTTCGAGAACTGGGACAGCGAGACTGCTCTTCAGTTCCAGTCGAATACTTCGATCCAAGCCCCCGGGGCACCCGGTGGTGCTCCTTCGGGCGCCGCCGTCTAAGACGCGTATCCACGACAGACCTGCTCGGACCAAGGAGCGCACAGACCATGGACTCGTCCCCTAAGGGCAGAGAGATCAAGACCGTGGAGGGCAACCCCTCCGGCATCATCGAGCGCGGGAACGCCATCGAGCGACTGGGCGAGATGATGAGCTCCTGCGCCGATGAACTGGCGATGATCGCCGCCCATGATCTCGCCAACGGTGAGATGGACGGCAAGGCAGTAGAGAAGCTTCAAGACAAGATCGGTGACTCCCACCAGACTCTCCGCGAAGCCAGTCAGCTTTATCGGCCGGTCGGTCCGATTATTGCGAAGTACGGCGAAGAGCTCCAGCAGTGGCAGCCGCTGATCAGGTCCCAGGTCGACACCTGCGAGGACCTGTGGGCCAAGTTCGAAAACATGGAGGGTGCGCCCAACCACCTTCCGGGCGCCGGGCCGGAGGAAGGAAGTCCGGAGGCGCAGCAGGAGGAGGAAGCCGACCAAGCGAAGGAACAGGCGCGTACCGACTGGGAGAACGCCGCCGAGACCTGGGACGGCTACTACGACTCCTGGGAGGACGCGTACGACGCCGCGGTCAGCGGGATCGGCAACGAGATGTCCGGCAAGATCGAGGACGGCTTCTGGGAGGTCCTCGATGACATCATCGCCGTCCTCGAGGTCATCGGTATGGTCCTCTTCGTCGTCGGGCTCTTCGTCGCTGGGCCGATCGCGGCGATCGCGCTGGCCGTCTCGGCCGCGATCCTACTCTGCCGGACGATCCAGTTCTGCGCCGGCGAATGTTCGCTCGCGGACTTGGGACTGGCCGTGCTGGACGTCATTCCGTTCGGAAAGTTCGGCAAGATGGCGGACGGGATTACCGCCTTGGGTGACGGCGCATCGAAGTTCGCCAAGTTCAAGGCCGGCTTCAAGGTCGCCGGAGGCATCGGTGAGGCGACAGCGATCAAGAGCTTCCCCGACATCATGACGAGCCTGCACACGGGGCTCGAGGTCGGAGACTTCACCAGGCTCGGCAACTACGCGAAGGCGGGCTGGGCGGGCGCGGAGATCCAGGGCGCGATCGGAAAGCAGATCGCGGCGTCCTTCAGTGCAGTCGGCGCCGCGACTGGCCTGCCGGACACGCTCACCGACAACCCGTTCGGCTGATCCGGGGTGTTGGTAGCGATGTCCACCGGTACGGCCGGCGTTCTTGACAGGGGATGATCATGGAAGACGAATGGACTGCTGAGGGTATCTACCCGGAAGACAACTGGTCTCTGAGTCCACGTGACTCGAAGGATCAGGAGACCTGGGTACGCAACGAGTGCGCGCGGCTTGCGCCACGGTGGGACGATCCTTCGACGGCGCAGGCCTTGGTCGAGGACACGCTCAACAGCGTCTTCCCGTTGGCTGACGCAGCGGGAACCCTTGCGACGATGGTCCATTGGCCGCTGTCGGTTCCTGTATCGAGCCGCATCCGAGTCATCCTCGCCACAGGGGAGCCGTACGCACCGGAGGAATGGCGTCAGGCCGGATTCGACATCGACGAGTATCCCGGAGCGGAGATGGGGCCGGGCCTCAAGTGCCTGGCGACCCGCGACGAAGAGATCCATCGGGTTCTGTACCATCTGTCGACCGCCGTATTCGCGTTCACCGCGCCATCAGGAAGCGTCCTGGTCATCGTCGAGTCGGGTGAGCGTCGTGTCTTCGAGATGACGCTCGCGCAGATGCCCTTGATCCTTTCGAACCTGCGCGTCACGCAGCCGAATGGCGAGCCGTTCGTATCCGAAGCCGTCCCTGGCATCACCAGGTCGGACGCCGATGAGTGGGAGTTGTCCTCGAATGCCTAAGGCCGCAGCGCCGAGTCCGTCGACGTGGGCGACGGTCCATGGGAACTTCAAGAAGTTCGACATCAACGAGCTGAACCGCGTCGTCCTGGACTACGCCCAGGTGGAGCTGGAGGCTGCTGCCCGGAAACGCCAGCGTTCCGGGCTGACGAAGGTCGGCGCCGGCTTGATCTTCTGGGTGGCTCTGATCGGACTCTGCGGTCCGTTGATCGCCGCGGGCGTCTTCCTCAGCGGCGGAGGCCTGACGAAGTTCTCCGAGGACTTCTCGGCCGGTGTCGAAGTCCCGTTCATCTATATCGGTTGTGCCTTGGGTGCTGTCTCGATCCTCTACTTCCTGGTTCCGTGGCTGCAGGAGTCGCATCGGCAGTGGAACAGGAACCTCGTCGGGTTCTCGGTGATCCTGCTGATCTCGACCGTCCTCCTGCTGGTCCTGATCCTCGTCAGCGACCCTGAGGCATACCCGAGATTCCCACTCCTGCTTGCGCCTGTGGTGCTGTTGGTGCTGGAGATCGTGGCGCTCGTCGCGGCCTTTCGGCTCTACTCGAAGGAGAAGCCGCCGGCTGTGGATGTGACCACCTTGTCGTCCGACGACCTGGAGGTCTTGCTCGCGTCGCGTCATCGCGCGCTGACCACACTGCGGGCGCGGTCGATCGTGTCCTACGACGAGTTCGATGAGCTCGACCGGACTCCCCTCTTTTCTACTGATGGAAGGGCCTGACATGTCCGTAAATGGCGGAGGTTCCTTGCGAGAGGCCCTTGGCGTCACCAAGGACCCGGAGTTCTATCTGAAGCTCCTGGACGGCTGGGAACGGCACGCTCCCAGCGAGACAGATCGCGACGCGATCGATGCCCAGCTGAAGGCACGTTGCATGGCCGCCAACAGGCCGGACCTGCACGCGACCTTCCGCACGCAGCTGGACCAGGCGTTCACGCTGATGAAGCAGCAGAACGTGGTCGCCTACTTCGCGGCCACCGGTGAGACGACGACCAGGGCGTACGTCCCCGGCACCATGTTCGCTACGATTCGTCGGTCGCCGAACGGCGAGAGCCTCGACGCCTACGTCGCGCACGCGATCCGAGAGTACGGCGCCAAGCCCCTGTTCGGCGACAAGCGATTCATCCGGTTCGAACGTGAGGCGCGCAAGGAGATCGAGGGCGGCTCGATCGTGGTGACGTCGATCGTCTACGTCGCCCCGGTCCCGGGTTCCAACCGGCGCCGCGGTCTGCAGCTGACGGCGACCATCGCCCGCCCGGCAGAGATGGCGGCCACCGACCCGAAGTTCATCGGCTGGAAGACGGCACTCGATGTGTGTGCCTCGACCCTTCGCTGGGCGCCGCCGCCGGCGCAGCGCTAACGGGTGAGGTCGACGACCATCACCGCTGCGACGACCAGAGCTCCGACGGCGTGGTGGATACCGCGGCTGTCGCGGTACTCGTAGCGAGCGTGGATGGATGTCTCCGACGAGGCCGTTCCGGTTGCCGACGAATCGTGCTTCTTCTTCCAGACGTGGCGGATCGTCCCCTGCGTGCGAGTCCAGCTGGCCAGGCGTCGCCAGCGGCGTACGAGTTGAGTCGTCAGCCATGTCGGGAGGATCAGCATCGCGATGCCGATCAGCAGCGCGCCGACGTCACCTGAACTCATGATTGCTCCGCTCGCCCGAGGCTGTGGCCACACCCTAACGGGCAACGGCGCGCGGCTATGTCGGCGGTGGACCGCGGTCAGGGGATCGTTAGCCTAGGCGCGACTTCACTCATCTGATGACGGGAAATGTGACCGGTGACTCGGGGAATCGCAGCGATGACGGTGGCCACGGCGGCCTTGGTTTCGGGGTGCAGCGTTGGTGCGCCGCCCACGGACTTCGCGATCGAGGACGCGGTCCTGGCGATGCGGGTGCAGGAGGGTGGAGAGGACTCCAGCTATCTCGTGCTGGTCTCGCCCGAGGGAAAGACCCGAGCGATCGAGCTCGACGAGGTCGAGGGTGCCGGGATCTCGTGGACGGAGCACGGGATCACGACCTCCGACCCGAAGCACGACTATGTGATCGACGAGTCCGGTCTCACCGACCACAAGCGCACGAGTGGTGACGAGTCTCTCGAGACGAGTCATGAGTGGTACCGCGTGCCGGTCGGGACGGGGACGTTGGTCGGTTTCAGCCCCGCTGACTCGTCCAAGGATCCGTTCGTGACCTACATCGACGGCGAGAGCGGCAAGACGACCACGCGGGTGTCGCCGTACGGCCAGACCTCGACTGCGGCGGTGTGTGGTGAGCGCGTGTTCGCTCCGGGGAGGGGAACCGGCACCAAGGCGTTCGAGGAGGACAGCGACTCGATCCCGGAGGACCAGTGGGACCGTGCGGCGTTGACCTCCGCCTACCCGCACGACGGCACGGACATCTTGAGCACCTTGGAGCCCACTGGTCCGGGCGTCACGTCGCCGTGTGTCGACGGCATCGTCTACGAAGGGTGGGAGAACGACGACCACCAGGACTTCGTACGCACCTGGAACACCGCGAAGGGGACGCCGGCGGCGAAAGCGGCCGTCGACCACGAGATCGTCTATCCGAAGGACGCCTCCTCGCAGATCGGCGCCCCGGCAGCAGTGACGGTCGTGGACGACCAGCTCGTCTGGGTGGTCGAGAACACGATGTGGAGCGCGCCGCTTCCGACCCCTGAGGCCGGGCCCGTCACGGCGCGTGAGGTCGGCTACCTGGAGGGCTATGTCGGGCTCGACGCGGAGGTCCTGGCGTACTCGTCGAATGCCGCCTACACGGTCACGAACGACACCGAGCTGCACAAGCGCTTCACCAAGCGTCGGAGCGATCGTGTCTGGACAGAGCTGACCGAGTTGAGCCTGGTACGCACGGACATCGCCACGGGGAAGCCGTCCCTTGCCCTGGATATCGACGTCGAGGACGTCGACTTCCCGACCAAGGACGCCTACGTCACGGCGCTGGCGATCAACCCGGAGTGGCTCGCCAAGAAGGGCGAGTAGCTGATGGCAGAGGTGCCGAAGGTGCTCATGGCGTGGGCACGCAAGACCGACGAAGCAGAGAAGGTGTGGGCTCGGGAGGCGGTCGACAGCTGGGCGCGTACGGCGCCGTTCTCCCAGCCGTTGAACTGGGGCGAGGCGGAGGCCGCGGTGCTCGATCGTGACTACCCGCCGCTGCCGGGAACGTTCGCGCTGAAGCTCGTGGGTGTGGTCGCCGTGGGGATTCTCGCTCTGATCGCTGCGCCGTTCTACGGGGCCGCCGTGATCGGGCTCGTCCTTGTTGCGCTCGCCCCGGCGCAGAGCACCGGCGCCGAGGGACTGCTGTGGCTGGCCCGCGTCGCCTTCGGGCTCGCGATCCTCATGGCCGGCTTGGGGCTCTCCACGTGGTGGGAGACGCGCCGGCGAAGTGCCTACGGGGTGGCGACAGCGGCTGTCCCCGCGATCGGCGCGGTCGCAGCGTACGTCTTGCTTCTGGTCCTCGACCTTCCCGAGATGCCTTGGCTGAGTGCGCTGGCGCTTGTCGCCGCGATTCTCGGAACCGCACGTCTGGTTCTCGAGCTGGTCTCCAAGCCCGAGGGCGGCGCGAAGAGCCGGAAGCCGCCGCCGCGCGGGCCACGCGGTTCGGGCCGGCGGGTGCGGGCAAGCAAGGCGCGCGACAGGCTCCTGGAGATCCTCATCCAACGTCGGCTGGTCGAGGTGGACGAAGGAGACCGGATCCGGCTTCGGGAGATGCCGCTGGGCTACTGGTCCGAGCTCGACGGGTTGGACGAGCGGGAATGGCGGCGGGTTCTGGAGTATCGCCACGTCGGATGGCGCGAGTTCGACGCGAGCGACAAGCAGGTCGGGTGATGTCAGAGGGATCACCGCGCGACACGCCGAAGTAAAGCGCGACCAGACGGGTTCGGGTTGCCAGGGTGACGCGCGTACCTCTCGATCTCGGGAACATTCACTGTTGAAAGGTTTCTTCATGCGTACTCGCACCACCGTCCGGACCTGCCGACTGGCTGCCGCCGGGCTCAGCCTCGGCCTCGCGCTCACCCTGACCGGATGCGGCTCCGACGACACCGGTGCCGACGCTGACGCGGCGGTCGAGGTCGAGTCCAGCGCGCCGGCGTCCGAGTCGCCGTCCGCCGCGCCGGCCGCCGCCGAGGCGGAGGTGAAGATCGGGAAGACGCTCGAGGACCCCGAGATGGGCGACACGATCGAGATCGTCTCGGCCGTTCGTGACTTCCCGTCGACGGAGGAGGCTGACCTCATCGCCGACGGCGGCGAGGTCGTGCTGCTCCAGGTGAAGATCAAGCCCGGCAAGGAGTACGGCGGCCGGATCTCGGACGGGAACTTCGAGATCTCCTGGGACAAGGGCGCCGACTTCGAGAGCGCTGACACCCGTCTGATGACCGAGGAGCTGACCGCTGCGAAGCGTACGCCGCTCGAGGACGTGCAGCGGCGCGACGGCGGCGAGCACACCGGCTGGATCGCCTTCCGGGTGGAGGAGAAGGCCGACACGTACCTGGTCGAGTACGAGCGCGACGGCGCGAAGGTGATCGGCTCGGACAAGACCATCGCCGAGTTCACCGAGCAGGTGGAGATCCCCGCCAGCTGAGTCTCGGCATCCTGCCCGGCGGGGACCGGCTACGTCGGTAGCAGGTCTCCGCCGGGGCTCGTTAGGATCTGGGCGTCCGTTGTCTCGGAGAGGGGACTTGAAGGTGCATCCTGGGGCACGTCGTCGCATAGGGCTCGTTTCGGTTGCCAGTCTGGCGCTCGTTGCCACGGCCTGCTCGGGTGATCTGCCGGCGTCGGTGGAGGAGGGGACGGAGGTCACCGTCGCGTGGACGGGGTCTCTGACCAGCACCAACCCGGCGAACGCGGCGAGCGTGACCGACGGGAACCTCGACATCGCCTCGGTGACCCGCGGGGCCTTCGGCACCCTGGTCGACGACAGCGTCGAGATGGACGAGACCTTCGGCAAGGTCACCATGGAGGGTGGCGACCAGCCCCGGGTCCGCTACGACCTGGCCAAGCCCACATGGTCCGACGGGGTGCCGATCGACACGGCCGACCTCATGCTCGCCTGGGCGGCGAGCTCGGGTTACTTCCGCACTCCGAAGGAGGGGAGCCCCGACGGCAACGTCGACTTCGGTGGGGTGCCGACGGGTCTGACCAAGAGCGCCTACATCCCCGAGGTCGACGAGGGTGCGCGCGCCATCGAGGTGCCGCTCGTGGTGCCGGTGGTCGACTGGCGTACGGCCCTGGACGTCGCCGTGCCGGCGCACGTCGTCGGGCAGAAGGCGCTGAAGATCGAGGACCCGATCGAGGCCAAGGAGGTCGTCGAGACCGCGATCGAGGAGTCCGACACCGCGAAGCTCACCAAGATCGCGGAGGCGTGGAAGTCGACCTTCACGGTCGCCGAGGACGGCAAGGCGTCCGAGGACGCACTGCTCTCCAGCGGGCCCTACAAGATCTCGAAGATCTCGACCGGAGAGGCCGGCCAGGAGGTCGACCTCGAGGCCAACCCCGAATACGCGGGCGAGGCGAAGCCGACCTACGAGCAGGTACGCCTCACCCCGGCCGGCCCCGATGCGCTGAACAGCCTGGGGGAGAAGGTCGACGTCGTCCAGGTCGCCCCGACGAAGGGCAACCGGAAGCAGGTGCGCGACCTCGAGCGCCGCGACTACGGCGTGGCGACCGCCAACGACGGCACCATGTGGGCGCTGACCCTCCGCACCGACCGTGGCGTGTTCAAGCGCAAGGAGACGCGCACCGCCTATCTGCGCGCCGTGCCCCGCGGAGACATCTCCGAGGGTGGCGCGGGCGACTGGGCCGAGGCGTACGAAGCCACCGATGTCGTCCTGTTCCCGCCGGGCGGCGAGGGCTACCAGATCGCGACCGAGGACTCCGGGTTCTCCACGAAGTTCCGAGCCTCCGAGGACGCCAAGGCTCCGCCTGGCGCCCGGGTCTGCATCTCCTACGACAAGTCGAGCGCGTTCGCCTCGGGCGCCTACGACACGATCGCGAACGCCGTCGACGACGAGGGCTGGTCCACCGCCGACTGTGGCGTCTCCTCGGCCGACAAGCTGCTGTCCGGCAACAGGTGGGACGCCGTCCTCGCCCGGATCCCGATCCCGCAGACGCCGGAGGAGATCTCGGCACAGTGGGGCACGAAGGGCAGCCGGAACGCGACCGGAGGAGGCGACCGTGAACGCGACCGCCTGATCAGCGAGCTGGCCCGGACCGCCGACCCCTACGAGGCCCGCGACGTACGCGTCGAGATCGAGAAGTCGCTGGTCAGGGACTCGATCGTGGTGCCGATCGTGATGAACCCGACGGTGACGGTGATCGACAAGAAGGTCGACAGCGTACGCCCGCGGTCGGGTCAGGTCGCGCCGCTCGTCTCGACCATCGTCGAGTGGTCGCCGACCAAGAAGTAGGCGACTTTTCGAATTTTGGAGTGGTTGGTCGCCACAACCCTTGAATAGGGTGCGGGCATGACGACGCTTCATCCCGGGGCAGTGTTCGGCCACTACCGCCTGGATCGCATTCTCGGCGAGGGTGGGATGGGCGTGGTCTACGACGCCTTCGACACCAGACTCGAGCGCCAGGTGGCCTTGAAGATGGTGCACGCCCACCTCGCCGACCGCCAGTTCATCGACATGTTCATCCGCGAGGGGCAGACCCTCGCGCAGATCAGGTCGCCCCACATCATCGCGATCTACGACATCGGCGAGCAGCAGGGCAGCCCGTTCATCGTCACCCAGTTCATCAAGGGTGGCGACGTGACCGGCCTCGTACGTTCGAAGGGACCGTTGGCGCCGCACCTGGCGTGCCTGATCAACGCCCAGGTGGCGGGGGCGCTCCACGACGCCCACCAGGTCGGCATCATCCACCAGGACGTGAAGCCGTCGAACGTACTGGTCCGCAACCCGGAGAGCCCGCTCGATCCGTTCGCGTTCCTGTGCGACTTCGGCATCGCGACCTCCTCGTCGGACTCGCCCGCCGGAGGGATCACCGGCACCTGGAACTACCTGGCCCCCGAGTACGTCCGCGACGACCGCGACGCGCAGGGCCGGCCGATCAAGCCGGCGCCGACGCGCGACATCTACGCCGCCGGCTGCATGCTCTGGTTCACGTTGACCGGCAAGATCCCCTACTCGGGCGCGGCTGTCCAGGTCGCGATGGCCCACCAGAGCGCGCCGATCCCGCAGTTCCTCGGCGACGACGAGTGGACCCGGACGGCGAACCGGATCCTGCAGCTGTCGATGGCCAAGGACCCGCGGAGCCGCTACCAGAGCGCGGCGGCCTTCAAGGACGACCTGCTGAAGCTGCGGGAGATCACCTCTCCGCCGCAGCTCCGGCCGGCTCCGTCGATGACGGACCCGAACCCGATGCCCGTCCTCGTCTCCGCGATCAGGCCGCCCACCGAGGCCGAGGCCATCCTGATCGAGGAGCAGGCCCGACCGTCCAGGATCACCCCGCTCCGGGTCGGCGCGGCGATGGTCGGCGTGGCCGCCCTCGGGGTCGGTGGAGCACTCGCGATCACCCAGCCCTGGGTCGAGGACGGCCCCGAGCCCATCGTCCCGACCGTCAAGGGTGCTGCGTACGCGGATGTGAACGGTGACAAGTTCGGTGACGTGGTCACCAACGTCCAGAACCCCGACGGGAAGGGTGTCGACGTGGTCACCTGGAAGTCGGACGGCCGCACCCTGACCCCGTCGAAGCCGGTGACGTACGACGACCCTGCGCTTCCCGAGGACAACGATGGAAGCGAGGTGTTTCCGCTCTGCGCCGACTTCACCGGTGAGGGAAAGAACTCGTTCGTCACCTTCGTGCGGAGCGAGAAGGGCTTCACCATCCACGGTGATCTGGAGGGATCGCTCAAAGCGCCCGCGGGGGTCGTGGAGCAGGGCAAGAAGATGGCCGGGTCGACGTTCTACTACGACCTGGGCGCCGATGACTTCGACGGTGACGGTGTCGCCGATCTGTACATGACCACGAGCTTCGGCAACCCGGACCCTGACCTGGACAAGCATGGCAGAACGGTCGGGGACGGTGCCGTCTGGGTCTATCGCGGCACGGGGTCGGGGTTTGCGGAGCCGACGCGGTTCGCGGCCTACCCGGCTGAAGACAGGGAACAGGTCGTGGTCGGTGAGTTCACCGGCGACAAGAAGGCTGACCTGGTGGTACTGAAGCGAGCTCCAGGTTCCCCTGAGAACATGACACTCACCGGTGGGACCTCGGAGCTGGACCTCTACCAAGGGGATGGCGCCGGCGTTGCCGCGGCCAAATCGTTCCCCTTCAAGCACCAGGGAATCAGTTCTTTCGTCGCTGGCGACCTCAACGGCGACGGCCGGGACGAGATCGTCGCCGCAGAGTCCGGCCGAGGCGAGGGGCAGACGATCACGGTCGGAACCTTCAGCGACGACCTGACCGAGTTCTCACTCGCCACTCGCGGGAAGCTCCACAAGCCCCGCAACACCCTCGAGACCACCAGCAGGTATCCGGTGACCCTTGCGGACGTGAACGGGGACGGACTGACCGACGTCATCGCGGTTTCTCAGGACACCAGCGACGGCCCGTACGCGTTCTATGTGGCTCTCGCCGCGAAGGAGGGCTCGTTCCAGGGCCACGAGCTGGCGACGTGGAAGTCGTCGCCCGATGACGTACGTCGCTACAACCTCATGGGAGGAACCATCGGATGAGCGATTCCACCGGAATCCCCGACAACACCCCGCGCGGGCCCGAGCCCTCCTTCGAGCGCCCGGCCGTCGACGACCCCGACAAGACCACGATCCGGCCCCGGATCGCTCGACCCAGTGGCCCCACCGGTACGCCGCCGCCCCCACCGCCACCGCCGTCGACGCAGGCGCCGGGACGGTCCACCCCGCCTCCTCCGCCCCCACCCACGCTCACCCCGACGCCACCCAAGCCTGGTCCGGCGCCCGCGTCAGCGCCCCAGGACACCCCCGGGATGATCGGCCCCTACCGACTCGAGCAGCAGGTGGCCTCCAACGACAGCGCGGT
Organism: Nocardioides luteus; assembly: GCF_000960475.2. Classification (GTDB taxonomy): domain Bacteria; phylum Actinomycetota; class Actinomycetes; order Propionibacteriales; family Nocardioidaceae; genus Nocardioides; species Nocardioides luteus_A. The sequence continues at coordinate 81,705 of NZ_JZDQ02000026.1, read as the reverse complement.
CGTCTACAAGGCCACCGACACCCGCCTCAATCGAGCGGTCGCCATCAAGGTGCTCCTCGGGCGGAGCGCCCGCGACCCGGAGTTCGTGTCCCGGTTCGACAAGCAGGCCACGCTGATGGCCAAGCTCGACTCTCCCCACATCCTGGGCGTCTACACCAATGGCCGGACCAACGACGGAGCGCCCTATCTGGTCTCGCAGTACGCCGATGGTGGCGACCTGGGCTCGCTGCTGAAGGCTCATGGCCGGTTCCCCGGACCGGTGGCCGCCGACATCTGTGCCCAGGTCGCCGACGGCCTGGCCGCGATCCACTCGCCGGAGGTCGGCGTCGTGCACAGCGACGTGAAGCCGTCGAACATCCTGCTGCGTGACGGCAACAGCCCGCCGTACGCCTATCTCTCCGACTTCGCGGCGGCACGTGCCGACGACTCCGCGACGGCCCGTCCCGGCCTCCACTCGGGTGCCTGGGACTATCTGGCTCCCGAGCGCGCGATGGGTGCGCCGGCCAGCCCGGCGAGCGATCTCTACTCGCTGGGTTGCCTGTTCTACGAGCTGGTCACCGGCGAGGTGCCCTTCACCGGGGCGAACGACGTCGAGACGGCGATGGCCCACAGCTCTCAGCCGATCCCCACGCTGGCCGGACGCGACGACTTCACCCTGCAGGCGAACGATCTGCTCTCCGGCCAGGGCGGCCTGCTCATGAAGGACCCGGCTCAACGGTCCAGCGACGCCGTTCGGGTCAGGGACCGGTTCGCGGCCATGGCGGGGCGCCAGATGGGGTTCGCCTCCGGCGCCACCGTCACGCTCAAGCGCGCCAAGACCAAATGGTGGGTCGCGGCGGGCGCCGCGGCTGCGGTCGTCGTCGCGGGTGGAGCTGCTCTGGGGATCACCCTCACCACCACAGAGAACACCCCGGTGAAGCCCAAGCCGGCGGTGCGTGGAGACATCGACGGAGACCGCTTGGGTGACCTCGTCCTCGGTGCCCCTTTCGGCGACATCAACTACAACTGGGACAGCAACGCCGCCACGCTGTTCGCCTCGACCGGCAAGGGGTTCAAGACCGGCTCCGGCAAGGGCCTCAGGTTCGGCAACCTGCTGGGCGACCTGGACGCCGATGGGCGGGTCGACGTGGTTCAGGTGTCCGGCGTCGGATCGACGTTCAGCGTCGAGTCCAACGCCAAGGATCAGCCGGACGGCTCCATCCAGGTGCCGGCCTCGGGCAAGCGCCTGGCGATGTTCTGCGCCGACTTCAACGGCGACGGACGCGACGACATCAGCATGATCTCTGTCGGCAACGGGACCAAGTTGCCGGCGGATGACGACGAGCTCGGCAAGCTCAAGGATCTCCAGATCCACGTCACGGTCATGGCGAGCCAGGCAGACAACACGTGGGGGAGGAGCACCGACTGGTACACCGGTCCCTGGAACGGCACCACGTTCGACGTCAACTTCGACGTCGGTGACTTCGATGGCGACAAGCGAGCAGACATCATCGCGGGCGCCAGGGAGAGGTCGCCGATCGCAACCGATTTGCTGATGAGCAACGGCTCGAAGCTCATCAAGACCGAGCTCGAGGTGCCCGGACCCGACGGTGACAGGTCCGCGGGGTCGGCGATCATCGCCGACGTCACCGGTGACGGGAAGGACGAGCTGATCACCCAGGAGATCGTGGACCAGAAGTGGGCTCTCCGGGTCTACTCCTACGACGCCAAGGGCACGAAGTTCGTCCACGAGCCGTCATGGGACATCGACGACCCGGTCACGAACGACGACACCGTCAGTGGGTCGCAGATCCCCGCGACGGCCGACGTCAACGGTGACGGCAAGGACGACCTGGTCAACCCGTTGCGCTCTAGCGACGGGGACTACAAGTACCTGAACAAGGCGTCGGTCCTGATCTCCGGCAAGGACGCGTTCACTGTCGAGACGTGGGAGATGCCCGGCGCGGACCAGTTCCAGACCCACCCTCCGTTGCGTAAGGCCTCCAACAACAACGGGACCGGGACCCTTTAGACGGAATGGCCCGCGACCTGGATCAGATCGCGGGCCGTTCCGTCGTTCAGACAGGCGAGCGAACTACACCGAGGACTCGCTCCACCCCAGCTGGACGACCTCGACACCGCGGTCGCGGGTGACCAGGCGGCCACGGCCCGGAACGGTCGGGACCGGCTTCATGTTGCCGATGAGCGGGCCCTCGTCCGGGTTGCCGGAGAGCAGCAGGCCGGGCATTGCCAGGTCGCGCATCGACTGGATGACCGACTCGTAGAGCGACCGCGAAGCGCCACCCGAGCGGCGGGCGATGATCACGTGGAGGCCGACGTCGCGTGCCTGAGCCATCAGCGGCTGCAGGGGAGAGACCGGCGATCCCTGCTGAGTCGAGACCAGGTCGTAGTCGTCGACCAGCAGGAACAGGTCCGCCCCCGTCCACCAGGACCGGTTGCGCAGCTGCTCGGGCGTGACATCGGGGCCCGGGATCCGCTTCGACAGGTAGGCCGCCAGATCGCTCAGCGCCGGCGTCGCCTGGGTCGCCGAGGTGAGGTAGCTGACCAGGTAGTCGTCGGGGATCTCGCCGAGCATCGAGCGCCGGTAGTCGACCACGGCGATCTGGGCCTCCTTCGGCGAATGCGTCCGCATGATCTCGCGGGCGATGTTGCGAAGGAGGGTGGACTTGCCGGACTGACCGTCACCGAAGACGAGCAGGTGCGGCTCGGTGTCGGGGTTGAGACCGACCGGGGCCAGCTCTTTCTCGTTGATGCCCAGGAGGATGCGCTTGCCGGGCTGCTCGTCGGTGACGCCGGCCTGCTCGCGGATCCGCTCGATCGTGATCTTCTCCGGCAGCAGCCGCAGCTTCGGGCCGGCAGGCCCCTGCCAGGCGGCCGACACCCGGGAGATCAGGTCGTCGACACCGTCGCCCAGCGTCGCCGCGGAGCCGTCGCCGTCCATCCGGGGCAGCGCGCTGAGGAAGTGGAGCTTCTCCTTCACGATGCCTCGGCCCGGGCGCCCGGTCGGCACCAGGGCGGCCAGCTTGCGGTCGAGCTCGGAGTCCATCGGGTCACCGAGCCGCAGCTCGAGCTTGGTGCCGAAGACGTCGCGCATCGAGGAGCGGAACTCGGCCCAGCGGCCCGCCGACGCGACGATGTGGACACCGAAGGTCAGGCCACGGGGAGCGATCTCCTGGATGGCGTACTCGAGGTCGTCGAAGTCGGCGCGCAGCGTGCCCCAGCCGTCGATGACGAGGAAGACGTCGCCCCAGCCGTCGTCGGCCTGGCCACGGGCGCGGCGGGTGCGGTAGGTCTCGATCGAGTCGATCCCCTGCGCCCGGAAGTAAGCCTCGCGGCGGTCGATGATGCCGGAGATCTCGGCCAGCACACGGCGTACGACGTCCGGCTCGGAACGGGTGCCGACACCGGAGACGTGCGGGAGCTTGGCCAGCGGCGCGAACGTACCGCCACCGAAGTCGAGCACGAAGAACTGCACCTCGTGGGGCGTCATGGTCAGCGACATGGACGTGACGATGGTGCGGAGCGTGGTCGACTTACCGGTGCGCGGCGCACCGATGACCGCGACGTGACCGGCGGCCCCGCGCAGATCGACGGTGAGGGTGTCACGCAGCTGCTCGCGCGGCTTGTCGACGATGCCGAGCGGCACGACCAGCCCGCCGAGCCGCTTCCAGGCCGGCGAGTGCAGGCCGAGCTCGGGCGAGGTCGTCAGGTCGGGCATCAGCGAGTCGAGCGTGTCGGGGATGTCGAGCGGCGGCAGCCAGACCTGGTGGGCGGGGGTGCCGTGGCCGGTCATCCGTTCGACCGCGATGTCGAGCATCGACTTCTCGACGCCGTCCGCGCCCACGACCGGCGCGGCCGGACGCTCCTCCTCCTCGACGGGTGCCGCCAGCTGCTTCACCTCGGCGATCGAGAACGGGAAGATGCCCTGCAGCTTGCCGCCCTCGTCGCGGCGGATCCGTGAGCCTGCGGCCGGCGGCCCGGAGACGTACGCCGCCCGGAACCGCTGCATGTTGGTCGGGTCGGGCTTCAGGTAACCGAGGCCGGGGACCGCCGGGAGCTCGTAGGCGTCCGGCACACCGAGCACGGTCCGCGACTCCTGCGCGGAGAACGTACGCAGGCCGACGCGGTAGGAGAGGTGCGAGTCGAGCCCGCGCAGGCGGCCCTCCTCGAGGCGCTGCGAGGCGAGCAGCAGGTGGATGCCGAGGGATCGGCCCAGACGACCGATCGCGACGAACAGGTCGATGAACTCGGGCTTGGCCGAGAGCATCTCGGAGAACTCGTCGACCACGATGAACAGCGACGGCAGCGGATCCATCGACGGGTCCTGCGTACGGGCCTTCTCGTAGTCCTTCAGCGAGGAGAAGTTGCCGGCCTCGCGCAGGAGCTCCTGGCGGCGGGTCATCTCCCCGGAGAGCGCGTCCTGCATACGGTCGACCAGGGTGAGCTCGCCCTCGAGGTTGGTGATCACCGCGGAGACGTGCGGCATGCCCGCCATCCCGGCGAAGGTCGCACCACCCTTGAAGTCGACCAGCACCAGGTTGAGTACCTCCGGCGGGTGGGTGAGGACCAGGCCGAGGACGAGGGTGCGGAGGAACTCCGACTTACCGGAACCGGTCGCACCGATGACGAGGCCGTGCGGCCCCATACCCTGCTGGGCCGACTCCTTGATGTCCATGTAGATCTGCTGCCCGGCCTCGCCGACACCGACCGGCACGCGCAGCCGGTCGCGGTTGGCGCGGGGACGCCAGGCGACGTCGGGGTCGAAGGAGCGTACGTCGCCCAGACCGAGCAGCGCCATGTAGTCCTTCGGCGCCGCGATCTCGGTGTCCTGCGGAGTCTCGGCGGCCGCGTCGGAACCCTCCGGGGCGACCGTGTAGAGCGGGGTCAGGCGACGGGCGTAGGCCTCGGCGTCCGCCATGCTCATCTGGTCCACGCGCAGGCGGACCGGGTCCATGCGTACGCGGACCTGGTAGCCGGGGACGGTGTTGTTCTCGTCGGGCTCCTCGTCGTCGATCAGGAACCGCACGCGGCTGGAGTCGAAGAGCTCGTCCCAGTGGGTCGGCAGGTCGATGACGGTGACGCCCTGGATGCCGTCGTCGGGGAGCACGTGGTTGCCCGGCGGGACGGAGCCGCCGTCGACGATGACCACGACCTGGGGGGATGGGATCCGGTCGTCGGTCCCCCAGCGGGCGCGCTCGCCGACCTCGGTCGGGAGGAGCGCGGCGAGGTCGTTGATGTTGGTGACCACCATGCGGCGGGGCCCGACGGCGTCGACCTCGCGACCGCTCTGCGCGTGGGGAAGCCACTTGACCCAGTCCCACTCGGCGAGGTTGCGCTCGGAGGTGAGCACGGCGACGATCAGCTGCTCCGGTGAGTGGAAGGCCGTCATCCCGCAGATCAGAGCCCGGGCGAGCGCCCGGGCCTGGTCCTCGTTGCCGCAGATCTCCATCTTGTCGAACCCGCGCAGGTTGGTCGCCGCCGGCAGGTCGGGCTGGACCCGGTGGACCGTCAGCAGCCGGTGCAGCGCACTCGCGGAGGCCGGGTCGACCTGGTCGATCGGGGTCTGCTGGGGCGGGACCAGGGTCAGCGCCAGGGGCTGGTGCGCGACGCCGTAGCGGACGTCGAGGTAGCGCTTGTGGGTGTTCGGGCGCTCCCACAGCCGGCTGCGCTCCTCGGCGATCGCCGGCAACGAGGACGGCGCGGGGTAGTGCCAGGTCAGCGCCTTGCGCTGCTGCTCACCGGCCCTGCGTGCCGACTGCCGGATGCCGGCCAGGTAGCGCAGATAGTCGGTGCGCTGCCCGCCGACCTGCTTCTGCTTCTGCTTCCGCTGCCGGTCGATCTGCACGAAGATGAAGCCGAGGGTCGCGAAGAGGAACATGCCCGCGGCGAGGTATTTCTGGATCGGAGCACCCCCACCGGCGCCGCCCGCGGGCTGCATCGTGGCGACCAGCACGATCGAACCGAGACTGCCGAGCATCGGGATGGCGTTCATCAGTACGCCGCCGACACCCTCGCCCTCTTCGATAGCCGGCGGAGCGTTGAGTGAGAGCTCCCCCTCGGGGACCTCCGGCTCCTCCGTGCGGGTACCGCCGGCTGTCGCAGCGATGGTCACGTGTCCCCCTGAGACTGGTTCAGTGCCCCGCGGGCCCGGATGCCGCAGGTGGTCTGGATCTTAGAGTGCCCACACCCCAGCTACTACCCTTTACCGTGCCGGTCGGGTAAAACGGGCGGTGGGAGCTTCCGATGTGGAACTCTGTCACAGGGTCATCACGCATCCGGGAGGTGTCATGCCCACTCAGACGGCCGATGCCGTTCAGCCGGCGCTCGCAGCAGGCGGCCTGGCGATCACGGTTCACGGCACCGCCGGAGTGGTCGACATCGTGGTTCCGTCCGATGCGCACGCCTCGGACCTGGCCCGGGAGTACGCCACCGCGGTGGGCCTCCCCGCGGCGCCGGTACTGCGCGACCGGCGTGGCGAGAAGATCCAGCCGGACGCCTCGCTCGCGTCTCGCGGCATCACTTCGGGCGCCCTGCTCGCAGCGGACTCGCCGCCCACGCAGGCCTACGCACGACGTGAGGTCGTCGAGACCGCGGAGCCGATCCGCGCGGGCAGCTTCTCCTTCTACTGGGTCGGCCTCGCCACCCTGCTGGCGGTCGCGGCGTCGGGATTCGGCGCCCAGGCCGACGGCTGGCAGCGGCTGGCCATCGCCGGCCTCCTCGGGATCGGCGCCCTGGTCGGGATCCTCCCAGGCGGGCCGTACGCAGCCCGTCGGGCGATCGCCGCCCCGGCATTCGCCGCAGGCGCCGCGTTCGTCACCACCGTCACTCCCGAACCGGAGACGCTGCCGCTGGCTGTCGGCGTGGCCGGACTGGCTGCCGCGGTCATCGCCACCGTCTCGCGCTCGCTGGTCGACACCGTCGATGCCGCCCTCAAGGTCTGGACCTTGACCGGGGTCGCGGTCTTCGTGGTGACCGCGCTGTGCGCCCTGCTCGGCACCTCGCCGCAGGTGCCGTGGTCGATCCTGTTCGCCGCTGCCGCGCTCGCGGCCCGGATCGTCCCGTCCTACGCCGTCGACGTCCCCGACTCCTATCTCCTCGATGTCTCCAAGCTGTCGGTGACCGCCTGGTCGGCACGGGCCCGGACCACCTCCGGCAAGGCGACCGTCCCGTTCGACGAGGTCACCGAGGTGGCCGAGCGCGGCGCCCGCACGCTGGCAGCCGCCTCGTGGGCGATCCTCGGTGTCGTCGTGGTCAGCGGGCCGGCGCTGGTGGCGACCGCGACCGCCGACGTGGACCGGGTCGGCGGCTGGTTGATCATGCTGGCCGGTGCTTTCGTGATCCTGCTGTCGGCGCGCAGCTACCGCTACTGGCTGCCCCGCGGCGTACTCCGGGTGGCCGGGGTTATTGCGCTGGCGGTCGGGGTCCGTGCCTTCGTAGGCTGGGTCGACCCGGAGCTGGTCTCCTGGTTCGGTCTGGGCGTCGTGGTGATCGGGTTCGCCGTGATCATCGCGGCGATCGCGACCGGCCGGGGGTGGCGCTCGGCGAAGTGGGCGGCTCGGGCCGACTGGTCGGAGTCACTGTGCGGCGCCGCCGTCATCGCCTCGTTCGTGGTTTCCTCAGGCTTCTTCCGTCACCTGTGGGAATCGGGTTTCAACGGTTAGACAGCACGGTTGAAAAAAGTTCAGAGATTCGTGTTTAGAACTCCGGAGACGGGGTAAGAACACATTGTCCGGACCTCGGGGGAGCCCATCGGGAGCCGGGCTCCGACAGGTATCAAACCTAGGAAGACCGGTTCCGCCGGTGGAAGGACAGCACCATGAGCAGTGAGATCAAGCAAGGACAGGCGATCAACACCGCCGTCAACTTCATCAACGAGACCAAGGGCAAGCTGCAGAGCGTCAACGCCCGCACGGTCTCCGAGGCTCAGGCCGAGGGTGCCAGCGGCTGGAAGGGTGCCGGCGGCACCGCGTTCCAGCAGCTCATGAACACCTACAACGAGAAGTCCCGCGAGATCACCAACGCGCTCGACGAGCTCACCGCGGGCCTTGAGAACGCCCGCAGGCTCGGCTCCTCGGCCGACGAGGACGTCGCTGGGCAGAGCAGCAGCGTCGTCAGCCAGATCGAGAGCACGAAGTTCTCCTTCTGAGATCGCAACGGACTGAAAGGAACTGATCATGGGTGAAGAGATTGTCGTAAACCACGGAAAGATGGGCTCCATCACCGACGTCCTGCTCAAGGGCGTGGCGGACATGGACCGCGAGCTCGACGCGCTCGAGCAGCACATCCTGGGTCTCCAGGAGAACTTCACCGGCCAGGCGGCCGACGCCTACAACCGGGCGCAGGCCAAGTGGAACCAGAGCATCCGAGAGCTCGGCATGGCTCTGGACCGGGGCAGCAAGTTCGTCAACGAGGCCAACGCCGACATGCACCGCGCCGACCAGCGCGGTGCCGCCGGCCTCGGCGGCTGAGTTCTTCAGCACACAGACAACACGAGGGGACCGGTGCAGGGCGCCGGTCCCCTCGTCGTTGGATTTATGGCAAAGTCAGCGCTGACGCTCGTCATCTGATTCGGCGGGCGCGATGCAGGTCCACATCTCGGGACATTCGGTCGGTTTCGTCTCGGGCACAGGCACGACGCGAGGAGTTCGTGAAATGACGCAGGCGCAGGTGGCGCCCACGGGGCTGGTCCGGGTCACGGTCGCCTCCGGCACTCGTCGGATGGATCTGGTGCTGCCGGGCTCGGTGCCCGTGGCGGAGCTCGTGCCCGAGCTCGCCCGAAGCGTCGGGTTGCTCGACCCGCAGACGGCGTACGCCGGCTACCGCATCGTGCTCGCCGACGGCCGCAAGCTCGCCGGTGACCTCGGTCTGATCCCGCAGGGTGTCGAGGACGGCGGCGTGCTCACCGTGAGCGCCGGGATCGACGACAAGCCGCCGCGGGTCTACGACGACGTGGTCGAGGCGATGACCGATGTCGTCGAGAGCGAGATGGCTCCCTGGAAGCCGGAAGCAGGACGACGTACGTCACTGCTGGCTGCCGCGCTCCTGCTGCTCCTCGGCGCCGGTGCCCTGTGGACCCAGGCGCCGTCGATGCTCGCGGGCGTCGCCGCTGCGGTGATCGGCATCGTCCTCGCCGGCGGCGCGATCGTGCTCTCCCGCCTCGAGGCCGAGAACGACGCCGCGATCGCCGCGGTCTGGATCGGCGAGGTCTATGGCGCCGTCGCCGGCTTCCTGATCGGTGCCGGCGCGCTCGGTCTCGACGGCGGCGTCGGGATGCCGCTGGCGTTCGCCGGTGCGGGCGCGATGCTCGTCTCCGCGGTCGGCTTCCTCGGCCTGGGCGAGGCCCGGATGCTGGCGATGCCGGGTGCGCTCGTCGGCGGTGTGTTCCTGGTGGCCGGTCTGCTGCTGAGCGCGACCGGTTGGAAGGCCGGTGTGGTGCTCGGGATCGTGCTGGTCGTCGTGGTGCTGGCCGGCAGCTTCTTCCCGTGGCTTGCCCTGAGCACGACCAAGACCGACGTACCCCAGCTCTACTCCGACGAGGACATCAACCTCGACCCGGACGAGATCCGCCAGGACCAGGTCCGGGTCGATGCCAAGGTCGCCCACGAGATCCTGGTCGCGATCTCGCTCTCCGTCGGCGTCCTGGTCGTGCTGACCGCGCCGTTCGTGGTCCGCCTCGGGCTCTTCGGCACGCTGCTGGCTCTGGCCGCGTGTGTCGTGCTGATGCTGCGTACGCGGCAGTACCGGACGGGTTCGGAGGTGCTCGTCGGTCTCGCCTCCGGGATCGCCGGCCTGCTCGCGATCGGTTCGGCGCTGCTGGTCTACCACGAGTCGTGGCGGCCGACGACCGCCGTCGTGCTGGCGGCCGCGGGTGGCGTACTCCTGGTGCTGACGCTCGTTCCCGACGTCGGTTCGATCCGACGTGGTCGGCTCGCCGACGTCGCCGAGACGATCAGCCTGCTCGCGATGCTGCCGCTGATGGTGCTCGCCTCGGGCCTCTTCGGCGCCGCGGTGGCTGGTTTCTGATGGCCAGCAAGAAGGACCTCGTCGAGGCGCACGCCTTCAGCCGCCGCCGTCTCGTCTCCGCGTTCCTCTCCGGTGCCCCCGGTGGGCGCGAGGTCGAGCCGGCCAGACCGGGTCGCTCGGTCTTCGGTGGCCTCGTGCTCGCGGTGCTGCTCATCGCGGGTGGTGCCGTCGCGCACTTCCTCGCTCCCCGGCCCGCGACGGGCTGGGCAGATCAGCCCGGCCTGATCGTGACCAAGGGCGGGGCGCGGTACGTCGTCACCGGCCCCGAGAACGAGAAGGAGCTGTACCCGGTCGTCAACCTGACCAGTGCCCAGCTCATTCTCGGGCTCGACCTGGAGAAGAAGTCCAAGGTCATCGACCAGGAGGAGATCGACAAGGAGTTCCCGAAGGGAACGATCGGCCTCTCCGGTCCCAAGGTCCCCGAAGAGCTGCCGCTGAAGTCCGACTTCATCAACACCGGCTGGACCGCGTGCACGGCCAACGGCGCGGGCACGTACCTGAACATCTCCGCGAAGCCGGACGTGAAGGCTGCCACGGACACCGGTTTCATGGTGCAGACCGAAGAGGGCACCTACCTGATCGCAGAGAGCGAGAACCTGGACGGCTACACGCAGGCGTACAGCTACAAGATCGAAGGCGACGCGGAAACGTACGCCGACCGCGTCTTCGACGACCCGGTCTCGACTCCCACGGTGCCTCAATCCTGGGTCAACCTCTTCCCCACGGGCGGGGCGCTGACGGGGGCGTCCTTCGGCAGCGCTTTCACCAAGGTGGGGCAAACGGTCGAGGGTGAGGAGTACCCGATCGGCACGAAGGGCCACTACCTGGCCAAGGACTATCTCATGACGGAGACCGGTTGGGTGCGGCTCGAGGATTTCGCCAGCGAGGTGTACGACATCGCCTTCGGCGACAAGGCCAACCTGCAGTCCTTGGATTCGCAGCCGAACATCGATGGCGATCGTCTGGAGGAGTCCACCTTCTGGCCGAGGTCGACGCTCGAGCCCGGCACCGGCGGTGTGTGCGCCAAGCTCGAGACCGAGGACAAGACGACGGTACGTCTCGGTGTCGAGCCGGGAGACCGAGCGTGGCCGTCGTCCGAGCCGCCGGCGGCCGACAACCTCACCGCAGCCATGGTCGACGCCGGCCGAGGAGCGTTTGTGTACGCCGCCAATGACGAGGACGTCCAGAAGCAGAGCGCCGTGCCCTACCTGATCGACGCTCGAGGCACCGTCAACACGCTGGACGGTCCGGTCACGGTCGAGCGGCTCGGCCTGACGACCGACTCCGGTCCGATCGTGCCTGGCACCTGGCTGCAACTGCTCCCCGGCGGTGCTGCCCTGTCGACCGAGCTGGCACTGTGCCCGCCCAACACAGATGAGGTTCAGGAGAGCAAGTGCGTGTCCGAGTGACGCTGCTGCGTAGGGGCGTCGCGCTCGCTGCCGTCGTGGGTGGGCTGACTCTGCTGGGCAGTCCGGGACCTGCGTACGCAGCGGAGGAGCGCCCGCTGTGCAAGGCGTACGAGAAGAACACCGGCGGCGGCGCCCCTCAGAAGGCGGACACGCAGACCGCGCTGGTGCCGGAGAGGGTGGCTCCGTTCGCGATCATGCGGATCGCCGAGGCTCAGAAGGTGAGCAAGCAGGGCCAGGGGATCCGCATCGCCGTGGTCGACTCCGGCTACAGCCGCAGCGCGCAGGACTATCACGGCACCGTGGCGGCCGGCCTGATCTCCCAGATCGCGCCCAAGGCGGCGCTCAGCGACCACCCGGTCCTCAAGGTCGGTCAGGAGAAGTCGACGGTCGACGCCAAGCGGATGGTGGCCGAGCTCAACTCGCTGGCCAAGGGCAACGCGAAGGGGCTGATCGTCGACATCGGTCTGCCCGCGACTCAGTCGGCGCCGGGTCTGGACACGGCGGTCGACACGCTCATCAAGAAGGGGGCCGTCGTGGTGATGGCCGCGGACTGGTCCGGCATCATCACCGACACGGACTCCCGGGACATCGCGACCAAGGCCTTTCCCAACGCCAACGACTCGGTGGTGACCGTCAGCGCCTCCGGCACCTGGGCATCGGATCCCGATTTCACAGTGCTGCCCAATTCCAACGCCGACGTAGCCGCTCCCACGTATGGAGCCCCGTCGAAGACGCTCTTCGGTCAGCCGTGCTGGGTCGACTCGATCTCGACGTCGTTCGCCTCTGCTGAGGTCTCGGCTGTGCTCGCGCTGATCTGGTCGACCAACCCGGGCTGGAGTGCCAGCCAGGTCATCGACCGTCTCTACAGCACCACCTCGGGCGTCGAGGGCCAGGGCGGCCGCTACTGGGGTGCCGGCGTGGTCAACGCCTACGACGCGCTCACCCGCCCCGCCGTCGAGGAGGCCGCCGAGCCGCCGGAGGTCGAGCAGGCCCCGATGGCCCGCGAGAAGGTCGACCCGCTTGCCGCTGTCCGCGAGAACGCGATCTGGTGGGGGATCGGCGGCGGCGGCGCACTGGGGCTCGGGCTGGTCCTGCGGCCGCTGTTCTCGCGGCGCAAGGGCTCGATGTAGCTCGTCAGGATGTTGGACCGATCGACCACAGAATGAAGAACGCCGATCCGGAGCTTGCGCTGTCCGGATCGGCGTTCTTGCAGGTCAACCATCGTTTCCTGCTGGCGGATCTGGGGGGATTCGAACCCCCGAGGGCGTTAACCCAACACGGATTCCAGCCGTGCGCCATAGGCCACTAGGCGACAGATCCGTGAGGGATCCTACGCGGCTCCGTGAGCATCGGGGAAATCGGCGGAGGGTCAGCGGGCCGCCTTTGGGATCGGCGCGAGGACTCGTCTAGACTCTTCGGCAACCCCCCATGTGGCGACATCTTGTCGAACCTCCCCAGGGCCGGAAGGCAGCAAGGATAAGCGAGCTCTGTTGGGTACGTGGGGGGCCTTTTCTTTTCCCGTCGTCACCCGCGAGCGGCGTCCTGGTCGCGGGTGATCCCGCGGATGATCGAGATCCACTTGATGCAGCCGAACACCATGGCGACGGCGACGAGCGCGTCCAGCATCGCGACGATGACGAGCGCATCGTGCGACAGGACTTCCTCGCTCGCGAACACACGGGCCGAGATCTGGCCGGCCACCAGCGCGACCAGCCAAGCGAGCCACCACATCGCGAGGCTGGGGCGGGGCTCGTCCCGGGCGGTCGCCGTGCGTACGTCGTCGACGACCTGGAGCGGGAACCAGAGGCTGACGATCGGGACCCACCAGCCAAGCCATACCCAGACCACGCTGCGCCCCATCCGGTACGTCGGGCGGAGGGCGAGCGCGAGCTCGTAGCTGCGCTGCAGCCACAGGCACCCGATGACGTAGACCGGGATCATCACGATGGTCGTCCCGAGCGAGAGGATCATCCCCCCGATCAGCCAGAGCATCGTCGAGTCGTCGATCACGGACGAGGTCGCGACATCGTTGGACGCCTGCCCCGATGGATAGGACACGACAGCGGTGGCCACCTCCGCAACGGTGAGTGCCACTGCCAGCCAGATCGCCGCCGTTGCCAGTGTCCGCGGAGTGGCGGGGAGCTGTGGGGCGGGCTGCTGCGGCGTGCCCGGCGCCTGCTGCTGGTAGACGTCGGGCAACGGCTGGTCGGGGAACGGCGGTGGAGCGCCGTACGGATTGCTCATCGAAGCGTCCTTTCTGATGACGGCTGGTCGAGGAACGCTAGTTCCGGACTCGGCCGCTTGCTTCGGATGCGGTCACGAACGCGTCACGATGGGTTCGGGCCAGACGCGCCCAGACACAGGTACGAAATGGGCGGTTTGTGGGGTTCGTCCGCCGCTCGGCCGCCCGGCGGCTACCGACTGTCGGTGGCGATCGTTAGGGTTCATGGGGTGGACGCACCGCTAGCTCTCTACCGCCGCTACCGGCCGGAGACGTTTGCCGAGGTCATCGGCCAGGATCACGTCACCGGCCCGCTGCGCAATGCGCTGGCGGGCAACCGGGTCAACCATGCGTACCTCTTCTCCGGCCCACGTGGCTGTGGCAAGACGACCTCGGCGCGGATCCTGGCGCGTGCGCTCAACTGCGAGAAGGCGCCGATCGCCGATCCGTGCGGGGAGTGCGAGTCGTGCCGCGACCTGGCGCGCGGCGGGCCCGGCAGCATCGACGTGATCGAGATCGACGCGGCGTCCCACGGTGGTGTGGACGATGCCCGTGACCTGCGGGAGAAGGCGTTCTTCGCGCCGGTGAAGAGCCGCTACAAGGTCTACATCATCGACGAGGCCCACATGGTCTCGACGCAGGGCTTCAACGCGCTGCTCAAGCTCGTCGAGGAGCCGCCGGAGCATCTGCGGTTCATCTTCGCGACGACGGAGCCGGAGAAGGTCATCCCGACGATCCGGTCGCGCACCCACCACTATCCGTTCCGTCTCTTCCCGCCCAAGCTGGTCTCCGACTACATCTCGACGCTGTGCGAGAAGGAGGGGATCAACGTCGAGCCGGCCGCGCTGCCGCTGGTCGCCCGCGCGGGCGCCGGGTCGATGCGCGACAGCCTCTCGGTGATGGACCAGCTGCTCGGCGGCGCGGGTCCCGAAGGGGTGACCTACGAGCTGGCCGCGGGGCTGCTCGGCTACACCCCGGACGCGCTGCTGGACGAGGTCGTCGACGCCTTCGCCGCCCATGACGGCGCGGCCGTCTTCGGCGTGATCGACAAGATCATCGAGACCGGCCAGGACCCGCGGCGGTTCACCGAGGACCTGCTGCGGCGGCTGCGCGACCTGGTCATCGTCAAGGCGGTCCCGGACGCGCCTGCGACCGGTCTCATCGACGTCTCCGAGGACGGTGGCGAGCGACTGGTCGCCCAGGCCGGACGCTTCGGGCCGCACGACCTCTCCCGCGCCGCGGACGCCGTCGCGACGGGTCTGACCGAGATGCGCGGCGCCACCGCGCCCCGACTGCTGCTCGAGCTGATCTGTGCCCGGGTGCTGCTGCCCGCGGCCGACGGTGCCGACGGCCTCGCCGCCCGGCTCGACCGTCTGGAAAGGCGGATCGAGATCAGCGGTACGCCGACGGTGACCGCGCCGCCGGTGGCAGCCGCTCCCGCGCAGGACCGGCCGGTGCTCAAGCCGTCCGTCGGTGCGCCGGGCCATGAGACGGTCGCTCCGGCACAGCCGCAAGCACAGCCCGAGCCCCAGGCGTACGCCCCAGCTCCCGAGCCTTCCGCTGAGCCCGCCCCCGCCCCGGCCGCGGAGCTGCCTCCGCAGCAGGCACCGGCCCCGCCTGCCCCGGAGCCGCAGGCCCAGCCGCGACCCCAGGCGCCGCAGCCGGGGGGCATGGGCAACGTGGACATCCGCCGACTGTGGGACGACGTGATCGCCCAGACCAAGGGCCTGCGTCGGGCGACCTGGTCGCTGGTGGGCCAGAACGCCCAGGTGGTCGACTTCCGCGACGGCATCCTCACCCTCGGGTTCGCCTCGCCCGGTCTCCGCGACCGGTTCGCGACCGGCGGGCACGAGCCGGTCCTCGGGCAGGCGCTGGTCAACGTGATCGGCATCCAGCCCAAGATCGAGGCGATCGTCGCCGGTGGCGGCCAGCCTGCCCCGCAGCGACAGGCACCGCCTCCGCCGCAGCCGACCGAACCCCGCGAGCCCACCCACCCGCAGCAGCCGCCGGAGGCCTCCTGGAACGAGCAGGCGCCACCGCCCGACTGGGCCGCTGAGCCGCCGCCCCCCGACCAGCCGGGCCCACCGGAGCCGCCCGCGACCCAGCAGGCCGACCCGGGAGCGATCGCGCTGGCCCGGGAGGCGATCCGGCCGACGCGCGCTGCCGACTACGAGCCTCCGGTCGACGACACCGCGGCCCGTCTGGCGGAGGCCGACGCCGCGGTGAACCCCGACGACCAGGCCTACGACGGTCCGGCCGCGATGGGCGCCGAGGCGCTGCTCGCTCAGGAGTTGGGTGCAACGATGATCGAAGAGATTCCTCACAACTAGGACGGCACAGATGACGAACCCACTCGAAGGCCTCGGCGGCGAGGGCGGCTTCGACCTCAACGCGATCATGCAGCAGGCCCAGGCGCTGCAGAGCCAGATCGTCGACGCCCAGGAGAAGCTCGCCGAGACGATCGTGGACGGCACCGTCGCCGGCGGTGCGGTGACCGTCAAGCTCACCGGCACCGGAGAGCTGGTCGGTGTGGAGATCAAGCAGGGCGAGTTCGACGGCAGCAGCCCCGACGACCTCGAGGACCTCGGCGCCGTGATCGTCGCCGCCTACCGCGACGCCAAGGGCAAGGCCGACGCGCTCGCCGGTGAGGCGATGGGCCCGCTCGCGGGCGGTCTCGGCGGGCCCGGTGCCCCCGGCGGCGGCGAGCCGCCGTTCAAGCTCGGCTTCTAGAAGACAGGCAACAGCGTTGTACGAGGGTGTGGTCCAAGACCTCATCGACGAGCTGGGACGACTGCCGGGCGTAGGCCCGAAGAGTGCCCAGCGGATCGCGTTCCATCTGCTCCAGGCTGACCCCGCCGACGTACATCGGCTCGCCTCGATCCTCAACGAGGTCAAGGCGAAGGTGAAGTTCTGCTCGGTCTGCTTCAACGTCTCCGAGGAGGAGACCTGCCGGATCTGTCGCGACCCGCGTCGCGAGCAGTCGGTGCTGTGCGTGGTCGAGGAATACAAGGATGTCGTCGCGATCGAGCGCACCCGTGAGTTCCGCGGGCGCTACCACGTGCTCGGCGGCGCGATCAGCCCGATCGACGGGATCGGTCCCGACCAGCTGCGCATCCGCGAGCTCGTCCAGCGGCTCAACGACCCGGGGATCACCGAGGTGATCCTCGCCACGGACCCCAACCTCGAGGGCGAGGCGACGGCGACCTACCTGACCCGTCAGCTCAGCCCGCTCGGGCTGAAGGTCACCCGTCTGGCCAGCGGTCTTCCGGTCGGCGGCGACCTGGAGTACGCCGACGAGGTCACCCTCGGTCGTGCGTTCGCCGGGCGACGCGCGGCTGAATAGTCCCTGAGACCAGACCTTTCACCCTCGTCAGGTAGGAGCTTCGGCGGTAGCCTGACGATTCAAGGGACCTCGGGAAGGGGGCCGTCATGACGAACGACTTGACCGGCAAGGACTTCGCCACCAGCGTCGCCGACTCGGTGGAGAGCTTCCTGCTCTCGGTGCGCGCGATCGCTGCCGACGGCGACGGCGGCAGCGCTGTCCCGATGCTGCTGCTGGAAGTGAGCCAGATCCTGCTGGCGGGTGCGCGACTGGGCGCCCAGCAGGACTTCGAGCCTCGTGAGGAGTTCCAGCCCGACGTGGGCATGGAGGCCGACGTCGACGAGCTCCGGATGGGGCTGGCCGAGATGTTCGGCGACATCGACACCTACAGCTTCGTCTTCGATCCTTACAGCCCGGACGTGGTCGACAGCCAGATCTCCGACGACGTCGCCAGCCTGGTGACGGACCTGGAGTACGGCCTGCGTCACTACCGCCTCGGCGACGTCGACGAGGCGCTGTGGTGGTGGCAGTTCAGCTACGTCAACAACTGGGGCAACCTGGCCGGTGCGGTGCTCAACGCGCTGCTCACCGTGGTCGCTCACGACCGCCTCGACTCCGAGCCGTTCACCGGTGAGGACGAGGACCTGGCGGCCGCTGATGAGATGCTGGAGAAGACGCCCGTATCGGCAACGTAGACTTTCCCGCCGTGGGAATCGTCGTTCAGAAGTACGGTGGCAGCTCGGTTGCGGATGCCGCGGGCATCAAGCGTGTGGCTCAGCGAGTGGTCGCGACCAAAGAGCAGGGCCACGACGTTGTCGTGGCCGTGTCCGCCATGGGCGACACCACCGATGAGCTGATCGACCTGGCCAACAAGGTCTCACCCGACGCGACCGCGCACGCGCGTGAGTTCGACATGCTGCTCACCTCCGGCGAGCGTCAGTCGATGGCGCTGCTCGCGATGGCGATCAACGACGTCGCGAACGAGCGCGGCCTGGCGTACGAGGCTCGGTCGTTCACCGGGTCGCAGGCCGGGTTGATCACCGATGCGCAGCACGGGCGCGCCAAGATCCTCAGCATCACCCCGGAGCGGATCCAGGCGGCGCTGGCCGAGGGTGCGATCGCGATCGTGGCCGGCTTCCAGGGCGTCTCCAAGGAGACCAAGGACATCACCACGCTGGGCCGTGGTGGCACCGACACCACCGCGGTCGCGCTGGCGGTGGCGCTCGACGCCGACGTCTGCGAGATCTACACCGATGTCGACGGTGTCTTCACCGCCGACCCGCGGATCGTCCCGACCGCGCGCAAGCTCAGCGTGGTCGCCTTCGAGGAGATGCTCGAGCTGGCGGCCTCCGGGGCCAAGGTGCTCCACCTGCGCTCGGTGGAGTTCGCCCGCCGTCACAGCCTCCCGATCCACGTACGCTCCTCGTTCTCCACCCTCAACGGCACCGTGGTCAAGGGCAGCATCGACACGGTCTCGCCGCACGGCGACCTCCAGCCCGGCGAGGAGGCCGGCATGGAGGCACCGATCGTGGCCGCCATCGCCTACGACAGCAGCCAGGCGAAGATCACCGTGGTCAACGCTCCCGACCAGGTCGGGGCGGCCGCCAAGGTCTTCGAGATCATCGCCGGTGTCGGCATCAACGTCGACATGGTGGTGCAGGACTCCTCGGCAGCCCGCGCCGGACGCACCGACATCACCTTCACCCTGCCCCGCAACGACGTCGAGCGCGCCAAGAAGGCGCTCGACCTGGCGCGCGCCGAGCTCGGTTTCGAGGACGTCGACGCCAAGGAGATGGTCGGCAAGGTCTCGTTGATCGGTGCCGGGCTGCGTACGCAGCCGAAGAAGATCGCCGACTTCTTCTCCGCCATCGCGCAGGCCGGGGTCAACATCCAGATGATCTCCACCTCCGAGGTCCGGGTCTCGGTCGTCGTCGACGACGACGAGGTCCAGCGGGCGTGGGAAGCGGCGGCCGCGCGCTTCAGCGATGTCGCCGTCGAGAAGGTCTCCTACGGCTTGGACACCAACGGGGACACCCCGGAGATCGTCGGCGTGGCCCACGATCGTGGCGAGGCCAAGATCACCATCGCCGGTGTCAGCGACGAGCCCGGCAAGGCCGCGCGCATCTTCGACACCATCGCCGACAGCGGCATCAACATCGACATGATCGTGCAGAACGTGTCGGCGAAGGAGACGGGGCGCACGGACATCTCGTTCACGCTGCCCCGCGCGGACGTCAAGAAGGCGCGCGCCGCCCTGGCCGACATCCAGGCCGAGGTCGACTTCTCCGACCCGGTCACCGACGAGCAGGTCGGCAAGCTCTCCATCGTCGGTGCCGGGATGCGTACGCATCCGGGGATCACCGCGAAGTTCTTCGCCGCGCTCGCCGCCGCGGGCGTTCTGATCAGGATGGTCTCGACCTCGGAGATCCGGGTCTCGGTGCTCGTCAGCGCCGACGACCTCGACCGCGCAGTGCGCGCCACACACAGAGCATTCGGCCTCGACAGCGACGAAGAGGCCATCGTCTACGGAGGGACCGGCCGATGAGCATCAACTTGGGAATCGTGGGAGCCACCGGGCAGGTGGGCGTCGCCGTACGCCAGATCCTGCTCGAGCGCGGCTTCCCGCTGGGCGAGGTACGTTTCTTCGCCTCCGCGCGCTCGGCGGGCAAGACCATCGAGTTCGGTGAGCGTTCGATCGTCGTCGAGGACGCCGCCACCGCCGACCCGTCGGGCCTCGACATCGCGATCTTCTCGGCCGGCGGCGCCACTTCGAAGGCGCTGGCGCCGAAGTTCGCCGAGGCCGGCGTGATCGTCATCGACAACTCCTCGGCCTGGCGCAAGGACCCGGCGATCCCGCTGGTCGTCTCCGAGGTCAACCCGTCGGCGATGGCCGGGGTCATCGAGGCCCGCCAGGGCATCATCGCCAACCCCAACTGCACCACGATGGCCGCGATGCCGGTCCTCAAGGCGCTCCACGACGAAGCCGGTCTCGAGCGCCTCGTCGTGTCGACCTACCAGGCCGTCTCGGGCTCTGGTGTCGCTGGTGTCGAGGAGCTCGTCAACGGCGTCGCGGCTGCCGGCGACAAGGCCCGTGAGCTCGCCTACGACGGGTCCGCGATCGCCTTCCCCGAGCCGGACAAGTACGTCGAGACCATCGCCTACAACGTCCTTCCCTACGCCGGGTCGCTGGTCGAGGACGGTCTCAACGAGACCGACGAGGAGCAGAAGCTCCGCAACGAGTCCCGCAAGATCCTCGACCTGCCCGACCTGCGGGTCTCCGGCATCTGCGTCCGTGTCCCGGTCGTCACCGGCCACTCGCTCGCGGTCAACGCCGAGTTCTCCTCGCCGCTGACCCCCGAGCGCGCCACCGAGATCCTGGCGAACGCCCCGGGCGTCGAGCTCCGCGACGTACCCACGCCTCTCTACGCCGCCGGCAAGGACCCGTCCTACGTCGGCCGGATCCGTCAGGACGAGGGCGTCCCGGACAACCGCGGCCTCGCGCTGTTCATCTCGAACGACAACCTCCGCAAGGGTGCTGCGCTCAACACGGTCCAGCTCGCCGAGCTGGTAGCCGCCGCCCTCTGACGAGACGTCACGCGCGTCGGCCGAGGTGGCACCACGGTGCCGCCTCGGCCGACGGCGTTGACGTCTCGGCCGACGTACGTGACGCCTCGGCCGGGGTTGATCAGTCGATGTAGTTGGTCGTCACCCAGTAGGCGAGCGCGTACGCGGCCGCGGTGAGGAACACGGCGATGATCACGCCCCAGGCGTGGGCGAAGACGTCGGTGAGGAAGAGCATCGAGAGTACGGCGACCAGGGCTGAACCGAGGAAGCTGATCGTGAACGGCGAGCGGGCGCCGGCCAGGCGGAGGAGGTAGCCGCCGACCAGGACCGCGAGGACGAACACGGCGATGAGGACGATCGCGCCCATGTCGCCGAGCGACGAGGTGCCGCGCGTCCACTGGCTCACGGTGCCGCTGAACCAGACGGCGAGGGACATGAAGGCTCCCACGATGGCGCCGATCATGACCGCGGCGGACAGGCCCGACGGGGTGCCGAGGTTGATCCGCCGCTGGCTCGGGTCCTTGGGCTGCTTGGGTGCCTTCGGCTCTCGGGCAGGCTTGGGTGCCTTGGCGGGCTTGGGCGGCTTCTCCGCCTTCTGCTTCGCTGCAGGCTTCTCGGCTGCCTTCGGGGCCGCTTTCTTCGCCGGCTTCTCCGCCGGCTCCGCGGGCGGCTCGGGAGCGATGACGGGCGGCGCCGTCTTCTCCAGCACCTGGGTCTTCTCCGCGGAGGTCTTCTCGGTGGAGGCCTTCTCGGGCTTGGTGTTCGCCGGCTTCGTGCCCCCACGCTTCTTCTTGAAGCCGAACGACGGCGCGGCGAGCTTGTCGGTGGGGTCGTTGCTCATGAGGGGCAGTTTCGCATGCCGCGCGTCACATTTGAACTCAGGCGCGGGTCAGTTGGATGACCGGGATCTCGCGGTCGGTCTTCTTCTCGTAGCTCCCGAAGTTGGCAGCGGAGGAGACGATCGTGGCCCAGGCCCGCGCCCGCGCCTCTCCGTGGAGCTGCTCGGCGACCACCGGGATGGTCTCGCCGCCCAGCTCGATCGTGACGCGGTCGGGGTGGGCTGCGAGGTTGTAGTACCAGGCAGGGTTCTTCGCCGCGCCGCCGGCGGAGGCGACCACCAGCCAGGTGCCGTCGTCCCCCGGGAACCAGGCCAGTGGCGACGAACGGGGCTCGCCGGTCTTCTTGCCGATGGTCGTGAGCACGAGCAGGCGCATCCCGGCCGTCGTGGAGTCGCTCTTGCGGGCCCGGCGCATCATCAGCCTGTTGCCCAGCTTCAGGAGCGGGTTGGCGGTGGGCTGCCGGGCGCCACGGGTGCCGTTGCGAGTATCGAAGCTCATGGCGTCGACCCTACTGCGCCGGAAAACGGATTCAGGCCCGGAGACCTTGCGATCTCCGAGCCTGAACTGATGTCGGGTTGACAGGATTTGAACCTGCGGCCCCCTCGTCCCGAACGAGGTGCGCTACCAAGCTGCGCTACAACCCGAATGCTGCACCGATCAACGGTCCAACGAGGAATGAGCATAGCCCAGAGACTGCCCTGACTCGTAATCGAGCCCTACCGACGAGACGCACCCCGCGGAGTGAGGGTCAGCAGGGTGGCCTCCGGACGGCAGGCGATGCGGATCCGGGTGTAGGGCGAGGTGCCGAGACCGGCCGAGACGTGCAGCCAGGCCTGCCTCCCGGCGTACGTGTGGGTGTGCAGCCCGCGCGCCCGCTCGGGGTCGAGATCGCAGTTGGTGGCCAGGGCGCGCCCGCCGGGCAGACAGACCTGACCCCCGTGGGTGTGGCCGGCCAGGATCGCGTCGTAGCCGTCGGCCGTGAACTGGTCCAGCACCCTGAGATAGGGAGCGTGCGCCACCCCGAGACGTACGTCCGCGGCTTCGTCGGCGGGGCCGGCGACCGCAGGCAGGTCGTCGAGGTTCAGGTGGGGGTCGTCGACGCCGGCGAAGGCGAACTCGATGCCCTTGACGGTCAACGACGACCGCGTGTTGGTGAGATCGAGCCAGCCCGATTTGGTGAAGGAGGCCGACAGGTCGCGCCAGGGGAGCTCCGGGACGTTCGTCTGCCGCTTGCCGTTGTCGGGCAGCAGGTAGCCGAACGGGTTGCGCAGGCGCGGCTCGTAGTAGTCGTTGGAGCCGTGGACGAAGACCCCGGGCACGTCGAGCAGCGTGCCGAGGGCATTGACGATCGCCGGGACCGCCCGCTGATGGGCGAGGTTGTCGCCGGTGTCGACGACCAGGTCCGGCTTCAGTGCGGCAAGCGAGGCGATCCAGTCGAGCTTCTTGTGCTGCGAGGGGACCACGTGCATGTCAGAGAGATGCAGCACGCGGAGCGGCTCCGCGCCCTCGGGGAGCACCGGAAGTCCGACGTGGCGCAAAGTGTATTGACGGGCCTCCCACAGGGCGTACGCCGTCATGGCCGCGCCGGTGGCGAGCCCGGTCCCGAGAGTTGCGCCGATTGCTGAGGCGAGCCGCATGGCTCAACCCTGCCACAATGGTCCCATGAGCACTCTGAAGGACCGGCTGAGGACCGACCTGACCGCCGCGATGAAGGCCCGGGACAAGGACCGCGCGGGGACGCTGCGCATGGTCATGGCCTCGATCACCGAGGCCGAGGTCGCCGGCAAGGAGGCCAAGGAGCTCACCGACGACGAGATCATCACGATCCTCACCCGTGAGGCCAAGAAGCGCCGCGAGGCGGCCACTGCCTTCGCCGAGGGTGGCCGCACGGAGTCGGCCGAGAAGGAGACCGCCGAGGCCGCGGTGATCACCGAATACCTGCCGGCTCAGCTGAGCGTCGAGGAGATCTCCGACCTGGTCAGCAAGGCCATCGCCCAGACCGGTGCCGCCGAGCTCGGGATGAAGGGCATGGGCAAGGTGATGGGCATCCTGACCCCGCAGACCAAGGGCAAGGCCGACGGCGGTGCCGTGGCCGCGGAGGTGCGTAAGCAGCTCGCCTGAACGGCACCCGGGAACGACTGTGGCCCCCACCGGATCGGTGGGGGCCACAGTCGTCGGGAGCGCCGGCCGTCAGCCGGTCGGCCACTCCCAACCAAAGTCGGGCTCCTCCGGAGCGGCCCTCGGCTTCTGCTTTCCGTCGTCGGCGGGCGGCTTCGGTTCCTCGGGCTGCTTTTTCTTCTTCTTCGGCTCTGGCTTCGGCTCCGGGCCGAGCGAGGTGTAGATCGTGATCGGCGATCCTTCGGCGGCATCGCCGGACGGGGTGGTGAAGGCGACCAGACCCTTGTCGTACTCCGAGTAGGCCTCCGGGCCGACCTGGACTTGGAAACCGGCCTTCCGCAGCACCTTGGTCGCCTTCTCGACGGTCATGCCACCGACCCAGGGGACGTCGACGGTGTGGCCGGCGATCACGCTCGGGTCGGGCTCGTGGAAGTCCACCCACTTGAGGTACTTGTCGATCACCTGCATCGCGCCGCCCCACATCGGACCGGCGGTCGTCGAGCCCGCCGCCTTGTAGACGTAGTTCCCACCGACGACCTGGCCGTTGAGGCTGAGGGGCGTGCCCGCTGAGTTGGCGCCGGCGATCATCGACGCGGTCGCGAGCCGGGGCGTGTAGCCCATCAGCCACACGGACTTGTTGTCCTGCGTCGTACCGGTCTTGCCGGCGCTCGGGACCGAGAGGGCCAGGTTCTGCCCGAAGCCGCCGGGCTCCATCACGCCACGGAGGATGTCGTTGACGGCGTCGGCGGTGCCCTTGGCCATCACCTGCTTGCAGGTCGGCTCGTACTTCTTGATCAGCTTGTCGTTGGCGTCGAGGATCTCGTTGACCGGCACCGAGTCGCAGTGGGTCCCGCGAGCACCGAACGTGGCGTACGCCTCGGCCATCTCGAGCGGGCTGACGTCGACGACGCCGAGGGTGAAGGTGGGTACCCGCTCGGCGCCGCCGCAGCCGGTCTCGCTGGGCTTGCAGACGTGGCCGTCCTTGAAGCTGACGCCGAACGGGGCCGTGAGCTTCACGCCCATCTTCTGCGCCAGCTTGTAGGGCGTGCACATGCCGGTGAGCTGGAAGAGCTGGGCGTAGAAGGTGTTCACCGACTCCCGGGTGCCGGTGTAGGCGTCCTTCATGCCCGAGGTGGTCGAGTTGTGGAACGTGTGGCTGCCGACCCGGTTGCCGTCGCCGGGGCAGCCGGCGAAGGTCGACTCGTTGAGCGTCAGCTCCTCGGGGGAGTTGACCTTCTGCTTGAGCGGGAAGCCCTGCTCGATGGCGGCGGCCAGGGTGAACGCCTTGAAGGTCGAGCCGGCCTGGAAGCCGTTGGAGTCGCCCGACTTCTCCTTCGGGACCAGGTAGTTGAGGTAGGACTGGCCCTTCTTCTTGTTGTCACCCATCGGACGGGACTGGGCCAGCGCCCGGACCCTGCCGGTGCCGGGCTCGACCATGGCCAGCGCGCCGATCGCCTGGTCGGTGGCGTAGACGTGGTCCTCGACGGACTGCTGGGCCGCGTCCTGGAAACGCTGGTCGAGCGTGGTCTTGATGGTCAGACCGCCGGACTTGATCAGCGCGAGCCGGTCGGTCTCGGTCTCGCCGAAGGCCGGGTCCTTGAGCAGCCACTTGAGCACGTAGTCGCAGAAGAACTCCGCGGACGAGCCGAGGCAGCCGTTGCGCTGCTTCTGGACGTTCAGGCCGAGGCTGGTGTCCTTCAGCTTCTCCGCCTCGGGGCGGGAGACGACCTTGAGCGCGGCCATCCGGTCGATGACGACGTTGCGGCGGGCGATGGTGGCGTCGGGGTAGTTGGTCGGGTCGTAGCCGGTGGGGTTCTTCACCATCCCGGCGAGCATCGCCGACTGCTGCCAGTTGAGCTCGGAGGCGTTGACGTTGAAGTAGTGCTTGGCGGCGGCCTGGACGCCGTAGGCGCCGTCACCGAAGTAGGCGGCGTTGAGGTAGCGCTCCAGGATCCAGTCCTTGGAGTGCTTCTCCTCCAGCGCGATCGCGTAGCGGAGCTCGCGGATCTTGCGGGCCGTCGACTTCTCGATCGCCGCCTTGCGCTCGGCCTCGGTCTTCGCGGAGTAGACCAGCGTCGTCTTCACCAGCTGCTGGGTGATCGAGGAACCACCCTGCACCGAGTCGCTGGCCTGGTTGGTGATCAGCGCGCGCAGCGTGCCCTTGAGGTCCATCGCGCCGTGCTGGTAGAAGCGGTAGTCCTCGATCGCCAGCAGTGCCTTCGACATGTTGGGCGAGATCTGGTCGAGCGCGCGGTAGACGCGGTTCTGGTCGTAGAGCGTCGTGATCAGGTTGCCCTTGCGGTCGACGATCTTGGTCGTCTGCGACATGTCGTCGACCTCGAACTCCTGCGGCAGCGAGTCCATCTGCTCGGCGGTCTCCTTGGCCGCGATCCCGGCCACACCGGCGAACGGGATGGCCAGACCTGCGGCGACGACCCCGAGGACGGCTGCCACTCCGCACATGACGGCGAGATGCTTGAGCACGGTCTGCGGGCGCAGCGACGGCGAGGACATGCTGGTCATCGTAGGTGATCCCGACGAACAGCACATGATTCGCAACCGGCGCCGGGCAGGGGGCCGGAAAGACGTCCTAGGACCCCTCCTAGTCATTTCGGACTACGTACTTTGGGTCAGAAGGGTGTGTCACTCGACAGGTTCCGGTCCTTAACCTTTAGTCCGCACGGGCGCCCACGCCGTCAATTGGGGAGGGCGAAGCGCTCCGACGAAGGGATGGCACACAATGTGGGTTGATGAATGGTCGCTGCAGGCCGCTTGTCGTGAGAACGAGCCCGACGAGCTCTTCGTGCGTGGAGCCGAGCAGAACAAGGCCAAGATGGTCTGCTCCGGCTGCGTCGTCCGCACCGAGTGCCTGGCCGAGGCGCTCGACAACCAGATCGAGTGGGGCGTCTGGGGCGGGATGACCGAGCGTGAGCGTCGTGCGCTGCTCCGTCGCAGCCCGAACGCGTCATGGCGTGCGGTGCTCGAGGCCGCGCGCACCCGTGCTTCCGTGGAGTGACCACTCGTCCCCTACTCGGGTGGATCGCTGACAGATCTTGGTGCGAGCCAGGACGTACGTGACGTACGTCCTGGCTCGACCCGTTTTCCGGGCGATCAGCCCTGGGCCAGCAGCCGGCCGATCTCGCGGAGCCCGTCGAGATCGTGTACGTCACCGGGCAGCGCCGGCACCACGGCGGTCGGGACCTGGGGATGGGCGACGGCGAAGCGCTCGCGCAGCTGGTCCTGGCGCTCGACCAGCAGGGCACGGTCGGCGTGGAGCCGCAGCAGGCCGGCGGTGAGCGGCGCGTCGGGGAGACGCTCGGAGGCGGCGCCGGCCGCGGCGGCGGTCAGCGAGACGTCGTCGGGAAGGGTGGCGCGGTTGACGACCAGGCCTTGGAGCGGCATCCGGTCACCGGAGAGGCGCTCGACGAAGTAGGCGGCCTCTCGGAGCGCGTCGGGCTCGGGGGCCGCGATGACGAGGAAGGCGGTCTCGTCGGCCTGGAGCAGCGCGTAGGTCTCCTGGGCCCGCTGGCGGAAGCCACCGAAGACGGTGTCGAGCGCGGTGATGAAGGTCTGCAGGTCGGTGAGCATCTGCCCACCGAGCACCTTCTTGAGCGCGTTGGTCACGATGCTGAACCCGGCCGACATCAGCCGGACCGGTCCCTTCGCGGGCGCCAGCATCAGCCGGATGAAGCGGCCGTCGAGGAAGCTGGAGAGCCGCTCGGGCGCGTCCAGGAAGTCGAGGGCGCTGCGGCTCGGAGGTGTGTCGACGACGATCAGGTCGTAGTCGCCGTTGCCGCCGTTGTGGGCGAAGGAGTCACGGTAGAGCTGGCCGAGCTTCTCCATCGCCATGTATTCCTGCGTGCCGGCGAAGCTGGAGCTCAGCGCGATGTAGAACTGGTTGTTGAGGATCTGCTGCGCCTTCTCCGGGCTGGCCTGCGACTCGACCACCTCGTCGAAGGTGCGCTTCATGTCGAGCATCATCGCGTCGAGCCGGCCCGGCCCGACCCCGGGAACGGGGCGAGGGGTGTTGTCGAGCTGGGCGATGCCCATCGACTGGGCGAGCCGCCGGGCCGGGTCGATCGTCAGCACCACGACCTTGCGCCCCCGCTCGGCCGCGCGCAGCGCGAGCGCCGCCGCCGTGGTCGTCTTGCCCACGCCACCGCTGCCGCAGCAGACGATGATGTGGGTGTCGCGGTCGTCGAGCAGCCGGTCGACCTCGAGGGTCCGGGTGTGGTCGGCGTGGGCGGCCAGCGGGCCGACGCGTGGACGTGATGTCATGCGAGCCCCTGGTCCTTCAGCTCCGCGGCGAGCTCGTAGAGCGCGCCGATGTCGATGCCGCCCGCGATCCGGTTGAGCTCGTAGGTCGGGACCCCGAGACCGGCGACGAGGTCGCGCTGGGTGTCCTCGAGGGAGCGGCGCTCGGCGTACTCCTTCGCCTCCGCGGTCAGGGTGGCGATCAGGGCGGGGTCGGGTTCGACGCCGGCGCGCTTGAGGTCCTCGGCGATCGTCTCGCCGTCGAGCGAGCCGTCGAGGGCGGCGGCGAGGGACTCGTCGGGGAGGTCGCGGGGGCGGACCTGGTTGACGATCACGCCGCCGACCGGGAGCCCGGCGGCGCGCAGCTCGCTGATGCCGTCGGCGGTCTCCTGGACCGGCATCTCCTCGAGCAGCGTGACCAGGTGGACCGCGGTGCGCCGGGAGCGGAACAGGGTCATCATCGTGTCGGCCTGGTTCTTGATCGGGCCGACCTTGGCCAGGCCCGCGACCGACTCGGAGACGTTCAGGAAGGTCGTGATCCGGCCGGTTGGAGGAGCGTCGAGCACGACGGCGTCGTAGGTGCGCGCGCCCTTGTTGCGGCTGTTGCGCTGGACGGCCTCGAAGAGCTTGCCGGTGAGGAGGACGTCCCTGACCCCGGGTGCGATCGTGGTCGCGAACTCGATCACGCCGAAGCGGTCGAGGGCGCGGCCGGCCGGGCCGAGCTTGTAGTACATCTTCAGGTATTCGAGGAGGGCTTCCTCGGGGGCGATGTGCAGGGCGTAGACGTTGCCCGGCTCGGCGTCGGCACCGGACCGCGACCGCATCCGCAGCCCGGTCGCGATCCGCGTCTCGGCGTAGGGCAGCGGGTCGACGTCGAACATCCGCGCCACGCCCTGGCGGCCCTCGACCTCACAGAGCAGGACGTTCTTCCCGTGGGAGGCCAGCCCGAGCGCCAGGGCAGCAGCCACCGTCGACTTGCCCGTGCCGCCCTTGCCGGTCACCACGTGCAGCTGCACGTGGGGCCAGTCGGAACTCATGGGAGCGACTCTAACGGGGACGCGCCATCAGGGGGTGATGTTGAGGTTCTCGACGATCTTGGTGCCGAGCGTGGTGTCGCCGCTGATCGTCACCTTGGCGGGGTCGGCGGAGGCGCGACCGCCGGCGAGGAGGACGTACGTCTCGCGGTCGGTCGAGAGGGTCACGGTGGGGTCGGTCACCGGGTCGGCGAGCGGGACGCCCTTGCCCTCCTTGGTGACCGCGAAGGCGTACGGAGCGTGGCCCTCGGCCTCGACGACGACCGTGCAGCCGGGGTCGGCGCCGGCCTTCT
Source organism: Nocardioides luteus (assembly GCF_000960475.2). Classification (GTDB taxonomy): domain Bacteria; phylum Actinomycetota; class Actinomycetes; order Propionibacteriales; family Nocardioidaceae; genus Nocardioides; species Nocardioides luteus_A. Next base: position 52,628 of record NZ_JZDQ02000026.1, on the reverse strand, counting down.
TGGCGAGCACGAAGCCGACGCCTTCGAGGAGGTAGTCGGCGGTGTGGCGGGCGCCGAGGCTGTCGAGGTTGCCGGGTCGGCCGGTCGCGCGGCGGATGTCCTGCTCGTGCAGCCAGACGTCGAGCGGACGGTTGCGGAGCAGCTTGCCGGTGGACCACCCGATCGCGCCGAAGACGCCGGGCGCCGGCGCCGCGGGGTCCTCGGGCGGGGAGGCGAGCAGCTCGTCGTGGCGTACGGCGGAGTAGCGGCGGATCTCGTCGATGATGCTCTCCGGGGCTGCGTCGCGGCGGGTGAGCACGCCGATCTCGGTGAACTGCCCCATCGGCGACTTGATGTGGGCCGACTCGGGGACCTCCGCCTCCTCGCGCGGGGCGCCGGCGGTGAGGCCCTCGAGGTGAGCGACGTGCGAGGCGATGGCGCGTACGTCCCAGCCGGGGAGGTCGGTCGGGAGATCCCAGTCGCTCTCGGGCAGCTCCTCCAGGAGCGTGAGGAGATCCGCGATGGAGGCCCACCAGGCGTCGACGTACGTCTTCAGCTGCTCTGTCGAAGTCACGGCCTCGACCCTAGTGGGCCGAATCGTCGGTTGGAAGGTCCAACCATGTCATCGAGAAACCGGTCCGCGGGCTCGCGAAGTAGGGTGCGGGATATGACCAAGTGGGAGTACCAGGTAGCGCCGATCCTCAACCACGCCGCGGCGCAGATTCTCAACAACTTCGGTGCCGACGGGTGGGAGCTCGTCTCCATCCTCGACAACGGCACCGGCAACTACGTCGGCTTCTTCAAGCGGGCGGTCTCGGAGTGAGCGCCCCTGAGGAGGTCCTCGCCGAGCTCGGGCTGAGCGTGCCGGAGGTGGTGCCGCCGGTGGCGGCCTACATCCCGGCGGTGCGCTCGGGCAACCACGTCTTCACCTCGGGCCAGCTCCCGATGAAGGACGGCGCCCTGCTCTCCGTCGGCAAGGTCGGCGGCGACGTGTCGGCCGAGGACGGTTACGCGGCCGCGCAGCAGTGCGCGCTCAACGCCCTGGCCGCGGTCAAGGCCGAGATCGGTGACCTTTCCCAGGTCAAGCGGGTCGTGAAGGTGCTGTGCTTCGTCGCCTCCACGCCCGACTTCACCGGCCAGCCGAGTGTCGCCAACGGTGCCTCCGAGCTGCTCGGGAAGGTCTTCGGCGACGCCGGCCGGCACGCGCGGTCGGCCGTCGGTGTGCCGGTTCTGCCGCTCGACGCTCCCGTCGAGGTGGAGATCGTCGTCGAGATCTGAGTCTCGGTCTGAGTCTCGGTCTGAGTCTCGGATGGGGGTGGGGCGCGGGTGTGAGCGTCGCTACAGTGACGAACGTGCGCATCCCGATCCCTCCTGTCCGGCTTGGTGACGACATCGTGGCGTTGGCCGGGGAGTACGCCGAGGGCGTACGCACCCCGGTCGAGCCGCGAGACGCGGCGACGGTCCTCCTGCTGCGGCCGGGCTCCGGGTCTGGCCCGGAGGTGTATCTGCTCCGCCGTCAGCTGACGATGGGGTTCGCGGCCGGGATGGCCGTCTTCCCCGGCGGTGGCGTGGACGTACGCGACGCCGAGCTGCCCGACGCCTGTTGGGCCGGACCGTCCGCGGCGGAGTGGGCGCGCCGGCTCGGGGTCGATGAGTCCCGGGCGCGGGCGCTGGTCGCCGCGGCGGTGCGGGAGACCTTCGAGGAGTGCGGCGTACTGCTCGCCGGGACCTCGGCCGAGGCCGTCGTCGACGACGTCTCGGGCTCGGAGTGGGAGGCGGACCGGGTCGCGCTGGAGTCGCACTCGCTGTCGCTGACCGAGCTGCTGACCCGGCGCGGGCTGGTGCTGCGTACGGATCTGCTGGGGCCGTGGGCCGCGTGGACGACGCCGGTCTTCGAGCCGAAGCGCTTCGCGACCTGGTTCTTCGTCGCCCGGCTGCCCGAGGGGCAGGTCACGCGCGACGTGTCGAGCGAGTCGTCCTCGGTGCACTGGCTCGGCGCCGCCGAGGCGGTCGACCAGGTCGAGGCCGGCGAGCTGGCGATGATGCCGCCGACCTACCTCAACTGCCTCGAGGTCGCCTCGATCGGCTCCGAGGACGACGTGCTCGCCGCCGCCGCGGAGCGCGAGCTGACCATGTTCACGCCGGCTGTGACGGAGGTCGACGGCGGCCACGCCCTGTCGATGATGCCGCTGCACGCCTCCCTCGTCGCGGGAAGGGGACGCTCGTGACCGAGTCCGGTTCCGAGTCCTGGTCGGGCGGGGTCTTCGGCGAGCGCGGGCAGTGCATCCTCGCGCCCAACCCCGGGATCATGTCGCTCGACGGCACCAACACCTGGGTGCTGCGCGAGCCGGGTGCGCGCCGGTCGGTCGTGATCGACCCCGGGCCTCTCGACGAGGGGCATCTCGACGCGGTCGCGGAGGCGGCCGGCGAGGTGGCGACGGTGCTGCTGACCCACCACCACTACGACCACTCCGAGGCCGCGCGGGCCTTCGCCGAGCGGGTCGGGGCCGGCGTACGCGCTCTTGATCCTGAATACCGGCTCGGCACCGAGGGGCTCGGCGACGGCGACGTCATCGAGGTCGATGGTCTGGAGATCCGCGTCGTCGGAACGCCCGGGCACACCTCGGACTCGCTCTCCTTCTGGCTTCCTTCGGACGGTGCGGTGCTGACCGGTGACACCGTTCTCGGCCGAGGAACGACCGTGGTCGCCCACCCCGACGGCGAGCTCGGCGCCTATCTGGACTCGCTCGACCGTCTCCACGCGCTCGCCTCCGAGCACGGTGTCGGCAGCGTGTGGCCCGGTCACGGTCCGGTGATCGGCAACGCTCTCGGTGCGCTCGACCACTACATCGCCCACCGTCGCGAGCGCCTCGGACAGGTCGAAGAGGCGCTCGTCGGTCTCGGGGCCGCCCCGGCCGACGCGGACCCGCGGGCGATCGTCGAGATCGTGTACGCCGACGTCGACCAGGTCCTCTGGGGTGCCGCCGAGCTCTCGGTGAGGGCGCAATTGGCTTACCTCGCCGAGCGCTGAGGCCTACGCTTCGGCCCATGGCCACCCTGCCCGGAGTCGAGCTCCTGCTTCCCGATCCGCCCGCGTGGCGGGGCTGGCTGGAGGAGCACCATGCCGACACGCCCGCGGTCTGGCTGGTGCTGACCAAGAAGGGCGGCACGCTGACCACGTTGACCTGGCAGACCGCGCTCGACGAGGCGCTCTGCTTCGGCTGGATCGACGGTCAGGCCCGGCGGCGCGACGAACAGTCGTCGTTCCAGCGGTTCACCCCACGTGGGCCGAAGAGCCGCTGGTCACTGAAGAACGTCGAGCACATCGACCGGCTCGAGGCCGAGGGCCGGATGACCGCCGCCGGACGGGCGGCCGTGGAGGCGGCCAAGGCGGACGGACGGTGGGAGGCGGCGTACGCGGGTCCGGCCACCGCCGAGACCCCGCCCGACCTCCTGGCCGCGATCGCTGCGGTGCCCGAGGCGCAGGCGATGTACGACGTCCTGACCTCTCAGAACCGCTACGCCCTCTACCACCGCCTCACCGCCCTGAAGACCGAGGCCGCCCGGGCGCGCAGGATCGAGGAGTACGTCGCCATGCTCGCGCGTCACGAGACGCTCCACCCGCAGAAGCGCCGGCCCCAGTAACCGCGTCTCGCGGAGAAAGCAGCGCGGCCTCCTCTCACCGGCTTCTACGCCGGGGGAGAGGAGGCCGGATGCCTGTTGAAAGAACTCAGCGGGCGCGGCGGGCCATGCGCTCGATGTCCATGATGACCACGCTGCGCGGCTCGAGGCGGAGCCAGCCGCGGCTGGCGAAGTCGGCCAGGGCCTTGTTGACCGTCTCGCGGGAGGCGCCGACGAGCTGGGCGAGCTCCTCCTGGGTGAGGTCGTGGTGGACGTGGACGCCGTCGTCGGCGGTGCGGCCGAAGCGGTCGGCGAGGTCGAGGAGGGCCTTCGCGACACGGCCGGGGACGTCGGAGAAGACCAGGTCGGCGACGACGTCGTTGGCCTTGCGGAGGCGGCCGGCCAGCTGGGCGAGCAGGCCGCGGGCGACGACCGGGCGGCCCTCGAGCCACTTGAGGAGGTCCTCGTGCGACAGGCTGGCGAAGGTGGAGTCGGTGACCGCGGTGACGGTGGCCGAGCGGGGGCCCGGGTCGAAGAGCGAGAGCTCGCCGAACATCTGGCCGGGACCCATGATCGCGAGCAGGTTCTCGCGGCCGTCGGACGAGGTGCGGCCGAGCTTCACCTTGCCGTCGATCACGACGTACAGCTTGTCGCCGGAGTCACCCTCGTGAAAGAGCACCTCTCCGCGGCGGAGCTTCGACTCTGCCATCGAGGCGTGCAGGGCCGTCATCGACTCGTCGTCGAGTGCGCTGAAGAGCGGTGCCTGACGGAGTACGTCGTTGTCCATTGCGGCCATTCCTCCTGGATTTTCCCCACATCCGCGGGTATTACACCGGGAATCCTATCTGTGGAACGTCTCACAGGTGCACATCCCCCACCGATAAGCCACCGATAACCCCAGAAAGTGCATGGGCGCGGCGGTATTTGTGCTAGCCGTCTGCTGGGCCGGATCGGCATTGTCGGTGCGGCCGCGTAGCCTTGCTGCGTGCCTGCCCAGAAGTTTGCGACTGAGACGCGCCTGGGTCTGGTGCGTCGTGCCCGTCGGATCGACCGCATCCTCGGTGAGACCTACCCGGATGCGAAGGCCGAGCTCGACTTCACCAATCCCTTCGAGTGCCTGGTCGTCACGGTGCTGAGCGCCCAGACGACCGACAAGCGGGTCAACCTGGCCTCGCCCGCCCTGTTCGCGGCCTACCCGACGGCGAAGGAGATGGCCGCGGCCCCCCGGGAGCACCTGGAGCAGCTGGTCGGGCCGCTCGGCTTCTTCCGCGCCAAGACCGACGCGCTGCTGAAGCTCAGCGCGGTGCTGGTGGAGGAGTACGACGGGGAGGTGCCCTCGCGCCTGGAGCAGCTGGTGAAGCTGCCCGGTGTCGGGCGCAAGACCGCCAACGTGGTGCTCGGCAACGCCTTCGGCAAGCCCGGCATCACCGTCGACACCCACTTCGGCCGGCTCTCGCGCCGCTTCGGCTGGACGACCGAGAAGGACCCGGTCAAGGTCGAGCACGAGGTCGGCGCGCTCTTCGAGAAGCGCGACTGGACGATGCTGTCCCACCACGTGATCTGGCACGGACGACGGATCTGTCACGCCCAGAAGCCCGCGTGCGGTGCCTGCCCGGTGTCGCAGCTGTGCCCTGCGTACGGGGAGGGGCCGACCGACCCGGTCGCCGCGGCCAAGCTGGTCCGCACGGAGGGCCGCAACTGATGGTCCGTCGTCGTGGTGCGGCGGTCGCTGCTGTCCTGCTGGCCGTCCTGGCCGGCTGTGGCACCGAGCCCTCGGCTGGAGGCGGGCAGTCCGGCGCGCCGCTGGCCGACAAGCCCTCTTCGTCCAAGGTGAACGTCGCCACCGCGGAGATGGTCGCGGCCAAGAAGGCATCGAAGGTGGAGGCCTGTCAGCCCGGTTCCGCCAGCGACGGCGGGCTGCCGTCGATCGAGCTGCCCTGCCTCGGTGGTGGTGAGGCCGCCGACCTCGCCTCGTTCGAGGGACCGCTGGTGATCAACCTCTTCCAGGGCTTCTGTGCGCCCTGCAAGGAGGAGATGCCCGCGCTCCAGTCGTTCTACGAGACCTACGGCGACCAGGTCCCGGTCATCGGCATCGACGTCATGGACACCGTCCCTGGGGTCGCGCTCGAGGAGGCGATCTCGCGCGGGGTGACCTTCCCGATGTACGCCGATCCCGGCGGTGAGCTGCAGGGCGGGCCGCTCACCGCGCGAGCGGTTCCGGCGACGTACGTGCTCTCCTCCTCCGGCAAGGTGGAGCTGCTGCAGATGGGTGGCATGAAGAGTGCGGCCCAGGTGAAGGAGCTCGTGGAGAAGAAGCTGGGGATCACGCTGTGAGCGTGGGCAGGAACGGCGCGCGGCCGGAGTGGTTCGAGGAGATCATCGACGCCGCCGCGCGGATCCAGGGCGAGGACATCTCGCAGTTCCTGCCGCCCGCCGACGGGAGTGCTCGGGAGTCGGCTGTCCTGATGCTCTTCGGTGAGGGTCCCGAGGGTCCCGATCTGCTGCTGACCGAGCGCTCGCACACGATGCGCTCCCACCCCGGTCAGGTGTCGTTCCCCGGCGGCCGGCTCGATCCGGGCGAGACCGCCGAGGAGGCGGCGCTCCGGGAGGCATGGGAGGAGACCGGGCTCGACCCGACCGGTGTCGACGTGGTCGGGCGGCTTCCGGCGCTGTGGATCCCGTTCTCCAACCATGCCGTGGTGCCGATCATCGCGTGGTGGCGCGAGCCGTCGCCGGTGACGACGCACTCGGTCGAGGAGGTGCACGCGGTCTATCGGGTGCCGTTGTCCGATCTGATGGATCCGGCCCACCGGATCCAGGTGGGTTCGCCGGGGCGCGGCGGATGGCTGATGCCCGCGTTCTTGATCGGACCGGAGAAGGATGTCATCCTCTGGGGCTTCACAGGTGGAATCATCAACCGGTTCTTCACCTATCTCGGGTGGATCTCGGAGATTCCGGACGCCCCGATCAAGGAGTTGCCCGAATACATGCTGCAGGGACGCGAACGGAATCGGCCGTGAACTTTCTTGATTGGATCCTGATCGTCCTCGTCGGGGCCTATGCGCTCTCGGGATACTGGCAGGGCTTCATCACCGGCGCCTTCGCGACCGGCGGACTGCTGCTCGGCGGCTTCATCGGCATCTGGCTGGCGCCGAAGGTGCTCGGCAGCGCGGCGCCGTCGCTGTGGGTCTCGCTGGGCGCCCTGTTCATCGTGATCGCCTGCGCCTCGATCGGCCAGGCGGTGCTGCAGTACGGCGGCGTACGCGTGCGCGACGAGATCACCTGGCAGCCGGCGCGGATCGTCGACGCTCTCGGCGGCGCGTTGCTCAGCGCGGCTGCCGTGCTGGTGGTCGCCTGGGCGCTCGGGGTCGCGGTCTCGGGGGCGCAGATCAACGGGCTCACCCCGGCCGTACGCGGCTCGGCGATCCTTGCCAAGGTCGACTCGATCATGCCGTCGCCCGCCGACCGCGCGCTGCGCGCGTTCAACGACGTCGTCGGCACCTCGTTCTTCCCGCGCTACCTCGAGCCGTTCGCCCGTGAGCGGATCGTCGAGGTCGGCCCCGGCCCGCGGCGCATGCTCACCGACCCCGATGTCGTACGCGCCGGCGAGTCGGTCCTCAAGATCCGTGGCGCCAACGAGTGTGGAAAGGGCGTCGAGGGCACCGGGTTCGTGATCGGGCGCGGCTACCTGATGACCAACGCCCACGTGGTGGCCGGTGTCGACGATCCCAACGTGATCATCGGTGACGGTGCCAACGATGCCAAGGTCGTCCACTACGACCCCGAGATCGACATCGCCGTCCTGAAGTTCAAGGGCGGCGGCGACCTCAAGCGTCTCGATTTCGACAGCACGGCCGCCGCCGAGGACCCGATCGCGGTCCTGGGCTATCCGCAGGACGGCCCCTTCGACGTACAGCCCGGTCGTATCCGTGCCGAGCAGCGCCTCCGCTCGCCCGACATCTACGGTGTCGGCACCGTCATCCGCGACGTCTACTCCGTACGCGGCCTCATCCGCCCCGGCAACTCCGGCGGTCCCATCGTCGACTCCGAGGGCGACGTCGTCGGCGTCGTCTTCGCCGCCTCGGTCACCGACTCCGAGACCGGCTATGCCCTCACGACCGACCAGGTCATCGACATCGCTCGCCAGGCTCGCTCCGAGACTGCTGCTGTCGACACCGGGGCCTGCGCCGGCTGACCCCCGCCGAGGCGTCAGCCAGGTCGGCCGAGGCGTCGGGCAGGTCGGCCGAGACGTCACGTACGTCGGCCGAGTTGGCAACGCGATGCCAACTCGGCCGACGGGAGTGACGCCTCGGCCTGCGCGGGTGACGCCTCGGCCGACGGGGGTGACGCTTCGATCAGAAGCGGCGGGCGGAGTAGGTCGGGGTCAGGGCGTCCTTGATCTCCCGGAGCCAGATGTCGAGACGGTCGCCGGTGAAGTCGCCCTTTCGCACGATGACGATCGTCCAGCCGTGATCGATCAGCCAGCCTCGACGTTCCTCGTCGTAGATGCGCTGGTCGGGGTCGTCGTGGTCCTCGCCGTCGTATTCGATCGCGACCTTGGCGAGCCGATAGGCGAAGTCGAGGCGGTAGGTCGGGATGCCTTCGACGTCGACCCATACCTGCGCCTCCGGGAGAGGGAGGCCGGCGTCGCTGATCGCCAGCAGGGTCCAGGACTCGCGCTGGGACTCGAGGCGGCGGTTGAGAAGTGGGACGAGCTCGCGGAGCTGGACGACGCCCCGGCGCCCGCGGAAGCGGGGCAGCTGCTCGTCGAGTGCGCTCCGCGTGATCCCGTGGTGTCGGGCGAACTCGTTGAGCGCAGCCATCGCCTCCCGGCGGTTCAGATTGCAGCCGAGGTCGAGCGCGGTGCGGAGCGGCGTCGTCACACGTACGCCGCCGATGACCGTGATGTCCTCGGGAAGGAGGTCGCGCGATCGACCGTCGGTGCCCGGGCGCCGCGTGCGGGTGTGGCCGCGGACGGCGCACGTCTCCACGGCCGGAGGCTGCGCCATCTCCGTCTGGGTGAAGGTGTTGATGCCGTGGACCCAGGCTGCGGTCCGGTCGCTGATCACCTGGTGCTCGGACACCACCTGCACGAGCGCCTCGGCGCGCTTCACCGGATCGTCCTCGGCCTGGGCCGCGAGATAGACACCTCGGAAAGGGCGGCGCACGTCGCCATGGCTGATCGCCTGCGCGAGTGCGTATCGGTTGGTCGCGACCGACTCGATGTCGGACGTGGTGAAGGGTCGCTCCGGCAGCGGGCCGTCGGTCTTGACGAGTGAGAGATTCATGGCCGCAGCGTGCGCCAGGTTGCGTACGAAATCATCCGCCTTTTCAGAGGCTGTGGATAACTTCGGACCCAGTGGGCCCTGTGGACGGCAAATGGCCCACACATGTGACGCCTCGGCCGACGGGGGTGACGCCTCGGCGGGGAGGGGTCAGCGCTGGCCCTTGAGAGCCCGCGGGATTTCCTTGCCCTGTGCAATCGCCTTCTCGGGGGCCTTGACCTTCTTGACCTTGAGCACGCCGATGAACCCGAGGAGGCCGGCGAGGAGCACGTAGAAGCCGAAGACGATGAGGAAGGACCAGTGCAGGCCGAGGCCGGCCCAGTGGATGAAGTAGGCGACCGAGACGGACAGCATGATCACGGCGAGGACGAGCAGAAACGCGGCGGCGGCGAAGAGGCCGATGCCGACGCCGGCGTTGGTCACCGAGACCTTGAGCTCCTGTTTGGCGAGCGTGATCTCCTTGTTGACGAGCTCGGAGATGTCGCGAGTGGCGTCGACGACGAGCTTCCCGATCGTCGGGTCCTCGCCGCCCGGGGACTTCACGATGTCGACTGCCATGGGAACCCTTCGCTGAACGTGTGTTGGGGAGCGCCCACGACCTTACCGGTCCCGACCCGGATCATCCTCGAACACGTCCGGCACGCCGTCCTTGTTGACGTCGAGAGTCTCCAGCTGCTCGATGCGCTTGTAGACCTGGTTCCGCGCGCGCAGCACCACCGTCGCCAGCAGTGCGGCGAGCACCGAACCGAAGAGGACACCGACCTTCATGTGGTCGTGCACGGCCGGTTGGTCGTGGAAGGCGAGCTCGCCGATCAGCAGCGAGACGGTGAACCCGATCCCGGCCAGCATCGCCATCCCGATCACGTCGGACCACGCCAGGTCGTCGTCGAGCGAGGCCTTGGTGAAGGTGGACAGGAGCCAGGTCGATCCGGCGATGCCGATGGGCTTGCCGAGGACCAGGCCGGCGATGATGCCGAGCGCGACCGGGTCGGTGACCGAACCCGCGATGCCCTTCCAGCCGCCGAGCGAGACGCCTGCGGCGAAGAAGGCGAAGATCGGCACCGCCACCCCGGCCGAGATCGGCCGGGTCAGGTGCTCCAGGTGCTCGGCGTAGCCGCGCTTGGACTCGGGGTTCTTGCGGAGCACCGGCACGGTGAAGCCGAGCAGCACCCCGGCCACGGTGGCGTGGACGCCGCTCGCGTGCACGAGCGCCCAGGCGATCAGGGCGAGCGGGATGAGCAGCCACGGGCTGCGTACGCGGCGCTGCACCAGCACCCCGAAGAGCGCGATCGGCACGAGCGCCAGCAACAGGATCCCGATGTGGAGCTCGGAGGTGAAGAAGACCGCGATGATGATGATCCCGAGCAGGTCGTCGACCACGGCGAGGGTGAGCAGGAACGTACGGAGCCCGGCAGGCAGGTGGGTGGAGATGACGGCCAGGATGGCGACCGCGAAGGCGATGTCGGTGGCGACCGGCACCGCCCAGCCCGACAGCGAGCCGTCGTCGAGGAGGTTCACCGCGACGTAGACGGCGGCCGGCACCACCATGCCGCCGACGGCGGCGGCGATCGGAAGCGCCGCCCGGCGCGGGTCGCGCAGGTCACCGGCGACGAACTCCCGCTTGAGCTCCAGGCCGGCGACGAAGAAGAAGATCGCCAGCAGGCCGTCCGCCGCCCACGCCCCGATGCTCAGATCGAGGTGGAGCGCGGCCGGCCCGATACGGAAGTCGCGCACCGCCTCGTAGGCCTCCCGCCAAGGGCTGTTGGCGAGGACGACGGCGATCACCGCACCGACGATGAGGAGGATGCCACCGGTCGTCTCGGCCCGGAGGATCTCGGCCGTACGCGACGTCTCCAGCCAGGAGCCACGGGTGAACAGGCGGTTGCGGTTGTCGGTCACGAGTGGGCCTCCAGAGGCTCAGGGGTCGTCGAACTCACGCCGACCAGACTTCCCGGCACACCTGCTACCGACCCTAGCAAGCGGCCCGGCCACCCACGAGGGATGACCGGGCCGCGAAACCGAGGAGGATCACTCTGTCGAGGTCGCCTGCCCGGCGGCGATCAGGTCCATGATCGTCTGGTCGGCCAGTGTGGTGGTGTCGCCCACGCCGCGACCCTCGGCGAGATCACGCAGCAGGCGCCGCATGATCTTCCCCGAGCGGGTCTTGGGCAGCTCGGGCACGATCATGATCTGCCGCGGCTTGGCGATCGGGCCGATCTCCTTGCGGACGTGGTCGGAGAGCTCCTTCTCACAGTCCGCGGGCGCCCCGTCGCGCAGGATGACGTACGCCACCACGGCCTGCCCCGTGTCAGGGTCGGTCGCGCCGACGACCGCGGCCTCGGCGACGTAGGAGTGGGAGACCAGCGCCGACTCGATCTCGGTCGTGGAGAGCCGGTGCCCGGACACGTTCATCACGTCGTCGACGCGGCCCAGGACCCAGACGTCGCCGTCCTCGTCCTTCTTCGCGCCGTCGCCGGCGAAGTAGAACCCCTGGTCCTTGAAGCGCGCCCAGTAGGTGTCCACGTAGCGCTGGTCGTCCCCCCAGATCGTACGCAGCATCGACGGCCACGGCTGGGTGAGCACGAGGTAGCCCCCGGAGCCGTTCGGCACGGGGACGCCGTTGTCGTCGACCACGTCGGCGCCCACCCCCGGCAGGGCCTTCATCGCCGAGCCCGGCTTCCCGGCGGTCACTCCGGGGAGCGGCGAGATCATGATCGCGCCGGTCTCCGTCTGCCACCAGGTGTCCACCACAGGGACCGCAGACCCGCCGATGACGTCGCGGTACCAGATGTAGGCCTCGGGGTTGATCGGCTCACCGACGGACCCGAGCAGGCGGACCGAGGAGAGGTCGCGGGCGTCGGGGATGGCGCGGCCCTGCTTCATGAACGTCCGGATCGCGGTCGGCGCCGTGTAGAAGATGGTGACGCCGTACTCCTCGATGATCTGCCACCAGCGACCCTTCTCCGGGAAGTCCGGGGTGCCCTCGTAGAGCACCTGGGTCGCGCCGTTGGCCAGCGGGCCGTAGACGATGTAGGAGTGGCCGGTGATCCAGCCGATGTCGGCGGTGCACCAGTAGACGTCGGTCTCGGGCTTGAGGTCGAAGACCTCCCAGTGGGTGAACGCCGCCTGGGTGAGGTAGCCGCCGGTGGTGTGCAGGATGCCCTTCGGCTTCCCCGTGGTGCCGGAGGTGTACATCACGAAGAGCGGGTGCTCGGCGTCGTGCGCCACCGGGGTGTGTTCGGTCGATGCCGGTGACACGACATCCGACCACCACTTGTCGACGGAGTCGTTCCAGTCGACGTCCTGCCCGGTGCGGCGGACGACGACGACGTTCTCGACCAGGCCGGGCTGGGCCTCCTCGACCTTCGTGACGGCCTCGTCGACGGCCGGCTTGAGCGCAGAGGGCGCACCACGGCGGTAGCCGCCGTCGGAGGTGACGATCAGCTTCGCGCCGCAGTCGACGACGCGGGTCGCGAGGGCGTCGGCGGAGAAGCCACCGAAGATGACGGTGTGGATCGCCCCGATCCGCGCGCAGGCCAGCATCGCGAAGACGGCCTCGGGGATCATCGGCATGTAGATCGCGACCCGGTCGCCCTTGCCGACGCCCAGCGCCTCGAAGGCGTTCGCGGCCCGGGAGACCTCGTCCTTGAGCTCGGCATAGGTGATCGTCCGCTTGTCGTCCGCCGGCTCGCCGACCCAGTGGATCGCGACCCGGTCACCGAGGCCCGCCTCGACGTGGCGGTCGACGGCGTTGTAGGCCACGTTGATCTCGCCGCCCTCGAACCACTTGGCGAACGGCGGGTTGTCCCAGTTCAGCACGCGATCGAACGGCTTGGCCCAGGTGAGCCGTTCCGCGGCGGCGGCCCAGAAGGCGTCCCGGTCCTCCTCGGCGGAGGCGTAGGCGTCGGCCTTGACGTTGGCGGCGGCGGCGAGCTCGGCGGGCGGCTCGAACCGGCGCTCTTCGTGCAGCAGGTTGGACAGGGTCTCGTCGGTCACAGTGACTCCTACGTACGAAAAATGTGTGGCTCAAGCCACAGGGTAGTGCGGGGGAAAGAACGATGGCGGGCCGTCGTCACAACCAGAGGTAGCGACGGCCCGCCATCGGGTGGATCAGTGCGTGATCGCCTTCTCCGAGCCGGCGCCGGTGAGGGCGCGGACCTCGAGCTCGACGTACCGCTCGGCGGTCTCGGGCTCCTTCGAGGTCACCGTGCCCAGCCAGCCCAGGAAGAACCCGAGCGGGATGGAGATGATGCCCGGGTTCTCCAGCGGGAACCAGGAGAAGTCCACGCCGAGCGGGAACAGCGACGCGGAGATCGTGTCGCCCGTGACCGCGTCGACGGCCGTCTTGCCGGAGACGACCGGCGAGAAGAAGACCAGGCCGACGCAGGAGATCAGGCCGCCGTAGATCGACCAGACCGCACCGCGGGTGTTGAACCGCGCCCAGAACATGTTGTAGATGATCGCCGGGAGGTTCGCCGAGGCGGCGACCGCGAAGGCCAGCGCCACCAGGAACGCGATGTTCAGCGACTGTGCCGGGATGGCCAGCAGGATCGCGACCAGGCCGATGCCCGCCGCGGCCCAGCGTGAGACCTTCAGCTCCTCCTTCTCGGTGGCCTTGCCGCGCTTGATCACCGAGTTGTAGATGTCGTGGGCGACGGAGACCGACGAGGTCAGCGTCAGCCCCGCGACCACGGCGAGGATCGTGGCGAAGGCGACCGCGGAGATGAGGGCCAGCAGCACGGCGCCACCGACGGAGCCGTCACCGCCACCGACCTCCTGGGCGAGCAACGGCGCCGCCAGGTTGCCGGCCTTGTCGAAGGTGGTCGGGTCGACCAGCGCGGCCGCACCGAAGCCTAGGACCAGCGTGAACAGGTAGAAGACGCCGATCAGGCCGATCGCCCACAGCACCGACTTGCGGGCGTCCGCCGAGGTCGGGACGGTGTAGAAGCGGATCAGGATGTGCGGCAGGCCGGCGGTGCCGAGCACCAGGGCGAGCCCGAGCGAGACGAAGTCCAGCTCGCTGGTGAAGGTCAGGCCGTACTTCAGGCCGGGCTCCAGGAACGCGTCGCCCTTGCCGGAGGCCTCGGCCGCGGAGCCGAGCAGCGAGGACAGGTTGAAGCCGAAGTGCGCGAGCACCAGGATCACGATCAGCGCCGAGCCGGTCATCAGGAGGACGGCCTTGACGATCTGGACCCAGGTGGTGCCCTTCATCCCGCCGACGGTGACGTAGAAGATCATCAGCGCGCCGACGAACAGGATCACGACGTTCTTGACCGCCTGGTCCTCGACGCCGAGCAGCAGGGCCACCAGGGCGCCCGCACCCACCATCTGGGCCAGCAGGTAGAAGATCGACACGACGACCGTGGAGGTCGCGGCCGCCATCCGGACCGGCCGCTGCTTCATCCGGTACGCCAGCTGGTCGGCCATCGTGTAGCGACCGGAGTTGCGCAGGACCTCGGCGACCAGCAGCAGGGCCACCAGCCAGGCGACGAGGAAGCCGATCGAGTAGAGGAAGCCGTCGTAGCCCGACAGCGCGATGGCGCCGGAGATGCCGAGGAACGACGCCGCCGACATGTAGTCGCCACCGATCGCGAGACCGTTCTGGAACCCGGAGAAGCCACGGCCACCGGCGTAGTAGTCGGCCGCCGTCTTCGTCTGCCGGCTCGCCCAGAAGGTGATGCCGATCGTGATCGCGACGACGGCGAGGAAGAGGACTGTGGTGAGGATCTGGCTGCCGTCCATGTCAGGCCTTCCTCTTCTCGATCTCGTATTCCTCGTCGAGCTTCCGAGCCAGCGGGTCGAGGTGCTTGTTGGAGTAGTTGGCGTAGAGGTACGCGATGCCGAAGGTGGTCACGAACTGCAGGAGTCCGAACACCAAAGCGACGTTGATGTTGCCGACCAGCTTGGTGTCCATGAAGCCGTCGGCCCAGTTGGAGCAGAAGACGTAGAGGAGATACCAAGCCAGGAATGCCACCGTGGCCGGGAAGACGAACTTCCGGTACGCCGACCGCAGAGCGCGAAACTCCGCCGTGGCGTGCAGGCTGTCGTAGACCGGGTCGTGCCGGTGGGCTTGGTCGTGTGCTTCAGCGCTCACGGTTAACCCTTTCGTTGACGAGGCCGTCCTGGCTTCTGGTGGTCGAGCCTGTCGAGACCAGGGACGGGCGACGTGTGATCGCAGTCACATTAGGGGTCGTCCGCCCTGCTCGTCGTGGGGTAGCGCGCGGTCATTCGGTGGACGGCGTCGTCGCGCGATGAGCGGTCGAAATCGTGCGTCGAGTGGCGGGTCTACCCGCGCCGCCCGCCGCCACTGGGCCTGCCGCCCTCGCCGGTCCGGGTGCCTCCGCCCTCGTGCGGGTGGACGCATCCCGGGCACGGACTGCTGCTGTGGCTGAGGTGGTGGTTCTGGCGAGCGAGGATCACGATCTCGGCCATCTCCGGGGACTCGCCCGGCATGGTGAGCCCGAGGCCGTACGTCGCGGTGAACGCCCACACGTCCACGCCCGCGCGGACCGCCGCCCTCCGGGTCAGCTCGTAGCCGGCGGCGTAGAGGGCGGGCAGGTCGACGGAGACCAGCCGGCCGACCGCGGGCGGAGCGGTCCCGCCGTCGCGCGCCCAGCGGTAGAAGAGGTCCCGCACCGGACCGTCCTCGACCAGCCCGCCGACATAGGCACGGAGGATGTGGACGACCTCGCTGCGTCCGAGGTCGGGGATGTCGAGGGCGCCGGCGAGGGCGGCCGCGGCGGCGTCCGCGAACCGGCCGGCCCGCGCCTCCTGCTGCGTCGTGGCCTGCTGGACCTCGGCGAGCTCGTCGAACGCCTCGCTCACGTCCGGATCGCCGGGCAGGTCGGTGTCGTTCTCCGGGGCCGGGTCGTCCGGGTCCTCCAGGTCGAGGGTCGCTGCCTGGAACCGGCCGAGCTGCCGGGCGATGCCCAGGGCGCTCTCCGAGACCGGCTCACCCGGCTCGGTGGGCGCGGCCTCGTGGACGGCCTCGACGACGGGCGCGAGCTTGTCCGCGGCGCGGCGGTTCGCGGTGACGTACTGGTGGATCTGCTGGTACGCCGCCTCCTCGCCCGCCGCGTGCCGGACATGTCGCGTCTCGAGGGCGTAGCGCTCCTCGACCTGCCGCTTCCACACGCCCTCGGAGACGGGCACCGCGGTGATGGTGAAGACCAGCGAGACCATCAGGGCGATGTTGATCCCGGCCAGCGTCCGCTTCCCGATGCCGAGCACGCCGGACATGGGCAGCAACCGGGTCTCGCCGAACCGCTGCGGCCACCGCAGGACGAGGAAGCTGCTCACGGCGAGGGCGACGTAGGCCGTCAGCCAGTACGCCCAGTGCACCCCGGTCAGCGTCTGCGTCCTCTCCAGCACGGCCCGGATCGCAGTGACCTGGGTCGGGCTGAGGGTGAGGACCGTGGCCAGCCACACCAGCACCAGGGTCAGCAGCAGGCCGAGCTGGACCGACCAGACGATGTCGGCCGCGGCCCGCACCGCCAGCCGCCGATCCGTGCGCATCGCCCGCCAGCCGCACCAGGAGAGCCACCCGGCGACCCCGAAGAGCACCGGCGCGACGTACGTCGTCGAGAGCAGATTGCCGAAGAAGACCTGCTCGCCGACGAGGGTGACGACCGCGACCCCGCCGAGGTGCGGGATCGCCCGGACGACGCGATGCTCCGACTCACCGAAGCGCCGGTGGGCCAGGAAGACGGCCCAGGACCCGAAGCCCGCGACCAGGCCGGCGGGGAGGAATCGGTCGGGCCACCACCAGAGCAGGGCGGTGATGATCGGCGTCCACAGCAGGACGACGAGTGCTACGACCCGGCCGAACCGTCGTCCGCGCCACCACGTGATCCCCGGCGCGACCGCGACGATGTCGATCGCCACGAGCCCCACGCCGACGAGCACGCCCAGGAGGAGCCCGACGAAGACTCCGGCCAGCGTCACGAGCACCGCCAGAGCCAGGTCCCCGACTCCGTCGATCTCGCGCCCCGCGACCGCGTGCCCTGCGCCCAGCAGGCCGGCGGCCGTCACCACGTATATGCTCAACGGGCCCGCGACCTCGTCGTCGGCCTGCTCCACGGGCGGCGGTTGCGTCACGGCGTTCTCAGCCATCCTCGCCTCCCGGGTCGACGTCGAGGAGCATGTGCGCAAGCCAAGACGGTTCGTCAGAATAGCGACGAGGACGCCGACGTCGCGAGGGTTTCGAGTCGTCGTCTGTGTGGGCCCACTCAGCGCTGCAGCGCAGGTGTGACGGCGGGCTCGATCGTCGGCTCGGGGGTGTGGAGGCGTACGAGAAGCCGCGTGGTGTGGGCGGGGACGTGGGCCGCGGTGGCGAGGCTGACCGCCATCATCACCGCGAACGAGAGCGGCACCGCCCACAGCGCCGGCTGGGTGAGGGCGACGTCGGCCCAGGTATCCGTACGCCACCCACTGATCGTGACGATCACGGCCGTCCCGGTGGTGATCAGGCCGGTGACCAGCCCGGTCGCGGCGCCGTAGGCGGTGAGCCGGCGCCACCAGATGCCGAGCAGGAGCAGCGGGCAGAAGGTGGCGGCGGCGAGCGCGAAGGCGAGCGCGACACCGCGGGCGACGCCGACGCTCGGGGTCAGTAGGGCGCCGGTGACCGGGACGATGACGGCGACCAGCGAGGCGATCCGGAAGGCGGCGACTCCGCCGAACCGGCTGCCCCGGCGGCGCAGCCACGGCACGACCACGTCCTGGGAGAGCACCCCGGAGACGGCGATCGCGAGGCCGGACGAGGTCGACAGGAAGGCCGCGAAGGCGCCCGCGCAGACGAGCCCGGTCAGGGCGTCGCCGGCCCAGCCGGGAACCATCAGGCGGGGGAGCTCGAGCACCAGGGTGTCGGCGGAGGAGGGGCTGGCGGCGTACACCCGGCCGAGCAGCCCGAGGATCGGCGGCAGCAGGTAGAAGACGCCGAGGAGGGCCAGCACGACCAGGGTGGTGCGGCGGGCGGCGCGGCCGTCGGGGTTGGTGTAGAAGCGGACGCCGACGTGCGGCAGGCCCATGGTGCCGAGGAAGGTCGCCGCGATCAGGGAGTAGGTGGCGTAGAGGCCGGCCGAGCCGTCGGTGCCCATCGGCAGCGACCAGGTCTGGCTGAGGTCGGTGGCGCGGGGTGCGCCGTCGTGGCCCCAGACCGCGACCAGGACCCCGACCGGCACCAGCAGAGCGGTCAGCTTGAGCCAGTACTGGAAGGCCTGCACGAACGTGATCGAGCGCATCCCGCCGGAGAAGACGCTGACCAGCACGACAGTCCCGACCAGCACCGGCCCCACCCAGCGAGGTGCGCCCGCGACCAGCTCCAGGGTCAGCCCAGCGCCCTGCAGCTGAGGCAGCAGATAGAGCCAGCCGATGGTCACGACCAGGAGCGAGCAGAGCCGCCGCACGCCCCTCGAGGCCAGTCGCTCCTCGGCGAAGTCGGGCAGGGTGTACGCCCCTGACCTGCGGAGAGGTGCGGCGACCAGGGTCAGCAGCACGAGATAGCCGGCGGTCCAGCCGATCGGATACCAGAGCATCTCCGCGCCGGAGGTGAACACCAGCCCGGCGACGCCGAGGAAGGAGGCGGCCGAGAGATACTCGCCGCCGATGGCGCTCGCGTTGAGCCCGGGCCGCACCGACCGCGAGGCGACGTAGAAGTCGCTCGTGGTGCGGCTGAACCGCAGCCCCCAGGTGCCGATCGTCAGCGTCGCCAGGGTGACCAGCGTGACCGCGACGATCGCGGGGGCGGAGTCGAAGGTCATGGCGCCTCGTCCTCGGAGCCCGAGGAATCGGTACGGAGCAGGTCCGCATAGCTGGCCTCGTTGCGTTCCGCGCCGCGCAGGTACCAGCGGCCGAGGAGGAACAGGAACGGGTAGACCAGCACCCCGAGGAGCAGCCAGGGGAGCGGCACCCCGAACGGTGCCGTGTGGACCAGCCCCGGAGCCAGCCAGAAGAGCAGCGGGAGCGAGCCGACGCCTAGGAAGAGCACCGCCAGGGTGCGTACGGCGATCGAGAGCTGGGCGCGCATCAGCGAGCCGAGGTAGACCTCGCCGAGGCGGGTGTCCTCGTCGACGTCGACCCGGCGGACCGCCGGGCGTCGCCGGGGCGGTCCGGTGACGCGTACGCGTTGTGGCTCTGTCATCTCGGCTGGGTCATCTGGGTCAGCCGCGTCGGGCGAGCAGGTCCTTGAGCTGGCGGGTGTGGCGGCGGCTGACCTGCAGCTCGGTCCCGCGGGCGGCGCCGCCGACGACGACCGAGCAGCGCCCGGCCTCCGACCTCACCTCGGTCACGTGGGCGAGGTTGACGAGGAGCGAGCGGTGGATGCGTACGAACCGGGCGGAGGCCCACTCCTGCTCCAGCTGGGTCAGCGGGACCCGCACCAGGTGGGAGGCGTCCGCGGTGTGCAGGCGGGCGTAGTCGCCCTGCGCCTCGACATGGGTGATCTGGGAGCGCCACACGAAGCGGGTGACGCCGCCGAGCTCGACCGGGATCTGTACGTCGCCGCTCGGCTCCTCCTCCGGCACGCTGCCCATCAGCCGGGTGACGGTCTCGGCCAGCCGCTCGGCACGCACCGGCTTGAGCACGTAGTCGACCGCGCGCAGGTCGAACGCCTCCAGCGCATGCTCCTCGTGAGCGGTCACGAACACGACCGCCGGCGGGGTCTTGAAGCGCGCCAGCAGCCGGGCCAGCTCGAGCCCGTTCAGGCCGGGCATCTGGATGTCGAGGAACACCGCGTCGACGCTCGACTCCTGCAACTGCTGCAGCCCGTCGGTCGCGTTGAGGCACGTGCGCACCTCCGCCACCCGGGCGTCCTGGGTGAGCAGGTAGGAGAGCTCGTCGGCCGCCGGCGGCTCGTCGTCGACGACGAGGATGCGGAGCCGGCCTCCCGGCGCCCCTTGTCTGGCGGCGAAGGCCTGCGTCGTACGGCCGTTCATGTGTGCACTCCTGGAGCGAACTTCGGGATTCTGAGGATGACCTTCGTGCCGGCGCCGGGCGCGGTCTCGACGACCAGACCGTAGTCGTCGCCGTAGGCGTTGCGGAGCCGGGCGTCGACGTTGCCGAGCCCGACGGAGTCGGCTCCGCCGGCCAGCGCGTTGCGGACCTTCTCGGGGTCTTCGCCGGCGCCGTCGTCCTCGACCTCGATGACGCACTCGGTGCCGCTGTCGGCCGCGCGGATGGAGATGTGGCCGGTCTGGGCGTCGGCCAGGCCGTGGCGTACGGCGTTCTCGACGAGCGGCTGCAGGCACAGGAACGGCACCGCGATCGGCAGCACCTCGGGCGCCACCGACAGCCTCACCGAGAGCCGTTCGCCGAACCGGGCCTGCTCCAGGAGGAGATAGCGCTCCACGGAGCGGAGCTCCTCGGACAGCGTCGTGTATTCGCCATGGGTCCGGAACGAGTAGCGGGTGAAGTCCGCGAACTCCAGCAGCAGCTCGCGGGCACGCTCCGGATCCGTGCGTACGAAGCTGGCGATCGCCCCCAGCGAGTTGTAGATGAAATGGGGGCTGATCTGCGCGCGCAGCGCGCGGACCTCTGCCTCCATCAGGCGCCGCCGCGACGCGTCGAGCTCGGCGAGCTCGAGCTGGCCGGAGACCCAGGTCGCGACCTCGTCGGTGGCACGGACCATCATCGCCGAGGTGTCCGGGGCGTACGCCTGCAGCGTGCCGACCAGGTGGTCCTCGACGACCAGCGGGCTGACCACGGCGGAGTGCAGCGGGCAGCCCGCCTGGCCGCACTCGAGGTCGACCCGGTCGTAGAACCGGGTCGCGCCGCGCTCGAGCGTCGCCTCGGCCAGCTTGCCCACGTGGTCCTGGTGGTGGGTGCCGATGCCCTCCCAGGCGAGCAGCCCGTCGGTGTCGGTGATCGCGAGCGCCGGCGCGGCCAGGAGCGCCTGCAGATGAGGCGCGGCCCGCTCGGCGCTGTCGACGGTCAGCCCGCCACGCAGCGCGGGGCTCGCCAGCGAGGCGTTGTGGAGCGTACGGAAGGTCGCCCGGTCGGCTTCCGTGCCCAGGTGGGTGCCCGAGGAGGTGCGCAGCCAGCGCCGCATCCGTGCTCCTTCCTCGCCAGTGGTTCGGCCGAGGCCTCCAGTGTGACGGCGCCCACGCTATCTGTCACCCGAGCCGCCGCAGGTGTGCGAGGTAGGTTTGCGGCATGCGATTGAGTCGAGTGATCCCGGGTCTGCTGGCTGTCGGCGTAGCGGGTGCGGGCGCCGCCTTCGTGATCGGCATGCGCAACAAGTCGCCGTGGCTGCAGGACCGGATCCGTGCCTTCTCGAAGCGTTTCGCCTCCGAGGCCCTCAAGACCGCCGGCACGGAAGGCGCCACCAACGGCGTCGTCCTCCACGTCGGCCGGGCCAGCGGCAAGCAGTACGCCACCCCGGTGACCCCGTTCCCGACGCCCGACGGCTTCGTGATCAATCTGCCCTACACCTCGAAGGTCGACTGGGCGCAGAACGTCCTGGCCGCCAAGTCGGCCACGATCGTCTACGACGGCGTCGAGCACCGCGTCACCGACCCGCGGATCGTCTCCTACGCCGAGGTCGCGCCCCTGCTCCCCAAGGCAGCCGGCGTCTTCCGCGCCGTCTTCGACGTCCAGGAGTTCCTCCGCGTCACCAACGCGGACTGACGTCATCGTCGGGTCGGCCGCCGGCTACCGCTGGTGCCGGTGCCGGATGTGCTCCTGGTCCTCCAGGTCGCGGTCCTCCATCCCGATGACGTCGTTGTCCGCGCCCTCGACGCCCTCGACCAGCTGGTCGAGCTTGAGCAGGATCGCCTTGGTCTGCCGGTTGGTGGTGTGCTGGATGCTGAAGAGCACCAGCAGGCTGACGATGGAGCCGGTCGCGTAGACGAGACTGTGCCACCACGGCGCGAACGCGGTGACCAGGCCCGCGATCAGCAGGCCTGCGACGACCACCATGCTGATCCCGCTGGCCCAGGCCGACCCGGCCACGCCGGCCAGCACGTGGGCAGCGGCGGAGAAGCGGTCGCGTACGTAGTGGGGCGTCTCCTGCTCGAGGCGGGTCATTCCGCGCTCTCCCGTTCCTCGAGACCCACCGCCTGCCGCAGCTCGTCGCGGTCGTCACCGAGGTCCGGGTGGTCGCGGGCCAGTCGCCCCATCAGGTCGGAGAGCCCCTCCGCGATGGCGTTGAGCTTGTGCTGAACGGCGTCGTCGGCTCGCTTCTGGGTGTTCTGCAGAAGCGCCACCAGCAGGAAGGTGACGATCGTGGTCGCCGTGTTGATGATCAGCTGCCAGGTGTCCACATCGGGCAGCACGACGATGGACGGTGCCCAGATCACCACGAGAAGCACGCACATCACGAAGAACCATGCCCGCGACACGAACGTGCTCGCGTGCGTGGCGAAGCGGTCGAAGATCCCGACCCGGCTCGTGACCTCCGAGGGCATCGTCTTCGCGTCGCTGTGACGTGACCCCTCGGAGCCTTCCCGTTCGAAGTGCTGCTCGCGCTCGCTCGTCGACATCACTACCTCCTAGGCCGAGCGCTCCGGTACCCGATTCAGGCCTCTTCATACCCACACGTCATCCGCACACGCCGCCACCCGATGTCGGAGGTGAGCGGTAGGTTGCCAGGCGTGGGATACGAGCTGAGTGACCGGTTGGTCGTCGGGATCGCGTCGAGCGCGCTCTTCGACCTGACCGAGTCGGACGCCTACTTCCGCGAGCACGGCGAGGAGGCCTACCGCCGCTACCAGGACGAGCGCATCGACGACCCGCTCCGACCAGGCGTCGCGTTCCCGTTCATCAAACGGCTGCTGAGCCTCAACGACCTGGCCGCCGACGTCGACGACGGCCTCGTCGAGGTGATCGTGGTCTCGCGCAACGATCCCAGCACCGGGCTGCGGGTGATGCGCTCGATCGAGCACCACGGCCTGCCGATGACCCGGGCCGTGTTCACCCAGGGCCGCTCGCCCCACCGCTACATCGGCGCGCTCGGGATGTCACTGTTCCTGAGCGGCAACCGCGACGACGTCATCGCGGCCAACCGCGAGGGCTTCCCGGCCGGTCATGTGCTGCCGTCGGCGGCGACGTACGACGACACCGACCGCTCCGTGGTCGTGGCCTTCGACTTCGACGGCGTGCTCGCCGACGACGGTTCCGAGCGGGTCTTCCGCGAGGAGGGGATCGAGAGGTATCGGGCCTACGAGGCGAGCCGGAAGAGCGAGCCGCTCGCGCCCGGGCCGCTGCAGCCGCTGCTGCGCGACCTCAACCTGATCCAGCAGATCGAGGAGCAGCGCCGCCTCGAGGACCCGGACTACGAGCCACGGCTGCGGATCGCGCTGGTCACCGCCCGCGGCGCCCCGGCGCACGAGCGGGCGATCCGGTCGCTGCAGTCCTGGGACGTCCACGTCAACGAGGCGTTCTTCCTGGGTGGCGTGGACAAGGTGCGGGTGCTCGAAGTGCTCCGCCCGCTGATCTTCTTCGACGACCAGACCACTCACCTGGACGAGGCGGTCGAGTCGATCGCCGGGGTGCACATCCCCTACGGTGTGGCCAACGCGGACGACGTTCCCGCTGGTCAATAGCGCTTGACAGTTCACCCACAGGAAGTGCTCATCTGGTGGGCGGGCCCTCGCGTATGTCACCCTGGGGAGAGTTGTACAGGTTCTGTTCACTTGAGAAGTGCGAGGAGTTCACTCGATGACTTCGGCTATGTGTGCCACGTGCACCGAAGACGAGGAGATCCGGGTTCTCTCGCGTTCGGCGGGGGGCCGCCGGCGGCTGATGTGCTGCAGGTGTGGACACGCGTGGGAAAGCGGTGGTTCCGGCGCCGCGCGGAGAGCCGGCCGGTCCGGCCTGTCCGGTCTGTTCCGGGCGGCCTGAGGCGCCGCCGGCGTACGTTTCACGGTGCCGTCGCCTGAGGTTCACCTCGGGCGGGCGTGCAGGTGTTGCGGAGTGGCTTGGGTAAAGGGCTGAGACCTGTCACGGGTTCCCCTACGAAGCTCCGAGGAGTTCAACCCATGTCCGCAACTCGACGCTCCCTGCTCACCGGTGGCGCCGCGGCCGGGGTCGGCCTGGCTGTCGCCGGCGCCGTTCCCGCTCTTGCCGAGGCGAAGCCCGCTCGACCCGGCACCCCCGGTCGCAGGCGCGCCCGCGAGCCGTTCCCGCCGCTCGTCGACGACCCGAAGGGGATCCTCGCGCTGGCCGAGGGCTTCTCGTACGCCATCGTCACCTCCGCCGGCGAGACGACCCTGAAGACGGGGGAGAAGACGCCGTCCAACCACGACGGGATGATGGTGCTCGGCGGCAGGCGCGGGCGCTACACGCTGATCCAGAACCACGAGATCGAGCCCGGCGAGGGCGTACCTGTCCCGCACGTCGAGGGCACCGTCTACGACCCGGGCGCGCCCGCGGGCGGCTGCACGGTGATCACCACCGACGCGGGCGGTGCCAACTTCGGTGAGCACGTCGCGATCTCCGGCACGTCCACCAACTGCGCCGGTGGCCCGACCCCGTGGGGGACCTGGCTGACCTGCGAGGAGACCGTCGACGATGCCGGTGACGAGTGGGAGGGCGAGGACGGCAGCAAGGGCGTCTATGAGAAGGACCACGGCTACGTCTTCGAGGTCTGGGCCGACGGCTCGGCCGACCC
The DNA here is from genome assembly GCF_000960475.2 of Nocardioides luteus. Lineage (GTDB taxonomy): Bacteria > Actinomycetota > Actinomycetes > Propionibacteriales > Nocardioidaceae > Nocardioides > Nocardioides luteus_A. Next base: position 28,139 of record NZ_JZDQ02000026.1, on the reverse strand, counting down.
GCGCCCGATCAAGGCCTTCGGTCGCTACAAGCACGAGGCGCTGGCGATCGACCCGACGCGCACCAAGGTCTTCCTCTCCGAGGACGCCAGCGGGCCCAACGGCCTCTTCTACCGCTGGACCGCGCCGAAGGGTGTCGTGCTCGGCCCGGGTGTCTGCACGGAGCTCGCGGCGGACGCCGGTGAGCTCGGCGCGATGGCGATCGTCCTCGACGACGGCTCCGTGCTGCCCGACGTCGCCTACCTGACCTCGGCGCAGATCGGCCGTCCGTTCAAGGTGAAGTGGAAGACGGTCCCCGAGCGGGACGCGCAGGAGACCCAGACCCGTGAGCAGTTCGCCGACGGCGAGATCACCCGGGGCAAGAAGTTCGAGGGCGTGTGGGGCACCGACGAGGGCGTCTACGTGGTCAACTCCTACGCCTGGGAGGAGGGTGACCTGCCCGCCGACGCCACGCCTCACGACGGCATGGTGTGGTTCTACGACTACCGGGCCGAGACGATCCAGCTGGTGACGTACTTCCCGCACCAGACGCAGTCCGAGGACGACGCCCCGGCGCCGAAGTACACCGACCTCACCTTCGACGGCCCCGACAACGTCACCGTCACCCCCTGGGGCTCGCTGGTGCTCGCCGAGGACGGCACCGGCGCCTCGCACGTGCTCGGCGCGTTCCCGGGTGGCCCGGCGTACGCCATCGCCCGCAACGACCTGAACGACTCCGAGTTCTGCGGCCCCTGCTTCTCGCCCGACGGCAAGGTGCTCTTCGTCAACATGCAGGACCCCGGCTACACCCTGGCCATCACCGGCCCCTGGGAGCGTTACCTGGGCTGAGGATCGCAGGGCGGCGGCTCGACGTGAGCTCGGAGTGAGGCTGTGAGAACTGTGAGGCCGTGAGCGGAAGTTGACGGTCTCGCATGCCAGGGTTGGCGGCTGTTGAAACCTGGGCTGGTGATCGTGGGTGATATCTCGCCGACTGTCCGCATCTGAGGAGCCCACATGAGCCGCCGCCACTGGATTGACGACTGGCGTCCGGAGGACGCCACCTTCTGGGAGGAAACCGGGGCGAAGACCGCCCGCCGCAACCTGATCTGGTCGATCTTCTCCGAGCATCTCGGATTCTCGGTCTGGCTGATCTGGTCGGTCTCCTCGGCCTTCCTGGTCGCGCAGGGCTTCGAGTTCACCCCGAGCCAGCTCTTCTTCCTGATCGCCCTGCCCAACCTGATCGGTTCGCTGCTGCGGGTGCCCTACACCCTCGCGGTGCCGAAGTTCGGTGGCCGCAACTGGACGATGGCGTCGGCCGGCCTGCTGCTCGTGCCGACCCTCGGCTTCGCGTACGCCGTCACCCAGCCCTCCACCCCCTACTGGGCCTTCTGCCTGATCGCCGCCACCGCCGGCCTCGGCGGCGGCAACTTCGCCTCGTCGATGTCGAACATCAACTTCTTCTACCCCTCCGCGAAGAAGGGTGCGGCGCTCGGGCTGAACGCCGCCGGCGGCAACGTGGGCGTCGCGCTCATCCAGTTCCTGCTGCCGGTGATCGTCGGTGGCGCCGGGATCTTCGGCCTGGTGAAGGCCTCCGAGGGCGGCATCCACCTCGAGCGGGCCGCCTTCGTCTACGCCGGCCTGGCCGTCCTGGGCGTCATCGCGGCGTACTTCTTCATGGACAACCTCACCGATGCGAAGTCCTCGCCGAAGGAGCAGCTCTCGGTGGTGAAGTCGAAGCAGACCTGGATCATGTCGTTCCTCTACATCGGCACCTTCGGCTCCTTCATCGGCTACTCCGCCGCGATGCCGCTGCTGATCAAGCTCAACTTCTGGGTGCCCGAGCCCGCGCCGCTCGGCACCGGCATCTACTTCGCCTACTTCGCCTTCCTCGGCGCGCTGATCGGCTCCGCGACGCGGCCGCTCGGCGGCTGGCTGGCCGACCGCTGGGGCGGCGCGAAGGTCACGCTCGGTGCGTTCATCGGGATGGTCGTGTTCACTCTCGCGGTGCTGTGGACGCTGATGCAGCTCACCCCGAACCCGGACGCCACGCCCGCGATCGCGTTCGACAACCAGTCGTGGTTCCCGGTCTTCCTGGGCTTCTTCATGCTGGTCTTCGCCTCGACCGGCATCGGCAACGGCTCGACCTACAAGATGATTCCCGCGATCTTCCGTCGCGAGGCCGAGCTGGCCACCACCCCGGGCACCGCCGAGCGGGAGGCCGCGCTGGCCGGCGCGACCAAGAAGTCCTCCGCTGCGGTCGGCATCATCGGCGCCGTCGGTGCGATCGGCGGCTTCTTCATCCCGATCGCCTTCAACAGCCCGTGGGTCACCAACCCGCTCGACGCCACCAAGTCCGCCTTCATCGCCTTCACCATCTTCTACGCCATCTGCGCGCTGGTCACCTTCGCGGTCTACCTGCGTCCGCAGCGGGCGCGGGTCGGTGAGCTGGCCGACGTGCGGATCTGACCGGCCCGCCCCGGCTGTAACACGTCGTTCGTAGGACTACTCGCCCTGTCTGAAGGGGCGAGAAGTCCTACGAACAGCGTGTTACACGGGCCGGCCGCGCTCAGGCCAGCCCGATCGCCGCCTCCGCCGCGGCCAGGACCGGAGCGGTCGCCTCGCGGCACCGCTCGGCGCCCGCGGCGTACACCTGCGTGACGTACGTCCGGTCGGAAGCCAGCTCGCGGTAGCGCTTCTGGATCGGCTCGAGCTCGGCGATGACGGCGTCGGTGACCGCAGCCTTGAGGGCGCCGTAGCCCGACAGCCCGGCAGGAGAGCCGCCGCAGGCCTCGAGGATGTCGATCAGGTTGGTCACGCCCGGCCGCTCGGGATCGCGGGAGACGTCCCCGGCGGAGTCGGTGACCGCGCGCGAGATCTTGCGACGTACGACATCAGGCTCGTCCAGCAGGAAGATCGACCCGGGGTGCTGGTCGCCGGCCGACTTCGACATCTTGCGGGTCGGGTCGGCCAGGTCCATGATCCGGGCGCCGGCCGCAGGATGCACCGCCTGCGGGACGGAGAAGACCCGGCCGTACGTCGTGTTGAACCGGATCGCGATGTCGCGGGCGAGCTCGACGTGCTGGCGCTGGTCGTCGCCGACCGGCACCTCGGTGGCCCCGTAGAGGAGGATGTCGGCCGCCATCAGCACCGGATAGGTGAAGAGCGAGGCGCGTACCGAGGCCCCGACGCGGCGTGACTTCTCCTTGAACTGGATCATCCGGCCCAGCTCGCCGGTGTGCGCGACGCACTCGAGCAGATAGCTGAGCGACCGGTGCGCGGGGACGTGGGACTGGATGAACAACGTGGCCGGTTCGAGGCCGGCGGCCATGAGGAGGAGGGCCATCTCCTCCGTCCGCGTACGCAGCACCGACGGTTCATGGGGCAGCGTCAGTGCGTGCAGGTCGGAGAGCCCGTAGAAGGCCGAGGAGTCGGCGGTGGCGGCCATGGGCCGGAGCGCGCCGAGCAGGTTGCCGAGGGTGAGTCGGCCGGAGGGAGTGATGAGAGAGAGTCGCCTGGTCATGATGGACCTTTCGGGAGAAGAAGGCCCACGGGTCAGCGACGATCGAACGAGAAGAGGCCGCCCGTGGGCGGCCTGATGTGAGTGCTCAACAATCGGGTGGACCGCCTAGGAGGCGGGCCACCACTGGGTGGAACGAATGCTGAACACCCCTCCAGTGTCGCACACGTCACGGATACCGTGTGGCCCATGACGACGACCACAGAGCCGACCAGCTGCCAGGGGCACTCGACGGTCGTCTTCGATGACAGCCTGGCCGACTACGACTTCGGCCCGACGCATCCGATGGCGCCGATCCGTGTGGATCTGACGATGCGCCTGGCGGGCGAGCTCGGCGTGCTCGACCGTCTGAAGGTCGTCGAGGCCCCGATGGGCACTCCGGAGCAGCTGCTCACCATCCACGAGGAGAGCTACATCGAGGCGGTCATCAGGGCGGGCCGGAGCGGCGAGCCGGATCTGGCTCACGGCCTCGGCACCGAGGACGACCCGGTCTTCCCGCACATCCACGACGCCAGCGCCCACATCGTCGGCGCTAGCATCGAGGCCTGCCGTCAGGTCTACTCCGGCGAGAGCCTGCACAGCGCCAACATCATGGGCGGCCTCCACCACGCGATGCGCGGCCGGGCGTCCGGGTTCTGCATCTACAACGACGTCGCCGCCGGCATCCAGTGGCTGCTCGACCAGGGCGTGAAGAAGGTCGCCTACGTCGACGTGGACGTGCACCACGGCGACGGCGTCGAGCGGGCGTTCTGGAACGATCCTCGCGTCCTGACGATCTCGCTCCACGAGACCGGGCAGCTGCTCTTCCCCGGCACGGGCTTCGCCGAGGAGGTCGGCGGGCCCGAGGCGGAGGGGAGCGCGGTCAACGTCGCGCTGCCGCCCGGCACCGCCGACCACGGCTGGCTGCGCGCCTTCCACGCCGTCGTACCCGACCTGATCCGGGAGTTCCAGCCGGAGATCCTGGTGACCCAGCAGGGCTGCGACTCGCACACCGACGACCCCCTCGCCGACCTGGCGCTCAGCGTGGACGGCCAGCGGGCGGCGTACGTCGCGCTGCACGAGCTCGCCCACGAGGTGTGTGCGGGCAAGTGGGTGGCGTTCGGCGGCGGCGGTTATGCGGTGGTCGACGTCGTGCCACGCGCGTGGACGCACCTTCTTGCGCTAGTCTCGGGTAATCCCTTGGAGCCGACGCTCGACGTGCCAGGTGGCTGGCGCGAGCACGTGCAGACGCGCCTCGGGAGGGTCGCACCGTTGCGTATGACGGACGGACGTGAACCGGCCTACCGCGACTGGGGGAGCGGGTATGACCCCGGCACGTGGCTGGACCGGCAGGTCCACGCGACTCGCACAGCGGTGTTCCCGCTGCATGGACTCGACCCGATGCCGTAGCCCGGACTGGTTGTGAGCTGATCTGCAAACCGCGGATCGTCGCGCCCAAAAGCAACTCGACACGCCGGTGGTATGTGAGATTCTCAAGGGTGTCCCCTTCCCCATCAGTCACATCAGGCCCTATTCTCACTTTGGGATCGCGTTTTGGACCAGCGGTGGGGAAGCCGCTGGCGTCGCGATCACTCGAGAGAGAACGGTGGAAGCAGATGGTTACTCCTTCTGGAGACATCTCTGACAGCAAGTTCCTGACCGTTGCCGAGGTTGCGTCGATGATGCGCGTCTCCAAGATGACGGTCTACCGGTTGGTTCACTCGGGCGAGCTGCCTGCGGTGCGCGTCGGTCGTTCCTTCCGGGTTCGGGAGGACGACGCGAACGAATACCTCAAGAGCTCGTTCTACAACGCGGGCTAGTTGTCGGACCCCGCGCCCGGGCACGATGGGCGCGGGGGCAACACCCGTCTCAGCGGGTCACCGATTCTCTCTGGGTGCCCTGGCTTCGTTAGTCTTACCCCCTAGGTCTGTTTGCCGCGCGCTGCGGTGAGTGGCCGCGTCGGCACCGGGCCGGCATTCTCTGCAACGATCGTGAAGGGTTCCCCGTGGGTTCTGTCATCAAGAAGCGTCGCAAGCGCATGGCGAAGAAGAAGCACCGCAAGCTGCTCAAGAAGACTCGCGTCCAGCGCCGCAAGCTCGGCAAGTGACGTACGTGGCGTAGGTGGCGGAACGTTCTGGACCCGGTCGGGTCCTTCTGGTCACCGGGGTCTCGCGTGACCTCGGGCGCCGTTTTGCGCGCGCTGCCGCCCGCCACCCGAACGTCGAGCGGGTGATCGGCGTCGATGTCGCACCGCCTCGCGGTGACATCGGCAAGGTCGGATTCGTCCGAGCCGACATCCGCAACCCGGTGATCGCCAAGGTGATCGCCAAGGAGGAGGTCGACACCGTCGTCCACCTCAGCGTCATCGCGACCCCCGGCACCACCGGGGGTCGTTCGACGATGAAGGAGCTCAACGTCATCGGGACGATGCAGCTCCTGGCGGCGTGCCAGACCGCACCGTCCCTGCGCCAGGTCGTGGTGAAGTCGACGACCCAGGTCTACGGGGCGAGCAGCCGCGACCCGGCGATGTTCACCGAGTCGATGGAGCCGCGGCGCACCCCGTCGTCCGGCTATGCCCGCGACGTGGCCGACATCGAGTCCTACGTACGCGGCTTCGCCCGTCGTCGTCCGGACGTGGCCGTCACGGTGCTGCGCTGCGCCAACGTCCTCGGCCCGAACGTGGTCAGCCCGATCGCGTCCCACTTCCGGCGCTCGGTCGTGCCCAACGTGCTCGGCTTCGACCCGCGCCTGCAGTTCCTCCACGAGCAGGATCTCTACGGCGTCCTGGAGCATTCCGTACGCACCGGGGTCCCCGGCACCTTCAATGTCGCCGGCGACGGCGTGCTGACCCATTCCCAGGTCGCCAGGCGCCTGCAGCGGATGACCGTGCCGATCCCCGAGCCGCTGTTCGGCCTGGCCAGGTTCGGCGGCGGCGAGTATCCCGCCGAGCTGAGGGCGCTGCTGACCTACGGCCGTGGCGTCGACACCACGCGGATGCGTTCCCTTCTCGGCTTCGAACCTCGATACACCACCGCGGAGACGGTCGTAGACTTTGCGGACAGCGTGATGCCCTCCCCGAATCGTGCCGACCGTGCGCTGGCGGCCCTGGAGAGTCGACTGACAGGAGCGTCCGGTGACTGAGTCCGCCGCCCAGAGTCTCAGCGGCGCCACGACGCGCGAGCGCCACCCGCTACGGGCGATCCCGGCGGCCGACTGGGCCGCGGCCCTGGAGAGCGCCGCCAAAGAGGTCTTCGGCGTCGAGTGGGAGGAGCAGCTCGCTCGGTTCATCGTGTTCCTGCGGCGCCGGATCTCGGGCGAATACTCCGTGGACGAATACGGCTTCGACCGCGAGCTCACCCAACGCTTCCTGCTCGCCGTGCTGCGGCCGATCAAGGAGAAGTGGTTCCGCGTCGAGGTGCGCGGCATCGAGAACATCCCGACCGACGGTGGCGCCCTGATCGTCTCCAACCACTCCGGCACCATCCCGATGGACGGCCTGATGACGATGGTCTCCATCCACGACGAGCTCGGGCGTGACCTGCGCCCGCTCGGCGCCGACCTTGTCTTCCGGATGCCGATCGTCGGCAACATCGCCCGCAAGGCCGGCGCGACGCTGGCGTGCAGCGAGGACGCCGAGCGGATGCTCCGCAACGGCGAGCTCGTCGGCGTATGGCCGGAGGGCTTCAAGGGCATCGGCAAGCCCTACAGCGAGCGCTACAAGCTCCAGCGCTTCGGCCGCGGCGGCTTCGTCTCCTCCGCGCTGCGCACCGGCGTCCCGATCGTGCCGCTCTCCGTCGTCGGCGCCGAGGAGATCTACCCGCTGGTCGGCAACATCCCGGCCCTCGCCAAGGTCCTCGGCGTGCCCTACCTGCCGATCACCCCGTTCTTCCCACTCCTCGGTCCGCTGGGTCTCATCCCGCTCCCGTCGAAGTGGCTGATCGAGTTCGGCGAGCCGATCCGCACCGATGCGTACGACGCCTCCGAGGCCGACGACCCGATGCTGGTCTTCAACGTCACCGACCAGGTGCGCGAGACGATCCAGCAGACCCTCTACCGCCTCCTCGGCGAGCGCGCCTCCGTCTTCGGCTGACCCCTCCCGCCGAGGCGTCAGCCCCGTCGGCCGAGGCGTCAGCCCCGTCGATCGAGACGTCACTCGCGTCGGCCGAGACGGCACGCGCGTGCCAACTCGACCGACGCCGGTGACGCCTCGGCGGTTACGGGGTGAGGAGACCGGTGGCGCCGGCGAGCACGTCGCCGACCAGGCCGGTGACACCGGTGACCAGACCGGTGACGGGGTCCGTCACGGTGCCGGTGTCGGTGTCGGGATCGTCGGTGGGGTCGCCGTCCGACGGGGTCGGAGTGGGCAGCACGCTGCCGTCGTCGTCCGGAGCCTCGGACGGCTTGTCCTCGTCGTCCTTGGTGTCGTCCTTCGGGTCGGTCACCGAACCGGGACCGATCTTGTCAGGGTCGATGGACGGCAGGTCGAGGGCGTTGTCGTCCTGGGTGAGCGGCGGCAGCGCCTCGGCCTCGACGACGGTGTCGGCCGGGAGCAGCCCGTCGATCTCGGAGGTGAGGCTGGAGACCAGCGTCGCCGGCAGCTCGGTGATGCCACCCTCGCAGGTGGGGCAGAGCTGGGCAGCGGCCTGGTCGATCAGCACGAGCGTCTGGGCGGCGTCGGAGACCGCGGGCTCGGCCCGCTCGGGGACCTTCGGGCTCAGCTCGGCCAGCTCCTCGACGCCATCGGCCGCGAACGTACGCAGCTGGGCGAGCGAGTCGTTGTCCTGGGACTGCTCGAAGTCGCTGATCAGCAGGTCGGAGCCGCGGGCGGCCTGTTGCGAGAACGCCTCGAGCGTCGAGGTGACTCGCTCGGAGTCGGTCATCGGCGCGTCGGCGACCAGCGACTTGGCCTCGCGCAGGCGGGTGCCGGCGTCCTCGAGGATCCGGATGCCACGCGCCTGGGTGCTGACCGTGAAGCCGGCGGAGACGTTCTCCACGGCGCGCTTGACCGGGTAGAGCGAGTCGCCCGGAAGAGCGGTCTGGGACGCGGCCGCGGCGCCTGCGGTGCCACCGACGATCGCCATCGCGGCGAAGGCGACGGCCAGCTTGCGCTGCCGGCGCGGCCTGCGGACGGGGCCGACGGTGAGCTTGCGCTCGACGGTCTTCTCGGGGCGCGGCGCGGGGACGAGCTCGGTGTCGGCGGCCTGCATGAGGCGCTCGCGCAGGGAGACGGAGAAGTCGCGACTGGGGACGGCGGAGTCGCTGAGAGCGGAGAGCGACGATGCGAAGACTGCCAGATCGCGAAGCTCGTCGGCAGACTGCGAGGCACGCCGATCCGTCGCGGCGTACGCCGTGACCATTCGGTCGAACTCGTCGGCACGCTTTCGCGCCGGGAATGCCGGGCTCATCGGGGGGTTCCTACTCGGTATCGGCAGACAGGGATTCGTCGAAACAGCTGCGCGCAAGGTGCAGCCATGTCGGACAACGAGTCGCCCCGGCCGCGGGTTACGGCAACCGGTCGAGCATTCAAGGTGAAGCGGAACACAGTCATCAGCGGATCCCGTCCGGCATCTGCTTGGCCAGATTGCGGATCCCGCGCAGCTGGAGCTGTTTCACGGCTCCGTCGCTGCGCCCGAGGATAGCGGCTGTCTCCGCGATTGACAGCCCTTGGAGGAAACGCATGATGATGCAGTCGCGCTGCTCGTCGGGCAGCTTGGAGAGCGCACCGAGCAGCATCTCGTTGGTGATCCCGGCCATCACGATCTTCTCGGGCCCGTCGGCCGAGGAGTCGTGCTGACCCATGTCCTCGGTGGTCATCTCCAGGCGCGTACGTCCCGCCTTGAAGTGGTCCGTGGCCAGGTTGCGCGCGATGGTCATCAGCCAAGCGCCGAAATCCTTGCCCTGCCAGCGGAAGCCGGTCATCGAGCGCAGCGCCCGGAAGAAGGTCTCCGAGGTGAGGTCCTCGGCGACCTGCGCCGAGCGGGTCCGGTAGAAGAGGAAGCGGTAGACCGCGCCGTGGTAGTGGTCGTAGAGGAGGCCGAAGGCCTCCTTGTCGCCCTTGCGGGCGAGCTCGACCAGCGCGATCAGCCGGGTGCGGTCGGCCTCGCTCTCCTCCGAGGAGGCGGCGAGCTCAGTGTCGTCGTCGGGCTCGTTGTCGGAGCGGGGCTGGGTCTCGTGGTTGCCGCCCGAGCCGCGACGCTCGGGCTCGGCGAACGGACCGGTGGCACCGGCCACGCCGGCGTAGGCGGGCTCGTAGCCCTCGTTCATCAGGAGCTCGACCGCAGCACGCAGCGCATCCAAGCGACGATGGACGTCATTGGCGCGGCGCGACATGTGGGTCCCTCCCGAAGACTCCCCCTGAGCGAGCCCAACCTTACGGGTAAGGGCATCCCGATGTCAGGTCCCGAGCCGAAGTTGCCTCGGCGTGTGTTGGCATTTTCCTGACACGGCGCTGGATACCCGTCCCTGCATACAGGTCGCCACGGGCACGATCACTGCCGTCGACCACGCAGTGCGATCGCCACCGCGATCGCCCCTGTGGCGGCGCCGCCCAGCGCCGCTGTCACCACGCCTGCCCGGGCTGCCTTGCGCCCGGTGCGGTAGTCGCGGATCGGCCAGCCCTTCGCGCGCGCATGGGCGCGCAGCCGCGCGTCGGGATTGATCGCGCAGGGATGTCCGACCAGTGAGAGCATCGGCAGGTCGTTGTAGGAGTCCGAGTAGGCCGCACAGCGAGACAGATCGAGGTTCTCGCGGGCCGCGATCGCCTTGACCGCCTCCGCCTTGGCCGGTCCGTGGAGCATCTCGCCGACCAGCTCGCCGGTGTAGACGCCGTCCTCGGTGGCCGCCACCGTGCCGAGGGCACCGGTGAGCCCGAGCCGCCGGGCGATGACCCGGGCGGCCTCGACGGGCGCCGCGGTCACCAGCCACACCCGCTGCCCCTGGTCGATGTGGGTCTGCGCGAGAGCGCGGGTGCCGGGCCAGATCCGGTGGGCCATGCCCTCCTCGAAGATCTCCTCCATCAGGCTCTCGACCTCCTCGGCGCGGTGGCCGCGGATGAACGACAGCGCCGACGAGCGCGCCGACTCCATGTGGGCCGGGTCCTCGACCCCGGCGACACGGAAGTAGGCCTGCTTGTACGCAGCCGAGGCGATGTCCCGGGTGCGGAAGAACTTGCGCCGGTACAGGCCGCGGGCCAGATGGAAGATGGTCGCGCCCTGCATGATCGTGTTGTCCACGTCGAAGAAGGCTGCCGCCGTCGGGTCACCGCCGGCCGGATGCAGCCAGGCCTCGATCTCCGCGGCCGCGGCCGATGCCTCGCCGGCGAGGGCCGAACGGCGTTTGAGGTCTTTTCGCCGCAGCTCGGCGCGGCGGCGGTCGCTGGCGCTGCTCATTTCGCCAACAGTAGTGGTCCGGACGCCGTCGCGGGACCCAGGTTCCACGCCGGGTCTGCGGCCAGGTGCGAAGATGGCCGGATGGAACCGCGTGTGACCTTCTACTCCCGCCAGGGCTGCCACCTCTGCGACGAGGCGAGGCTGGTCGTCGAGAAGGTGGTCGGGGACGACTACACCGAGGTCGACATCGACGCCGACGAGGAGTTGCGGGAGCGCTTCACGAACGAGGTGCCCGTCACGTACGTCGACGGGAAGCAGCACGACTTCTGGCGGGTCTCCGAGGAGCGGCTGAGGGCAGCGCTGGCGCGCTCCCCAGAATAACTGTCGATCGGCCCATTACCCCGAACAACCCCCCTCTGACAACTCCGCAAACACGTGTGCTAGCCGACGCTCTGCGAGTTTGTTCTCGTGGTCACAAACTCCGTATGGTGGCTGAGCCGCAGGGCGATCCCGGGCTAAAAAGCCCCCGTCTGTGGCGCCGGCATTGAAAGAGCAGAGCGTGACGGCACGGAGCACCAATACGGGCGAGGGCAGCGGTGCCCAGGACCCCCACCGGGACATCCCTGAGGCGACTGTCGCCCGGCTCCCGGTCTATCTCCGGGCACTGACCTCGCTCGCCGAGCGCAACATCGCCTCGTGCTCCTCCGAGGAGCTCGCGACGGCTGCCGGGGTCAACTCCGCCAAGCTGCGCAAGGACCTCTCCTACCTGGGCTCCTACGGCACCCGCGGGGTCGGCTACGACGTCGACTACCTGAGCTACCAGATCGCCCGTGAGATCGGCGTGACCCACGACTGGCCGGTCATCATCGTCGGTATCGGAAACCTGGGTCAGGCGCTCGCCAACTTCTCCGGTTTCAGCAGCCGCGGCTTCCGCACCGTCGCGCTCCTGGACGCCGCCGAGCAGATGCAGGGTCGCACGGTCGCCGGGCTCGAGGTCCGGCCGTTCGCCGATCTCGCCGAGATCGTCGCGGCCGAACAGGTCTCGATCGGTGTCATCTCGGTGCCGGCGACCGCGGCCCAGGACGTCGCCGACGCCATGGTCGAGGCCGGCATCAGCAGCATCCTCAACTTCGCCCCCGCCGTCCTCAACGTGCCGCCGGGCGTCGACGTACGCAAGGTCGACCTCTCGATCGAGCTGCAGATCCTCGCGTATCACGAGTCGCGCAAGGCTGCCGAGGCTGACGAGACGGTGGACAATGGTTCCGAGGAGGGGATCACTGCATGAGTGTTCTGGTAGTCGGAATCTCCCACAACTCTGCGCCGGTCTCGATGCTCGAGGCGGCCGCGGTGGACGCGGACGGGCTGCAGAAGCTGCTCACCGACGTGGCTGGTTGCGAGCACGTCAGCGAGGCAGCGGTCATCGCGACCTGCAACCGCCTGGAGATCTACACCGAGGTCGAGCGCTTCCACGGCTCCGTCGAGGAGCTGTCGCGCCGGATCATCGAGGGCGCCGGTCAGACGCTCGAGACGATGCTCCCGCACCTCTACGTCCACTACGACGACGGCGCCGTCTCCCACCTGTTCAAGGTGGCCGCCGGGCTCGACTCGATGGCCGTCGGCGAGGGCCAGATCCTCGGCCAGGCGCGTGCGGCCCTGCAGCTCGGCCAGGAGATGGGCACGGTCGGACCGGCGCTCAACAGCCTGTTCCAGCAGGCGCTGCGGGTCGGCAAGCGCTCCCGCACGGAGACCGACATCGACCGGGCCGCCCCGTCGCTGGTCACCGCGTCGCTGGGCCGTGCCGAGCAGGCCGTGGGTGACGTACGCGGCAAGCGGGTCGCCGTCGTCGGCGCCGGTGCGATGGCCGGGCTGGCCACCGCGACCGTCTCCCGGCTGGAGGCCGCCGACGTCGTCGTGGTCAACCGCACCACGGCCAACGCCGAGCGCCTCGCCAACGAGTACGGCGCCCGGTCGGCCTCGCTCGACAAGCTGGCCGAGGAGGTCGCGGCCGCCGACATCGTGATCACCTGCGCCGGCGCCAGCGGTCTGCTCGTCCCGGCCGACATGGTCGGTGACCGCAGCGACCACCCGATCGCGCTGATCGACCTGGCGCTGCCCCACGACATCGACCCGGATGCGGCGTCGCTCCCGGGCGTGACCCTGATCGACCTGGCCGCCCTCGCCGACGAGCTGCACGCCTCGCCCGCCGGCAAGGAGGTGCTCGCGGTCCGCGACATCGTCACCCAGGAGGTCGCGGCCTTCCTGAGCGCTCGTCGCCAGTCCGCGGTGACCCCGACGGTCGTCGCGCTGCGGAGCATGGCCACCGGTGTCGTCGACGCCGAGATGGAACGCCTCGACAACAAGCTGCCCGACCTCGACGAGGCCACCCGTGCCGAGGTCCTCCGGACCGTACGCCGCGTGGCCGACAAGCTCCTCCACGAGCCGACCGTCCGGGTCAAGGAGCTCGCCAACGAGACCGGCGCGGTGTCCTACGCCGCGGCTCTCGCCGAGCTCTTCGCGCTCGACCAGAACGCGGTCTCGGCCGTCACCCGGGCCGACGTCCCAGGAGACCCCTCATGAGAACTCTTCGCCTCGGCACCCGCCGATCCCAGCTCGCCGTCACCCAGTCGACCCTCGTCGCGGAGATGCTCCGGGCCCAGGGCCACATCGTCGAGCTGGTCGAGATCGTCTCCGACGGCGATCGCACCCAGGCGGCGAACACCCCGCTGACCAGCGCCAACTCGACCGGCGTCTTCGTCAGTGCGCTGCGCGACGCGCTCCACGCCAAGGAGATCGACCTGGCGGTCCACTCGCTCAAGGACCTGCCGACCTATCCCGAGGACGGCATCGACCTGGTCGCGATCCTGCCGCGCGAGGACCCGCGCGACGTGATCGTCGCCCGCGACGGCCTCACCCTCGGCGAGCTCCCGCCGGGCTCGCGGGTCGGCACCGGCTCGCCGCGGCGGGTCGCCCAGATCAAGGCCCTGGGCCTCGGCCTGGAGCTGGCCGGCATCCGCGGCAACGTGGACACCCGTATCGGCAAGGTCCGCTCGGGCGAGTTCGACGCGGTCGTCCTCGCGCGTGCCGGCCTGGCCCGCATCGACCGGCTCGACGAGGTCACCGAGGTCCTCGACCCGATCCAGGTGCTGCCCGCTCCTGGTCAGGGGGCCCTGGCGGTCGAGTGCCGTGCCGGTGACGCCGATGCCGACGTACGCAAGATTCTGACCTCCCTCGACGACGCGCCCACCCGAGCGGCTGTCGAGGCGGAACGCGCAGTGCTGGCCACCCTCGAAGGTGGCTGTGCCGCGCCCATCGGGACCCTCGCCGACGTGGTGGAGGGTGAGGAAGGACCAGAGCTGTGGGTGCGGGCAGTGGCGCTCTCACTCGACGGCTCGCTCTCGGTTCGTCTCTCCGCATCCGGGCCGCTCGAGGACGCCGCAGGCGTCGGGCGCCGGCTCGCCGAGGAGATGCTCGCCGAGGGTGCAGCAGACCTGACCGACGATCCCGCGGACCCAGGCCAGGCTGTCATGGACACGGGCGGTTCCCCCCAGACCGCTCCCGAGCAGGACAAGGTGCACAACGCATGACCCGAGCAAAGACCACCGAGCAGACGGCCGAGCCCAGCTCGGCCACCCCACTGGGCTGGGTGTCCTTCGTCGGCAGCGGTCCCGGTGACCCTGAGCTGCTGACGGTACGGGCGATCGACCTGTTGAAGCAGGCCGATGTTGTCGTGACCGAGGCCCCCGAGCACGCATCACTGGTGCGCGGCGTACTCGGCATCCCCGAGCCGGTCGAGCCGGCCGAGGGTGAAGAGACCCCGGAACCGGTCGGACCCGAGTTCATCGACGGCGGGTTCGGCGTGGACGGCCAGCCCCTGGCCAACGCCGCCCGTGCCAAGGCCGTCGTCAAGCAGGCGAAGCTGGGCAAGCGCGTCGTGCGCCTGATGACCGGCGACCCCTTTCTCTACGCCTCCGGCCCCGAGGAGGCGCAGTCCTGCGCCAAGGCGGGCATCGGCTTCGAGATCGTCCCCGGCGTCTCCTCCGTCAGCGCCGTCCCTGCCTACGCCGGCATCCCGCTGACGACCAAGGACCACCAGGAGGTCGCGGTCGTCACCTGCAACGAGAAGATCGACTGGAGCCAGTACGCGGACAACCGCACGCTCGTCCTCCTCTCCGGTGTCGGCATGATCGGCGACATCGCCAAGGAGCTCATCGCGGCGGGCCGCCCGGCCAGGACCCCGGTCGCGATCACTCGCGTCGGCACCACGACCGAGCAGTCGACGGTAGAGTCGACGCTGGAGAACATCGCCGTCGACGCTCGTGCCGCACGGATGGCGCCCCCGGCGATCGTGGTGATCGGCAAGGTGGTCAACTTGCGTGAGACGCTCTCGTGGTTCGAGACGAAGCCGCTCTTCGGCTGGCGCGTCCTGGTGCCGCGCACCAAGGAGCAGGCGCCGGCGCTGTCGCTGAAGCTGAAGGGCTTCGGTGCCGTGCCCGAGGAGGTCCCGACGATCTCCGTCGAGCCGCCGCGCAACCCGCAGCAGATGGACAAGGCCGTACGCGGCCTGGTCGAGGGCCGCTACAACTGGATCGCCTTCACCTCGATCAACGCGGTGCGTGCTGTACGCGAGAAGTTCGACGAGTACGGCCTGGACTGCCGCGCCTTCTCCGGTCTGAAGATCGCCGCCGTCGGCGAGAAGACCGCCCAGGCGCTCGAGGACTGGGGTCTGCGCCCCGACCTGGTGCCGAACACCGACAACCAGTCGGCCGCCGGCCTGCTCGAGGTGTGGCCGGAGTACGACGAGGACCTCGACCCGATCAACCGGGTCTTCCTCCCGCGCGCCGACATCGCCACCGAGAACCTCATCGCCGGCCTGGTCGACCTCGGCTGGGAGTGCGACGACGTGACCGCCTACCGCACGGTCCGGGCGGCCCCGCCGCCCGCGCCGACGCGCGACGCGATCAAGACGGGCAAGTTCGACGCGGTGGTCTTCACCTCCTCGTCCACGGTCCGCAACCTGGTCGGCATCGCGGGCAAGCCGCACACCTCCACGGTGATCGCGGCAATCGGTCCGGCCACCGCCAAGACCGCCGAGGAGCACGGCCTGCGGGTCGACGTGATGTCGCCGGAGCCGTCGATCGAGGCGCTCACCGAGGCGCTCGCCGCCTTCGGTGCCGCGCGTCGGGCCTCGCTGGTCGAGCAGGGCCTGCCGGTCACCAAGCCGTCCGACCGGCGTCCCGCCTCGCGCCGTCGTTCGCGCACCTCCTGATCTGACTGTTCTGACGCGACAGCCGCCTGCTCCCGAGTGTGGGAGCAGGCGGCTGTTGCACTACCGTGGAACGTACCCTTTTGCGATGGAGTGCAGATGAGCATCGAGAAGCCCGTGATCCGTCCCCGCCGGCTGCGCCGCACGCCGATCATGCGCCGGATGGTCGCGGAGACGGCCGTACGTCCCGCCAACCTGGTCCTGCCCGCGTTCGTGCGCGAGGGGATCGATGAGCCCGTCCCGGTCTCGACCATGCCGGGCGTGGTCCAGCACAGCCGTGAGTCGCTGCGCAAGGCGGCCGCGGAGGCTGCTGCGGCCGGTATCGGCGGGATCATGCTCTTCGGTGTCCCCGAGACGAAGGACGCGGTCGGCTCCGGTGCCCTGGACCCTGACGGCATCCTCAACGTCGCCATCGCCGACGTCGTCGCCGAGGTCGGCGACGCGCTCACCGTGATGAGCGACCTGTGCCTGGACGAGTTCACCGACCACGGTCACTGCGGTGTGCTCGCCGAGGACGGCTCCGTCGACAACGACGCCACCCTCGAGATCTACGCCCAGATGGCGATCGCCCACGCCGAGGCCGGCGTCCACATGGTCGGCCCCTCCGGGATGATGGACGGCCAGGTCGCGGTGGTCCGCGACGCCCTCGACGGTGCCGGTCACACCGACGTCTCCATCCTCGCCTACTCCGCGAAGTACGCCTCGGCCTTCTACGGCCCGTTCCGCGAGGCCGTCGCCTCCTCCCTCAAGGGTGACCGGCGCACCTATCAGCAGGATCCGGCGAATGCACTGGAGGGTGTCCGCGAGGCGCTCCTTGACGTGGCCGAGGGCGCCGATATCGTGATGGTCAAGCCCGGGCTCCCGTATCTCGACGTTCTCCAGCGAGTGCGTGAGTCTGTCGATGTTCCCGTGGCTGCCTACAACATCTCGGGGGAGTACGCGATGTTGGAAGCCGCCGCTGCGAACGGCTGGATCGACCGCGAACCGGCGATCCTGGAGACACTCACCGCCTTCAAGAGGGCGGGCGCGGACGTCATTCTGACCTACTGGGCCACCGAAGCGGCCGGCTGGCTGCGAGGCTGACGTTCTCGCCTCAGCAGCCGAGCAGCTCTGTGACGTGGAACATATCCTGAGAGTAGACTCGCGACCGTGACCAATCGAGAGTTGGGCAGCCCGAAGCGCACCGGCCGGCCACGCAACAGTGGACGTGATTCGGCGAATCCGCGGGAAGAGATCCTCAAAGAGGCATCCAGGCTTTTCACCGCTCAGGGGGTCGCGGCGACGACGATCAGCCAGATCGCCGAGTGCGTCGGACTGCGCCAGTCCTCTATGTACTACTACTACAAGTCCAAGGAGGAGATCCTCTCCGCCTTGATGGAGAAGAACCGCGAGTCGCTGACGCTCGCGGAGAAGCTTCTCGAGGAGGACGGCCCGGTCGCTCCGCGGCTCTACGCCTTCCTCTACACCGACGTACGCCAGCTGTGCACCGCCCCGCTCGACTTCTACGAGCTCGAGGTGGCCGCCCTGGCGCAGCCCCAGGTCTTCGCGGGCTTCGAGGAGGACGGCGAGAAGCTGCGGGCCGCGGCCGCCCAGCTCCTCGAGCTGGGCGTCGACAGCGGTGAGCTGCGCCAGACCGACCCCGCCGCCACCGCGCTGATGCTGCTCTCCCTCAACGAAGGCGCCCAGCACCGGCTGTGGCACGGCCGGCGCGAGGAGGAGCGGGCGTCGGAGAGCTCGGACGCCCTGGCCCAGTCGGTCGCCGACTACCACCTCAGCTCCCTGCTGGCCGACGCGTCCTCCCTGGACGCTGTCCGCGAGGCCGGCCGCGACTTCGTCACCGAGTACGAGGACGACGAGCCCGCCGCCTGAGCGCTGGTCGCGGTCGGTGCGGCTGCGTGGGTCCCGCGTAGCTGTAACACGTCGTTCGTAGGTCTACTCGCCCTATGGGAACGACCGGATAGTCGTACGAACGACGTGTTACACGCCCGCCAGCCGGTGATCACTGCCGCGGACATGCGAAGGGCCCCGCCGTGACGGCGGGGCCCTTCGTGGTTCGGATCGGGTGTCAGATCAGTTGCCGGTGAGCGCGCCGAACAGGCCGCCGAGGATGCCCTTGAGGATCAGCGTGAGGACATTGCTGACGGTCGCGTTGACCTGCTCGAGCGTCTTGCCGGCCATGGCGTTCACGCACTGGGTCAGCGCCTGGCCCGACTGGCTCGCGCTCAGGAGCGGGTATTTCGCCAGCTCGCTCTGGCACGCGGCAAGGATCTGGGAGGGCGTGGCGACGACGGTCTCGACCGTGTTCTTGAGCGGCTCGGTCACCGTCTCCGTGGACCCGCCGGTGCTGCCACCGTCGCTGCCCCCCGTGCCGCCGCCGGTGCTCCCGCCGGAGGTCCCGCCAGACGGGGCCTCGCTGGAGGGGGAGGACGGGGACTGCGCGGAGCCGCCGCGCGGGCCGGACTGCTGGGCACCGCCTGCCCGGAGCTCGCGGTCCTTGTGCTTGGAGGACTTCGGAGCCTCCATCCGCGGGATCGCGTAGTCGACCGGGACCGTGCTGTTCGGGATCGAGGTGAACTCGCCCGAGCGGTAGGCCTCGGCGATGCCGAGCACCGTCGTGACGTACGTCTGGCTGTGGTTGTAGCGGAAGACCGCTGCCCGCGCGCCCTGGTCGGTGGAGAGGTCGTCGTCGCCGGAGCAGAGGTAGACGGCGGTGGCGAGGGCGGCGTCGTTGATGTCCTGAGGGTTGCGCTTGCCGTCGCCGTCAGCGTCCACACCGACCATCGCCCAGGTCGAGGGGATGAACTGCATCGGCCCGACCGCGCGGTCGTAGCTGGTGTCGCCGTCGTACTGCCCGCCGTCGGTGTCGACGATCTGGGAGACGTTGCCCTTGCCGTTGAGCGGCACCCCGTAGATGCCGGGGGTGGAGACGCCCTCGGCGGAGAGGCGGTTGTTGTTGGCGCGACCGTGGTTGGACTCGACCCGCCCGATCGCGGCGATCAGCGGCCAGTCGATCTTGCAGGCGGCGTCCGCGGCGTTGATGACGGTGGCCGCGCGCTGATAGGCGGCGAGCGCGGCGGACGGGATGCCGGCGGCGCTGGCCGTCCCGGGGAGCGAGGCGTCGCCCTGGTTGGTCGAGGCGGACACGCTGGCCGGCGCCTCGATCGCCTCGGACGGGACCGAGGTCCCGTCGGGCAGGCTGAACGCGTCGTCGTAACGCGTCCCTGATGCGGTGGCACTCGACTGCGTCAGACCGGTGACGTTGACCGTCCAGGCCGCGCTCAGCAGCGCGAGCGGGACGAGCGCGGTCGCCTTCTGGAGGCGGTTGTAGCGCGTAGCGGACATCGAATCTCCCTCTCAATCCCCAGGGCCAAAGGTCCCGGGTCTTGCTCCCCAAATCGCAACGTTCTCAACGAACCGTCTCATGTCAAAGTTACGCGCGTCACGTTTTAGTGGAACATTGCGTTCCAGTAACCGAGACGCCGATGACATGCACCGATGAGACGCAGGCTATGGCGGTTCGTGACGCGAGACGTCGGATTTCGTACGCATCGGTAACTCGATTCCGTGGCAGCCCGTGCGTGGAGTGCAGCCCGGAATGGGGATTGCGGGTGGGTTGATGAAGAATGAGCCGGTGCCTCACGACATCTCACCCCTGTCCGCAGCGGCATCCGAAGCGCTCTTCGCCCGAGCGAAGGCCGTGACGCCGGGCGGCGTGAACTCGCCCGTGCGCGCCTTCAACGCCGTCGGCGGGACGCCGCGCTTCATCCGGGAGGCGAAGGGGGCGTGGCTGACCGACGTCGACGGGAACGAGTACGTCGACCTGATCTGCTCCTGGGGCCCCATGCTGCTGGGTCACGCCCATCCCGAGGTCCAGGCCGCCGTCCTGGCCGCGGTCGCGCGCGGTACGTCCTACGGCACCCCGACGACGCCCGAGGTCGAGCTCGCCGAGGCGATCGTCGAGCGGGCGCCGGTGGAGAAGGTGCGGTTCGTCAGCAGCGGCACCGAGGCGACGATGTCGGCCATCCGGCTGGCACGAGGCTTCACCGGGCGCGACGTGATCCTGAAGTTCGCCGGCAACTACCACGGCCACGTGGACTCGCTCCTGGCGAGCGCCGGCTCCGGGCTGGTCACCCACGCGATCCCCGGCACCCCGGGCGTACCGGAGAGCAGCACCGAGCTGACCGTCGTGCTGCCCTACAACGACCGCGCCGCGGTGACGGCGGCGTTCGAGGAGTACGCCGGCCGGGTGGCCTGCCTGATCACCGAGGCCTCGCCCGGCAACATGGGTGTCGTGCCGCCGGAGCCCGGCTTCAACGAGTTCCTCGCCACCACCTGCCAGGCCAACGGCGCCCTGTTCATCTCCGACGAGGTGATGACCGGGTTCCGGGCCAGCAAGCAGGGCCAGTGGGGGATCGACGGCAAGAACGAGGGCTGGACGCCCGACCTGGTCACCTTCGGCAAGGTGATGGGCGGTGGCTTCCCGGCCGCGGCCTTCGGCGGCCGCGCCGACGTGATGGGCTCGCTGAGCCCCGACGGGCCGGTCTACCAGGCCGGCACGCTCTCGGGGAACCCGGTCGCGACCACTGCTGGCCTCACGACCCTCAGGCTGGCGACCGACGAGGTCTACGACCACATCACCCGCGCCGCCGAGACCGTCAAGGGGGCGATCGAGGAGAGCTTCACCACGGTCGGTCTCCCGCACGTCATCCAGTCCACCGGCACCATGTTCTCGGTGTTCTTCACCGACAAGCCGGTGCGCAACTTCGACGAGGCCAAGACCACCGACGAGGTGGCGTACAAGGCCTTCTTCCACGCCATGCTCGACCAGGGCGTCTACCTGCCGCCGAGCGCCTACGAGGCGTGGTTCCTCTCCTCCGCCCACGACGAGCGGGCGATCTCCCGGATCATCGAGGCGCTTCCGTACGCCGCCGAGGCTGCTGTAAAGGTGAAGGCATGACCATCGAGACCACTGTTCACCTGCTCCGACACGGTGAGGTGCACAACCCGGAGGGCATCCTCTACGGCCGCCGGCCCGGCTACAACCTCTCCGAGCTCGGCCTGAAGATGGCCGAGCGGGTCGCCGAGCGGATCGGCGGACAGGACATCACCCACGTGATCTCGAGCCCGCTCGAACGCGCGCAGCAGACCGCCGGCCCGCTGGCGAAGGCGCTCGGCGTCGACATCTCGCTCGACGAGCGGGTGCTCGAGTCCGAGAACCTCTTCGTCGGCAAGAGCTTCAAGGACGGCCTGGGCCCGCTGAGGGACCCCAAGGTCTGGCCGAAGCTGATCAACCCGCTCAAGCCGTCGTGGGGCGAGCCCTACCTGGAGATCGTCGCCCGCATGATGGCCGCGATCGAGGACGCCCGGGACCTGGCGCGCGGCCACGAGGCGGTCATCGTCTCCCACCAGCTGCCGATCTGGACCACCCGGCTGCACATCGAGGGCCGCAGCTTCCTGCACGACCCCCGCAAGCGGCAGTGTGCGCTCTGCTCGCTGACCTCGCTGCACTTCGTCGGTGACGAGTTCGTCGCGCTCTCCTACAGCGAGCCGGCCGGAGACATGCTCCCGGCGAAGGACAAGTACGCGCCGTTCTCGGCCGGCGACGCGGATTAACGGGTCTCTCAGGTTTGTCAGGCAGAGTCCTGCGCGTGCGTTACAGGTTCGGCGGTCTTCTCCTCACCGTGGTCATGGTGGGGCTGCTAGCCGCGTGCGGGCAGACCGGCACGAACGAGGCCGGCTACATCTCCGGTGACGGCCGCACCCGGGAGATCCCGGTCGCCGACCGCGGTGAGCCGGTCGAGCTGACCGGCGAGACCCTCGAGGGCAAGCCGTTCGACCTCGCCGACACGCGTGGCAAGGTCACCGTGCTGAACGTGTGGTGGACCGGCTGCGGGCCGTGTCGCAAGGAGATGCCGATGCTGCAGGCCGCCTACGAGGAGCTCGGCGACGACGTCGCCTTCGTGGGGATCAACACCCGCGACGCCTCGGCCGCCCAGGGACTGGCCTTCGAGCGCCACTACGGCGTCGAGTACCCGTCGGTCTACTCGCCCGACGGCGCCGCCGTCCTCGCGCTGAAGGGCTCGCTGGCGCCCCGCGCGATCCCGGCCACCGCGATCCTCGACACCGAGGGCCGCGTGGCGGCGCTGATCCGCGGCGAGATCCCGTCGGCACGTACGCTCGACGAGCTGATCTCCTCGGCTGGTGAGGAATCGTGACCGATTGGTTCGCGAGCACCGCGGGGAGCGGGTCGCTGCTGCTGGCGGTGCCGATCGCGCTGCTGGCCGGGTTCCTCTCGTTCGTCTCGCCGTGCACGCTGCCGATGCTCCCGGGCTACCTCTCCTACGCCACCGGCCTGTCCGGCGCGGACCTCGCCTCCGGTGACTTACGCCGGGGCCGCATGCTCGCGGGCGCGTTGCTCTTCGTCGCCGGCTTCTCGGTGGTCTTCGTGCTGATGGGCATCACCGTGGGCGGGATCGCCTACCGGCTGCTCGAGTTCCAGCAGACCGGCACCAAGGTCCTCGGCGTGCTCTCGATCATCATGGGGATCGCGTTCATGGGCTTCATCCCGCTCCTGCAGCGCGACCTGAAGTTCCACAAGGTGCCGGCGGTCGGGCTGGCCGCGGCGCCGCTGCTCGGCTTCCTCTTCGGGCTGGCCTGGACCCCGTGCACCGGCCCGACGCTCGGTGTCATCGCCGGGCTCGCCTGGGACCAGGGCACCGCCGCCCGCGGCGGTCTGCTGCTCGCGGTCTACGCGCTCGGGCTCGGCATCCCGTTCGTGCTCGTCGCGGTGATGTGGCGCAAGGCCACCGTCGCGCTCGGCTGGTTCCGCCGGCACACCCGCGCGATCACGATCGTCGGCGGCGTGCTGATGATCCTGATCGGCGTCGCCATGCTCACCGGCTGGTGGGACAACGGCGTCCAGTGGCTGCAGGTCCAGCTCGTCCAGCGTTGGGAGGGCATCGCACTGTGAGCAGCACGTCCGCTCCCGACCAGGAGAAGAACGACGACGTACGCCGCCCGGGTGAGCTGAACGCCCGCGAGCTGGCACGCTGGGGCTGGCGTCAGCTGACCTCGATGCGTACGGCGCTGATCCTGCTCCTGCTGCTGGCCCTGGCCGCCGTCCCGGGGTCGCTGATCCCGCAGGACGGCGTCGACTCGCTCAAGGCCGACCAGTGGCGCGAGGCGCACACCACGCTGACGCCGATCTACGAGAAGCTCGGGCTCTTCAACGTCTACTCGACACCGTGGTTCGCGGCGATCTACCTGCTGCTGATGGTCTCGCTGGTCGGCTGCATCATCCCGCGCTGCCTGGTCTACGCGAAGGCCATGCGCGCTCAGCCGCCGGCGACGCCGGCCAAGCTGACCCGGCTGCCCGACTCCGCGTCGTACGTCACCGATCAGGAGCCCGAGGAGGTGCTCGCCGCGGCGAGGAAGGCGCTGCGGGGCTATCGCATCCGCAAGGCCGATCCCGACGGCTCGGGCGACTCCGTCTCGGCGGAGAAGGGCTACCTGCGCGAGGCCGGCAACCTGATCTTCCACATGTCGCTGATCATCGTGCTGGTCGCGTTCGCGACCGGGAGCCTGTTCGGCTACAAGGGCGGCGTGATCGTGCTGGTGGGCGAGGAGTACGGCTTCGCCAACGAGCTCTCGCAGTACGACGACTTCAAGTCCGGCTCGCTGTTCGCCCCCGAGGACCTCGACGACTTCAGCTTCAAGATCGACGACTTCCACGCCGAGTGGCTGACCAGCGGCGCGGGCGCCGGGACCGCACGCGGGTTCAACGCGAAGCTGCGCTACACCGCGGGGACGAGCGACGAAAAGCGCTACGACCTCCGGGTCAACCACCCGCTGACCATCGGTGGCACCGACGTCTTCCTGCTCGCCCACGGCTATGCGCCGGTGATCACGGTGCGCGACGGTGAGGGCAACGTGGCCTACTCCGGTCCGACGATCTTCCTCCCGCAGAGCCGAAACCTGCTCTCCTTCGGGGTGGTGAAGGCGCCGTACGCCTCGCCCGAGGAGCTCGGCTTCCAGGGTCTGTTCTACCCGTTCGAGGGCACGGTCGACGGCGAGCCGGTCAACCTGATGGGCGACATCGGCGACGGGTCGCACGCGATGCTCTCGCTGCAGGGCTTCCGGGGCGACCTCAATCTCGACGCCGGCCCGCAGTCGGTCTACTCGCTCGACACCTCGAAGGCCAACATGATGTCCCCGGACGAGTCCGGGAAGGCGTTCAACCTGCGGCTGGGGGACACCGTCGAGCTGCCCGACGGGCTCGGATCGGTCTCCTTCGACGACGTCCAGCAGTGGAACCGGGTGCAGATCTCGAAGTCGCCCGGCAAGGAGTGGGCGCTCCTCGGTGTCTCGCTGGCCCTGCTGGGTCTGCTCGGGTCGCTCTTCATCCGCTCGCGACGGGTGTGGGTTCGCGCCCGCCGAGTCGATGGAGGCACACTGGTCGAGATCGCCGCCCTCGACCGCTCCGGTGGTGGAGACACCGCCGCCGTCGTCACCGATCTCGTCGAGACCCTACGAGGCGCGCGAACACAGGAGGAGAAGGATGTCTGACCACACCTGGGGCGTTCTCAGCAACCAGGCCATCACGGCCGCCGGGGTCGTCTACTTCCTGGCGCTGCTGTGCGCGCTGGTCGAGTGGTCCGCCTGGCAGTCGCGGGCCCGGTCCGCGGTGGCGGCGAAGGAGCTCGTCGGGGCCGGTGCCCCGGCCGACGAGACCGCTGCCGAGCCGAACGCCGCCGATGCCGTACGCGAGCAGCGGGCCGCCCTCTTCGGACGCCTCAGCCTGCTGCTGACCGCGATCGCGGTGGCGTGCCACTTCGTCGGGCTGGTCGGCCGCGGGATGGCCGCGGACCCCAACCGGGTGCCGTGGGGCAACATGTACGAGTTCACGATCTCGGGCTCGTTCGTGGTGGCCGCGGCGTACGTCGCTCTCCACCGGAAGCTGAAGCTGGCCTGGATGGCGCCGTGGGTGCTCGGGTTCACCCTCGTGGTGCTGATGCTGGCCGTGGTCGGGCTCTACGAGCCGGTCGCGCCGCTGACCGAGGCGCTCAACTCCTACTGGCTCGTCATCCACGTCGTCGCCGCCATCATCGCCACCGGCGGGTTCACGTTGGGCGGCATCGCCTCGGCGGCGTACCTCCTCAAGAATCGCTTCCCCGACGCCGCCCTGCTGGCGCGGGTGCCCGACCTGCCGGCGCTCGACCGGGTCTCCTACCGGATCCACGCGTTCGCGTTCCCGGTGTGGACCTTCGGGGTGCTGATCTCCGGTCCGATCTGGGCTCACGACGCCTGGGGCTCCTACTGGAACTGGGACCCCAAGGAGGTCTGGGCGTTCATCACCTGGGTCGTCTACGCCGGCTACCTCCACGCCCGTGCGACCGCCGGGTGGAAGGGCAAGAAGGCCGCGATCGTGGCGCTGATCGGGCTGGCCACGCTGTGGTTCAACTTCATCGGCATCAACTACTTCTCCTCGACGTCGCAGCATTCGTACGCTGCGCCGGCTGCTCCGACGGCCGAGCTCGTCGAGACCACCCGATAGGGAATCCCCATGAAAGAGTTCTGGACCTACACCGGCCTGCGGCTGCTGTCGCTGGTCGCCACCTTCGGCATCGTGGCGGGCATCTGGTCGCTCGTGGCGGGCGAGGTCAACATCTTCTACTCGGTGATCGTGGCGTTCGTGATCAGCGGCGTGCTCTCCTTCTTCGTGCTCGACCCCCAGCGGCGGGCCTTCGCGGAGAAGGTCGAGGCCCGGGCCGCGAAGGCGGTCGAGGCCGCCCGCGCCAAGGAGGACGCCGAGATCGACACCGCGGCCGACACCGCGGCCGACACAGCGGCCGGCACTGCCTCGAACGGCGAAGGCGATAGCCACAAGATGTCCTGACCTGGTAGATAACGATCATGTCGATCGTTCACAAGGCCACGCTCACCCCGACGAAGAAAGAGATCTTCGGCGCCTGGCTCTCCACCCAGGCGTGGTGCGAGGGTGACCTGACCGGCACGATCGGCTCCTACCGGTTCGACGACCCGGCCGGCAGGGTCGGGATCGAGTGTGTGCTGCTCGAGGTCGGCGACTCCGTCGTCCACCTCCCGGTCTCCTACCGTGAGTCGCCCCTCGACGGTGCGGAGGAGTTCCTGATGGCGACCACCGAGCACTCGGCGCTGGGCACGCGCTACGTCTACGACGCCTGCGCCGATCCGGTGGCCGTCCGCGCCCTGCTGACCGCGGCGCTCACCGGCGCGACCCAGGAGCCGATGGACGTCTACGACCAGGGCCGCCTGGTCGAGCGGCGCGAGACGGTCGTGACCGCGACCGGCACCGGTTCGTGGCCGCGCAACGCCGTGCCGCACTTCGACGGCGTCACGATCCGCTCCCACGGTGCCGACTCACGCGTCGAGGCGGGCAGCTTCATGGTCGTCGTGAAGCGGCTCGTCGACGGTGCCGATGCCGACGGTGCCGAGTCGATCGAGGTCACGTGGCCGGACGGTGCCGGCGCTCTGGTGGGCGTACGCCACCTCTGACCGCAGACGCCGAGTCGGCTCGTCCTGACCGGATCCCCCGCCGAGTCGGCTTGTCCTGACCAGATTTCCCGCCGAGTCGGCGCGTCAGGACGGGCCGACTCGGCGGGGTCGAGCGTCGGGACGGGCCGGCTCGGCGCTGTTTCAACGGGTCTCGCGTCCTGCCTGTGAGTCCGCTGCGTGAGCGCAGATGATCAACGGGGCCTCCCGTAAGTCACGAGTCGGAAACATCCTCGTCCTGCACTTGACGCATTCGGGCATGAGGAGGCAGATTGTCCCGATGTGAGCGTTCACATTTGTGATGTGGCTCACCAGGAGATCGGTCCGAGAGCTGGTCTCCGGCACCCCCCGACAGCGGCGCGGAGGCCTACCCGGCGCGCCGTAGATGAAATGGAGCAGGTAAGTGCGCAAGGTACTCACCACGATCACAGCGGCAGCGCTCGCGCTCGGCCTCGCGGCATGCGGCGGCGGCGACGGTGGCAGCGACGGCGACAAGGGCACCGTCGGTGTGGCCATGCCGACCAAGTCCTCGGAGCGCTGGATCGCCGACGGCAACAACATCAAGAAGCAGCTCGAGGCCAAGGGCTACAAGGTCGACCTCCAGTACGCCGAGGACGACATCCCCACCCAGGTCTCCCAGGTCGAGAACATGGTCACCAAGGGCGTCGACGTCCTGGTGGTCGCCGCCATCGACGGCACCGCGCTCGGCGACGTCCTCGAGACCGCCGAGTCGCAGGACATCCCGGTGATCAGCTACGACCGCCTCATCCGCGACACCAAGGCCGTCGACTACTACTCGACCTTCGACAACTTCCAGGTCGGCGTGCAGCAGGCCACCTCGCTCGTCGAGGGCCTGAAGGCCAAGGGCAAGGGCCCCTACAACGTCGAGCTCTTCGGTGGCTCGCCCGACGACAACAACGCCACCTTCTTCTGGGACGGCGCCATGTCGGTGCTCGACCCGCTGATGAAGTCCGGCGAGATCGTCATCCCCTCCGGCCAGACCGACTTCGACCAGGCCGCGATCCTGCGCTGGGACCCCGCCACCGCGCAGAAGCGCATGGAGGACATCCTCACCAAGACGTACGCCTCGAAGAAGGTCCAGGGCGTGCTCTCGCCCTACGACGGCCTCTCGCTCGGCATCATCGCCGCCCTCAAGGGCAACGGCTACACCACCGCCGACCTCCCGGTCGTGACCGGCCAGGACGCCGAGGTGCAGTCGGTGAAGTCGATCAACGCCGGTGAGCAGTACTCCACGATCTTCAAGGACACCCGCGAGCTCGCGAAGGTGACCGTCGACATGATCGTCGCCGTCGGTGAGGGCAAGGAGCCCGAGGTCAACGACACCGAGACGTACGACAACGGCGAGAAGGTCGTTCCGTCCTACCTCCTCGACCCGGTCGTGGTCACCAAGGACGACGTCACCAAGGTGCTCGTCGACTCCGACTACTACACCGCCGACGAGATCAAGTAGCACCCCGTACACGGCGTGGGCCCGGGACCCTCCGGACCGGGCCCACGCCGGCATCTGGCCAGATAGCAGGAACC
>NZ_JZDQ02000025.1 GCF_000960475.2 Nocardioides luteus | reverse complement strand
ATCCTGGCCCGCGAAACCGCCTGCCTCTCGGTGGAGGACCGCCGGGTCATCGACGACCGGCTCTGCGCGCCCGGGGCGAAGGGCGAACAGCCGAAGGCGGCGTCGATGGG
This sequence comes from Nocardioides luteus, assembly GCF_000960475.2. Taxonomy (GTDB): domain Bacteria; phylum Actinomycetota; class Actinomycetes; order Propionibacteriales; family Nocardioidaceae; genus Nocardioides; species Nocardioides luteus_A. The sequence goes on along the minus strand of NZ_JZDQ02000025.1, from coordinate 96,790 downwards.
GCTACGCCAACTCGAGAACGCTGCCAAGAAGCTCGCCATCACCCTCGACCAAGCCTCCGTCGTCGCCAGAGCCGCCAACGCCGAGAAAGACCGACGAGTCAGCCTCCGGCCAGCACCGGACACGATGACCTGGCTTGGGGCCCTGTTGCCGGTCAAGGACGGCGTCGCGGTCTATGCCGCGCTGGACCAGGCCGCCAACACGGCCCGTGCCGCCGGTGACAAACGGACCCGGGGCCAGGTGATGGCTGACACCCTGGTTGACCGGGTCACCGGCCGTGAGGCCGGGGTGAAGCCTCGGATCGAGGTCAAGGTCGTGATGACCGCCGACACCTTGAGCAACGACGCCGATCAGCCGGCCGTGGTCGAGGGTTACGGCCCTGTTCCTGCTGCCTGGGCCCGCGAGGCGCTCACCGACGCCGAGGTGTTCGTCCGCAGGTTGTTCACCGACCCCGCCGGCCAACTGGTCGCGATGGAGTCACGCTCCCGCAAGGCACCCGACGGACTGGCCGACTTCGTCGCGACCAGGGATGGCGGGATCTGCCGCACCGTCGGGTGTGATGCCCCGATCCGCAACATCGACCACGTCGAGCGCCACGCCGACGGCGGCCAAACCAGCGCCGCAAACCTGCAAGGTCTCTGCGAGCGGTGCAATCAAGCCAAGGAGGCCGTCGGGTGGCAGGCCAGACCCGGGCCTGACGGCAGCATCACCACCATCACACCCACCGGGCACACCTATGTCAGCCCACCACCCGAAACCTGGCGGCCGGACCCACCACCTCTGTCCCCAGCCGAGCTCAGACTGCGCAACGTACTGCTCGACCACACCCTCGCCGCATGACCCACGGCGCGTGACTTCGTCTGCTCAGAGCCAGAGGATCTGGCCGGAAGAGCCTCAGAGCGGTCAGGAGCGGACGAGCTCGACGCTGTCGAGGACGACCTCGAGGTCATCGAGGCGCTGGTCGATGTCGTCGGGGTTCTGCCAGAACAGGCGGATGCCGTTGGCCTGCACGTGCACGCAGTCGGCGGGGAGGCCGTCGGAGTAGGACCACCAGCTGAGCCGTTCGCCCTCCTGGTCGCCGAAGGTGTCGGTCGAGGCGTCGTAGGTGACGTCCTTGACCTCGTCGTCACCGCCGATGTCCTTGTACTGCTTCAGCTCGTCGTTCAGGTCGGCGAGCGACTCCTTCTCGCCGACCTCGACGCTGAGGAATCGCTCCTCGGGCGTGCGCCAGCTGCACCGGCCGTCAGGGCTCTGGTTGCTCGGGTCGGCGGACGCGGACACGAAGCCCTTCGGCACCACCAGCTTCAGAGTCACCGGCTTTCCCGCGACCACTGCCGGACACTCGGCGGCGGTGAACCCCGCTGGGGCCGACTCGGCTGCGGCAGCGAACGGCGTCGGTGCGTCCGTGGTCACCGGTCCTGCCCCACAGCCCGACGTCGCGGCGAGGAGGACGATCGTGGAGACGGCCCGAGAACGCATGCCGGCCAGTCCATCACAGGACGCGGCGAGCGGCCGCGCCGAGGAACCGAGCAGACTCCGTACGCCGGAACTCCTGCAGCGTCGGCAGGTTGACGTCGACCGCGGTGACGGTCCGGACCGCGATATGGGTGCCGATCCCGACGAGCCAGGTGGTGACCGCCTCGTCGCCGACCCGGGCGAGTGCCGCGGAGGAGGCCAGCGAGGTGTCGAACCAGTCCTGGTCGACCCTTTCCAGCCTCGCCAGGAGCGGGTCGAGCCAGTCCGGGCCGACGCCGGCGGCGCCCCAGTCGAGAAAGACGATGTCGCCGTTCTGCCGTTGGAGCAGGTTGTCGATCCGGATGTCGTAGTGGACCAGCGTGCTCATCGGCTCCTCGCTCAGCGCGCGCATCCGCGCCGCCCAAGCCGGAGCGTCCGCACGAACCCACGCGGGGACGGGGGCGCCCGGATGGTCTGCCAGCGTGTCCAGCGAGGTGGCGAACTGGTGGAAGATGCTGCGCTGGTCGGTGAGGCCGGGGTCGAGCGTGCCGCCCGCTCCTTCCACCCCGTCCGCCGTCCGATCGCCGATGACGACGCCGAGCTCGTCGGTCGCCTCGAGGAGCCGGGCCATCACGGAGTCGTCGGCGAGGTCGGGATGGCGCCCGTCGACGTCCTCGAGGACGAGCGCGACCCAGTCGCCATCGTCGTAGGAGGCCTGGAGGCGGGCCCACAGCGGATGGTCACCGATCAGCTCGAGCACCGTGATCTCGCGACGGAAGAGGACGGGGGTGTGCGGGTTGAGATCGGCGCCCACCGCCTTCACGAACGCCCGGGTGCCGTCCGCGCACACCAGCCGCGCGGCACAGCCCGGCGACATGCCGCCGACCTGGTCGGCGTACGAGACCACGGCGGAGCCGAGGGTCTCCTCGATCCAGCGCGTGACAGTCGGCGGGACGTCGGCGTAGGAGATGCGTACGCCCACTGCTCGGGGTGTGGTCACGAGAGTCATCCTCCCCACCACGATCGCGGTGGTGCCACCGGTTATGCGTGAGTGCGCAAGAACGGTCGGGTCGGGAGGGCGCGGCTGGTGGTTGAGTGAGCCACATGCGTACAGAACAGGTGCGGTTCCCGCAGGGCTATGGCACGCCGAGCGAGCTGCTGGCGTGGGAGGACGTACGTCAACAGCTGGTCGAGGCGAAGCAGTTCTGGTTCGCGTTCGAGCGGCCGGGGCGGAGTCCGCACGTGACGCCGCTGGACGGGATCTGGTTCGAGGAGAAGCTGGTCTACGGGGGCAGCCCGGAGACGCTGCACCGGAAGCTGGCGGCCGCGCATCCGAAGGTGACCGTGAACCTGCCGGACCCGTGGAAGCTGGTGGTCATCGAGGGGGAGGTGCGGGAGACGAGCTTCGCTCCCGAGGTCGCCGAGGAGATCGCGGGGCTGCTGAACGCGAAGTATCCCGAGTACGGCGAGAACGTCTTCGAGGCGAAGCACTACATCGAGGGTGCGCCGGCGGTGCATCCACGGCGGATCCGGGCCTGGACGTCGTTCCCCACGAACGCGACCGCCTTCGTCTTCGACTGACTTCTGGCTGGTCCGCGCTAGTCTCGCGGGGATGCACTTCACCGACTACGACACTCGGGTCGCGGCGTACGCCGTCATCGTCGACGACGCGGGGCGGATCCTGCTGAGCTGGTTCAACGGCAACCACCGCAACGACCCGGGCTGGACGCTCCCGGGCGGTGGCGTCGACTACGGCGAGCAGATGCCCGCCGCAGTCGTGCGCGAGGTGAAGGAGGAGACCGGCTACGACGTCGAGGTCGGGGCTCCGCTGACGACCGACGTGTTCGTCGTGCCGTTCGATCCGGGGCGCCGGCCCTACCAGTCGACCCGGGTGGTCTTCGAGGCACGGATCGTCGGCGGCGAGCTGGGCACGCTGGAGGTCGACGGAACCACCGACTTCGCCGCGTGGGTCGCACTGGACGACCCCGCGATCGAAGCCGACACCACCAGCCCCATCGTCCGGATGGGGATCGCTGCCCTGAAGGTGGCTCAGTCGACCCAGTAGTTGTCGTGGAGCTTGTAGAACTCGGCCATCTCGTCCGGACCGAGCTCGGTGCCCTCGGCCAGCTCGCGCAACCCCTCGAAGTAGCCCTCGCGTGGCGCGCCCGGGGTGAAGTGGAGCAGCATCGAGGCCGGCTCGTCGGTGGTGTTGCGGAAGCCGTGCAGGCCGCCGACCGGCACGTGCACGAAGTCGCCGGCGCTCGCCGGGATCCACTCCTCGCCGTTGTAGATCCGGACCGTCCCGGTCAGCACGTAGAACGACTCGGCCACGGCGCGGTGGAAGTGCGGTCCCGGGCCGGTCTCCTGGGGGCCGAAGTGCCAGCGGTAGAGCCCGTAGTCGCCGGCGGTCGTCGCACCGGTGGCCAGATAGTCGACCTTCACCCCGTTGGGATATTCGAGGTCGGGAGCGGTCTTGTCGGGACGGTAGAGCGCCGAGACCTCACCGGTCTCGCCGTCGTAGCGCTCGGGCGGGTAGGCAACGCCCTTGGTCCCCATCGACTCTGGAAGTGACATGGGCCCAAACCTGCCCGATCCGTCGGGGGTTGGGAAGCGGATTTAGGGTTGCCGCTGTGACGCTCGTCCCGGACTCCTTCCTGGCGCTCGCGGCCCTCGGGCCGTCCTGGGCCGCGTGGCTCGACGAGCTGCCGGCGCTGGTCCGCGACCTGGTCGAGGAGTGGTCGCTGACCGTCGACGGTCCGACCGCTCACGGCAACTGCGCGGTCGTGGTCCCGGTCCGCACTTCCGACGGCGAGGCCGCGGTGCTGAAGGTCGGCTGGCCGCACTGGGAGGCCGAGCACGAGGCGCTGGCGCTGCAGGTGTGGGGCGGCCGGGGTGCCGTACGTCTGCTCCGGGCCGACCCGAAGCGGTTCGCGCTGCTGCTCGAACGGCTGGATCCTGCGGATCTGACGGAGATGTGGGACGTCCAGGCCTGCGAGATCGTCGGCGGGTTCTACCGGCGGCTGCACGTGGCGGCTCCGCCGCAGCTGCGTACGTTGTCGCAGCAGGCCGCGCGCTGGGCCGACGAGCTCGGGGAGAGGAGCCGGCGGCTTCCGGTGCCGCCGCGGATGGTGGAGCAGGCCCGGTCGATCGCGCGCGACTTCGCGCGTGACGAGGAGACCGACGGGACGCTGATCCACACGGATCTGCACTATGAGAACGTCCTCCGCGGCGACCGCGAGGAGTGGCTCGTGATCGACCCGAAGCCGCTCTCCGGCGACCCGCACTACGAGCTCGCGCCGATGCTGTGGAACCGCTTCGACGAGTACGCGGGGCGGATCCGCGACGGCGTACGCGACCGCTTCTTCGCCCTCGTCGACGCCGCCGAGCTCGACGAGGACCGTGCCCGGGCCTGGGTGGTGCTGCGGCTGATGGTCAACATCAAGGACGAGGTCGAGGACAACCAGACGCCCGACAAAGACTGGATCACCGAGATGATCTCGCTCACCAAGGCCGTGCAGGAGTGAGAAACTCGCGTGCCTGATCCCCGCAGGCCCGCGAGAATCTGCGCATGCCCATCGTGCGAAGCGTCAACATCGGTCAGTCCAAGCCCGCCGAGTGGGCGGAGGTGGGCGCCACCTCGATGGAGAAGCTCGCGACGCCCGGGCCGGTGACGGTCGGCCGGGAGGGCATCGTCACCGACACCCAGACCGACCGCCGTCACCACGGCGGCGAGGAGCAGGCGGTCTACGCCTTCGCCCGCGAGGACCTCGATCTGTGGGGCTCGCGGTTGGGCGCGACGCTCCGTGACGGGCAGTTCGCCGAGAATCTCACCACCGAGGGGATCGACATCAACGCGGCGCTCGTCGGGGAGCGGTGGCGGATCGGGACGGTGCTCCTGCAGATCTGCAGCGTGCGTACGCCCTGCAACGACTTCAAGAACTGGATGGGCGTCTCGGGCTACGACAACGCCCGGTGGGTCAAGCGGTTCGCCCAGGAGGCTCGCCCCGGGCCCTACCTGCGCGTCCTCGAGGAGGGGCAGCTCCAGGCCGGCGACGAGATCGTCGTCGTTCACCGCCCCGACCACGACATCACCGTCTCGACCCTCTTCAAGGCGCTCAACACCGACCGCTCCTTGCTACCGTCGCTGATCGGCATCGAGGGGCTCGGAGACAAGCCACGGGCGGCGGCGGAGAGGTACGTCGCGGCGCAGGCCTAGTGGACGCGCTTGCCATCGGCGTCGTAGGCGCGGAAAGTGCCGTCCGGACGATCCAGGCGCGGGGCGAGTCCACGCCGCGTACGCTCGGCCACCTCGACCACGCCCGGGCGAAGGCCTCGGCGACGGCCTCCTCGGCGCGGTCGGGAGCCATGCCGTAGGCGATCGCGGCTAGCAGGCAGCGATCCTTGCTGCCGGCGTAGAACTCGGTGAACTCGTCTCTGGTCACACCAACTCGACGCCCTGGCCGGGGGAACGGTTTAGTCGCACGAAAAACGATTACCAGGAACCGCGGATGTGCGGAAGAGTTCCTGTCGTGAGCATCCGGGAAAGCCTCTTCGTCCTCAAGGAGCGCGACTTCGGGTGGTTCTTCGCATCGCGGTTCGTGAATCTCGCCGGGTCGTCGATGTCGCACGTGGCGCTTGCGTTCGCGGTGCTGGAGGTGACCGACTCGGCCTCGGCGCTGGGCTATGTGGTCGCCGCGCACACCATCCCGATGGTCGTGTTCCTGCTGGTCGGAGGCGTGATCGCCGACCGGTTCCCGCGGCGGCTGGTGCTGCAGCTGAGCAATGTCGCCTCGGCCGCGACCCAGGCGGCGGCAGCGGCGCTGATCATCACCGGACATGCCGAGATCTGGCACCTGGTCGTCCTGGAGGCGATCAACGGCACCACGATGGCGATGGCCTTCCCGGCGATGCAGGGGATGGTGCCGCAGCTGGTCGCGAAGAAGGACCTGCAGCCGGCCAACCTGCTGCTCTCGATGTCGCGCAGCACCCTGACCATCCTGGGTCCCTCGGTCGCGGCCGCTCTCGTGGTCGGTGTCGGGGCCGGCTGGGCGCTGGCGGTCGACGCGCTGACCTGGCTGCTCGCGGCGCTCTTCCTGCTTCCGGTGCGGATCCCACCGCGTCCGGCGGACGCAGAGAAGACCTCGGCGCTCGAGGACCTGCGCGCCGGCTGGACCTACTTCCGCAGCACCACCTGGCTGTGGGTCGTGGTGGTCGCCTTCATGGTTCTCAACGCGATCCAGTCGGGTGGGCTGCAGGTGCTCGGGCCGGCGTACGCCAAGACCTCCTCGCTCGGCGTCGAGGGCTGGGGCCTGGCCAACTCGGCGCTCGCTGCCGGGACGCTCGTGATGACGATCGTGCTGATGCGGGCCACGATCCGGCGGCCGCTACGGGCGGGGATGCTCGGGATCATGGCGTTCTCGCTGCCCTTCTTCGCGCTCGCGCTGTGGCCCGAGAAGGTGCCGCTCATCGTGGCGATGGCCGTCGCTGGCGCCGGGATCGAGATCTTCGGGCTGGGCTGGAGTCTCGCGATGCAGGAGAACGTCCCGGACGAGATGCTCTCGCGCGCCTACTCCTACGACGCGCTCGGCTCGTTCGTCGCGATGCCCGTCGGGCAGCTGCTCTACGGTCCGCTCGGGGCGTGGTTCGGCGAGCGGCCGGTCTTCCTGGTCAGCGGCGCGCTCTATGCGTCGGTCTGTCTGGTCACGCTCGCGGTGCCCTCGGTGGTTAGGCTGCAACGCGTCGAGCAACCTGCCTCCGAAGGAACGCCCGTATGAGTCTGAACACCGCCGTCGTCGACGAGCTCTTCCAGCAGCGCTTCGAGGAGAAGCTGACCCCGGGGCTGGCCTATGGGGTCGTACGTGGCTCCGAGCTGATCCACTCCGGTGCGTTCGGGGCGACGACCGAGGGTGGTCCGGCGCCGACCGCGGAGAGCGTCTTCCGGATCGCGTCGATGTCGAAGTCGTTCACGGCGGCCGCGGTGCTGCTGCTGCGCGACCGTGGGCTGGTCGACCTCGACGAGGCGATCGCGCAGTACGTGCCCGAGCTCGTCGACCAGGCTCCTTACTCAGCCGACTCGCCGGCCGTGACGCTGCGGCTGCTGCTCTCGATGTCGGCCGGGCTGCCGACCGACGACCCGTGGGGCGACCGGCAGGAGTCGCTGTCCTACGACGCCTTCGGGACGTTCCTCGACGGCGGCTTCTCGACCGGGCGCGAGCCGGGGGTCGGGTTCGAGTACTCCAACCTCGGCTATGCGCTGCTCGGGCGGGCGATCGAGAACGTCGTGGGTGGATCGTCGCCCGAGGGGGCCAACCGGGATTTCGTCGAGCACGAGCTGCTGGCGCCGCTGGGGATGACCTCCTCGGCCTACTCGCCGTCGGCGGTGCCGAATCTGGTTCCCGGGCATGCTCCGCCGCTGCATCCGGCCTGGGCCGGCGACCGGCTCGAGGGTCCGCCGACGTGGACCGTGACGGCGCCGGTGCCGTCGGGGTCGTTCGCGGCGATGGGTGGTCTGCACTCCTCGGTCGCCGACCTGGCGCGCTGGGTCGGCGGGTTCCTGGGCGCCTTCGCGCCCGGTGCCGACGGTCATCCGCTGTCGAAGGCGTCGCGCCGCGAGATGCAGCAGCTGCACCGGTTCGGCGCGGTGTCTGCATCGCTCGGGTTCTCCGGTCCGGAGGCCGGGGTCGGCGCTGTCGCCGTGGGCTACGGCTACGGCCTGATGGTCGACCACGACTCCCGGCTCGGGCAGATCGTCCACCACTCCGGCGGCTACCCCGGCTACGGCTCGCGGATGGTCTGGCACCCCTCTTCTGGTCTGGGTGTGATCACCCTGTCGAACAGCACCTACGCCGGGGCCTCCCCGACCGCGATGACCGCGCTGCGCTCGCTGGTCTCCGCGGAGCTCGCCGGGGGAGGGGCCCACCGGTTCTCGACGGTGGTCAAGGGCCTGCGGCCGCGGCTCGACTCGGCGCTGGAGGCGGCGGTCGAGCGGCTGCGTACCTTCGATCCGGCGGGTGCCGAGGTCTTCGCGCTGCCGTCGCTGTTCGCCGACAACGTCGAGCTCGACGCCCCCGACACGGCCCGGCGCGTCCAGATCACCCAGGCGCGCGCGAAGGTCGGACTGCCGCTGGGTGGCGCGCCCTACGGCTACTTCTCCCGCGCCATGGGCGTCGCGCTGGCCGTGGTGCCCGCCGAGAAGGGCCGCTACGACATCGAGGTCATGCTCTCGCCCGAGGCCGAGCCGCGCATCCAGACCCTGCGGGTCGTGGCCGTCCCCGATGCTCACGAGGGCCTCGTCGCCGCCGCCCGCGCGGCTCTCGAGGAGAACTCCCCGGTCATCGCCGCGCTGCGTGCCTTCGGCGAGCCCGAGCTGATCACCACGCCCCTGTCCGGTGACGGCTCGTCCAAGGCCGACTTCCTGGTCGTCGCCGGCGCCACCTATTGGAAGGTCGCGGTCGCCAAGACCACCACCGTCACCGCCTTCCCCACCGCCGACCACCCCCGCCTCACCTACCTCGCCTCCGCGCTCCGCGGCTGAGGTTCCTGCCGAAGCGTCACCCGCGTCGGCCGAAGCGTCACTCCCGTCGGTCGAATGGGCACCCCGCTGCCCACTCGGCCGACGCGAGTGACGTCTCGGCCTGCGGGAGTGACGCCTCGGCGACCTTGCCCTGTTCGAACAAATGTTCGATACTCGTTGAGTGGGAGTGGTAGCGGGGATTGAGCGACACCAGAAGCTGGCTCAGATCGAGCAGCTTCGGTCGAAGGTGCGACGGCTGGAGCAGAAGCCGGGCCTCGGTGCCGAGCTGGCGACGCACGAGGCGCTCGGTGGGGTGGTGCAGCTGCGGGCCGGCGGGACGTACGCTGCCGACTCACTGTCGCTGGCGATGCTGCTGCTGGCGGGCCCGTCGAGCGCGGGAGAGTGGACCGCCGTCGTCGGGGTCGAGGACTTCGGCGTCGAGGCGGCGGCCGAGGCCGGGGTCGACCTGGAGCGGACGATCCTGGTGCCGCGGCCCCAGGACTCCTGGCTGGAGGCGACCGCGGCGCTCGTCGACGTGACCACGTTGGTGCTGGTCCGGCCGACCGGCCGGGTGACCCCGAGCGTCGCCGAGAAGATCGGCGCCCGGCTGCGCACCCGAGGCGCCGCGCTGGTCGCGCTGGGGGAGTGGCCGAGAGCAGACGTACGCCTCCGGGCGACCGAGCCGCGCTGGGTCGGTCTGGGCAACGGCGACGGCCACCTCCGGGCGAGAAGGATGGTGGTCGAGGCGGTGCGCGGGACGGCTCCGCCGCGGCGTACGGCGCTGTGGTTCCCGGCCGAGGACGGCGGTCTCGGCCCCATCGGTGATTGGCAGAGCCTCGAACCCGTCGCGGACATCGCCGACCTGCGAAAACAGGAGTCGGCATGAGTCGCGTGCTGGTGGTCTGGTGCGCCGACTGGCCGGTCGCCGCGGCGCTGAGCGAGGCCGGCCTGCCGCGGCATCTGCCGGCGGCCGTCTTCGCGCAGAACCGGGTCCAGGCCTCCAACCAGGCGGCGCGGGAGTTCGGGATCAAGCGCGGGATGCGGCGCCGTGACGCGCAGTCGCGCTGCCCCGAGGTGCAGGTGCTCGCCGCCGACGACGCCCGCGACGCGCGGGTGTTCGAGGAGGTGCTGGCGCGTCTGGAGGAGCTGCGCCCGGGCGTCATGCCGCTGCGCCCCGGGCTGGTCGCGCTGCGCTCGCCGGCACGCTTCTACGGCGGCGAGACCGAGGCCGGCGCGGCGATCGCCGAGTGCGTGGTCGGGCTCGGGATCTGGGACGTACGGATCGGCATCGCCGACGAGCTCTTCACCGCCGAGCAGGCCGCGCGGAGCGCCGGGTTGCAGGAGACGTACGCCGTCCCGGCCGAGGGCGGCTCCACCGCATTCCTGCGAGCCCTGCCGGTCCATGTCCTCGAGGACGCCAACGCGGTCAGCCTGCTGCAGCGGCTCGGCCTGACCACGCTCGGCGGCCTCGCCGACCTGCCCGGCGCCGACGTCAAGGCGCGCTTCGGGGCGCAGGCCGCCTGGGTCCGCCGGGTGATCCACGGCGAGGGGGCGCGGCCGGTGACCGGGCGTACGCCACCGCCCGAGCTCGCCACCGAGGTCGCCTTCGAGCCGCCGCTCGACTCCGCCGAGGCGGTCTGCTTCTCGGCGCGACAGGCGGCGGAGGGGTTCGTGAAGGGCCTGGCGACGCGGCAGGAGGTCTGCACCGAGGTGCGGATCGAGGTCGCGATGGACGACGTGGCGGACTCCCGCCGCACCTGGGCGCACCCGCGCTGGTTCTCCGCCGTCGATCTCATCGACCGGCTGCACTGGCAGCTGGCCGGGGCGGTCTCGGCCGGAGGCGGGGGAGCGGTGACCCGGGTCCGCTTCGTCCCCGAGGTCGCCGTCCCCGAGGCGGTCCACGCCGACGGCCTCTGGGGCGGCACCGACGAGCGCGTCGACCGCGGCATCGCCCGGGTGCAGGGACTGCTCGGCCACGAGGCCGTCGTCGCCCCGGTGCTCCAGGGCGGCCGGAGCCCGCGCGACCGGCAGGCGTACGTCCCCTGGGGCGACCGCCCCAGCACCCTCCGCGACCGCGCTCTGCCCTGGCCGGGAAGCATTCCGCCGCCGGCGCCCGCCCGGGTGCTCGCCGACCCGTGGCCGGCGGAGGTCTGCGACCAGGCCGGGCGGCAGGTGGTGGTGCTCCCGCGCGGTGGCGTCTCCGGCGACCCCGCCCGCTACCGGCCCGCGGCGGGCCAGCCCTGGCAGCGGGTCGCCTCCTGGGCCGGCCCGTGGCCGGTCACCGAGGCGTGGTGGGAGCCCGGCGGCGGACGGCGGGTCGCCCGCTTCCAGCTCGTCGGGGTCGACGGCCGCGCCTGGCTGGCGACCTTCGACACCGACCACTGGCTCACCGAAGCCAGCTATGACTGACGGGGCGGCTGATGGGCTGGAACAACCCCGAGATCCCCTGGAAGGAGCTGGAGCGGCGGCTCTCGGGCCGCCCGCCGAGCGACCCCTACGGTGACGCCCCGATCTCGCGGCGCAAGAAGCGGCTGAGCGAGGAGGAGGTGCACGGGCCGGAGGGCCCGGTGGTGCCGTACGCCGAGCTCCACGCCCACTCCGACTTCTCCTTCCTCGACGGGGCGACCTCGCCGTCGGCACTGGTCGCCGAGGCGATCCGGCAGGGGCTGCACGGGATCGCGATCACCGATCATGACGGGTTCTACGGCGCACCGGCCTTCGCCGAGGCGGCTACGACGCTGGGTCCGGCCGGCGAGAGCGATCGACTGCGGACCATCTACGGCGCCGAGCTGTCCCTGGGCCTGACCAAGCCGCAGAACGGGGTCGCCGACCCCGAGGGCAGTCACCTCCTGGTGCTCGCCAGGGGCGTCGAGGGCTACCGGCAGCTGGCCGGTGCGATCACCGAGGCGCAGCTGCGCGGCGACGAGAAGGGCCGGCCGGACTACGACCTCGACGAGCTCGCCGACCGGGTCCGGGCCGGCCACTGGCTGATCCTGACCGGGTGCCGCAAGGGTGCCGTACGCCAGGCCCTCACCGGCACCGGCCCGATCGCCGCGGCCCGGGCGCTGCGCGAGCTCACCGACAGGTTCGGTCGCGACAACGTCGTCGTCGAGCTGACCGACCGCGGCCACCCGACCGACTCCTACGACAACGACCTGCTCGCCGGCATCGCCCGCGAGGCCGGTCTCCCGACGGTCGCCACCAACAACGTCCACTACGCCACGCCCGACCGGCACCGGGTGGCCGACGCGCTCGCGGCGGTCCGCGCCCGGCGCACCCTGAGCGAGATCGCCGGCTGGCTCCCGGCGGGCCCGGTGGCGTACGTCAGGTCGGGGGAGGAGATGGCGCAGCTCTTCCGGCGCTACCCGGGCGCGGTGGCACGCAGCGTCGAGATCGCCGAGGAGTGCGCCTTCGACCTGCGCAAGGCCACCCCGAAGCTGCCCAAGCGCGGGATCCCCGAGGGCGAGACCGCCGCGAGCCGGCTGCGGCATCTGACCGAGGAGGGGTTCGCGGAGCGCTATGCGCAGGCGTACGCCGCCGACCCGGAGTTCGTCGAGAAGGCCCGTGAACGCGTGGAGCACGAGCTCGACGTCATCGAGAGCAAGGACTTCCCGGGCTACTTCGTGATCGTGCACGACATCGTCGAGTTCGCTCGGGGAGAGGGGATCCTCTGCCAGGGGCGAGGATCGGCGGCCGCATCCGCGGTCTGCTACGCGCTCGGGATCACCGCGATCGACCCGGTCTTCTACGAGCTCCCGTTCGAGCGGTTCATCTCGGTGCACCGCGAGGAGGAGCCCGACATCGACGTCGACTTCGACTCCGACCGGCGTGAGGAGGTGATCCAGTGGGTCTACGACACCTACGGCCGCCGCAACGCCGCGCAGGTCGCCAACATCGTCGGCTACCGGCCGAAGATGGCGGTCCGGGACGCGGCCAAGGCCCTGGGCCACTCGCCCGGGCAGCAGGACGCCTGGTCGAAGCACGTCGGCTACTCGCGCGTCGAGGCGCCCGACGACGTCGGCATCCCCGCGCCCGTCCTGGCGCTGGCCGCCGAGATCCACGGGGCGCCGCGCCATCTCGGCATCCACTCCGGCGGGATGGTGCTGACCGAGGAGCCGATCGGGGAGGTCGTACCCATCGAGCGCGCCCGGATGGACAAGCGCACCGTGATCCAGTGGGACAAGGACGCCGCCGAATACATGGGTCTGGTGAAGTTCGACCTGCTCGGGCTCGGGATGCTGGCGGCGCTCGACCACATGATGCGCCTGGCTCGGGAGCACCTGGGGGAGGGCTGGACCCTGGCGACCATCCCCAAGGAGGAGCCGGCGGTCTACGACATGCTCTGCCGGGCCGACTCGATCGGGGTCTTCCAGGTCGAGTCGCGCGCGCAGATCGGCACCCTGCCGCGGCTGCAGCCGCGCTGCTTCTACGACCTGGCCATCGAGATCGCGCTCATCCGGCCCGGGCCGGTGCAGGGCGGTGCGGTCCACCCTTATGTACGCCGCGCCACCGGGCGTGAGCCCGTCAGCTACTCCCACGAGCTGCTGATCCCGGTGCTGGAGCGCACCCGCGGGGTGCCGCTGTTCCAGGAGCAGCTCATGGAGATGGGCCGGGTGCTCGGCGACTTCTCGCACGACGACGCCGACCTGCTGCGCCGGGCGATGGGCTCCAAGCGCGGCGTCGAGCGCATCGACTCGCTCAAGGAGAAGCTCTACCGGGGCATGCGCGCCAAGGGGATGACCGAGCAGACCGCCAAGGCGGTCTACACCCAGATCCTCTCCTTCGCGAACTTCGGCTTCGCCGAGTCCCACGCGCTCAGCTTCGCCAAGCTCGTCTACGCCTCGTCCTGGTTCAAGCTCCACTACCCGGCGGCGTTCCTGGCCGGCCTGCTCCGTGCCCAGCCGATGGGCTTCTACTCACCGCAGTCGCTGACCCAGGACGCCCGCCGCCACGGGGTGGAGGTACGCCGCCCCGACCTCGTCCTCTCCGGTGCGGCCGCCGATCTGGAGCCGCTCGACGGAGACGTGTCGCCCACCGGGATGGACGAGTGCCGGCTGGACGGGACCCGGACCGAATGGGTGCCGGGCACCCCCGATCCCACCCCGGAGCACCGCCGCGACGCCAACTTCGCGGTGCGGCTGGGTCTGGACTCCGTACGCGGCATCGGCAAGGACGTCGCCCAGCGGATCGTGAAGGCCCGCTCCGAGGCGCCGTTCAAGGACTCCCTGGATCTGTCGAGACGCGCCGGTCTGGAGCGGGCCCAGCTCGAGGCGCTGGCCACCGCGGGATGTTTGGAGGTGTTCACATCGAGCCGTCGCCAGGCGCTGTGGCAGGCAGGCTGGACCGAGACCGAGGACCAGCTCGAAGGCGTACGGTTCACCGCCGAGACGCCCGCGCTGCCCGGCCTCGACCCGGTCGAGGAGACCCTCGCCGACCTCTGGGCGACCGGCGTGACCCCCGGCAGCCACCCCTTCGCCCATCTCCGGGCCGGCCTGACCGCGGCGGGGCTCCCGAGCATCGGCGATCTCCCCACCGCCGAGCCCGGCCGGCGCATCACCGTCGCCGGCCTGGTCACCCACCGTCAGCGCCCCGGCACCGCGGGTGGGGTCACCTTCATCAACCTCGAGGACGAGACCGGCATGCTCAACGTCGTCTGCTCCGCCGGCCTGTGGAAGAAGCACCGCAAGATCGCGGTCTCCACCTCGGTGATGCTCATCCGCGGCATCCTCGAGCGCAACGACGGGGTGACCAACCTCGTCGCCGACCGCCTCGCCCCGCTCGAGGAGATCCACCCCGAGGCCGCCAAGGCCATCGCCTCCCGCCACCGCTCCCGCGACTTCCGCTGAGCCGAGGCGTCACTCCGGTCGGTCGAGACGTCGGCTGGGTCGATCGAGGCGTCACTCCCGTCGGTCGAGGCGTCAGCCGATGACCTCTCGGCCGACGTACGTGACGTCTCGACCGACGTGCGTGACCTCTCGGCCGACGTACGTGACGTCTCGACCGACGTGCGTGACCTCTCGGCCGACGCGGGTGACGCCTCGGCAGGGATCAGAGGGGCGCGCGGAAGAGCTCGAAGGTCGTACGCCGCCGCTCCTCGAACCCGAGCCCGAGGTAGACCGAGATGGCGCCGGTGTTGGCGACCGAGGCGTGCATCAGCGCGCGGGAGCCGCGGGCGTGGATGTCGGCCGTGACGGCGCGGACGAGGCGGCTGGCGAGGCCGCGGCCGCGGGCCTCGGGCGCGGTGCAGACGGCGCTGATCTCGATCCACCCGCCCGGGCGCATCCGCTGACCGGCCATCGCGACGAGCTGGCCCTCGTCGCGCAGCCCCAGATACGTACCCATCGTGTAGGTCGACTTCTCGAACGGCCCGGGCTCGGTGCGAGCGACGAGGTCGAGCATCTCGGGCACGTCGGCGGCGCCGAGCACGACCGCCTCGGGATCGGGAGCCGCGGCGACCCGAGCAGTCTCGACGAGCTGGACCCCTTCGCCGCCTCCGACCAGCTCCCAGCCCTCGCCGCAGACACCGCCGGCCCCGGTGATCAGCGAGGTGCCACCGGGGCCGACCACCGCCGCCAGATCGCGCCACGCCTGAGCCGAGCTCGGGTCGGAGACCGCGGCGAACGGCGAGACGTCGGGCCGATAGCGCCGCCCGAGCCCGGTGCCCTCGGCGAGCGAGGCGTGCGCACCGGTCAGCGAGTGCCAGACCGGGTTGTCGAGAACATCGTCGAGAAGAAGATCTGGCTGCGAGACGGACACCCCAGAATTTTCCCACCACCCCAGCAGGCACGGTTAACCCTTTTCGACAGGTGGATCCGATAATGGACGGGTGCCTTCCGCTCTGCCTCCCGGCGACCCCGCCCCCGCCGACGGGTCGCTCCCGGCCGACTCGCTGAGCACGCTGGGGGAGAAGGGGCTGGGCTTCTACGTCCACGTCCCGTTCTGCACGGTCCGGTGCGGCTACTGCGACTTCAACACCTACACCGCGATCGAGCTCGGCGAAGGCGTGAACCGGCAGACGTACGCCGACCAGGTCATCGACGAGGTCAGGCTGGCCCGCCGGGTGCTCGGTGGGCGTGACAAGCAGGTCGACACCGTCTTCTTCGGCGGCGGCACCCCGACGCTCCTGCCGGCGCAAGACCTCACCGGCATCCTCCGGTCGATCAAGGACGAGTTCGGTCTCGCCGGCGACGTCGAGGTGACGACCGAGGCCAACCCCGATTCCGTCGACCTCGACTACCTGCGTGCGCTGCGCGAGGGCGGCTTCACCCGGCTCAGCTTCGGCATGCAGTCCGCGGTCCCGCACGTGCTCCACACGCTCGACCGCACCCACGACCCCGAGCGGGTCCCGCAGGTCGTCGAGTGGGCCCGCGAGGCCGGCTTCGAGCAGGTCTCCCTCGACCTCATCTACGGCACGCCCGGTGAGTCGATCGACGACTGGCGCACGAGCCTCGACACCGCCCTGGCCAGCAACCCGGACCACATCTCGGCCTACTCCCTCATCGTCGAGGACGGCACCGCCCTGGCCCGAAGAGTCAGACGAGGCGAGATCGAGATACCCGACGAGGACGACCTCGCCGACAAGTACGAGCTCGCCGACGCCACCCTGCAGAAGCACGGCCTGACCTGGTACGAGGTCTCCAACTGGGCCACCGACGAGAGCCAGCGCTGCCGCCACAACATGCTCTACTGGCAGGGCGGCGACTGGTGGGGTGTCGGCCCCGGCGCCCACAGCCACGTCGGCGGAACCCGGTGGTGGAACGTCAAGCACCCCAAGGCGTACGCCGACCGCATCGGCAGCGGCCAGAGCCCCGCCCACGCGCGCGAGATCCTCGCCGACGAGGACCGCCGGGTCGAGCGCGTACTCCTGGAGCTGAGGCTCGCCGACGGCCTCCCGTCGGACGCCCTCGACGACGACGGCCGCGCCGCCCTCCCCGAGCAGGTACGCCGGGGCCTGGTCACCGTCGACGGCGACACGATCGTCCTCACCGACACCGGCAGGCTCCTCGCCGACGCGGTGGTCCGAGACCTGCTCCCCTGAGGATCCCCGAGAAGCCCTGAGTCCGGGACCTTCGTCCTGACCGAAGGATCAGGGGTGATCCTGATTGGTAAAGAGCGCCCGACAGGGGAGAGTGGAGTCATGGCTACCACAACCCTTTCCCGTCCCAGCAACGACAAATGGATCGCCGGCGTCTGCGGCGGTCTCGGCCAGCGGTTCGGCATCAACTCGAACCTGATCCGGCTCGCCTTCGTCCTGTCCTGCCTGCTTCCCGGACCGCAGTTCATCGTCTACATCGTGCTGTGGATCATCATGCCCAAGAAGGCGTCCTACTGACCGACAACAGACCTCAGACCGGCTCGGTCACGAAGTCGATCAGCTCCTCGACCCGCCCGAGCAGCGCGGGCTCGAGGTCGCCGAACGAGTTGACCCGTCCCAGGATCGTCTTCCAGGCGCGGGCGATGTCGGCCTGGTCGCGATGGGGCCAGCCGAGGTGCTGGCAGATGCCCTTCTTCCACTCCACCGAGCGTGGCACGGAAGGCCACGATTCCAACCCGAGCCGGGCCGGCTTGACCGCCTGCCACACGTCGATGAACGGGTGGCCGACGATCAGCACGTGCTGGCCGACCGCGGAGCGCCGGATCGACTCCGCGATCCGGGCCTCCTTCGACCCCTTGACCAGGTGGTCGACGAGCACCCCGACCCGCCGCTCGCGGCTGGGCCGGAAGGAGACCAGGTGGTCGGCGAGGTCGTCGACACCGCCCAGGTATTCGACGACCACGCCTTCGATCCGCAGGTCGTCGCCCCAGATCTTCTCGACCAGCTCGGCGTCGTGACGCCCCTCGACGAAGATCCGCGACTCCCGCGCCACCCGTGCCTTGACGTCGGATACGGCCACCGAGCCGGAGGCCGTCCGGGTCGGCGCAGCAGGAGCCGCGCGGGTCACCGGGGGAGTGAGGATGACCGGCTTGCCCTCGAGCCAGAAGCCCGGCCCGAGCGGGAACGTACGCCGCTTGCCGTGCCGGTCCTCCAGGGTCAGCGTGTGCAGGTCGCGGTCGATCCGCACGATCTCGCCGACGAAGTCGGTCTCGACCTCCTCCACCACCGCGCCCAGCTCGGCGGGAGTCTCGACGGCACGCCCGTGCTTGGGCTTCTTCCAGTCGCCGGCCAGGACGTCGGAGCCGTAGCGATCGCTCATCCGGAGAACGCTACAAGGTTCAGCAGCGAGAACCGGTGAGCACGCGCCCGAGCTGCTCGAGAACCTCGTCCGGCGTCGCCGCGGTCTCCGGGAACCGGAAGGTCACATGGTGGCCGCCGTCGAGGGTGATCCAGGAGACGTCGACGCTCTCCTCGGTGAGGTGGGAGAGGCGTACGCCCACGATGTGACGCGGCCGGAGCCCGAGCCGTGCGGAGAGCGAGCGGCACAGGTCGGCCTGGTGCTCGTCGTTGGCGTGGGTCGCGATGCGGACCAGCAGATCGTCGGCGATCATGGGACTCTCCAGTGGGGCGGAATCGGTGAAGCAGTGACTCTAAGGTCAGCCTAACCTAAGCCTATCTCGATGGCGAGAGAAGTAATCCGTGCCACAGAACGGAGCGGCCACCGGAAACTGGTTCCTGTGACGCAAACCGGTAGGATTGGCACTCGCACGGAATGAGTGCCAGGCAGCCAGGGCGATAGGAGCGCAGATGCAGAACGAACGCAGGCTCTCCGTCCTCCGGGCGATCGTCGAGGACTACGTGAAGACCGAGGAGCCGGTGGGTTCCAAGGCGCTCGTGGAGCGTCACGGCCTCGGCGTCTCGCCTGCGACGGTACGCAACGACATGGCCGCGCTGGAGGAGGAGGGCTACATCACCGCCCCCCACACCAGCGCCGGACGGGTGCCCACCGACAAGGGCTACCGACTCTTCGTCGACCGGCTGACCACGGTCAAGCCGATGACGGCGGCGGAGAAGCGGGCGATCGCCGGATTCCTCGACGGCGCGGTCGACCTCGACGACGTGGTCAGCCGCTCGACCCGGCTGCTCTCCCAGCTGACCCGGCAGGTCGCGGTGGTGCAGTACCCGACGCTGAGCCGCTCGACGGTCCGCCACGTCGAGCTGGTCTCCCTGGCCCCGACCAGGCTCCTCCTGGTGCTCATCCTCAGCACCGGTCGCGTCGAGCAGCGGCTGCTCGAGGTGACCGAGGAGGTCTCCGAGGAGACCCTCGCCGGGCTGCGGCAGCAGGTCAACGCCGCCGTCGACGGTGTCATCATCGGCGAGGCCTGTCAGGCGCTTCGCGCGATCGCCCACCCCGAGACCGACGACTCGAAGGACGACCTCGCGACCAGCGTCGCCGAGGCCCTGATCGAGGCGATGAGCGACCACCGCTCCGACGAGCGGATCTCCATCGGCGGGACCAGCAACCTGGCCCGTTTCGGAGACAGTTTCGACACCGCCGTACGCCCGCTCCTCGAGGCCCTCGAGGAGCACGTCGTCCTGCTCAAGCTGATGGGCGAGGCGACGGCGGGCGGACTGGTCACGGTGCGGATCGGTGCCGAGGGCCCCTACCAGGAGCTGTCGCAGACCAGCGTGGTGGCGACCGGCTACGGACCTGGT
Organism: Nocardioides luteus; assembly: GCF_000960475.2. Taxonomy (GTDB): domain Bacteria; phylum Actinomycetota; class Actinomycetes; order Propionibacteriales; family Nocardioidaceae; genus Nocardioides; species Nocardioides luteus_A. The sequence goes on along the minus strand of NZ_JZDQ02000025.1, from coordinate 77,233 downwards.
GACGAGGCGCTGGCCACGCTGGGCGTGGTCGGGCCGACCCGGATGGACTACCCCGGATCCATGGCGGCGGTGCGCGCGGTGGCGCGCTACCTCTCCCGGATCCTCGACGAGGCGTAAGAGAGAACGACGAACTCCGATGGCAGGAAGACCGACGTTGGACCCCTATGAGCTCCTCGGTGTCGACAAGGACGCCGACGACGCAACCATCAAGAAGGCGTACCGGAAGCTGGCGCGCCAGTACCACCCTGACGTCAACCCCGACGCCGAGTCGCAGGAGAAGTTCAAGGAGATCTCCCACGCGTACGAGGTGCTGAGCGACCCGCAGAAGCGGGCTGCCTACGACCGCGGCGGTGACCCGTTCGGCGGCGGCTTCGGCGCGCAGGGTGCGGGCTTCTCGTTCACCGACATCATGGACGCCTTCTTCGGCGGCGCCGGTGCCGGCACGGGAGGCGCCGGGCGCGGCCCCCGTCCCCGCGTACGCCGCGGGCAGGACGCCCTCATCCGGCTCGACATCGACCTGGCCGAGGCCGCCTTCGGCGTCACCCGCGACCTCAAGGTCGACACCGCGGTCGTCTGCGACACCTGTGGTGGCGAGGGGGCCGCGGAAGGCTCCCACCCGATCCCGTGCGAGACCTGCCACGGGCAGGGCGAGGTCGCGGTCGTGCAGCGCTCCTTCCTGGGCGAGATCCGCACGCTGCGCCCGTGCTCGGCCTGCAACGGCTTCGGCACCGTGATCCCCGACCCGTGCCGCGACTGCGGCGGCGAGGGCCGGGTGCGCTCCCACCGCACGCTGACCGTGAAGATCCCGCCGGGCGTCGACGACGGCACCCGGGTGCAGCTCGCCGAGCAGGGCGAGATCGGTCCCGGCGGCGGCCCCGCGGGCGACCTCTACGTCGAGATCCACGTCGCCAAGCACCCCACCTTCACCCGCCGCGGCAACGACCTGCACTGCACCGCGAAGGTGCCGATGACCGCGGCCGCGCTCGGCACCACGCTCAACCTGCCGACGCTGGAGGCCGACCTCGCCGGCGACGGTGCCGACCAGATCGACCCCGAGGACGCCTCGATCCAGATCGACCTCAAGCCCGGCACCCAGTCCGGCACCGACCACGTGCTGCGTGGCCGCGGCGTGCCCGGGCTGCGGGGCGGTCGCGGCGACCTGATCGTCACCATCAACGTGGAGACCCCCACCAAGCTCGACCTCGAGCAGGAGGCGCTGCTGCGCCAGCTCGCCGAGATGCGCGGTGAGGAGTCCGTCCAGGGCCAGCTGAAGGCGGCCCACAAGGGCGGCGTCTTCTCCTGGTTCAAGGACACCCTCAACGGGCACTGAGACAGGCATACTGAGTCATGACCCTTCCGGTCCACCTCGTCGAGTCGCTCGCCGGCACCCGTGTCGGCGACGCGATCGAGGTGAGCGGTGACGAGGGCCATCACGCGGTCGTCGTACGCCGCCTCCGGGTCGGCGAGGAGGTCGTGCTCACCGACGGCGCCGGTGAGGGCGTCACCGGCACGATCACGCAGACCACCAAGAAGTCGATGACCGTACGCGTCGACGGGATCATCCTCGGCGACGCACCGCCCGAGCCCTCGCTGACGGTCGTCCAGGCGCTGCCCAAGGGCGACCGCGGCGAGCTCGCCGTCGAGATGCTCACCGAGATCGGCGCCGCCCGGATCGTCCCCTGGGCGGCGGCCCGCTCGGTCGCCGTCTGGAAGGGCGAGCGCGCGGTCAAGTCGCTCGCCCGCTGGCGGGCCACCGCCCGTGAGGCCGCCAAGCAGTCTCGCCGGCTGTGGCACCCCGAGGTCGAGCCACTGGCCACCACCGACGCCGTCGTGGCGATGATCGAGGATGCCGACGTCGCCGTCGTGCTCCACGAGGAGGGCACCCTCCCGCTCGGCGCCGTCCCCGTCATCGACGAGGGCACGATCCTCGTCGTGGTCGGCCCCGAGGGCGGCCTGACCGCCGACGAGATCGCCCTCTTCGAGAAGGCTGGTGCCACCACCATCCGTCTCGGTGGCGAGGTCCTGCGCACCTCGACGGCCGGCGTCGCCGCCTGCGCCGCGCTGCTGGCCCGCACGCGTCGCTGGGACTGACCTCCGACTGCCCGGCGTGGTGCGTTTCCCGTTCGGGGGAGGCGGGTGAGTATGGAGACATGAGCAGCACACGTACTCGTCCGGCGGGTCTCGTCATCGCTCTCGCGCTCTGCGGCGTGCTGGCCGCCGGGTGTGGCGACGAGGATGCCGTCGCCGAGGACCCGGCGACCTCGGCCCAGCCGTCCGAGCAGCCGTCCGAGCAGTCCTCGACGCCGCCGCGCACCGCCGAGCTGATCACCCTGGCGGCGCCCGCCGAGGGCGCGACGGTTTCGGACAGCTTCGAGGCCTCCGGCAAGGCCAACTCTCCCGAGGCCAACGTGCCGTGGGAGGTCCGCGACGCCAACGGGGAGACGGTCCTCGAGGGTCACGCGACCGCCGAGGGCTGGATGGACAAGCTCTACCCGTGGACGACGACGGTCGACGTCTCCGAGCTCGATCCCGGGACCTACCTCTTCATCGCCCGCACCGACGACCCCTCCGACGGCGAGGGGAAGCCTGCCGAGGAGGTCGGCGCCCACATCAGCGTCGAGTAGGACATCATCGCTACCGTGATCCTCACCGAACGGCAGCTCAACCGGACCCTCCTGCTCCGCCAGCACCTGCTGTCGCGGACCTCGATCACCCCGGCCCAGATGATCGAGCACCTGGTCGGCCTGCAGGCGCAGGAGCAGCTGTCGCCGTTCCTCGCGCTGGCCGCGCGTCTGGAGTCGTTCGACCCCTACGCGCTGAGCGCCCAGCTGGAGTCGAGCGCGCTGGTCCGGCTCTCCTCGCTGCGCTCCACGATCCACCTGCACACCGCCGCCGACGCCGCGCTGATCAGGGCCTGGACCCAGCCGGTCCACGACTTCTACACCCAGCGGATCGAGATCGTCCGCCCGGCGGCGCAGCTGGAGGGCTTCGCGGCGGCCGTCGAGGACGTACTCGCTCTCGGCGCACTGCCCAACGCCGCCTTGGAGGCAGGCCTGGTCGAGCACTTCCCCGGCATCCCGGCCAAGGCGCTCGGGCTGCGGGCACGCAACGAGCTGCCGCTGGTCCAGCTGCCGCCGCGGGGCCTGTGGAAGGGCTCGGGCGGGCTCGTCTACGACCTGCTGCCGCGCTGGACGGGAGTGCCGCCGGTGGCCGCCGACGACGTCGTCCCGGACCTGGCGCCCGAGATCGTACGCCGCTACCTGCTCGCCTTCGGGCCGGCGACCGCCGCCGACATCACCGCCTGGTCGTCGTTGACCCGGCTGGGCCCGGTGGTGAAGCGGATCGAGGGGCTGGTGACCTATCGCGACGAGGCCGGCAAGACCCTCTACGACGTCCCGGACGCACCCCTGGCCACCGGCGAGGAGCACGCGCCGGTGCGGCTGCTGGGAAAGTTCGACAACGTCTGGCTCTCCCACGCCAACCGGGAACGGATCACCGCCAAGGGCACCCGCAAGGAGTGGGCCGTCGGGGGCGGCGGCTCGGTCATCATCGCCGGTGGCCACCTGGTCGGCCTCTGGAAGCCGGTCGACGGCAAGGTCGAGGTCGTCAAGCTGCTCCGCGACCTCACCGCTGACGAGCGCGACGAGCTCGCCGAGGAGACCTCCCGGGTCGAATCGCTGCTCGCGAGCTGAGCCGCAACTATCCAGTAGGAGCGGGGCGGAGCGCCCGCGTACCATGGACATCACCAGCGCCGCGACGAGAAAGGGCCCACCCCGGGCATCCATGACCGATCGAGAACCAAGTCCGCTCCCTACCGACACCGCTACGACCCAGCACGTGGTCTCGGGCTCCGCTTCGACCAAACACACAGTGGTCGTGCCGAACAGCGTCGACATGGTGACCGTCCTCGGCCCGGCCGATGAGCACCTCGGGATCATCGAGGCCCACTTCGACGCCGACGTGCACGTGCGCGGCAACCGGATCACCCTCCACGGCGCCCCGAGCGAGATCGCGATGATCGAGCGGGTCCTGGAGGAGCTGGTCCAGATCATCCGCACCGGTCAGGGCGTGAGCGGGGAGACCGTCGAGCGTGTGATCAGCATGCTGCGGGCCGACACCACCGAGAAGCCGGCCGACGTGCTGAGCCTCAACATCCTCTCCAACCGCGGCCGCAGCATCCGTCCCAAGACGCTGAACCAGAAGCGCTACGTCGACGCGATCGACAAGCACACGATCACCTTCGGCATCGGCCCGGCAGGCACCGGCAAGACCTATCTCGCGGTCGCCAAGGCGGTCCAGGCGCTGCAGTCCAAGCAGGTCAACCGGATCATCCTGAGCCGTCCCGCGGTCGAGGCCGGCGAGAAGCTCGGCTTCCTGCCCGGCACCCTGACCGAGAAGATCGACCCCTACCTGCGCCCGCTCTACGACGCGCTGCACGACATGATGGACCCGGAGATGATCCCCAAGCTGATGGCGTCGGGGACCATCGAGGTGGCCCCGCTCGCCTTCCTCCGTGGCCGCAGCCTCAACGACTCCTTCATCATCCTCGACGAGGCGCAGAACACCACGCCCGAGCAGATGAAGATGTTCCTGACCCGGCTCGGCTTCGGCTCCAAGATCGTGGTCACCGGTGACGTCACCCAGACCGACCTGCCCTCGGGGCAGAGGTCGGGGCTGCGGGTCGTCGAGGGCATCCTCGACGACGTCAAGGACATCAGCTTCAACAACCTGACCAGCCACGACGTCGTACGCCACCGACTGGTCGCCAAGATCGTCGCCGCCTACGAGGAGCACGACATCCAGAGCCAGGCCCAGCGCGAGCGAGTCTCCGGGGAGACGCGCGCATGAGCACGGAGATCATCAACGAGTCCGAGCAGGAGATCGACGTCGAGCACGTCGCCAAGCTCGCTCGCTTCCTGCTCGAGCAGCTACGGGTGCACCCGCAGGCCGACCTGCGGATCAAGTTCGGCGACGAGGCGACGATCACCGAGCTCAACGAGCGCTACTTCGACACCGAGGGCCCGACAGACGTGCTCTCCTTCCCCGGCGACGAGCTCCTTCCCGGCCGCCTCGACGAGGAGCCGGAGGAGGGCGACCTGGGCGATATCATCATCGCCCCGACGATCGCGGCCAAGCAGGGAGAGGCAGCCGGCCACGGCACCGTGGCGGAGATCGAGCTGCTGACCACCCACGGCATCCTCCACCTGCTCGGCTACGACCACGTGGACCCCGATGAGCACGCCGAGATGTTCGGGCTGCAGGCCAAGCTGCTCAAGGCCTGGGGCTCGACGGCGACACCACCCGAGTAGGAGCACGAACCAACACCCATGGACGATGCGAGGCTGCTGATCGCAGCCGCAGTTCTGGTCCTGATCGCCGGCATTTTCTCCGCCGCCGACGCGGCGCTCAGCGCCTTCTCCCGTGCTCGGGCCGCGGAGCTCGTCTCCGAAGGCCGCGCCGGCGCCAAGCGCCTGGTGGCGGTGGTCGGCGACCCCGCCCGCTACGTCAACACGGTGCTGCTGCTCCGGCTGCTGTGCGAGATCGGTGCCACCGTGCTCGCCGCGCTCTGGGCGTACGACACCTATCAGGGGCGCTGGTGGCCGACCGTGCTGACCACGACCGCGACGATGACCGTGGTCTCCTTCGTCGTCATCGGCGTCGGTCCGCGCACGCTGGGGCGCCAGCACCACGAGGGCATCGCCCTGGCGGTCGCCGGCCCGATCGGCGTGATCACCGCGGTCCTCGGCCCGCTGCCGAGCCTGCTGATCATGCTCGGCAACGCGCTCACCCCCGGCAAGGGCTTCCGCAAGGGCCCGTTCTCGACGGAGACCGAGCTGCGCGAGCTGGTCGACATCGCCGAGGCCACCGACCTCATCGAGGCCGAGGAGCGGAGGATGATCCACTCGGTCTTCGAGCTCGGTGAGACCCGCGCCCGCGAGGTGATGGTGCCTCGCGGCGACATCGTCTTCCTCGAGCGCCGCAAGACGCTGCGCCAGGCGCTGTCCCTGTTCCTGCGCTCTGGCTACTCCCGGATGCCGGTGATCGACGAGAGCCTCGACGACATCATCGGGATGGTCTACCTCAAGGACGTCGTCGCCCGTGACTTCGAGGCGCCGGAGGTGGAGACCACCCAGCGGGTCGAGTCGCTGATGCGCAAGCCGACCTGGGTGCCCGACTCCAAGCCGGTCGACGAGCTGCTCACCGAGATGCAGCAGCACCGGCAGCACATCGCGGTCGTCGTCGACGAATACGGCGGCACCGCCGGCCTGATCACCATCGAGGACATCCTCGAGGAGATCGTCGGCGAGATCACCGACGAGTACGACGTGGAGGACCGCGAGCCGCTCCACCTCGGCGACGGCTCCTGGCGGGTGCCCTCCCGCTTCCTGGTCAGCGACCTCGAGGAGCTCATCGGCTTTCCTGTGGAGGAGGACGACGTCGACTCCGTACGCGGTCTGATGGCCAAGCATCTCGGCCTCGTGCCGATCCCCGGCTCCGAGGTCGAGGCCCACGGGCTCCGCTTCGAGGCCGAGGAGGCTGCGGGCCGGCGGAACAAGATCGGTACCGTACGCATCAGCGTCGTCGTGCCGGCCGAGACCGAGGCCGACGAGGACGAGCAGAGCGAGAAGACCGATCGCGTGAAGACGGACAGGACGAAAGAGGCCCATGCCTGAGCAGAATGAGCTGTCGGCGGAAGACCGCAAGCTGGTGACCCTGGCCCGCGCGACCCGTGCCCGCACGGGTGCGGCCGAAGGAGCAGCCGTACGCGACCTCGACGGTCGCACCTACGCAGCCGCCACCGTCGACCTGCCCTCGCTCCGGATCTCGGCGATCGGTGTCTGCGTGGCGATGGCGGTGGCGTCGGGCTCCAAGGGCCTCGAGGCGGTCGTCGTGCTCGGTGACTCCGACGCGCCCTCCGCCGACGACCTGGCGGCCGTCAAGGAGTTCGCCGGCGAGGACGTCCCGGTCCTTCTCGGCGACCCGCGCGGCACGCTGGTCGGCTCCGTGCGTTCATAGGTTCGAGGCGGTGCGGCGCGCGGTGAGCGCCGCGTGCAGCAGCGGCAGGTCCGCGGCGCGGGTCGCGTCGAGCCCGGTCAGCTCGCTCACCCGCCGGATCCGGTTGTCGACGGTGTTGGGATGGACGTGCAGCGTCGAGGCGGTCCGGCGGCGGTTGAGGCCGCTCGCGAGGAAGACCTGCAAGGTCTCGCCGAGGCCCTCGTGGCCGTCGAGGGGATCGAGCATCGTCGCGAGCAGGTCCCGGCCGGCGCCGGCTCGTGAGAGCTGGTGCTCGAGCACCACGTCGGCCAGGCGGTAGAGACCGGGCGGCCTGCCCATCAGCAGGGCCACCTCGAGCACCTCGCGCGAGAGACGTGCCGCCTCGGGCACCCCGGACGGTGTCGCGACGGTGACACCGACGTGGAGCTCCGCCCCGGCGGCCCGGCGTACGTCGGCCAGGATCCGTTCCAGTCGCGCGATGCCTGCCGACGAGCTCTCCTCGGCCGCCGTCGGGAGCGGGATCAGCGCCTGACCGCCGTCGGTCGCCGGGATCCAGAGCACCGCCTCGCTGTAGTGCCTGCTCAGCTCCTCGTGGATGCGGCGCAGCTTCCAGCGCGCTGCCACGAGCGGGTCGGTGTCCGGGTCGGACTCGTCGGGGTGGGCGCCGGCCGCCAACGTGGCGACCAGATAGGACGCCGGCAGCGGCACCCCGGCACGGCCGGCCGCCTCGTGGATGTCGCCACCCTCGACCAGGGTGTTGACCAGGAGCGTCCGCGAGGCCGCCTGCTCGGCCAGCGCGGTCCTGCTGTGCTGGGCATAGCCGCTCGCCACCGCGACCGCGACGTGCTCGAGGAAGCTCATCGTCGTGCGGAGGACGGCCCGGACCGCTTCGACGTCCTCGGGCCCAGCGCCGGCCAGGGCCGTGTCCGCGCACACCCGAGCTCCTCGGTGGTAGGCCGCGACCACCATCTCGAACGGGACCCCTTCCTCGGCACGACGCGCGGCCGACTCGGCCAGGTCCGCCAGGGCCGCGTCGTCAGGCCGCCCCTCGGTGTCGAGGGCCGTCACGAAGAGCCGGATGGCACGCGCGACCACCCTGCGTACGTCCCCGTTGAGCAGGTCGGCCGGGAGGCGGGCGTAGACGGGCAGCTCCGCGGTGAGGACACCGAGGACCTCGTCGGTGAGGTCGGGGATCCGGGTCGAGAGGATCTGGGTGATCTCGTGGCCGCCGATGAGCCAGCTGCTGGGACCTGTCACAAGCCCATCGTGGCAGACGCCGACCGCCGCCTCCCCATGCGTTGTGATCTGTCACAGTCATCGTCGCGAAAGTCTGGCTCCGCTCCCAGCGCCCAGCGCGGGCCGGGTGCCCGAGCATCGTGGGGACGGCCCATCGGCCGTGACGACGATCTGGGAGGTAGCGATGAGACGGTACGTACGGCGTGGTGCGGCCCTGCTGGGAGCCGGCGCGGCGATGGTGATGGTGGGCATCGGTCCTGGGCCGGGAGGCGCGGCGCCGGCCTCGGCCGCCGGCTCGCTGACGATGGTCGCCCTCGGTGACTCCTCGGCCGCGGGACCGCTGGTGGGGACACAGAACAGCCTGGACTGCCTGCGCTCCAGCTCGAACTGGCCGGCCGTCGCCGCCCGGGCGCTCGGCGCACAGCTGACCGACGTCACCTGCTCGGGGGCCACCACCGCCGACCTGACCGGGAAGCGGTTCGGCTACATCGCCCCGCAGCTCGACGCGGTCACCGCCGACACCGACATCGTCACGGTCGCCATCGGCGCCAACGACATCAACATGGGCGGCACCGTGGTCGGCTGCACGCAGCCGCTGCCCGAGCCGTACGGAGTCTCCTGCAAGTCGTGGATGACGGCGGGCGGGGACACCACCGACTCCCAGCTGGCCGCGGTCCGGCCGAAGATCGTCGACGCGGTCAACCGGATCCACGCCAAGGCGCCCGGGGCCTCGGTCCACCTCGTCGGCTACCTGCGCTACTGGGACGAGACCGGCTGCTATCCGACCGACCCGATCTGGGCCGTCGACGCCGAGTGGCTGCAGTCCATCTTCGACCGGACCAACGCGATGATCCGGCAGGCCGCGGCGGAGAGCGGCGCGACCTACATCGACATCGCCACGCCGAGCACCGGTCACGGCGTCTGCGCGCCCTACGCGAGCAAGTGGGTCGAGGGCCTCGTCCCGACCAGCGTCGCGGCGCCGTACCACCCGAACCAGAGCGGCATGGATGCCGCCGGAGCCGTCGTCGCCTCGGCGATCGGCGGGTAGGTCTAGCGAGCGGCTCGGTGCCCGCCCGTCCCGCCGCCGGACTCGGCGAGGAGGGGCAGGGTGCCGAGCTCGATCGTGACGTGGATGCCGTCCTCGTCACGGTAGGCGGTCAGGCCGTTCATGGTGGCCATGTCCACGCCCTTCTCGCGCATGTGCACGACGATCTGGTCGATCGCCAGGGCGAGCCGGGCCTGGGACACGGACTTGTTGCGCCACTTGACCTGGTTCTCGGTGAAGTAGGGGGTTGCCTTCTCGGCGAGCGTCGACACAGCGTCACGATGGGCAGCACTGGACATGATGACCCTCCAGGGTGCACGAGATGGGGGAGCCGACGGGAGCAGTCGACGCTTGGCGACTGTAAGCGAACTAACCGAGAAATCGAAACCCGAGATCCGAACGCGGGAGTAAAGTGCGTCGAGTGACGGGTGAGACTGGCTGGGAACGACACAACGAAGCCGTCGAGCGGCTGACGACCTCCTACGCAGCAATTCCGGAGGGGGCTCCTGTCAGGCTGGCGAAGCGCACCACCAACCTCTTCCGGGCCCGGGCCGCGTCCGGCGCGCCGGGCCTCGACGTCTCCGGTCTCGGCGGCGTGATCGAGGTCGATGCCGCCGCGGGCACCGCCGACGTCCAGGGGATGTGCACCTACGAGGACCTCGTCGACGTCACCCTGACCTACGGGATGATCCCGTACGTCGTCCCGCAGCTGCGCACGATCACGCTCGGTGGCGCCGTGACCGGGATGGGCATCGAGGCCACCTCGTTCCGCAACGGGATGCCGCACGAGTCGGTGCTCGAGATGGACATCCTCACCGGGGCCGGCGAGATCGTCACGACGAGGCCCGGCGACGATCTCTTCGACACCTTCCCCAACTCCTACGGGTCCCTCGGCTACGCCACCCGGCTCAAGATCAAGCTGGAGAAGGTGCCGGGACACGTCGCGCTGCGGCACGTACGCTTCGACGACCTCGGCCTGCTCGCCAAGACGATCGCCCAGATCACCGAGACCAGGACGTACGAGGGGGAGCGGGTCGACGGGCTCGACGGCGTCGCCTTCGAGCCGGGGGAGTACTACCTGACCCTCGCGACCTGGACCGAGAGCGCGACGCAGACCCCGTCCGACTACACCGGCCAGCAGATCTACTACCGCTCGATCCAGCAGCTCGCCCAGGAAAACGGCGGAGTCGATCTGCTGACGATGTACGACTACCTGTGGCGCTGGGACACCGACTGGTTCTGGTGCTCGGGTGCCTTCGGTGCGCAGAACAAGTACCTGCGCCGCGTCTGGCCTCGCCGGCTGCGCCGCTCCGACGTCTACATGAAGCTCGTCGGCCTGGACCGGAGGTTCGGCATCGCCGACAAGCTCGACGCGCGTGCGGGGCGGCTGCTCCGGGAGCGGGTGATCCAGGACATCGAGGTCCCGGTGGAGAACCTGCCGGCCTTCCTGGAGTGGTTCGACGCCGAGATCGGGATGCGGCCGGTGTGGCTGTGCCCGCTGGTCTCCCACGGGACCAGCACGGGGGGGAAGTGGCCGACCTACCCGCTCGAGGCTGGCCGGACGTACGTCAACGTCGGCTTCTGGGGCACGGTCCATGTCGGCCCGAGCGCGGTCAACGCTCCCAAGAACCGCGCGATCGAGACCCGGGTCCACGAGCTCGGCGGGCATAAATCGCTCTACTCCGAGGCGTTCTATGACAAGGATGTCTTCGACGCTCTCTACGACGGGGACAACCTCGCTGCCGTGAAGGCGAGGTATGACCCCGGCAACCGGTTGACCGATCTGTACAGCAAGGCGGTGAAGAGACTGTGACTCATATTGCAGCGACCATCAACGAACTCTTCGACGGTGGGCTGCCGATCAAGCTCACCGCGTACGACGGCAGCGTGGCCGGTGACCAGGACTCCGACTACGGGATGGAGATCCTCAACCCGCGCGGCCTCGCGTTCCTGCTGACCGCGCCGGGCGACCTCGGCCTGGCCCGCGCCTACGTCAGCGGCGACATGGCCCTCCACGGCATCCACCCGGGCGACCCCTACCCGCTCCTGAACCTGATCCTGGACAAGACCGACTTCAAGCGGCCCAGCCCGCGCGAGACGATCGACATGGTGCGCGCTCTCGGGGTGAAGAACTTCGTCCCGCCCAAGCCGCCGCCGCAGGAGCACCTGCCGGCGTGGCGTCAGCGGGCCGAGAACGTACGCCACCTCTCCGGCCTCGCGATCGGCGCGCTGCCGTGGACGCGCCACTCGCCGGAGCGCGACGCCGACGCGATCCACCACCACTACGACGTCTCCAACACCTTCTACGAGTACGTCCTGGGTCCGTCGATGACCTACACCTGTGCCCTCTACCCGACCGAGGAGGCCACCCTCGAGGAGGCGCAGGCGGCCAAGTACGACCTGATCTGCCGCAAGCTCGGGCTCGAGCCCGGGATGCGGCTGCTCGACATCGGCTGCGGCTGGGGCGGGATGGTGCGCCACGCCGCCAAGCACTACGGGGTCAAGGCGCTCGGCGTCACCCTGTCGCGCGAGCAGGCCAACTGGGCCCAGGCGGCGATCAAGACCGATCGTCTCGACGACGTCGCCGAGGTGCGCTTCTCCGACTACCGCGACGTGGTCGAGGGGGACTTCGACGCGGTCAGCTCCATCGGGCTCACCGAGCACATCGGGGTGGCGAACTACCCGTCCTACTTCGGGTTCATCAAGGACAAGCTGCGCGACGGGGGTCGGCTGCTCAACCACTGCATCACCCGTCCCGACAACGTCTCGAAGGCGAACGCGGGGGCGTTCATCGACCGCTACGTCTTCCCCGACGGCGAGCTGATCGGCTCGGGCACGATCGTCTCCGCGGTCGAGAACACCGGCCTCGAGGTGCAGCACCACGAGAACATCCGGGTCCACTACGCCAAGACCCTCACCGCGTGGAACGACAACCTCCGCGACAACTGGGACGCCTGCGTCGACGAGGTCGGCCTCGGCACCGCGAAGGTCTGGGGGGTCTACATGGCCGGCTCCCGGATCGGCTTCGAGCGCAACAACATCCAGCTCCACCACGTGCTCGCCACCAAGACCGTCGACGGGGTCTCCGGCTACCCGCTGCGGCACACCTTCTGAGGAGGTGAGCGGGGCTGGAGCGGCGTGCCGCTCCAGCCCCGCTCCGCCGCATCTTCACGCGTCGGCGGGGCCGCCGCCGAGGCCGATCTCGTTGCCGTCGAGGTCGCGGAAGACGGCCTTGCGCACCCCGTTCTCGTACGTCTCCTCCGAGGCCGGTCGCAGCCCCCGGTCGGCGATCGTGGCGAGGCGGGTGTCGAGGTCGTCGACGAAGAGGGTGAGGAACCCGTGGCCGGCGATCTCCGGCTTCTGCTCGATGTAGACGTAGCGGTGCTCGGCCGCCTCGAAGACGACCTCGACCTCGTTCGGGTGGAACGCGGCCTCACCGAGCAGCTTCTCGTACCACGGCACGGCGGCGGCGATGCTCGTCACCGGGATGCCCGCGAAGAGGTCGACCACGTCAGAACCTCCACCGGGTCGCGGCGTACGGCTCGACGCACTGGACCGCGTGCGCCGAGGTGGCCTCGAGGCGGTGCACGTGCCAGGGCGCGGGGCCGGCGCTCTGGGCGTTGAAGGGTGCGGTCAGCGCGTCGCCGGACCCGTCGACCTCGGCCGGCCAGCCCTCGTCGTGGTAGCGCTTCGCCACCCGGGCGAGCTCTTCGCCCAGCACGCGGGTGGCGCTGCCCTCGACGACCAGGTCGAACTCGCGCACCGACAACGAGACGGCACAGCGCGGGTCGCGCGCCAGGTTGCGGCCGCGGCGGGTCCTCGGCCCGGTGACGAGGTGGAAGGCGCCGTCGAACCAGATCGCGCCGACTGCGTTCACGTGCGGGCCGCCGTCGGCGTTGATCGTGCTGACCCAGGTCGTGTAGCGCCCGGGCTCGCCCTCCTGCGACCCGGGGCCCTGGTCGAACCCGGCCTCCAGCCGCCTGGTCACCTCCTCCCAGGACATCGGCGGAGCGTCGTACATCTCGGCAAGGTTGTAGGTCTCCATGAGCTGTCTCCTTCGACTGGACAGGACTATTCACCTGCTCCACGAACGAGTCACGCCCATATCGACAACGATCGACGGTGGAACGACTGTGCGCTGATGCGGGCAGGGGAGCCCGGCGCGGATAACCTTGATCCGATGAGTGTCAAGGCCCAGCAGTACGCCGCGGAGGTGCTGCGGCGCGAGCAGATCACGCCCCACCTGGTCCGTCTGGTGCTCGGCGGTCCCGGCCTGGCCGGGTTCGAGTCGACCGGGATCCCCGACGAGTGGGTCGGGCTGATCGTGCCGGGGCAGTTCCAGTCGCGCTACTACACCGTGCGTTCCTGGCAGGATGGTGAGCTGACCCTCGATGTCGTCGTCCACGACGTCGGCCTGGTGACGGAGTGGGCCACCCGCCTCGACCCGGTGGGTCAGACGGTCACGATCACCGAGCCCAAGGGCTCCTACGCCGCACCCGACGGCGCGCAGTGGCTGCTGCTGGTCGGCGATCTGACCGCGATGCCGGCCATGGCACGCATCGCCGAGACCACGACGCTGCCGACGCGGATCTGGGCCGAGACCCCCGACGACCTGCCCGGCTACCTTCCCGACACCGCCGAGGTGACCTGGTCCACGCCGCCCTCGGAGACCTCCTCAGACCTGGCCGCGGCCGTGGAGAAGATCGAGTGGCCTGCCGGCGACGGCTACTTCTGGATGGCCGGGGAGTCGTCGCAGATGCGGGCGATCCGCAAGCATCTGATGCGCGAGCGGAAGCTCGACTCCCACGCCTACGACGTGATGGGCTACTGGCGCGGCGGCGGCCAGAAGCGGCAGCCGCGCGCGGTCGATCCCGGACCGGTCTGGCGCGAGGGCAAGGCCCAGGGGCTCACCGACGAGCAGATCTGGCAGCGATACGACGAGCAGCAGGAGCAGCAGTGACCGAGCCGGAGATCCAGCCAGCTTTCCGGAGCGGCTTCGTGTCGTTCGTGGGACGTCCCAACGCGGGCAAGTCGACCCTGACCAACGCGCTGGTCGGCACCAAGGTGGCGATCACCTCCGACAAGCCGCAGACCACCCGCACCGTGGTCAAGGGCATCGTCCACCGCCCCGACGGTCAGCTGATCCTGGTCGACACCCCCGGCATCCACCGGCCGCGCACCCTGCTCGGTGAGCGGCTCAACGACCTGGTCGAGGCCACCTGGACCGAGGTCGACGTGGTCGCGATCTGCTTCCCGTGCAACGAGAAGATCGGCCCCGGTGACCGCCGGATCGCGGAGAACGCCAACAAGCTCAAGAAGGGCATCAAGCGGGTCGCGGTCGCCACCAAGACCGACCTCGCCACCCCCGAGCAGATCGGCGAGCACCTGATGTCGATCCAGGCCCTGGGCCAGGACCTCGGCATCGAGTGGGCCGAGATCGTGCCCGTCTCGAGCGTGGCCGGCGACCAGGTCGACCTACTCGCCGAGCTCCTCATCAAGCTCCTCCCCGAGGGCCCGCCGCTCTACCCGGACGGCGAGCTCACCGACTCTCCCGAGGAGATCATCGTCGCCGAGCTCATCCGCGAGGCAGCCCTCGAGGGCGTACGCGACGAGCTCCCGCACTCCATCGCCGTCGTCGTCGAGGAGATGCGGCTGCGCGAGGACCGCCCGGAGAACAAGCCGCTGATGGACATCCACGCCTTCCTCTACGTCGAGCGCGACTCCCAGAAGGGCATCGTGATCGGCCACAAGGGCTCACGGCTCAAGGACGTCGGCCAGCGCGCCCGCCTGCAGATCAAGGAGCTGCTCGGCATGCCGGTCTACCTCGACCTGCACGTCAAGATCGCCAAGGACTGGCAGCGGGACCCGCGTCAGCTGCGCAAGCTGGGCTTCTGATCCCCAGGGGTCTCACCTGTCACAGCGCTCAGGTGTTTCCTGCACTTCTCGGGTGTTGCAATGCCTGAGAAGTGCAGGAATACCCGGTTGACCGGGTATTCCAACGGCCCGATCAACTCGGCGCCCAGCAGATCCCGTACGACTGCCCGTTCTGCCACTGCTCAGCGCTGGGGAACTCCCATGACCACTCGTACTTGAGCGGGTCGTCGGCGACCTCGGCGGCAGCGGCCTTGCAGTCCTCGGCGCCGGCGTTGTTGACCTTCGACTCGCCGGGGTACTTGCCGGAGCCGAGGTCGATGACCGACAGCGCCCGCCAGCTGTGCTTGAGGGAGCACGGGACGCGCTTGAAGGCGTTGGACTTCGGTGAGTCGGTGCCGCACATCCGGAACGGCTCGGCGGTCCGGGAGCTGCCCAGGACGCCCTTCATGTTGCCCTTGAGCGTCATCAGGGCCTTCGGGCCGGCGATGCCGATGACGTCGCAGCGGAACCAGTTGGCGCCGGCCTCGGACTCCTTGATCGTGGGCGTGAACCAGACCGGGCGCAGCATCGAGAGCCGCAGGTCGTCGGCGTTGCCGCCGAGATACCGGGTGACCTTGTTGGGGCACGCCTCCGCGACCTGCGCCGCGACCTGCTCGGAGTCGACGGCGAGGAGGTGGCCGTCGACGACGTTCCTCAGCCGGCCCACGGCGTACGTCTGGGTGGTGTGCTTGCCCTTGCAGGTCACCGCCTTGCCGCCGGCCGTCGGGGCCAGGGCCTCGTCGTAGGTGAGGTTGTAGCAGGTGCCCTCCTTGGGGGAGGGGGCCGGCGAGGCGGAGGGGGAGGGAGGCGCCGAGGACGGCGACGGCGCGGACTCGGGCTCGCCCCCACCACAGCCCGCGAGGGCCATGGCTCCGACGACGACAACAGCCCCCCACAGCTTGTTCGACACCATGCTCACTCCTCGGTCACCGCCCAGCAGACCGCCCAGCGGTTGCCGGCGTTCCACTCCTTCTCTCCGAACCATGTGTACCCGTAGTCGAAGCTTTCCGGGTAACCCAACCAGGCCTGGACCGAGCCCTTGCAGTACTGCAGGGCCTTCTTCTTGGACTCCGCGACGCCGAGGAACTTGGTCTTGTCCTCGCCCAGCTTGATGGTCGTCACGGCACGCATCTGGTGCGGCTCGGAGCAGGGGACCTTCGGGGAGGCGACGGTCTTGCCCGACGCGCACACCATCCAGCGGTCCTCGATGTCCTCGACCTTCTTGACCTTGAGCAGGTTGCGGGTGGTGGTCGGCAGGTCGACGTACTCCGCGCCCTGCTGACCGCCGCCGACCACGTCGCAGCGGATCCAGCGCGCGCCCTCGTCCCAGGCCTTCTCCGAGGGCCCGAAGTAGACGTGGGAGAGCATCGAGCGCATCAGCAGGCTCTGGTCGGAGCCGACGTACTTCTCCAGCAGCTTGCGGCACTGGCTGAAGGCCCACTCGTTGACCTTCTCGTCGCCGTACTCGGCGTCCTTGAACTCGTCGGGGAGCGGTCCGGCGCCGAAGGTCTCGGCGTTGTGCGGCTCGTCGCAGGGGACGTACTTGCCGAAGTTGTAGGCCTCGGCGACGTCCTCGTGGGAGAGGTTGCGGCACTTGCCGACCTCGGGCAGCGCGGTCGAGTCCACCTGCTTCGGGTCCTCGCCCTTGGCAGCCTCACGATCACTGCCGCACCCGCTGAGCGCGAGAGCGGCGAGCACCACGATCACGAAGGACAACGACGTCATACGTCTGGGGGTAGGGCCGATCACGGGGGTCGACTCTACTGGCGCATCCATGAGCGGGCCGAAAGCACAGATCAGGCGAGGACGGCCGCGAGCGTGGCTCCCAGCTCGTACGCCGCCTCGACATGCGCGTCCTCGACGTCTCCCAGCACGTCGAGGATGTCGTAGGCCTGGGCCCACCCCAGCGCGCCGACGATGGACTGCACCGAGCGGATCGCGCCGGTGGTGTCGTAGCGGCCGTGGACGTAGAGGCCGTAGGGGCGCTTGGCGGTCGCGCCGGCCGCTGAGCCTTCGGGGCCGGCACCGCCGGACGGGTCGAGCGCGCCGCCCACCGCCAGGAAGGTCGAGTCGAAGAAGTGCTTCAGCGCACCCGACATGTAGCCGAAGTTGGCGCTCGTGCCGAGGACGTAGCCGTCGGCGGCCAGGACGTCCTCGGCACTCGCCTCCAGGGCGGGGCGGACGACGACCTCGACACCCTCGATCTCAGGATCCCCGGCACCGGAGACCACCGCATCGGTCAGCCGCTGCAAGGAGCGGGTCGGGGAGTGGTGGACGATCAGCAGCCTGGCCATGGTCACAGCCAACCATTGTTGTCGGCCGTCAGCACGGCCTCGGTGCGGTTGGCGGCGCCGGTCTTGCCGATCGCGGCGGAGAGATGGTTGCGCACGGTGCCCTCGGAGAGGACGAGCCGGGCGGCGATCGCGGCGACGGGCGAGCCGTCGCGCGCGGCACGGAGCACCTCGGTCTCGCGCTGGCTCAACGGCGACTCGCCGGCGACGAGGGAGTCGGTGGCGAGCTGGGGATCGACGACGCGCAGCCCCTGGTGCACCCGGCGTACGGCGTCGGCGAGCTGTGCGGCCGGGGTGTCCTTGACGACGAAGCCGGAGGCACCGGCCTGCAGCGCCCGGCGCAGATAGCCGGGACGGCCGAAGGTGGTCACGATCAGCACCCGTGTCGCCGGCGTCGTACGACGCACCTCGGCGGTCGCGGAGATGCCGTCGAGGCCGGGCATCTCCACATCGAGCAGCGCCACGTCGGGACGGTGCTCCAGCACGGCCGGCACGACCTCGGACCCGCTGCCGACCTCCGCGACGACCTCGAGGTCGGGCTCGAGGCCGAGGAGGGCCGAGAGGGCTCCGCGGACGAGCGCCTGGTCGTCGGCGAGGAGCAGCCTGATCGTCACGAGAGGACCTCCGTGTCGGCGGTGGCGGCGGTGGTGGTGGCCAGGTCCGCGGACATGACCAGCTCGAAGCCGGAGCCCGTGCGGGTGGTCAGCACCGCGCCCATGGCCGCGGCGCGCTCGCGCAGGCCGGTCAGACCGGACCCGGCGGTGGTCCCGGCGGTGGTCCCGCCGGCCGCCTGGCCGTCGTCGCGGACGGTCACCGACGTCGCGGTGAGCACGATCTCGCAGCGGTGGGCACCGGAGTGCCGGATCACGTTGGTGACGCCCTCCCGGATGGTCCAGGCGAAGAGCTCACGCAGCCCGGACGGCACCTCGTCGGTCGACTGCGGAAGCACCGGGTCGATGCCGGCGGCCTCCAGCGCCGCCCGGGCACGGGCGAGCTCGCCCGGCAGGGTCAGCTCGCGGTAGCCCTCGACCGCGCGGCGTACGTCGGCGAGCGCGTCACGGGAGAGCCGCTCCAGGTCGGCGAGCTCCTGCTTGGCCCGGTCCGGCGCGACGTCGACCAGGCGCTGGGCCAGCTCGGCCTTGACCGTGATGACGGTGAGGGAGTGGCCGAGGATGTCGTGCAGGTCGCGGGCGAACCGGTTGCGTTCGTCGGCCAGCGCCAGCCGGGTGTTCTCGTGCTGGGCGCCGATGAGGGCGACGTTGCGCCGCATCACCGACCGTACGCCGAGCATCGCCGCCGATGCGGCGCAGACCGCGAACGCGGTGCCGATCTGCGAGTCCCACCCCGGAACCAGTCCGGTGAGCCCGACGCCGACCGCGAGGCAGGCGATCGCGACGTAGACCGCCGGGGCCGACAGCGTCATCACGCAGGCGACCGCGAGGTAGACCAGGCCGGCGACACCGCCCTCACCGAGGGTGGCGATCATGACCGCGGCGAGCAGGCCGAGCAGGGCGAGGTAGGGCGCCACGAAGCGCAGCGGTGGCTCTTCGACGAGCCGGAGCATGCTGCGCGCGCGTACCCAGATCAGCATGTAGGCGACCGCGAAGGTGAGGGTCGCGACGATGCCGATCACGCCCGCGGCGGTGTCGCGAGCCTGCCAGCCGACGTGGAGCGGGGTGAGCAGGAAGAAGAGCCAGATGAAGGCGAACCAGGGGCCGAAGAGGGTCCACCGCCTGTTCGCGGTGGCCAGCTGCGGCCCCTGGTCGATGCTCATGGAGGACACGTTAGTCAGACCCGCGCCGTGTCCTTGCTCATCCGCCAGGCGGCGCCGGCGATGAAGATCAGGAACCAGGCGACCGCGTTGACGACGGCGTACCAGGGCAGGTCGTGCGTCAGCGGCGCACGGGTGACCTCGGCGACGCCGTACATCGGGGTCCAGTAGGCGATGTGCCGCACCACGTCGGCATATTGCGACAGCGGGATGAAGAGTCCGCCCAGGAAGGAGAGCAGCGCCAGGCCCGGCCCGAGGATCTGCATCGCGTTCTCGCCGGGGACGACGTAGCCGACGAAGACGCCGAGCGCGGCGAAGGTGAGGGTGCAGAACAGGGTGACCACCATGGCCGTGACCCACACCGAGACCGGCATCTCGGCCTTCCCCTGCAGCATGCCGATCAGGTTGACGGTCAGGATCGCGAGCGCGCCCATGGAGAGCGCGACGACCGCCTTGGTCAGGATGTACGCCACCGGGTTCAGCGGCGTGAGCCGCAGCTGTCGCGACCAGCCGACCGAGCGCTCCAGCGCCACCGTCGAGCCGACGCTCGCCGCGGTCAGCGCGGCACCGTACATGGCCATCGAGATCAGGATGTACGCCCCGACGTTCCCTTCGCCGGCCGGCTGCTGCCAGCCCGACTGCCCACCGAAGGCGAGGGCCAGACCGGCCGGGAGGATCAGGGTGAAGATCACCGTGCGCCGGTTGCGCAGCAGGCGTCGCAGCTCGATCTTCAGCAGCGTGAGGTTGAAGCCGCCCAGCGGAGGGGTGCGGCGGGCGGCCACCGGGGCGGGGGCGGCGGGGTTCGTCGAGGTCATGCTCACTGGTCGTCTCCGGTCAGGCTGAGGAAGGCTTCCTCGAGGTTCTTGGACGTGATCTCGAGGTCGCGGGCGGCGGTCTCGGTCAGCAGGAAGCGGGCGACGGCGTCGCTCTCCTTGGTGTGGACGACGACCTGCTCGCCGCGGACGTCGAGGCCGTCGATCCCGCCGAGGGCGCGCAGGCGCGCCTCGGCCTCGGCGGTGAACCCGTCGATCGTGGCGCGCACGGTGCGGCCGACGGCGAGGGCGCGGATCTCCGACCCGGTGCCGTCGGCCACGATGCGGCCCTTGGCGATGAGCACGATCCGGTCGGCGTACTGGTCGGCCTCCTCGAGATAGTGGGTGGCGAACATGACCGTCCGTCCGCGCTCGGCGTCCGCACGGATCGCGTTCCAGAACGTACGCCGCCCCTCGACGTCCATGCCGGTGGTCGGCTCGTCCAGGAGCAGCAGCGCGGGGTCGGGGAGCAGGGCCATCGCGAAGCGGAGCCGCTGCTGCTCACCGCCGGAGCACTTGCCGACCCTGCGGCCGGCGATCTCCGAGATGCCGGCGCCGCGCAGCGCCTCCTCGACCGGCATGGTGTCGGCGAAGAGGCTCGCGGTGTACTCCACGGTCTCGCGCACCGTCATGTCCTTGAGGAGTCCGCCGGTTTGCATCACCGCGGAGACGAGGCCGTGGGCGACGGCGTCGCGCGGGCTGCGACCGAGCACCTGCACGGTGCCGGACGTGGGACGGGTGAGGCCGAGGATCATGTCGATCGTGGTGGTCTTCCCGGCTCCGTTCGGCCCGAGGAACGCCACCACCTCCCCCTGGTCGAGGTCGAGGTCGACGCCGCGGACCGCCTCGACGTCACCGAAGTGCTTGGTGACGGAGTCGAGGCGCACGGCGGACGTGGTGCGGATCGGTGTGGCAACGCTCATGCCACCAGCGTGGCCCGGGATCAGCCGCGACGCCTCGGCCCTTCCTCACGACCGTGAGGTGACAAATGTCAGGCGACCAGCCGGCGGCCGGTGACCTCCTTGGGGTGCAGGCGCACCCACAGCGGGCGAGGACCGGCCGGCCAGGAGTGCAGGTCCTTGACGACCTCCGGGATCTGGTCCTCGCGGTAGAGGATCTCGGCGCGCCCCTTGAACTGCACCGACCAGCCGACATGGGTGTCGGGGTCGAGGTCGTCGACCAGCAGGGCCACGGCGCTCTCGTCGACCTGCTCGGCCATCGAGGAGTGGGCCGAGGTGCGGATCCAGACCGACTCGTCGTGCACGACGTGGTTGACCGGCAGCACCACCGGGCCGTGCGGACCGGTCCAGCCGATCCGGGAGATCTGACTGTCTGCCGCGAGCCGCCAGGACTCCTCGACCGTGAGCTCTTCCAACTGGGCCACGCCCGTTCCTCCCCTTCGTCGTCACACTTCGGTGTCTCAGTGTTTGAGGATCAATCGCCTGCGCGGCCAGTCTGCCAGTTCTGTTCTGTTATTGTTACCGAGTCATGATGCGCAGCCTCCTCCTTAGCTGCCGCAGCGGGGTCTGAGAAGCCGGACTCCCTCGCTGCGGAGGTTCGACGTGCGCCGGCACTCGCTCCCACCCGATGAGGATTCCGCATGACCAACCTGAGCAACTCCAGCAACCAGCAGAAGCCGTCGGGGATGCCGTTCGAGCGCTACCGCGCGTTCGTGCCCGTCGACGTCCCCGACCGCACCTGGCCCGCCAAGAAGATCACCAAGGCGCCGCGCTGGCTCTCCACCGACCTGCGTGACGGCAACCAGGCCCTGATCGACCCGATGACCCCGGCCCGCAAGCTGCGGATGTTCGAGCTGCTGGTCGCGATGGGCTACAAGGAGATCGAGGTCGGCTTCCCGAGCGCGAGCCAGACCGACTTCGACTTCGTGCGCAAGCTGATCGAGGAGGACCGGATCCCCGACGACGTACAGATCTCGGTCCTGACCCAGGCACGCGAGGACCTCATCTCGCGCACCGCCGAGTCGATCGCCGGGGCCCCGCGCGCCACGATCCACCTCTACAACGCCACCGCCGAGCTGTTCCGCCGGGTCGTGTTCAACGTGACCCCGGCCGAGTGCATCGGGATCGCGGTGCGCGGCACCGAGATGGTGATGAAGTACGCCGAGGAGCACGTGCCCGAGCTGATCGGCACCGAGGACTTCGGCTACCAGTACTCGCCCGAGATCTTCACCCAGACCGACACCGACTACGCGCTCGAGGTCTGCGAGCGGGTGAGCGACGTGTGGCAGCCGGAGGCCGGCCGCGAGATCATCCTCAACCTGCCCGCCACGGTGGAGATGTCCACGCCGAACACCTACGCCGACCAGATCGAGTACTTCGGCCGCGGCCTGACCCGCCGTGAGCACTCGGCCATCTCGCTGCACCCGCACAACGACCGCGGCACCGCGGTCGCGGCCACCGAGCTCGGCCTGATGGCCGGCGCCGACCGTGTCGAGGGCTGCCTGTTCGGTCACGGCGAGCGCACCGGCAACGTCGACCTGGTCACCCTGGGCATGAACCTCTTCTCCCAGGGCATCGACCCGCAGGTCGACTTCACCGTCGGCGGCGGCATCGACGAGATCCGCCGCACCGTCGAGTACGTCACCAACATCAACGTCCACCCGCGCCACCCCTACGCCGGCGACCTGGTCTACACCGCCTTCTCCGGCTCCCACCAGGACGCCATCAAGAAGGGCCTGGAGGACCTCGACCGGATCGCCGCCGAGGCAGGCAAGGACGTCAGCGAGATCCCGTGGGAGGCGCCCTACCTGCCCATCGACCCCAAGGACGTCGGCCGCACCTACGAGGCCGTCATCCGGGTCAACAGCCAGTCCGGCAAGGGCGGCGTGGCCTACCTGCTCAAGACCGAGCACTCCCTGGATCTGCCGCGTCGCGCGCAGATCGAGTTCTCGCGTGTCGTCCAGCAGCACACCGACACCGAGGGCGGCGAGGTCAGCCCCGAGGAGATCTGGTCGATCTTCTCGGCTGAGTACCTCGAGCGCGAGGAGCCGTACGCCCTGGAGAGCTGGTCCTCGGTGACCGACGCCGAGGGCGGCGACGAGCAGGTCGTCGCCCCCGCGTCCGTGGCGAGGTCCGCACCTACAAGGGCGTCGGCAACGGTCCGGTCGCGGCGTTCGTCGACGCGCTGAAGGAGGCCGGCGCCGAGATCCGCGTCCTCGACTACGCCGAGCACGCTCTCTCAGCCGGTGGCGACGCGGCCGCGGCTGCGTACGTCGAGTGTGAGATCGCCGGCGAGATCGTGTGGGGCATCGGCATCCACGAGAACATCGTCACCGCCTCCCTGCGGGCCGTCGTCTGCGCGGCCAACCGCGCCCAGGCGGTCACGATCCCGCGCGGCTGACGCTCCGCCGGAACATGCCGAGTCGGCGCGTTCCAACGCGCCGACTCGGCGGTTCCTGCAGCCCGATCACCAGGCCCAGCGCGACCACCGCCGTGCCCAGCCAGACCATCGGGCCGGGCACGATCCCGTGGAGAGGTACGCCGAGGCCGGCCGCCGCCACGGGCACGACCCCGGTCAACAGGCCGGCGCGGCCGGAGCCGAGGCGCCTGACCGCGGTGAACCAGAGCAGGAACGCGAGCGTGGTGACGACCGCGGCCAGGTGGAGCGCGGCGAGCAGGTCGACGGCGTCGAGCGTCGTCACGGCGGCCGGTCCCTCGGTCGCCACGCCGATGACGGCCATGCCCGCGGTCGCCATCCACACCGAGTGGAACGAGACCCCGAAGGCGCCCAGGCGGGGGAGGACCGGAACCGCCAGAAGGGTGAAGCCGGCCTCGCAGACCAGCACCAGGAGGGCGTAGCCGACCCCGGCCGCATCGGTCCTCCCGAACCCCTCGACGAGCACGGCTCCCGCCGTCACGACCATCGCCCCGACGATCACCGCGCGAGCCGGGAGCGTGCGGGTCGCGATCGCCGGGACGACCGCGAGCAGCATCGGGACGGCCGCGACGGCGACGCCGATCACCGCAGGTTCGGCGTGGGCGACGCCGCGGACGACGCCGATGTTGAAGAGCACCAGGCCGGCGGTGGCCACCCCGGCCAGCCAGAGCCACTCGCGACCGCGCGGGCGTGGCACCTGCCAGCCGGTGACGCGCGCGACCACGAGCAGGAGCAGGGCGGCGAGGGCGTACCGGACCGTCTGCAGGGTGAAGAGCGGGGCGTCGGTGATCGCCGCGGAGACCGCGACGCTGCTGCCGACGCAGACCATCCCGGCCGCGGCGAAGACGATGCCGAGCAGGATGCCGCGGTGGGACCCGGAGCCGGCGGCCGGGGTGTCGGGGGTGTCGGGGCGGGGGAGGGCTTCGGTGGTCATGTCTACGAGGTTCGCCTCGGTTTGGTCTGGCTGACAGATCCAAACTCGTCGTGGAAGAGTGGACCAAGTGACCGGTGCCGACTTCCTCCAGCTCGATCCGGCCGGGGTGCCGGCGGGTGGGCTGGCGAGCTGGCTCACCGGTGCCCTGCGCGACGCGGTGGCCGACGGCCGGCTCGCGGTCGGCGCGCGGGTGCCGGCCTCGCGCTCGCTCGCCACCCAGCTCGGGGTGTCACGCGGGGTGGTCGTCGAGGCGTACCAGCGACTCACCGACGAGGGGCTGCTCGCGGCGCGCAGCGGCGGCGGGACCCGGGTGAGCGCGGTCCCCGGAGCCGTACGCCGCCTCGGTGCCGCCACCCGGCTGCCGACCCCTGACCTGGACCTCTCCCCGGGGGTGCCGGACCTCTCCGCGTTCCCGCGGGCAGCGTGGGCCAAGGCGTCGCGCGAGGTGCTCGGCGAGATCGGCAGCGCGGACCTCGGCTACGGGGACCCGCGCGGTGTGCCGGCGCTGCGGGAGGCGCTCGCGGTCTGGCTCGGCCGCACCCGCGGCATCACGGTCTCGCCGGACGAGATCCTGGTGGTCAACGGCGTCGCCCAGGGACTCGTGCTCCTGGCGCGCTGGCTGGAGAAGCGCGGCAGGACCGTGGTCGGCTTCGAGGAGCCGGGCTCCTACGGCGGCCGCGTGCACCTGCAGCGGTGGGGCATGACCACGGTCCCGGTGCCGGTGGACGGCGACGGCCTGGACGTGGCGGCGCTCGAGGCGACCGGGGTCGATGCGGTCGTGGTGACCCCTGCTCACCAGTTCCCGACCGGGGTGGTGCTCTCTCCGCAGCGGCGGCGGGCGCTGATCGACTGGGTCCGGGCACGTCCGGACCGGCTGGTGATCGAGGACGACTACGACGCCGAGCACCGCTACGACCGGCCGCCGGTCGCGGCGGTGAGGGGACTCGCTCCCGACCGGGTCGTCCACCTCGGCAGTGTCTCCAAGACGCTCGCGCCGGCGATGCGGATCGGCTGGCTGATCGCCCCGCCCGGCATGCAGGAGGAGCTGGTCGAGGAGCGCTACTGGCTCGACCTGGCCAGCCCCGCGCTGCCCCAGATCACCCTGGCGCGGATGCTCACCTCGGGTGCCTTCGAGCGCCACCTGAGACTGGTCCGGCCGCGCCACAAGGCCCGTCGCGACGCCCTGCTCGAGGCGCTCGCCGAGCATCTGCCGGCCGCTCGGGTCCGGGGTGTGGCAGCCGGGCTGCACGTACTGGCGACGCTTCCCGACGGGATCGACGACACCGCCGTCGCCGAGGCCGCGCTCGAGGCGGGCATCGCGGTTCATCCGCTGTCCCGGCACCGCCAGGGAGACGGTCCGCCGGGCCTGGTGATCGGCTACGCGGCGACGACCCCTGACCGTCTCCGGGAGGCGGTCAGACGGCTGGCGCCCCTGATCACCCAGGAGCCGACGTAGCGGACAGGTCTACTTCCCGAACCGCTCCTGGTCGAGCTTGACCGCGGCGTGCTGGTCCGTGCCGATGTTCTCGCGCAGCTCCTTGGCGGACTCGCGGATGGCGTCGGAGATGATCTCGTGGACCCGCGGGTCGGCCAGGCCCTCGTCGACCAGGCGCAGCACGGTGTCGGCCACCAGCCGGACGACGTCGTCGTGGAAGGGGAGGTAGCGCAGCTTCCCGGTCGCCTGGTCCTGACGGATGAGGTCGATGATGAGGGTGTCGATCTCGGCCCGGTTCTCCTCGATCGCGCTGGAGATGTGCCGGGTGTAGTTGCCCGTCTGGATCACCGCGATGACCTCGTCGAGCACCGCGACCGTGATCGGCTTGCGGATCGCGTTGACGATGGCGCCCGAGAACCTCCCCACGACGTACGCCGAGACCCGGTCGCCGAAGGCACGGTCGGCGGCGCGCATCAGCCTGAGCAGGATGAGCACGATCCGCAGCAGCCGGAAGCCACGGAAGGCCGGGCTGGCGGCGAGCCCGAGCGGGATCATGCCGAGCAGCTCGTACCAGTAGAGCAGCGGGAACATCCAGCCGAGCCCCGAGCGGAGCCAGCGGACCAGGAACTCGATCGCGAAGATGCCGCAGACGATGTAGTCGGCGACGACGACCCGGTCGTACCAGACCTGGGAGACGTCCCAGAACGACACCCACACCACGGCCGCCACCGAGACGACCGCGAGCGCCAGCATCAGCCAGTCGACGTGGGTGACCGGCGGTCCGGCGGCGGTGCCGGGCTCGCGGTCGTCGTGCGCGGGCTGGGGCGGCGCGGTCGCGATGCCTGGTGAGCTCATGACCGGCACGATAGGAGACGAGCCCGCCGATCACGTTGACCCACACGCGTCGTTGCCATCATGTGGCTGCGACGTGAGGTCGGCGGCGTGGTCACTGGGTGCAGGTGACCTTGCCGTCCGGCACCGTGCGGAACGACATCACCTTCCCCAGGAACGGGGTGTAGGAGAAGCGGGGCTCGTAGTCGGTGAACTCGCCGGCGACCTTCTCGATGCGCCGGATCTGCCCGTAGCAGCTGCACACCACGGAGATGTCGTCCTTCGCGCTCAGAGCCCGCTCGAACTCGAACCGGGTCATCCGGTGCCCGGCCTCGGCGACCTCGCCCAGCTCGGGGTCATCGGTCTCGATGATCTCGACCAGGCCGCCCTGGTAGTCACCGATCTGGAGGGCCGGGCTGATGAACCAGTGGTTCGTCCGGCCGTCCTCGGTCCAGAGGTTGCTGAACATCGTGAACGACGTCTGCGTCTTGAACCCGAGGTAGGGGAGGCTGCCGTTCACCAGGACGAGCAGGGTCACGACCCACAGCGCGGGCGATCCGGTGAACAGCGGGTCGGAGACGGCGACGGCACGCGGCCCGTCGCGGCGTACCACCATGAGCATGGACCGGAAGTAGACGACGACGAGAACCACGAGGCCGAGGAACCACAGTCCCACCCGGGCGTAGGTGAAGGCGTCGTCGGACCCGACCGCCCGGGACGCCAGCCTGACGGCGACCACCAGGACACCGACCGCGACCGCGGCGCCGGCGAGGGTCACGGCCAGGTGGCGGCGTAGCCGGCGAAGGCCGTTGCCGACCAGGTCGCTCGCCGCGGCGGCGACCTCGGGGCTGAGGAACAGGGCGTACGTCGCGGTGGCGGCGTAGCTGAACGCCTGGACCGCCGCGATCGGGACCATCGCGAGGGAGAGGTGGAACAGCAGCCCGATCGGAATGGCGAGGAACCGCGTCCTGCGGAAGGCGAGCAGCAGCCCCAGGCCGATCTCGGTGACCAGGGTGGCGGCCGCGGCCGGGGTCGCGAGCCATGCCACGATCGCGCTGTTCTGCTCGGCGTGGAGGGCGGTGCCGAGCAGCGTGGCCGCGCACCCCACCATCGGGTCGAAGAAGTCGGTGTTCGCCTTCGCGATCCCCGACCACACATACACGACGACCAGGGCACCGCGGGCCGGACCCGAGAAGGCCTCGTACGTCGCCGAGCGGAGGTCGGTGTCGGCCCGGCCCTGCCTGCGCCGCACCCACGCGATGGCCAGCGCGCCGAGCAGGATCAGGTTGATGCAGTCCTCGAGCAGATGATGATTGACCTGGTAGGGGAGGTGTGCCCACGAGTAGGCCAGGTTGAGCACCAGCATCGTGGCGAGCGCCGGCGTGCGTCGGGGAAGGACGATCGCCGCGAGCGTCGCCACCAGGAGCAGACCGAAGAGGGCGTCGTGGGGGAAGTACTCATAGGTGAGCAGCTGGATCAGACCCTGTCCCGCCCAGAGCATGGTGAACAGGCTGAGCCGGTCGAAGGTCAGCTCGCGGGTCCGTACGTCGGTCACCGCGGCATTATCATCTGGTTTCGCCCCGGCGTGTCCGCGTTCTCCCAGGCTGGTGCGGCAGAATGGGGCCGTGCCCCTCTACCGCGACGAGGCCATCGTGCTTCGCACCCACAAGCTCGGTGAGGCCGATCGCATCATCACCATGCTCACCCGCCACCACGGCCGGGTGCGTGCGGTGGCGAAGGGCGTGCGGCGCACCACCTCGCGATGGGGTTCACGGCTGGAGCCGTTCACCCACGTCGACCTGCAGTTCGCCGAGGGGCGCAACCTCGACACGATCACCCAGGCCGAGACGCTCACCCTGTTCCACGCCGGGATCGGGCTCGACTACGACCGCTACACCGCCGGCACCGCGATGCTCGAGACCGCCGACCGGCTGGTCCACGAGGAGGGCGAGCCGGCGCCGCAGCAGTACCTGCTGCTCGTCGGTGGGCTGCGGGTGCTCGCCCAGGGCGACCGGCTTCCCCGGCACGTGCTCGACTCCTACCTGCTCCGCTCGCTGGCGGTCGCCGGTTACGCACCGTCCTTCGAGGCGTGTGCGCGGTGCGGGCTGGAGGGCCCGCACCGGTGGTTCAACGTGTCCATGGGTGGTGCGCTGTGCACCACCTGCCGGGTGCCGGGCTCGGCGACGCCCTCGCCCGAGACGCTGACCCACCTCGGTGCGCTTCTCTCAGGTGACTGGGATACCGTCGGCCGCGCCGAGGACCGGACCAGCAGACAGGCGAGCGGGTTGGTCGCTGCGTACCTCTCCTGGCATCTGGACCGCAACCTGCGGTCGCTCGAATACGTCGAGAGCTGAGGACACGATGGGCCACTCGCACGGCCACTCGCACGGGCATTCACACGGTGGGCACGACGCCGAGGTGGAGGTCGAGTCGCTGCCGCGGATGGTGCTGACCGTCTCGCTGGTGCTCGTCGCCGTCCTCACCGTCGTCGGGGTCGCGGTCTGGTGGCCCGACAGCGCCGCCGTGGACAAGCTCCAGGGATCCCAGCAGTTCATCGCCAAGGGCGTCGTCTTCGAGACCGCCGACGTGGTCTCGGTCTCCGCGCCGTGCACCGCCGAGGGGCAGCCGAAGGGCTGCGACACCGCCACGGCGAAGCTCACCAGCGGACCCGACACCGGCACCGAGGTGGGGGTCAAGATCTCGACCCCGATGGCCCGCTCCGGGCTGGAGGCCGGTGACGAGGTGGAGCTCTCGCGCACCGAGAAGGAGGGGGAGGCGGCGTACGCCTTCTTCGACGTCAAGCGCGGCCCGCCGCTGCTCCTGCTGGTTGGTCTCTTCGTGGTCTGCGTCATCGCCGTCGCGCGGATGCGCGGGCTGATGGCGGTGCTCGGGCTGGGGTTCGCGGGGGCGGTGGTGTGGCTGTTCCTGCTGCCCGCGCTGCTCTCCGGGGAGCCCGCGGCGTGGGTCGCGCTGGTCTCCTCGGTGCTGATCCTCTACGTGGTGCTCTACACGACCCACGGCCTCTCGGTGCGTACGTCGGTGGCACTCGCCGGCACCCTGGCCGGGGTCACGGTGACCGCCCTGATCGGCACCTTCGCGATCGGCGCGAGCCGGCTCAGCGGCCTGGGCTCGGAGAGCGGTCAGACGCTCTCCTCGCTCGACGCGGCGCTCGACCTGCAGAGCCTCCTGGTCGCCGCGGTGATCATCGCCGGTCTGGGTGCGCTCAACGACGTCACCATCACCCAGGCCTCGGCGGTGTGGGAGCTGCGCGCCGCCGGCCCGCACACGTCGCGCTGGGACGTCTTCCGGGGCGCGATGCGGATCGGACGCGACCATGTCGCCTCGACCATCTACACGATCGTGTTCGCCTACGTCGGCAGCGCGCTGACCCTGCTGCTGGTGATCCAGCTCTACGACCGCACCTTCTTCTCGCTACTGACGACCGAGCAGATGGCCGGCGAGATCGTCGCCACGATGGCCGCGGGCATCGGCGTGGTGCTGGCGATGCCGATCACCACCATCATCGGCGCGATGACCCTGCCCGGCCCGGCAGTGGACCCTGCGGAGATGGAGTACGACGCGCCCCGGCGTCCGATGGTCCCGCCCAGACCGCAGCCTCCGGGCCCGCAGCCGCCTCCTGGCTATCGCCCGACTAGGGTTGCACCTCGTGAGCAAGCCGGTCCGTACCCCAACACCCCACCCGTCCGGGGCTACCCCGCCCCCGGTCCCCAAGGACCTCGTCCCGGAGCACGTGGCGATCATCATGGACGGCAACGGCCGATGGGCCAAGGAGCGTGGCCTCCCCCGGACCAAGGGCCACGAAGAGGGTGAGTCGAGCCTCTTCGACGTCGTCGAAGGTGCCATCGAGATCGGCGTGAAGGCCATCTCGGCCTACGCGTTCTCCACCGAGAACTGGTCGCGCTCGCCCGACGAGGTGAAGTTCCTGATGGGCTTCAACCGCGACGTCATCCGCCGCCGCCGCGACGAGATGAACGAGCTCGGCGTCCGGGTGCGCTGGGCCGGCCGCGCGCCGCGGCTGTGGAAGTCGGTCATCAACGAGCTCAAGGTCGCCGAGGAGATGACGCGCCACAACACGGTGTGCACCCTGACGATGTGCGTCAACTACGGCGGCCGCGCCGAGCTCACCGACGCGATGCGCCGGATGGGGGAGGACGTCGCCGCCGGCCGGCTCCGGGCGGACAAGATCACCGAGAAGACGATCGAGAAGTACCTCTACGTCCCCGAGCTCGCCAACGCCGACCTGATCTGGCGCACCTCCGGCGAGCAGCGGCTGTCCAACTACATGCTCTGGCAGGCGGCCTACTCCGAGTTCGTCTTCACCGACGTGCTCTGGCCCGACGTCGACCGCCGCCACCTGTGGCATGCCATCGAGACGTACGCCTCCCGGGACCGCCGCTATGGCGGTGCCCTCCCCAACCCCGTATAGCCGAGACGTCACCCGCGTCGGTCGAGTCGGCACGGAGTGACGTGTCGGCCGACGTACGTGACGCCTCGGCAGCTAGCGGCAGTCGGTGCAGGTGCCGAAGATCTCCAGGGTGTGGGAGACGTCGGTGAAGCCGTTGTCCTCGGCCATGGTCTTGGTCCAGCGCTCGACGGCGGGGCCCTCGACCTCGACGGTGCGGCCGCACTGGCGGCAGACCAGGTGATGGTGGTGGGTGTCGGAGCAGCGGCGGTAGATGGTCTCGCCGTCCTCGGAGCGCATCGCGTCGACGGCGCCGGCCTCGGCCAGCGCGGTCAGCGTGCGGTAGACGGTGGCCAGGCCGACGGTGCCGTCGAGGCGGGAGTGGATCTCCTGGGCGGAGTGGAAGCCGTCGTACGTCCGTAGCGCCTCCGCCACCGCGAGCCGCTGCTTGGTGGGTCGCAAGGCCCCCGAGGGATCGGCCGCCACAGGGTCAGTGTTCGTCATAGTGCTCTCCTTCCGCGCCGACGTGCGCCGCGTGCCGGTGGCCGTCGTGGATGTAGTCGACGTGGTCGCCGTGCTCGACCGCGACATGACCACACTTCTCGCCGTGGTGGTGCGGGTGGGCCTCGTCGACCGGCTTCTCCTCGGGTGCGGTCTCCGGGAACGGAGCCACGAGCGCGCGCCGGCGGCGCAGCCAGGCGCCGAGCGGCCAGACCAGGAAGAACCCGGCCAGTGCGACCAGCACGATGCTGGGACCGGGCTGGACGTTGGCGCCGGTGCGGGAGAGTGCGGCGGCGAGCACGAGGCCGCCGACCGAGGCCGCCAGCCCGGCGCCCATCGCGCCGAGCAGCGTCATCCGGAACGACCGGGTCAGCTGCTGCACGATGGCGACCGGCACGACCATCAGGGCGGAGACGAGCAGCAGCCCGACGGTGCGCATCGCGATCACGACGCTCAGGGCGGCGAGCACGGCGACCAGGATCGAGTAGAAGCGCACCGGCAGCCCGGCGACCTTGGCGTAGTCGGCGTCCTGGGAGACCGCGAACAGCTGCGGCGAGAGCCCGACGCAGATCAGGATCAGCACGACCGCGAGGGCCATGGTCACCAGCAGGTCGTCGACCGAGATCGTCAGGATCGAGCCGAAGAGGAACTCTTGGAGCCGGGAGGCGCCGGTGCCGGCGAGACCGGTGACGAAGACGCCGCCGGCGAGCCCGCCGTAGAAGAGCATGGCGAGGGCGACGTCGCCCTCGGCGTGGCCGCGCTCGCGGACGACCTCGATGACCACGGCCCCGGCGATCGCCACGATCACCGCGGTCCAGGTCGGCGAGGTCTGGGTCCACAGGCCGATCGCGACGCCGGTGACGGCGACGTGGCCGATGCCGTCGCCCATCAGGGCCAGGCGGCGCTGCACGATGTAGGTGCCGACCGCCGGGGCCGCGATCCCGACGAGGAACGCCGCGATCAGGGCCCGCTGCATGAACGGGACCGAGAAGAGCTCGAGGAGTGTCATCACAGCTCCTTCAACGGGGTGGGGACCGCGGGGTTCGCCGAGGGCGTCGAGGCGTCGTCGCAGTGGACGTGCCCGGCGTCGAAGCCCTGGGCGTGGACGTCGGCGTCGGAGAGCGGCGGACCGTCGTACGCCTTGCGCCCGTCGCGCATGACGACGGCCCGGTCGACCAGCGGCGCCAGCGGCCCGAGCTCGTGGGCGACCAGCACGATGGTGGCGCCGTCGTCCTTGAGCCGGCCGAGCGCCGCGGCCAGCGCGTGCTGGTTGGGCAGGTCGACGCCGGCGGTGGGCTCGTCGAGCAGCAGCAGCTCGGGGCGGCCGGCGAGCGCCCGCGCGATCAGCACCCGCTGGTGCTGACCGCCGGAGAGCTGAGCGACCCCGCGGTGGGCGTACGCATCCATCCCGACCACCTCGAGCGCGGCCCGGATCGCGGCCCGGTCGGCGCTGCGCAGCGGCCGCAGCAGCTTGCGGTGGGTGAGCCGGCCGGAGGCGACGACCTCCCACACCGAGGCCGGTACGCCGCCGGTGGCCGTGCTCCGCTGCGGCACGTAGCCGACCCGGGACCAGTCGTGGAAGCCACCCAAGGCGCGGCCGAAGAGCTCCAGGCGGCCGGCAGAGAGCGGGTTGAGGCCGACCAGGGTGCGTACGAGCGTCGACTTGCCGGAGCCGTTGGCACCCATCAGCGCGACGAACTCACCGCGGTTGACCGTCAGGTCGACCTCGCGCAGGACGGGGCGCCCGGACAGGGCGACATCCCCGTGCACGAGCTGCACGGGGACGTCGGCCGGGACTGTTCTCTTCCCGTTGGGGTTCACTGACAACCGTTGGCCGCCTTCAGGGCGTCGAGGTTCTGCCGCATGAGGGAAAGGTAGTCCTCTCCCTCGGTGTCTGCCGAGAGCCCCTCGATCGGGTCGAGCACGGCGGTCTTCAGACCGAGGTCGCCGGCGAGGGTGTCGGCGAGCGCAGGGCTGACCAGGCGCTCGGAGAAGATCGTGGTCACGCCGTGCTCCTTGGCGTGCTCGCCGATCGCGGCGAGCTGGGCCGGGTTGGGCTCGGCGTCGGGCGTCAGGCCGGCGATGGGCTCGAACTCCAGACCGTACTTGTCCAGGTAGGTGAAGGCGTCGTGGGAGACCACGACCTCCTTGATCGTGCACTGGGCCAGCCCGGTCTTGAACTCCTCGTCGAGCTTGGTGAGGTCCTCGGTCAGGGCCTTGGCGTTGGCCGCGTAGGTCTCGGCGTTGTCGGGGTCGGCCTTGGCCAGCGCTGCGCTGACGGCGTCGGCGTAGTCGGCCATCAGCGCCGGGTCGTGCCAGAAGTGGGGGTCGAACTCGCCGTGGTCGTGCTCGTCCTCGCCCGAGGCGGCCTCCTCCTCGTGCTCCTCGGCGCCGTGCTCGTCGCCGCCCTCCTCGGCGGGGCGGAGGTCGACGGTCTTCTCGACGTCGACCACGGCGCCCTTGACGTTCTGCTCGATCGCGTCGTCGACGGCGGGCTGGAAGCCGTGCTCGCTGAGGATCACGTCGGCGCTCTGCAGCGCCGCGGTCTGGTTGATGCTGAGCTCGAGGTCGTGCGGCTCGACGCCCGGCTTGGTGAGCCCGGTGACGTCGACGAGGTCACCGCCCACGCGTTCCGCGACGAACTCCAGCGGGTAGAACGCGGCCGCGACCTGCACCTTCCCCGAGTCGGAGCCGGCGGAACCGGAGTCGTCGGAGAGGGCGGCACAGCCGGAGGTGAGCAGGAGCGCGCCGGCAGCGAAGACACCGGCGTAGCGGATTGTGGGGGCCATGAGAACCATTCTCAGCCGAGTTGAGAATGGTTGTCAATTCCTTCCGGGATGCCGAAGAGCAGGGGTACGCCGGTCACCCGCGGCAGGTCGATGCGGTTGCACCGCTCGGCGAGCCCCGGATCGCCCGGCCAGGAGCCGATGATCAGCCCGTCGGGCTCGTACCCGCGGGCGCGCAGCGCGGCCACGGTCAGCTCGGTGTGGTTGAGGGTGCCCAGGCCGGCCGAGGTGATGACGACGAAGGACGTCGGGGTGCCGCCGAGGTGGAGCGCGTCGGCCAGGTCCAGGAGGGTGCCGCCGTCGGTGTCCAGCCGCACCAGCAGGCCGCCGGCGCCTTCGACCAGGACGAGGTCGTTGTCCCTGGTCAGGGCCGAGATCGTCGGGGCGTACGAAGCGACCGGCGGGATCTCCACCCCGGCCCGCCGGGCCGCGGTGTCGGGGGCGAGCGGCTCCCCGAGCCGGGTCAGCTCGTGGACCTCGATCCCGGTCAGCCGCTGGATCTCGGCGGCGTCGCAGTCGCCGTCGTCGGTGCCGGTCTGGACCGGCTTGACGACCGTGACCTTCTCGCCGTTCGTCCGCGCCCGGGAGGCCAGCGTCGCCGTCGCGACGGTCTTGCCGACGCCGGTGCTGGTGCCGGTGACGATCACCACCCGCCCGCTCATCGGTCACCACCCACGATCGCGTCGATGGCCTTGGCCGCCCGCTCCCACTCCTCGTCGGTGACACCCGCCCCGGCGGTGACGCGCAGCCGGGAGACGCCGTCGGGGACGGACGGCGGACGGAAGCAGCCGACGCGTACGCCCTCGGCGAGCAGCTCCGCCTGCGCCGCGACCGCTGCCTCGGGCGACGGCACCGGCACCGACAGCACCGCGCCGGCCGGGGCCGGGACCCCCAGGGTCTTGGCCAGCCCGGTGACCCGAGCGCGGATGGTGTCGGCGAGCTCCGGGCGTGACCGCGCGACCCGCGCCGCGGCCAGCGCGGCGGCTGCGGAGGCAGGAGCCAGGCCGGTGTCGAAGATGAACGGCCGGGCGGTGTTGACCAGATGGTCGAGGACCGCGCGCGGTCCGAGCACTGCCCCGCCCTGGCTGCCCAGGCTCTTGGAGAGGGTCGCGGTGACGAGCACGTCCGGTCGTCCGGCGAGGCCGTGGCGGGCGACGAGCCCCGGCCCGTGGACACCGACGCCGTGGGCCTCGTCGACGACCAGCAGGGCCCCGTACGCCGCGCACACCTCGGCCAGCTCGATGAGCGGCGCCTCGTCGCCGAGGACCGAGTAGACCGACTCGGCGAGCACGAGGGTGCGGACGCCCGGCCGTGCGGCCAGCGCCGCCTGCACCGCGGCGACGTTGTTGTGCGGGACGACGGTGAGCTGGGACCGGGAGAGGCGCACGGCGTCGATCAGCGAGGCGTGGATGTGCGCGTCGGAGACGACGTGGGCGCTCTTGTCGGCCAGGGCGCTGACGACCGAGAGGTTGGCGTGGTAGCCGCTCGAGAACGTCAGCGCGCCCGGCTGACCGAGCCAGTCGGCGAGCTCTGCCTCGAGCTCGCCGTGCAGCGTCAAGGTTCCCGTGACCAGCCGGGACGCACCCGCGCCACCGCCCCAGAGCATCGCCGCCTCGGCCGCGGCGCGGCGTACGTCGAGGTGCCCCGACAGTCCCAGGTAGTCGTTGCCGGCCAGGTCGATACTGTGCGCCTTCGAGGTGGCGTCATGAGGGCCGCGCGGCCGCAGCTGCCGGGTCAGCCCGGCCTCCTCGCGTGCCGTGGCCGCTGCCTCCAGCCAGGTCTGCCAGCTCATCTCAGGCCACCTCCGCGGCAGCCGCGACGGCGCGGCAGATCCGGGCGAGGTCGTCGGTGCCGGTGACGTAGGGCGGCATGGTGTAGATCAGGTCGCGGAACGGCCGGACCCAGACCCCCTCGCGCAGGGCGGCGTCGGTCGCCTTCGCGACATCGACCGGATGGTCGAGCTGGACCACGCCGACGGCGCCGAGGACGCGGACGTCGCTGACGCCCGGCAGCTCGGCGAGAGGGGAGAGGCCCGCCGAGAGCGCGCCGGAGACGCGGGCCACGTCCTGCTCCCAGCCCCGGGACGCCAGCAGGTCGAGCGAGGCCAGCGCCACCGCACAGGCGAGCGGGTTGCCCATGAAGGTCGGTCCGTGCATGAGCACACCGGACTCGCTGCGCGAGATCGCGTGCGCGACCTCGGAGGTGGTCAGCACCGCCGCCAGGGTCATGTAGCCGCCGGTCAGTGCCTTACCGAGGCAGAGGATGTCCGGCGTGACCTGCGACGATACGAAGAGCGAGCCGGTGCGGCCGAGGCCGGTGGCGATCTCGTCGAAGATCAGCACCAGCCCGTGCTCGTCGGCGATCTCCCGGAGCACGACCAGGCAGCGGTCGTCGTAGACCCACATCCCGCCCGCGCCCTGGAGCCGGGGCTCGACGATGATCCCGGCGAGCTCGTCGGCGTGCGCCTCGGCGACCTGACGTACGCCTTCGGCCCAGGCCTCCACGTCACCACCCGGCGCCGGCGGACGCTCGGCGAAGACCTGCGGGGCGAGCATCTCGGTGAACATCGAGTGCATCCCGCCGACCGGGTCGCAGGTGCTCATGCACCCGAACGTGTCGCCGTGGTAGCCGCCGCGCACGGTCAGCAGCCGGGTCCGCTCGGGGCGTCCGCGACCGCGCTGGGACTGCAGCGCCATCTTGATCGCGACCTCGACGCTGACCGACCCCGAGTCGGCGAGGAAGACGTGCTGGAGCGGCTCCGGCGTGATCGAGACGAGCCGCTGGGCGAGGTCGATGGCGGGGGCGTGCGTCAGGCCGCCGAACATCACGTGCGCCATCCGGCCGGCCTGCTCGGCGAGCGCGGCGTCCAGCTCGGGCACCCGATAGCCGTGGACCGCCGACCACCACGAGGACATCGCGTCGACGACCTCGAGGCGCTCGCCGTCGTGGTCGGTGAGGTGGAGACGTACGCCCTCGGCGCCGGTGACGAGGCGCACCGGTGCCGGGTCGGTCATCGAGGTGTAGGGGTGCCAGAGATGCTCGCGGTCGAAGGCGAGCAGGTCGGTGTCCCGATCAACGCCCAGATCAAGCATTGGCAGCGACATCGGTCCCCGCTCCACGGCGCCGGATCACCGGGCGCTCCTGCTCGTCGTGACCGCCGCAGGCCCCGGCGGCCCCGCCGCAGCCGTCGCCGCAGCTGCTGCCACAACCACCGGCGACCCGGGCGGCGGCCTTGGCGCGGTGCTCCTCGATCAGCTCACCGAAGGCGGTCTCGTCCATGCCGAGGATGATGAAGCCGTTGTCGCGCAGCATCTCCAGGTCGGCCAGCGCGTCCTGGCCCTCGGAGGTCAGGTAGTCGCCGAGGAAGATCGAGTTGGCGACGTGGAGGGCGGTGGCCTGCAGCGAGCGCAGGTGCATCTCGCGGCCGCCGGCGATCCGGATCTCCTTGTCGGGGCAGACGAAGCGCGCCATCGCCAGGATCTTCACGCACCGGGCGGGGGAGAGCTCCCAGGTGTTCTCGTACGGCGTCCCGTCGAACGGCATCAGGAAGTTCACCGGGATCGAGTCGGCGTCGAGCTCCTTGAGTGCGAAGAGCGCCTCGACGAGCTGCTCGTCGGTCTCGCCCAGGCCGGCGATCAGACCGGAGCACGGCGAGAGGCCGGCGTCCTTGGCCTTGCCGATGGTGTCGACGCGGTCCTCGTAGGTGTGGGTCTGGACGATGTTGTCGTGGTGGGACTCGGCGGTGTTGATGTTGTGGTTGTACGCATCCACCCCGGCCGCCTTGAGCCGCTCGGCCTGCCCGCCCTTGAGCAGTCCGAGGCAGGCGCACACCTCGACGCCCTCGTGCGCATCCTTGAGGGCCGAGGTCATCTCGACGACCTTGTCGATGTCGCGGTCCGAGGGTCCGCGGCCCGAGGAGACCATGCAGACCCGGGTCGCGCCACCGCGCAGGCCCGCGCCAGCCTGCTCGAGGGTCTCGTCCTTGGAGAGCCAGGAGTACTTCAGCACCGGCGCCTGCGACCCGAGCGCCTGGCTGCAGTAGTTGCAGTTCTCCGGGCACAGCCCCGACTTCAGGTTGACCAGGTAGTTCACCTTCACGGTGTTGCCGAAGTGCTCGCGGCGCAGCCGCCCCGCCGCGGCGACGACGTTCATCAGCTCCGTGTCGGGCGTACGCAGCACCGCCACCGCGTCCTCGGCGGTCGCGGCCCCGCCGGACAGGATCCGGTCGGCGAGCTGGTCGAAGGCTGTCGTCATGCGGGGCGTCTCCTCGGGATGGCTACCTGAACGTCGTTCAGCTGAACGGCGTTCAGGTTAGGTTGTACCGGCCGTTACCGCAACGCCGGCGTCCATCGGACGGGTAGGGGAATCGGCACTAGGATCGGCCCGTGCGCATCGAGACGATCCCCGGACTGGTCCTGATCGAGCACGAGATCGAGGTGCCGCTGGACCATCTCGGCGGCGGGTCCGAGACGCTGACCGTCTTCGCCCGCGAGGTGCGCCGGCCGGGCGATCACGACGACCGGGACGCGCTGCTGTTCCTCCAGGGCGGCCCCGGCGGGGAGAGCCCACGGCCGATCGACCTCCCGATGGTGCCGGGGTGGCTGGAGCGGGCGCTCCAGGACTACCGGGTGATCCTCCTCGACCAGCGGGGGACCGGGCGGTCGACGCCGATGACGGCGATGACCGGGATGAGCCCGCAGGAGCAGGCCGACCACCTGGCCCACTTCCGCGCGGACTCGATCGTCGAGGACGTCGAGCTCCTCCGCGTCCACCTGGGGATCGAGCGGTGGTCGCTGCTGGGGCAGTCCTTCGGCGGCTTCTGCTCGCTGCGCTACCTCTCGACCCACCCCGGGTCGCTGCGCGAGGTGCTCTTCACCGGGGGAGTGCCGCCGGTCGGCCTGCCTGTCGACGAGGTCTACGCCGCGACCTTCGCCCGCACCATCGAGCTCACCGAGCGCCATTACGCCCGCTTCCCCGGCGATCGCGACCGGATGCGAGCGCTGGTCGAGCGCTGCGACGCCGGCGAGATCCGGCTCCCGCACGGCGGCCCGCTCTCCGCCCGCCAGGCGCGCTCCATCGGCAGCCTCCTCGGGATGACGGGTGGCTCCGAGCGGATCCACTACCTCCTCGAGCGCGACCCGGCCGGCCTCGGCTTCGGGCACGAGGTCGCCTCGCTGCTGCCGTTCAGTGGACACTCGCCGCTCTACGTACTCGTCCACGAGGCCTGCTACGCCGACGGTCAGGCGACGCGCTGGGCGTCCGCGCGGGTCCAGCCGGCGGCGTACGAGGACCCCACGCTGCTCACGGCCGAGCACCTCTTCCCGTGGCACCTGAGCGAGGACCCGCTGCTGGCTCCCTTCGCCGAGGCGGCCGACCTGCTCGCCGAGCGCGAGTGGCCGCGCCTCTACGACCCGAATGCGCTCGCCGCCGTCGACGTGCCGTGCGCCGCGGCGGTCTACTACGACGACCCCTACGTCCTGCGCGAGCACTCCCTCGCCACCGCCGAGCTCGTCCCCACGCTGCGGCCGTGGATCACCAACGCCCACCTCCACAACGGCGTCCACGTCGCGCCCGACGAGGTCCTGGACCGCCTCATCGGCATGGTCCGCGGGCGGGTCTGACGGCGGAGGGACGACCGTGGAGATCCGAGCCGCCCTCGCTGCCGACCGGAGCGCGATCGAGGCTGTCGCTGCCGGCGCCTTCGGGGAGCAGCCCGACGGACGGGTCGTGGGACTGCTGCGTGCCCTGGCCGGCTCCGGTGCGATGCGGGCGAGCCTGGTCGCGGTCGCAGACGGCGACGTCGTGGGCCACGTCGCGTTGTCGCGCTCGTGGGTGGACGCGCGCGAACGGCTCGTCGAGGTGCTCGTGCTGAGCCCGCTCTCGGTGCGTCCCGACCGCCAGCGGGTCGGGATCGGCACGGCGCTGGTCGCGGCGGCGCTCGCCGAGGCGGAGCGCCTCGAGGCTCCGGCGGTCTTCCTCGAGGGAGGGTGGGACTACTACGGCTCCCGCGGCTTCTCGGCGGCGACGCCGCTCGGCTTCACCGCCCCGTCGGTCCGCATCCCGGGGCCGGCGTTCCAGGTGGCCAGGCTGCCTGCGTACGAGACCTGGATGACCGGCGCGCTGGTCTACTGCGAGGCGTTCTGGGCGCATGACGCCGTCGGTCTTCGCGACCCCCGCCTCGCGCAGGTCGAGGCGCGCGCTGCCGACCGCTGACCGGTCGGCCGACGCTCGGTTCGTCGACGAAGGGCCGACACCCGCGGCGGCGTGCAGAGGTGCCGGGCATCATGGGCGCATGAGTCTGCCCGTGATCGCCGTTCGCACCGCATCCTTCCTCGTCACCATGGTGCTCGTCGGGCTCGCCTATCCGGTGCTCGCGGGGTTGGCCTACCTCGGCCTCCTCGTCGCCTCGGTGGCCGGCGACCAGGGGATGGGCGGGCCGTTCGCGGGACCGGTGCTCGTCGTCCTCGGTGCTGCCGTCGGGGCGCTCTGCGTGGCCATCGCGGCGCCCGCAGCGCTCGCGGCGCGGGTCGTGGGCGGCACCAAGGGCCTCCTCGCCGGCGCCGCGATCCTCGTGCTCCTCACCGGCGGAGCCGTCTGGCTGGCCTGGCTCCTCTTCGACCTGTCCGGGAGCCCGGCGGTCACCGCCGCGGTCCTGGTCGGCGCCGCGACCCCGGCCGCGCTCGTCCTCACGCTCTCCGACGCCGTCGCCGGCAAGGTCACCGGCCTTCGGCGTATTGCCGTCGAAGCCTGAGCAGACCTGCGAGACTCTGGTTCCTGTGAGCATCGAGGTGAGGGCGTACGACCCGAGTTGGCCGATCCGGTTCGAGGAGGTCGCCGAGACCTTGAGGGAGGCTCTGGCCGACGGCCCCGACGCGAGTGTCGAGCATGTCGGCTCGACGTCGGTCCCCGGCCTCGCGGCCAAACCCATCCTCGACATCGACGTGATCGTCGCGCCGGAGGACGTGCCGGCCGCGGTCAAGGCGCTCGTACGCATCGGCTACCGGCACCGCGGTGACCTCGGCGTCGCCGGCCGCGAGGCCTTCTTCGCCCCCGACGACGATCCGGCGCGCCACGTCTACGTCTGCGCCGCGGGCACGCTCAACGTACGCAACCACCTCGCCGTCCGCGAGGTCCTGCGCCGCCGGGACGACCTCCGTGACGAGTACGCCGCCGTGAAGCTGGCGCTGGCCGCCGACCCGGACATGGACATCGACACCTACATCGCACGCAAGTCCGACGTCCTCCAGAAGATCCTCGCCGTCGCCGACCTCACCGACGCCGAGCGCCGCCAGATCCTCTCCCTCAACGACCCGAGCCGCTGATGGCCCGCCTGCGGCCCCAGCTGCTGCCGACCCATGTCGGCGTCGTCATGGACGGCAACCGCCGCTGGGCGAAGAAGGCCGGCTTCGCGGACCCCGGCGCCGGGCACGACGCCGGTGCCGACCACGTCGAGGACCTGCTGAGGTGGTGCACCCGGTGGCGGATCGACCACCTCACCTCCTACGTCCTCTCCGCCGACAACATCCGCAAGCGCCCGAGGTCGCAGGTCGACCACCTCTTCGGCATCCTCGCCGAGAAGCTCCCGCAGACCGTCGTACGCAGCGACCGCTGGGCCCTCCACGTCTCCGGCGATCTCTCCCTGCTGCCCGACGACGCGGCCGAGGCGCTGCGCGCCGCCGAGCGGGAGACCGCCGACCGTCCGGCACACCTGACGATGGCGATCGGCTACGACCCGCACGGCGACATCGTCGAAGGCGTCCGCCGCGCGATCGCCGGCGGCGCCACCGAGATCGACGAGCAGGCCATCACCGCCGCGCTCCCCGGCGGCCCGGTCAAGGAGATCGACCTCGTCATCCGCACCAGCGGCGAGCAGCGCCTCTCCGGCTTCTTCCCCTGGCAGACCTCCCACGCCGAGATCGTCGTCAGCGAGAAGCTCTGGCCCGACTTCACCGAAGCCGACTTCGCCGACGCCCTGGAGCAGTACGCCGCGCGCCGCTCGCTCGTCGGCTAGGCGCGCTCCGCCCGACCGGGCGCAACAACCGTGCACATGCGGACAAGTTGCGCGCCGAATCCACGGACGGGAAGGCAGAACCCTGCATGTGCGCGGTTCTGGCAGGGTTGGCGGGGGCGCTCAGAGACGCAGGGCGTGGGCGGCCATCCGGTAGGCGACCGCGGCGGCCTCGCGGTCGTGCAGCGAATCGTCGGCGAGGGCGAGCTCCGCATGAGCGCGGATGCTGGCGGCAGGGTCCGCGGCGAGCAGGTCGGCGCACAGGCCCGCGACCACGCTGCCGGAGTCGTGGTCGTCGAGCTCGTCGAGGACGTTGCCGAGGTCGAGCAGCATCGCGGCCTCCTCGAAGATCTCGCGCAGGGTCTCCTCGTCGACCTCGACGCCGGGTCGTGCCGCGGCGGCCGGGGCCAGGTCGAGGATCGGGGTGAGCCGGGGATCGAGGTCTGGCATCGCCATGGTGCCCAGCATGATCTCCCGACCTCCGGTCGGCAACGGGGTTAGTCGACGTCGTCGAGGTTGAGGCCCATCGGCGACTGGCCGGGGATCTCGCCGGAGGCGACGACGGCCTTGGTCAGCGGCCGCAGCAGGGTGATGAGCTCCTCGACCTCGGCCGGCTCCAGCGCGGCGTACGCCGTGGCCGCGAGCGCATCGGTCGTCGACTCGATCCCGGCCTTGGTCTCCCGGCCGGCATCGGTGAGGGAGCGGCCGTCGTCGGTGACGAGCCCGCGGGAGCGCAGCCCGGAGACCAGGGAGTCCCACTCGGTCTCGTGGATGTTGCGCGAGGTGGCGTAGACCGACGGGGAGAGGCCGGTGGCGAGGGCGTGGAACACGTGGGACTCGCGGCCACCGATCGCGGCGGTGAGCAGGGCGGCGACATGGCCGTCGCCACGGTGCTCGCGAAGCAGCGTCGCCGCGTCCCACAGCAGGGTCAGCGGGTCCTCGCCGAGGGGGAGCGAGCGCAGCGCGGCGTACAGGGGCCGACCCTCCAGCGGGGCGCCGAGGGCGGCCCGCGAGGCGAGCGAGGCGGCCCGCCCGACGTCGTCGGAGTCGGCGAGCGCGCCCAGCTGACGGCGGAGCGCGGCGACGGAGCCGGAGCGCCGGGCCTCGTGGGCGGCCTCCGGCGGCGCGAACCCCCACGCGTCGGGGAGCGCGCGGGAGACGTGCGGGAAGGCGAAGTTGTAGAACACCGCGTGGACGACCTCGGCCGGAACAGGCCCCAGCGGGGCGGACCGGGCGGCGAAGTAGCCCATCCAGTAGCCGCGGTAGCCGGCCTCCTTGAGCAGGGCGATCGGCTCGGGTGAGAAGTAACCCACCGCATGGATCGGTTCGAGCAGCTTCCACAGGCGACGCGCGTTCGGCTCCATGCCCAGCGACGTTATCGGCACAGGTCGGGAACGCCGAGCGAATTGGCCCGGCGGGCGGCGTACATAACAAGATGACACCACGGATACGATTTATCCGACACCAGGCCCGGCAGCCGGCCGGGCTCACCTCGAGCAGAGAGCATTCATCGTGGCAAAGCCGCCAGCATCGACCCTTGACCTCGTCGTCTCCCTCGCCAAGCGGCGCGGATTCGTCTTCCCCAGCGGCGAGATCTACGGCGGCACCCGGAGTGCCTGGGACTACGGCCCCCTCGGTGTCGAGCTCAAGGAGAACATCAAGCGCCAGTGGTGGAAGGCGATGGTGCAGCAGCGCGACGACGTCGTCGGCCTCGACTCCAGCATCATCCTGCCCCGCCAGACCTGGGTGGCGAGCGGCCACGTGGAGACCTTCAACGACCCGCTGGTCGAGTGCCAGAGCTGCCACAAGCGGTTCCGCTTCGACCACCTCCAGGAGGAGTACGCGGAGAAGAAGGGCATCGCCGACCCCGACTCGGTCGACATCAACGAGAGCGTGGCCTGCCCCAACTGCGGCACCCGTGGGGCCTGGACCCCGCCGCGCGAGTTCTCCGGCATGCTCAAGACCCACCTCGGCGTCATCGAGGACGAGAGCGGCCTCCACTACCTGCGTCCCGAGACCGCGCAGGGCATCTTCGTCAACTTCGCCAACGTGGTCACCTCGACCCGTCAGAAGCCCCCGTTCGGCATCGCGCAGACCG
Organism: Nocardioides luteus; assembly: GCF_000960475.2. Classification (GTDB taxonomy): domain Bacteria; phylum Actinomycetota; class Actinomycetes; order Propionibacteriales; family Nocardioidaceae; genus Nocardioides; species Nocardioides luteus_A. The sequence goes on along the minus strand of NZ_JZDQ02000025.1, from coordinate 32,757 downwards.
GCAAGAGCTTCCGCAACGAGATCACGCCGGGCAACTTCATCTTCCGCACCCGCGAGTTCGAGCAGATGGAGATGGAGTTCTTCGTCAAGCCGGGTGAGGACGAGGAGTGGCACCAGTACTGGATCGACGAGCGCACCCGGTGGTACACCGACCTCGGCATCAACCCCGACAACCTGCGCCACTACGAGCACGCCAAGGAGAAGCTGAGCCACTACTCCAAGCGCACCGTCGACATCGAGTACCGGTTCAACTTCCCGGGCAGCGAGTGGGGTGAGCTCGAGGGCATCGCCAACCGCACCGACTTCGACCTCGGCACCCACATGAAGCACTCCGGCCAGGACCTGCAGTACTTCGACCAGGCCAACAACGAGCGCTACCTGCCCTACGTCATCGAGCCCGCGGCCGGTCTGACCCGGGCGCTGATGACCTTCCTCGTCGACGGCTACGCCGAGGAGGAGGCGCCCAACGCCAAGGGCGGCGTCGACAAGCGGGTCGTGCTCCGCCTCGACCACCGGATCGCGCCGGTCAAGATCGCCGTGCTCCCGCTGTCCCGCAACGAGGCGCTGAGCCCGAAGGCGAAGGCGCTCTCGGCCGAGCTGCGCCAGAACTGGGCCGTCGACTTCGACGACTCCCAGTCGATCGGCAAGCGCTACCGCCGCCAGGACGAGATCGGTACGCCGTACTGCGTGACCGTCGACTTCGACACCCTCGAGGACGACGCGGTCACCATCCGCGAGCGCGACACCATGAAGCAGGAGCGCATCCCGCTCGAGGGTGTGACCCGCTACTTCGCCGAGCGCCTGATCGGCGCCTGAGCGAGCGAACCGTCGAGACCGTTACCGCGTCGTAAGCGTTGCGTGGGGCATCCTGTCGCAGGATGCCGAGATGAGTGGGGCAGGATGTCCCCATGCAACGAGCGGGGTCCGTACTTGCCGCAGCCGTCACCGGTGTGGCCATCGCCATGTCACTGATGGGGTGCAGCGGCACCGCGCCGCGGACGAACGCACCCAAGGCATCCGAGAGCGCCTCCGCCTCAGCCTCCGCCTCGCCGTCCGCGTCGGCCTCGCCGACGCCGGGCGCGCTGACCGAGCCGGGCGCCGACCGCAGGCTCGGTGAGACCGCGACGGTCGAGTGGACGCCCAAGGAGGGTGTCGACGGCAAGCTCTCGATCACCGTCGCGAAGCTGGAGTCGACCTCCTACAAGCAGACCTTCTCCGGCTGGAAGCTCGACGAGGCGACGCTGGAGCGCGCTCCCTACTTCGTCCGCGCCACCATCAAGAACGACGGCGAGACCGACCTCGGTGGCTACGACGTGCCGCTGTGGGGGCTCGACGGCGAGGGCAACCTGGTCGAGGCGGCCGCCTTCAAGGAGCCGTTCAAGCCCTGTGACCCCAAGACCTTCCCCAAGCCGTTCCGGCCCGGCGCCAGCGTCAACGTCTGCCTGGTCATGCTCGTCCCCGACCAGGGCAAGCTCGTCGGCGTGAGCTTCCGGCCCTACGAGGAGTTCGACCCGATCACCTGGGAGAGCGAGCCGACGCCGTACGTGGCGCCCAAGCCCTCCCGCTCTCCCTCCGCCTCCCCGTCCTCTTAGATTTCGTACGTCACGCCGCTGGCCGGACAATGGAGGGCATGTCTCTCCCCGGTCCTCTCGAGCTCGGCAGCCTCACCGTCGACACCCCTGTGGTGCTCGCGCCGATGGCCGGTGTCACGAACGCCGCCTTCCGGCGCCTGTGCGCCGAGCAGGGTGCCGGCCTCTACGTCTGCGAGATGATCACCTCCCGCGGCCTGGTCGAGGGCGATCAGCACACCAAGGACATGCTCGTCTTCGACGAGGCCGAGACCGTACGCAGCGTGCAGCTCTACGGCACCGACCCGGTCTACGTCGGCAAGGCGACCGAGATCCTCTGCGCCGACTACGGGGTGGCGCACGTCGACCTCAACTTCGGCTGCCCGGTGCCCAAGGTGACCCGCAAGGGCGGCGGGGGAGCCCTTCCCTACAAGCGCGGTCTGCTCGGGGAGATCCTGGAGCACGCGGTGCGGGCGGCGGAGCCCTACGACGTACCGGTGACGATGAAGACCCGCAAGGGCATCGACGACGACCACCTGACCTACATGGACGCCGGCCGGATCGCCCAGGAGAGCGGCGCCGCGGCGATCGCGCTGCACGGACGTACGGTCGCCCAGGCCTACTCCGGCACCGCCGACTGGGACGCCATCGCGGAGCTGAAGGCGTCGGTCGACATCCCGGTGCTCGGCAACGGCGACATCTGGGAGGCGGCCGACGCGATCCGGATGGTCGAGGAGACCGGTGTGGACGGTGTCGTCATCGGACGCGGCTGCCTCGGGCGCCCCTGGCTCTTCCGCGATCTGGCGGCCGCATTCGCCGGTGACAGTGTCAAGGTGCTGCCCACCCTGGGAGAAGTGACCGACATCATGCGGCGCCATGCCGAGCTGCTCTGCGACCACATGGGTGAGGAGCGCGGCTGCAAGGAGATCCGCAAGCACATCGCCTGGTATCTCAAGGGCTTCGGGGCCGGTGGCGAGCTGCGTCGCACCCTCGGCCTGGTGAACAGCCTCGCCGACCTCGACAAGATGCTGGACCAGCTCGACCGGAACGAGCCTTTCCCCTCGTCACAGCTGGGTGCGCCGCGCGGGCGCCAGGGCGCGCCGCGCGACAAGGTGGTGCTTCCTGAGGGGTGGCTGGACGACGCCGACGGGCGTGGCTGCGGGTTCGCCGAGAACGTCGCGGAGACCTCCGGCGGCTGAGGCTCCGAGGCCCCTTCTGAGGGCTCCGAACGGCCATTCCGAGGCTTCGGAATCAGTCGCCCGACAGGTACAAAACAACGCAAAAACTCGGTAAGGGAATTGGAATACCCCCTCTCGTGTGTGCTGTACTCATGGGCGTGCCGAGCCCCCACCAGCACAACCTTCGACGAGTTTCATGCGTTGAAACCGTGGGAAACGCTCGCGCACAGACCATGTAGTCGAGCAAAGGAATTGCGTGTGGCAGGCAGCCACAGAGGCGACACTCGGGCCGTCCGTAAGACCAAATCAATAGTTGCCAGCGCAGGGGTCGCGGTGCTCGCGACCGGAGTGGCAGTCGGTGCCGGAGCCGCCTTCGCGGAGCCCACCTCCTTGATCGCCAAGAACGCAGGCGCTTCCCTCTCCTCGACCAAGGCCGATGTGCCGAGCACCCGTGACGACGCGCGCGTCGCCGGGGACCGACGGGAGACCGTCGTCAGCCGTGACGGGGGCGACCGTGAGTCGGTCTCCTCGGTCGAGACGCTGACCAAGGGGCCCGAGCAGGTCGAGACCGGCACGGCGAAGGCGCTCAAGCGCTGGACCGACGAGACGCTCAACCTGTGGTCCGCCTACGGCAAGCACGCCACCCAGGCCGGCGAGATCGAGGCGGGTGAGGTGGTCTACGCCACCGGCCGCACCGAGTCCGGCCGCGACGAGATCATCTACGACGGCGAGGTCGCCTGGGTGACCACCGGCCACCTCACCGACGAGAAGCCGGAGACCACCGGCGTCGCGGCGGGTGTCAGCACGGCGGCCTGTGGCGACTCCTCGGTCGAGAGCGGCCTGGTCGCCGACGCCGTCACCGTCTACCGCGCGGTCTGCAACGCCTTCCCGGAGGTCGCCTCCATGACCGTCGGCGGCTGGGACGCCCACGGCGAGCACTCCTCGGGCAAGGCGCTCGACTTCATGACCGGCGACAAGGCGCTCGGCGACGCGATCGCCGCCTACCTGCAGCAGCACGCTGCGGAGCTCAACCTCTACGACATCATCTGGTACCAGCGGATCTGGACGCCGGTGCGTGCCTCGGAGGGGTGGCGCTACATGGAGGACCGCGGGTCCACCACCGCCAACCACTACGACCACGTCCACGTCTCCACCAACTGACGCGACAGGTCTTGTACGCAGGTCGGCCCGGGCTTCTCAGCCCGGGCCGACCCGCGTTGTGCGGCCGGTTAACAACTTCGCAAAAGTCTCCGGACGACCGTGGGATACCCCCACAGGTGTGTGCTTGACTCGGTGCCCCCCCACGTAGTCGAGCGAAGGATTGCGCAGTGGCCACCAGCCACAGAGGCGATTATCGAGCTGTCCGTAGAACCAAGAATGCCGTGGCGACCGCAGGGATCGTGACGTTCGCGACCAGCGGTGCGATGGCCGCCGGGGCGGCCGCGGCGGACCCCGGCACCGTGATCTCCCTGGTGGAGGAGAAGTCCGGGATCCGGCTGCCGACCCCGGCCGAGCGGCGTATCGAGACCCAGACCGCGGCCGCGGCGAAGATCCCCGCGCTGCCGACGACCCGGGAGGACACCCGGATGTCGAACGACCGCCGCGAGATCTCGGGCCGGGAGACGACGGTCAGCCGCGGCGGCGACCGTGGCGGCGGGACGACCACCGACGCGCCCAGCCAGGTCGCGACGATCGAGTCGCTGATCGAGCGGCCCACCTCGGTCAGCGGTGGTGCCCAGAAGGCGGTGCTGCGCTACGTCCAGGAGGACGTCACCGTCTACGCGTCGTACGGAAAGCGTGCCAAGGAGCTCGGCGAGCTGAAGCTCGGTCGTGCGGTCTACTACACCGGACGCGACGAGGGTGGCCGCCAGGAGATCGTCCTGGAGGGCACCCGGGTCTGGATCCCGGAGGGCAACCTCGCCAGGACCAAGCCCGAACCGCCGCCCGAGCCCGCTCCCACACCGACCCCGACGCCCTCGCCGTCACCGTCGGAGGAGGCCCCGGCGGGGCTGGACTTCTCCGCCTGCGGCGACGCCTCGGTCGAGGTCGGCCTGGTCCCCGACGCGGTCGACCTCTATCGCGCGGTCTGCAACGCGTTCCCCGCGGTCGCCTCGGGCACCACCTATGGCTACGACCCGCACGGCGAGCACGCCGACGGTAAGGCCCTCGACTTCATGACCGACGACAAGGAGCTCGGCGATGCGATCGCCGCCTTCGTCCAGGAGCACGCCGCGGAGCTGAACATCTACGACATCATCTGGTACCAGCACATCTGGACGCCGGTCCGCGCCGACGAGGGCTGGCGGCTGATGGAGGACCGCGGCGACCCGACCGCCAACCACTACGACCACGTCCACGTGGCGGTCAACTGACCCGCCGAGTCGGCTCATCCTGACGGAAAAGCCCGCCGAGTCGGCGCGTCAGGACGCGCCGACTCGGCGGGATTGTCGGTCAGTTCGAGCCGACTCGACGTCTCGTGGCGGGCTTCAGAGGGGGTCGGAGAACTGCAGCGGCGGACCGACGAAGTCGAGCCAGTTGGCGTGTCCCAGCTGGGCGAGGGCCTCCGGGTCGACCGGCTCGGAGACCAGCACCTCTGCGCCCTGCTCGAAGAACCGTTCCAGCCCCGACGGCGTGGTGATCACCAGCAGCCGGCCGGGTGTCTCGCCGATGTTCTGGAAGCAGTGCGGCACGCCGCGTGGCCCGAAGGCGAAGCCGCCGGTCGACGCCTGGAGCATCGCGTCACCGGCCTTGAAGCGGAACTCTCCGTCGATGACGTACCAGAGCTCGTCCTCGCGGAGGTGGGTGTGCAGTGCGGGGCCCTGCTTCGGGCCCATGGTGAACTCGAGCACCGTCATCGAGCCGTTGGTGGCCTTGGTGCCCGCCTTGATGGTGACCTGGTCGCCCGTGGGCGTCGCGACTGTCGGGCCCTCGCCGGCCTGCACCGCAAACGGATGAGTCATGGCGTCCTCCTCCGTCCATGCTAGACCCGTCGGGCCGCGAGGGTGCCGGGGTGCGACGGTCGTCGACACCCCGGCATCTCGGCGTCAGATCAGCGCGCTCAGGGGAGTGGGCTTGCGGCCACCGATCTTCTCGACGACGTCGGTCACGGTGGCGAGCTTGCCGAGGCGGGTCGCCGTGCCGAACGAGGTGAACAGCGGGGCGATGAAGTCCGGGACCCCGGCGGTGACCAGGCCGGCGGTGTAGGCCTCGTCGTCGACCTGGACGACCTCGACCGGCTTGCCGGACTGCTCGGTGGCGAGCGCGGCCAGGTCGGTCGCGGTGTAGGCCTGCGGGCCGGTCACGTCGTACGCCTTGCCCTCGTGTCCCTCGCTCGTCAGCACGCCGACGGCGACCGCGGCGCAGTCCTCGCGGGTGACGTAGGCCGCGCCGCCGTCGCCGAAGTTGGTGACCAGCTGTCCGCTCGCGGCGGCCTGGGCGACGGTGTCGACCTGCATGTCGGCGTAGAGGTTGTTGCGCAGCATGGTCCACGCCAGGCCGCTCTCGCGCAGCGCGTCCTCGGTGGCGGCGTGGTCGGGGACGACGCCCGCGGGGTTGTCCGCGGTCGGCTCGGAGATCGAGGTGTAGGCCATGTGGCGTACGCCCGCCTTGGCGGCGGCGGCGATGGCGGCGAGGTGGCCCTCGACACGGGCGCCGACGGCGTCGGTCGAGATCAGCAGGGCACGCTCGACGCCGGCGAAGGCGTCGACGAGCTCCTCGGGCTTGCTGAAGTCGGCGGCGCGTACGTCGGCACCGCGGGCGGCGTAGTCGGCGAGCTTGGCGGGGTCGCGGGTGAGGAGCACGACCTCGGCGGGGTCGACAGTGTCGAGGAGCTGGTCGGCGACGAGGCGGCCGAGGTGGCCGGAGGCGCCGGTGATGGCGATGGTCATGAGAGTCCTATCTGTAGTCACAGCGATGACGGTTTCATAAATGTAGTCATACCGATGGCAATAAGGCAAGATGGGGGTATGGCCAGCCCGACGAACACCCGTTTCGCGGTGGCCGTCCATGTCCTGACCTACCTCGCCTCGTGCGCTGCCGCCGGCCGCACGACCCCGGTCAGCTCCGACGAGCTCGCGGGCAGCACCGCCGTGAACCCGGTCCACGTGCGCAAGGTGCTGGGGCCGCTGCGTACGGCTGGTCTGGTGCGGTCCCGGCCCGGCGCCCATGGGGGATGGGAGCTGGCAGCGGATCCCGCCACGGTGAACCTCGCCCAGGTGTGGCAGGTGCTGCAGGGCGACGACCAGATCCTCGGCATCCACGGCCCCAACCCCGCCTGCACGGTGGGCGCCAACATCCAGGGCGTCCTCGTCGACCTCGACCGCCGGCTGGCCCGGGCCGTCCTCGACGAGCTCGAGCGGATCTCGCTCGAGGACGTGATGGCGACCGCCGGCTTCGACCCCGAGGACTACGCGGCCCTGCTGCCCTGAGCGACGTCTCGCGCTTGACCGCAACGTCCACAACGTCCGTTACGTCGGCAACGTTGACCTGTGGTGCGCGTCACCCACAGTCTCGGGTGTCACCACGTGACGGTCAGCACACCGCGTAGAGAACCAGGATGGCAATGCTCGTAGCACTCGGTTTCATGATGGTCGCCCTCTTCATGTTCCTGATCATGTCCAGACGGGCGACCCCGGTGGTCGGGCTCATCGCGGTGCCGGTCGCGTTCGGCATCGCCGCGGGGGCGGGCCTGGGGATCGGCGACATGATCGTCGACGCCGTCAAGGAGCTCGCGCCGACCGCGGCGATGCTGTTCTTCGCGATCATCTTCTTCGGGATCATGATCGACGTCGGCCTGTTCGACCCGCTGGTGAGGCTGATCCTGCGGATGGTCGGCCACGACCCGATGCGTCTGGTCGTCGGGACCGCGGTGCTCGCGATGGTGGTCTCGCTCGACGGCGACGGCTCGACCACGTTCATTATCGTGACCTCCGCGCTGCTCCCGCTCTATCTCAGGCTCGGCGTCAGCCCGGTCGTGCTCACCGTCGTGGCCGGCCTCGCGAACGGTGCGATGAACATCCTGCCGTGGGGTGGCCCGACCGCCCGCGCCGCCGCGTCGCTCGGGGTCTCGCCCTCCGAGGTGTTCGTGCCGATGATCCCGTCGATGATCGCCGGCCTGGTCGTCGTGCTGGCCTTCGCGGCCCACCTGGGCTACCTGGAGCGCCGCCGGATCGGCTCGCTCGAGCTCACCGAGATGACCTCCGCCGAGGAGCGAGTGCTGGTCGGTGCCGGTGCACGGGTCTCCGGAGGGGCAGGCGTCGGCGCCGGCGGTGCGGCGCGCAACGACGACGAGGACGACGAGGACGGCTCCGACTGGTTCGCCGAGGGTCTCGACCCGAAGCGCTCGACGCTGCGCCCGCGGCTGTTCTGGTTCAACGGGCTCCTGACCGCCGCGCTGCTGGTCGTGCTCGTGCTCGACGTCCTGCCGATCCTGGTGCTCTTCATGGTCGCCGCCGCGATCGCGCTGGTCGTGAACTTCCCGCAGGTCAAGGAGCAGCAGGAGGCGATCACCCGGCACGCTCCGAGCATCGTCTCCGTGGTGGCGATGGTGTTCGCGGCAGCCGTGCTGACCGGGGTATTCCAGGGCACCGGCATGGTCGAGGCGATGGCGCGGTGGCTGATCGACATCATCCCGCCCGCGCTCGGCCCGCACATGGCCGTGGTCACCGGCGTGCTCAGCCTCCCGTTCACCTTCTTCATGAGCAACGACGCCTTCTACTTCGGCGTCCTCCCGGTCCTCTCCGAGGCGGCCTCGTCCTACGGCATCGCACCGACCGAGATGGCGCGCGCCTCGATCACCGGTCAGACGTTCCACATGCAGAGCCCGCTCGTGCCCGCCATCCTGCTGCTGGTGACCCTGGCCCGGGTCCCGCTCGCCGATCACCACAAGAAGGTGCTGTGGCGGGCGGCCGCGGTCTCGCTCACGATGCTCGTCATCGGGGTGCTGACCACGGCGATCCCGCTGTAGACCGCTAGCCTCGGGGCGTGGAGCTATACGGGGCCGCCGACCGCGAGCGGATCGTCGCCGAGCCGCCCAAGCGGGTGGCGGCGCCGGAGCGTACGCAGTTCGAGCGCGACCGCGCCCGCGTGGTGCACGCCGCCTCGACCCGGCGGCTGGCGGCGAAGACGCAGGTCGTGGGGCCGCAGGCCGACGATTTCGTACGCAACCGGCTGACCCACTCCCTCGAGGTCGCCCAGGTCGCGCGGGACCTGTCGCGTGCGCTGAACGGGCCGGACTCGCCACAGCCCGACATCGCCGAGACGGCGGCCCTCGCGCACGATCTCGGGCACCCGCCCTTCGGGCACAACGGCGAGAGCGTCCTCGCCGAGCACGCGAAGGGGATCGGCGGGTTCGAGGGCAACGCCCAGACGCTGCGGATCCTGACCCGGCTCGAGGCGAAGACCTTCGACGCCGAGGGGCGCTCGGTCGGACTCAACCTGACCCGGGCGACCCTGGACGCGTGCACGAAGTATCCGTGGGGATTCGGCGAGCGGAAGGGCTCGAAGTTCGGGGTCTACGAGGACGACCTGCCGGTCTTCACCTGGCTGCGCACCGCGGACGCGGGGGAGCGGCAGTGCGTCGAGGCGCAGATCATGGACCTCTCCGACGACGTCGCCTACTCCGTCCATGACGTCGAGGACGGCATCGTCGCCGGCAAGATCGACCTCGCCCGGCTCGACCTCGATGGTGTCGCCGAGACGGTCGCCGACTGGTACGTCCCCGGCTTCGACCGCGCTCTCGCGGTCTCGACCATCGCCGACCTGAGCGCCGCCGGCTGCTGGATCGCCGACGGTGCCGCGTACGACGCCTCGCGTCGTTCCCGCGCCATGCTCAAGAACCTGACCTCCGACGTCATCGGCCGGTTCTGCGGGGCGGTGCGGGAGGCGACGTACGCCGCCGGCGGCGGCCCCTACGTCCGCTACGGCGCCGACCTGGTGGTGCCGGAGCAGACCCGGATGGAGATCGCGCTGCTGAAGGGGATCGCGGCGCACTACGTGATGCGCACCGACGAGCGCGCCGCGAAGATGGACCGCCAGCGAGGCGTCCTCGGTGAGCTGGTCGAGCACCTCGTCGCCACCGCGCCGGCCGACCTCGACCGGCAGTTCGCCGACGACTGGCGGGCCGCGGCCGACGACGCCGCCCGGCTCCGCGTCGTCATCGACCAGGTCGCCTCGCTCACCGACATCACCGCACTGGCCTGGCACGAGCGGCTCTGCCGGCGCCTATGATCGGGCTCTACATGCGTAGAGACATACGTAGAGCGAACGGAGGCGCGGCGTGGGACGTCGTGAGGAGCTGGCCGACGCGGCCATCGTCACACTGGCGCGCGACGGGATGCGCGGGCTGACCCATCGCGCCGTCGACAAGGAGGCCGGTGTCTCCGAGGGGTCGACGTCCTACTACTTCCGCACCCGCCATGCGCTGCTCCAGGCCGTCGTCGAGCGGGCGACCGAGGTCGACACCGCCGAGATGGAGGTGACCTCCTTCGACGACATCGACGCCGCCGCGAAGGGGATCGCCGGCGTCCTCGAGGGATGGGTGACGACCGGGCGCGACCGCCAGCTGGCGCGCTTCGAGCTGGCCCTCGAGGCGGTGCGCCGCCCCGAGCTGCGTACGGCCCTGGTCGCCCGCCAGGACGTCTTCCGGGGCGTCCTCCGGGAGCAGCTCGCCCTGATGGGCGTCGACGAGCCCGGCGCCCGGGCGAAGGACCTGGTCACGCTGCTCAACGGGCTGCTCTTCGACGCGGTCACCCGGACGGAGAGCGCCGAGGATGCGGCCGCCGTGATCAGGGCCAACGTGCCGCGCCTGCTCCGCGCCGTCACTGCCTGACCGGACCGCTCCTGGCCCCTCCTCGAATTCTGTTGGCTCCTCCTCTACACCTGTAGAGTCCTCTACAGACGTAGAGGAAAGGAGCCGTCATGAACATCGAGAAGCTGCAGCAAGCCCTGGACCGGGTGCACGAGGCCGGCCTCGCCGGCATCGTCGCGGAGGTACGGCAGGACGAGGAGTCCTGGGAAGGGGCGGCCGGTGTCGCCGACATCGACACCGGCCGTCCGATGGTGCCGCGGATGCGGCTGCGGGTCGGCAGCGTCGTCAAGACGCTCACCACCGCCGCCGTGATGCGTCAGTGCGAGGCGGGCGAGATCGACCTCGACAAGCCGATCGGCCACTACCTGCCGCGCCTGGTTCCGGGCGAGCGCGGGGCCACGATCACGGTGCGGATGCTGCTGGGTCACACGAGCGGGCTCGCCGACTATCTGCCGTACGCCTATCCCTCGTTGCGGGCGATGCCGGTGGTCGCCGAGACGAGTCCGGAGAGCATCGCGGACAACCAGTTCACCCGGTTCGACCCGGTCGAGCTGATCGCGATGGGGGTCGCGGCTCCGCCGGTGTGCGCTCCGGGCGGCAGCCCTGGCGTCTACTCCAACACCGGCTACCTGCTCCTGGGTCAGCTGCTCGAGCTGGTCACCGGCATCGACGCGGAACGGCACATCACCGACTCGATCATCACGCCGCTGGGGCTGACCGGCTCCGAGCTGCCGACCGACCCGCGGCTCGAGGGCCTGCACCCGAAGATGTACGAGAACTGGTTCGGGATGTTCGACCCGCCCCGCGACTTCAGCGTCTTCGACATGTCCTGGGTCGGGCCGGCGGCCTCGCTGGTCTCGACGGTGGCCGACATGAACCGGTTCTTCGCTCTGCTGCTGGCCGGCGAGGTGGTCTCGCCGTCGTCGCTGGAGCAGATGCAGCAGACGCACCCCGTCATCGCCTTCGACGGGTCGACGGTCGACTACGGGCTCGGTCTGCACCGGACGCAGCGGCCGGGGCTGGGGACCTTCTGGGGTCACGACGGCAGCGCGTGGGGCGCGGGTGCGGTGTCGATGACCAGCGAGGACGGCCGCCGTCAGGTCTCGCTCGCCGTCAACGAGCAGCGGTGGAACCGGCTCGACGCCTCCGGGGTGCCGCAGCCGCACCCGATCGACCTCGCCCTGCTCGAGTTCCTCGGGCTGGCGATGGCCGGGTAGCTCGACGGAGAACTCGGCCGGCATTGCGGTCACGACATTTAAGCACTACCTTAAATGTTGTGACCGATGTCTGGTACGCCGTCTCCGACTCCACCCGCCGCCAGGTCCTGGCTCGGGTGGCTGCCGGGCCGTGCTCGGTGGGCGAGATCGCCGACGCGATGCCGGTGAGCATGGCCGCGGTGTCCCAGCACCTGAAGATCCTGCGCGAGGCCGGCCTGGTGTCGATGACCCCGGCCGGCCGGCGACGGATCTACCAGGCCCGGCTCGAGGGCCTGGCCGAGCTGCGCGCCGAGCTGGAGACCTACTGGACCCAGGCGTTGCATTCGTTCAAGCAGGTGGCTGAGGCCAGCTACCTGGCAGCGAAGGAGCCGCAATGAGCATCACCCGTGAACCCACCTCCGTGGACCTGGAGATCACCGTCGACGTACCGGTCGAGCATGCCTTCAAGGTCTTCACCGAGGACTTCGACCGGATCAAGCCGCGCGAGCACAACATGCTCCCCGTCGAGATCGCCGAGACGGTGCTCGAGCCCCGGGCCGGCGGGCGCGTCTACGACCGGGGTGTCGACGGCAGCACCTGTCAGTGGGCGCGCGTCCTGGTCGTCGAGCCGCCCCACCGGCTGGTCATCTCCTGGGACATCACCCCCGCCTTCCAGCTCGAACCCGACCCGGCGCGGTGCAGCGAGGTCGAGTTCACCTTCACCTCGGTGGGGCCCGAGCAGACCCACGTACGCCTCGAGCACCGCCACCTCGACCGGCACGGCGCCGGGTGGCAGGGCTGGCGCGACCGGGCCGCCGGGGACAGCGCCTGGGGGATCTACCTGGAGCGCTTCCGGGCTCTCGCGGAGGCGTGATGGGTGTGAACCGCACCGCGCTCGCGACCGCCGAGCGGCACGACCTCGCCGACTTCCTGGAGACGCTGACCCCGGAGCAGTGGGACCGGCCGTCGCTGTGTCAGGGCTGGACGGTGCGCGACGTGGTCGCGCACCTGATCAGCTACGAGGAGGTCGGCATGCTGCGCTTCATCGGCGGGTTCGTGCGGCAGGGGTTCAAGTTCGGCAGCATGAACGCGCGCCGGCTGGAGGAGTTCGGGTCCAAGACTCCGGACGAGCTCGTCGCGTACGTGCGTGCCCATGCGAAGCCGTCGGGTCCGACGGCGGTGGCCGATGCCCGGATCGGGCTCACCGACGGCCTGATCCACCACCAGGACATCCGGCGCGCGCTCGACCTGCCGCGCCAGGTGCCGTCCGAGCGTCTGGTTCCGGTGCTGGGGTTCGCGATGATCGCGCCGCCGCTGCCGGCGAAGCAGAACGGCCAGGGGCTGAGGCTGGTCGCCACCGATCTCGACTGGTCGTACGGGAGCGGTCCGGAGGTCACCGGCCCGGGCGAGGCGCTGCTGATGGCGGTCTGCGGACGGGCGCACGCGCTGCCCGAGCTGACGGGCGCGGGGAAGGCGAGGTTGGCTGATCGGGTGGGTGCGAGCTGAGCCGGGCGGCTGAGTAGTCTCACGACGGTGAGCGATCCCCTCGTCTGGCTGCCCTTCGACCCCTCCGAGCTGGGCACGGTGCCCGCGGGTCTCCGCTTCGAGCTCTTCGATCACACCCGCTTCGCCGGCTCCCACGTGGAGGTGCCGGACTCGGTCGGCGAGGTGGCCTTCTACCTGCCGCCCTACATGCTCGGCTCGCGCATCTTCGACGTGGTCAGCCAGATGAAGTCGCTCCAGGTGGTGCAGCTGCTCACCGCCGGGGTCGACGCCGCCCGCGGCCACATCCCCGAGGGTGTGACGCTCTGCAACGGTCGCGGGATCCACGACACCTCGACCGCCGAGCTCGCCGTCACCCTGATCCTCTCGTCGCTGCGGGGCATCCCGGGTCACGTACGTCATCAGGACGAGCACGCCTGGCGGCCGGGCTGGTTCCCGTCGCTGGCCGACAAGCGGGTCCTGATCGTCGGCTACGGAGCCATCGGCCGGGCGATCGAGGCGCGGCTGCTCCCGTTCGAGACCGAGGTCGTCGGGGTCGCCCGCACCGCCCGCGACGGCGTGCACGGCTTCGACGAGATCGCCGACCTCGTGCCCGAGGCCGACGTGATCGTGCTGGTCACGCCGCTGACCGACGAGACCCGGGGCCTGGTCGACAGCGAGTTCCTGGGCTGGATGAAGGACGGCGCGCTGCTGGTGAACGTCGCCCGCGGTGGTGTGGTCGTGACCGACGACCTGGTCGCCGCGCTCGCCACCGAGCGGATCCACGCGGCCATCGACGTCGCCGAGACCGAGCCGCTCCCGGCCGACAGCCCGTTGTGGAGCTCGCCCAACCTGCTCATCACCCCGCACGTCGGCGGCGCGTCCAGTGCGATGTGGCCGCGCGCCTACCGGGTCGTCCGCGAGCAGCTCGAGCGGTTCGCCGCGGGGGAGCCGCTGGCGAACGTGATGTCGGGGGACTACTGAGGTAGTCCGGTAGCGAACTGCCCATATACCCGCGAGTAATAGGCAGTTCGCTACCGGACTACCCCGCCCGAGGTACCGTCGCCCCGTGCTTCAGGTCGCAGTTGTTCAGGAGACCGCGGTGCCGGGAGAGGTCGCTGGCAACGTCGCGACCGCGGCGGAACGGGTCCGGGAGGCCGCCGCGAAGGGTGCTCGCCTGGTCGCGCTGCCGGAGACGTTCACCACCTCGTGGGACCTCGATGCCTTCGACGGCCCGCTGCCCACGCTCGACGACACCGCCTGGCTCACCCCGGCGCAGGCCGCGGTCGACGAGACCGGCGCCGTACTCGTGCTCAACTCGCCCCTCGCCAGGGCCGGACGACCGGCGATCACCAGCCTGGTGATCGCACCGGGGGAGGAGCCGGTCGCGGCGTACGACAAGCAGCATCTCTATCCGCCGGAGGTCGAGCGCTTCGAGCCCGGCGAGCACGGTACGACGATCGAGATCGACGGCGTCCGGGTGGCGCTGTCGGTCTGCTACGACGCCAACTTTCCCGAGCACGCCGCCGCGGCGGCCGCCGACGGCGCGATCCTCTACCTCAACACCGGCGCCTACTTCCCCGGCGGCGGCCATCGGCGCGACCTGCACTACGCCGCGCGGGCGCTGGACAACTCGATGTACGTCGCCTTCGCCGGTCTCGTCGGCGGGCCGCTCGGCCTCATCGGCGGCTCGGCCGTCTACGACCCGCTCGGCCGGCCGCTCGAGCGTCTCGACGACACCACGCCCGGCATGGTCGTCGCCACGATCGACCCGGCCGAGGTGGCGCGGGTCCGGGACGAGCAACGGATGTGGGCCGACCACCGGGCGGACCTGGGCCCACGGCGTACCCTCACCGTCGCTGCTGCCCCGTAGGATTCACTCTCGTGGCGGGCCGCATCAAGGAGACGAGCATCCAAGAGGTGCGCGAGAAGGCGCGCCTGGACGACATCGTCTCCCAGTACGTGACCCTCCGTCGCGCCGGGCCGGGGACCTACAAGGGCCTGTGCCCGTTCCACGACGAGAAGTCGCCGTCCTTCAACGTCAACCCCTCCCGGGGGTTCTACAAGTGCTTCGGCTGCGGCGAGGGCGGCGACGTCATCGACTTCGTGATGAAGCTCGACGGGCTGAGCTTCTTCGAGGCGGTCGAGCGGCTCGGCGACAAGGTCGGCGTGCAGGTCCAGCGCGAGGAGGGCGACGAGGCGCCGGTCCGGCGAGGCCCCGGTCGCGGCAAGCTGGTCGAGGCCCACAAGGTCGCCGCCGAGTTCTACGCCGAGCAGCTGCTGACCCCCGACGCCGTGGTCGCGCGCCAGTTCCTCGCCGAGAAGGGCTTCGACCGCGACGCCGCGCTGCACTTCGGCGTCGGGTTCTCGCCGCGCGGGGGAGAGGACCTCTACCGCCACCTGCGGGCGCGCGGGTTCTCCGACGAGGAGGTCGTCACCGCCGGTCTGGTCGCCCAGGGACGCAGCCACTACGACCGGTTCCGCGGCCGGCTGATGTGGCCGATCCGGGAGTCCGGCGGCGACGTCATCGGCTTCGGCGCGCGCCGGCTCTTCGACGACGACCGCATCGAGGCGAAATACCTCAACACCTCCGAGACGCCGATCTACAAGAAGTCCCACGTCCTCTACGGCATCGACCTGGCCCGCAAGGAGATGGCCCGCACCCGCGAGGCGGTGATCGTGGAGGGCTACACCGACGTGATGGCCTGCCACCTCGCCGGGGTCACCACCGCGGTCGCGACCTGCGGCACCGCGTTCGGCGACGATCACGCGAAGGTGCTGCGCCGGTTCATCTCCGACGACCAGCAGCTGCGCGGCGCGGTCGTATTCACCTTCGACGGTGACGCCGCCGGCCAGGCCGCGGCCCTGAAGGCGTTCAAGGGCGACGGCAACTTCACCTCGCAGACCTATGTCGCCGTCGAGCCCGACGGCCTCGACCCCAACGACCTGCGGATCAAGAAGGGCGACGAGGCCGTCCGCGAGCTGCTCGCCAACCGCGTCCCGCTCTACGAGTTCGTGCTGCGCAACGTCGCCTCGAAGTACGACCTGGACCGCGCCGACGGGCGGATCGATGCTCTTCGCGAGGCGGCCCCGTTGGTCGCCTCCGTGCGTGACGAGTCCAAGAAGATGGGTTTCACCCGGGACCTGGCGCGCTTCCTCGGCGTCGACCCCGACGAGGCCGCCCGAGAGGTACGCCGCGCCGCCGGTCGCCCGGCGCCCTCGGCTGCTCCGTCACGGCGTGAGCCGGTTGTGTCCCCGGAGGTGCCGGCTGCCCCGCGGCGCCCCCCGATGCCGCACCCGCGCGAGCCACGCTTCGCGGTCGAGCGCGAGACCCTCAAGCTCTTCGTGCAGCACCCGGTCGCCCTCGGCCGCACCACCGGCGAGATCACCCCCGAGGCCTTCACCCACCCGCTCTACCGGGCGCTGTGGGAGACCATCGCCGGCCTCGGTGGCCCCGGCGCCGGCACCGGCGACCCCGCCTGGGCCCAGAAGCTCAGCGCCGCCGCCTCCGACCCGCTCGTCAGCCGCATCCTCGCCGAGCTCGCCGTGGAGCCGATCCCGTCCGCGAAGGAGCCCGACTCGGCGTACGTCCTGCAATACGTCGTACGCCTCCTCGAGCTCCTCGACCAGCGCCGCATCGCCGACGTGAAGAGCCGTCTGCAGCGCGCCGATGCGGGCGCCGACCCCGAGGGCTACAACCGTCTTTTCGCCCAGCTGGCCGCCCTCGAGCAGCACCGCCGCGGCCTCCGCAACCTCGTCGCCGAATGAGGGCCTGCCGATTTCCGATCGCCGCTTCCGGGTTGCTAAGGTTTCACCCGCGCCGCAAGGTGCAATTCCCCTGTAGCTCAATTGGCAGAGCATTCGGCTGTTAACCGGAGGGTTGTTGGTTCGAGTCCAACCGGGGGAGCAAGAAAACTCCGTCTGACCTGGTGAAACAGGACAGGCGGAGTTCGTTGTTCCTCAGTCTGGTTGGCGGTCTTGCCGTGGGCCGATGCGGTAGGGCCGCATCATCTCGTTGTCCTCGTGCTCGACGATGTGGCAGTGCCAGACGAACTGGCCGGCGTTGTTGAACTGCGCCTTCAGCCGGGTGACCTGGCCGGGGTAGGCGATGACGGTGTCCTTGAAGCCCGACTCGCCGGCCTCGGGCGGCGTGACGCTGCCGCTCAGCCGAAGCGGCAGCGCGACCTCGCCCTCCTCGTCCAGGACCAGTTCCTCGCGGTCGACCACCTGGAAGGCGACCTCGTGCACGTGCATGGGGTGAGCGTCGGCCGTGGTGTTGTAGAACTCCCAGACCTCGGTGCTGCCGCGCGTGGGGTTGTCGGTGATCTCGTGTGCCCAGGGCCGTGACACCGGCAACCGGTCGATGACGTTGCCGAGCTGGGCCTCGACCGGGCCCTCGATCTCGATCGGCTCGGGCGGTTCACCCTCTTCACCCGCACCGACGGCGGACTTCTCGATCATGGCCAAGGGCCGGGTCGTCGAGGCGGGTGGGAGCGGCGTGATGGCCGGCAGAACGAGGTACTGAGGTGGGGTGGTCGGGTCGGGTGCCACGGCGGGGCGAACCCGGAGCTCAAGGACCTGGCCGGTGGACTCGGGGTCGGAGGGCTCGAAGTCCTCGCCGGGAATGCCGCCGCCGAACGGTTCGTCAGGACCGATGTTGCCCAGTACGTAGCTGCCCACCGGCACGTTGGTGAAGTCGACGATCACATCGGCACGCTCGGCCGGTCCCAGCAGGAGGTGGTTGTCATATCCCGCTGTCAGGTTGACGGGGGCAGCCAGGAAGCCACCCTCGTTGCCGATCTGCCAGACATCGACGCCCGGAATGTCGCTGAAGTCGAGGATCAGGAAACGGGACTGGCACCCGTTGAGGAACCGCAGCCGGTATCTCCGCTGCTCGACGACCTGGAACGGCCAGGTGTTGCCGTTCACCATGATCATGTTGCCGAAGAACTCCGGGTTCCAGATCGGGGAGAACTCGCTGTCCGGGATGTAGGGCCCGGTGACACCGTCGAAGAACTCCCGGGTGTCGGGGTAGAAGAGCGACCCGTCGGTGTTGAACGACCGGTCCTGCACGGCGAGAGGGATCTCGTAGTAGGTCTTGTTCGGCGGGAAGCTGTCACCGTCCCTCGGTGCAGGGCCGGGCAGCACGGCAGGCTTGCCGGTGCGGACGTCGAGCACAGCCCGGTCGCCGGCGGGCCCGCCGCGGATGAGGAAGAAGCCGGCGGGCCCGGCGTATACGTTGAGTCGGGTCATGCCGAGGGTGTGGTCGTGGTACCAGATCGTCGACTCGCGCTGCGTGTTCGGGTACTGGAACGTCGCATAGCCCGGACCCCATGTGGCCCCGAACGATGCCGACGCCTTGCCGGCGAAGAAGTCGTACCAGGTTCCTTTGGTTGCATAGTCGTCCGGGATGTCGGTCGCCGCCGGGAGGTACCACGCCTCGGGGTAGCCGTCGCTCTCGTCGCCCACCCCGACAGAACCGTGGACATGTGTCACCATCGGCACCGGACCGGTATAGCGACCGGGTGTCTCGGTGAACGGTGGCCGCTCGTCGCGACCCGCTGTCCCTCCCGGTGGGTTCGCCCAGTGCAGCGTCGGGTCGACCGGCAGCAGGTGCGGCAGATACCTACCCTGCTCGTCCAGCAGGTCGTTGATCCACTTGACCCGGACCGGGCGACCCCACTTCGCCTCGATCGTCAGCGACGGCGCGTGGTGGATCAGCAGGCCCCGTCTGCTCTCCGACTTCACGGCGCCGTATCCCCAGACCGTCGTGGCCGGCATTCCCTCCGGCAGGATCTGCTGCGAGAGCTGCCGCATCGAGATCTCGTAGTAGTCCACGGGCTTGCCGCCCGGACTGGTGAGGACACCGGCCCGTGGCATGACCGGCGGGATGAGCAGCGGAGTCCGGTACTTCGGCACCGAGACAGGCGCGAGCGTCCCACCCGGGATGTCGGCGAGCGCCCGGAGCGTGCCGCCCGGCAGGTAGGAGTACATGACGAAGCCGGTGCCGGCCGCACCCGCCGCCTTGATGAAGGTGCGACGGGTCATCGACCGACCCACAGCACGGTGGATGATCATGCGCTTCCCCCGACTTCGGCGTTGGTGTTGAGACCCTCCGAGTACGTCGAATCCGCGCAGGCGCCCCGCGTGAACGTGGCGGTCGACAGGGGTGACAAATCAAGGCTAAGACGGACGCACATCCTCGCCAATGCCCAAAAAAGGCCATCGGGACGCTCGGCTACGTCGGCCCCGCGGGCTCACCCGCCCAGGCCGACGTCAGCGCTTCAGGCGCACCTCGGACCAGTCCAGGCCCTCGAGATTGACCACGATGGCCTCCTGGGTGGTGCGGGCCAGGACGACGACGGCCTCGGAGTCCGGGTCGGGGTTCTCCTCGCGGTGGGGCACCCACGGGGGGACGAAGACGTAGTCGCCGGGGGAGGTCTCGATGCGGGTCTCGACGGGCTCGTCGCCCTCGGTGTCGAGGAAGACGAAGACCGGGTGGCCGGAGACGATGTAGATCGCGGTCTCGGAGTCGCCGTGGTGGTGGTTGGCCGAGGCGGTGGAGGCGGGCACGTGGGCCTCGCCCATCCACAGGTTGCGGGCGCCGACGGTCTTGCCGCTGATCGCCTCGGCGCGGCGCATCCCGGCGGTCTGCGTCGTCTCCTCGATCAGCGAACTGGGGGCGATGTGGTGCAGATGCCGGTGGAACTGGTCGATCTCGGCAGGGACGAGCACGCCGCTGGGCGTACGGATGAAGTCGTCGTCGGAGGAACCGGCGGGCACGTGGGTGGCAGACATCATGCTCCCTTCGCTGGCTGACTGGCGGGTGGCAGCTCGAGCTTCATCGTAGGCAGAAGGGAGCGATCGGGCACTGCATGTCGTCGACGAGGCCGGGTACCGCGTGCGGATGACTGAGATGAACCAGGACTCTGCCCGCGTACAGGCACTTCGAGGCGTGGTCGAGCGGGTCACCGCATGGCAGGAGACCGCGCCCGAGGGCACCATCCGTGACGAGCTGGACAAGGCGCTGCGCGAGGCTGGGGTGACCCTCACCGAGGAGCAGACGGCGCTCGTGACGGAGAAGATCTCGCACCAGGAGGAGGTCGACGTCGACCTGCTCGCCGACCACAGCGGCGAGGGCGGTCCCGCCTGACGCCGAAGTGGGAACGGTTTCGGTGCATGCCGGCCCGGTCGGCGGGCACCGGTCGAGTCATGAGTGAAGAGCAGCTGCAGCCAGAGGACACCCTCGACGACCGCGGCGTGGACGACGTCCTGGACGAGGGCTACTCCCCGCCCGAGCGCCCGCGGGGTGTCAACGCCAAGGGGGTCACGCCTCGGGAGGAGATCGAGGGCGAGACCATCGACGAACGCCGCGCCCAGGAGGAGCCGGAGGTCTGGGAGGAAGCCGAGGCCGAGGCCGACGCCGACATCCTGGACGGGCCGGTGACCGGTGAGGTGGGCGAGGCCCGATCCGGCCGCCTCACCAGCCCCGATCAGGGCGTACGCGAGGACGACGAGGGCACGCTCATCGGACACGACGAAGGCATCGACGGCGCCGGCGCCTCGGCCGAGGAAGCGGCCGTGCACATCGTCGACGAGCCGCCTGACTGAGGCTGATCCCGCGCCTTCGGGGGTACCGGCGAGGCGCCGGATCCCTATCAGTGCAGAGGAGAGCTGCCATGTCCGAGGATGTGACCGACCTGATCATGCAGGACCACCGCGAGGTGGAGACCCTGTTCGAGAAGCTGGAGCTAGAACCAGAGGTACGTGCCGGGCTGACCCCGGTCCTGGTGACGCTCCTGTCCGCGCACAGCCGTGCCGAGGAGGCCGAGGTCTACCCGGTCGCCCGCGACGAGGCGGGTGAGGCCGAGGATGTCGCGCACAGTCAGGAGGAGCACCTGTTGGCAGACCGTCTCCTCGCCGAGCTCAGCGAGTGCGACCCCTACTCGACGGCGTACGAGAACAAGCTCGCCGAGGTGGTCGATGCGGTCAGCCACCATGTCGAGGAGGAGGAGAAGACCGTGCTGCCCGGCATGCGTGACCGCCTCGACGACGCGCGCCGTGCCGAGCTTGGTCAGGCCTTCCTGAAGAGCCGGCAGGAGCACCTCGGCGAGATGCCCCAGGACATCACGCGCGACGAGATGCGCCGCCAGGCCGCCAACGCGGACATCCCCGCGGGCGACAAGGACAAGGAAGCCCTACGCCGCGAGCTCGACCAGCACGCCGACAGCTGACCGCGACCGGCATCCTGGTGCCGGGGCCCCGCCCAAGGCCCCGGCACCAGGACCTCAGATCCGCTCGATGATCGTGGCGTTCGCCAGACCGCCGGCCTCGCACATCACCTGCAGGCCGTAGCGGCCGCCGGTCTGCTCCAGGTTGTTCAGCAACGTGGTCATCAGGCGGGCGCCGGAGCCGCCCAGCGGGTGCCCGATGGCGATGGCACCGCCGTTGATGTTGACCTTGGCGAGGTCCGCGCCGGTCTCCCTCTGCCAGGCGAGGACGACGGAGGCGAACGCCTCGTTGACCTCGAAGGCGTCGATGTCGTCGATGGAGAGGCCGGCGCGGGCCAGCACCTTCCGGGTCGCCGGGATGATGCCGGTGAGCATGAAGATCGGGTCGTCGCCGGCGACCGCGAACGAGTGGACCCGCGCCCTCGGGGTCAGGCCGAGTCGCGCCGCGGCCTCCTCGGAGGCGACCAGGATCGCGGCGGAACCGTCGTTGACGGGCGAGCTGTTGCCAGCCGTGACCCGCCAGTCGAGGTCGGGGAACCGGGCCACGGAGCCCTCGTCCTTGAAGGCCAGTCGCAGACCCGAGAGCGACTCCGTCGTGGACTCCGGGCGGATCGACTCGTCGATGCGGAGGTCGTTGACGTAGGTGACCTGGGAGTCGAAGTGCCCGTTCTTCCACGCCGTCGCGGCCCGCTGGTGCGACTCGGCCGCGAACTCGTCCAGCTCGGTGCGGGACAGGTCCCACTTGTCGGCGATCAGCTCCGCCGAGATGCCCTGCGGGACCAGACCACCGTCGTAGCGAGCGTTCACCTGGGGGCCGGCGAAGTCCTTGCCCAGGAACTGCGACCCGATCGGGATGCGGCTCATCGACTCCACGCCGGACGCGATGGCCACGTCGTAGGCGCCGGCGATCACTCCCTGCGCGGCGAAGTGGAGCGCCTGCTGCGAGCTGCCGCACTGCCGGTCGACGGTCACGCCGGGCACCGACTCCGGGAACCCGGCGGCGAGCAGCGCCCAGCGGGCGGTGTTGCCGGACTGCTCGCCGACCTGCCCGACGGCGCCGCTGATCACGTCGTCGATGACGGCCGGGTCGATGCCGGTGCGGTCGACCAGCGCCGCGAGGGTGTGGGCATGGAGGTCGACGGGATGGATCTCGGAGTAGGCGCCGCCGGGCTTGCCCTTGGCTACGGGCGTACGGACGGCGTCGACGATCACGGCGTTCGGCATGGTGGTTCTCCTTCGTGTGCGAGAGGTGGGCCGATGATCAGCGGGGCGCGACCATCAGCGGTTGGGTGACCACGGCGAACCTGCCGTGCTCGTCGGACATGTCGCCCTGGGCCAGCCCGATACCGTCCGGGCCGATGGTGCTGCGGGCGTCGAGCAGCATCCACTCGCTCGTCGGCGGCCGCTCGACGGTGACGGTCACGGTCGGCGGGATGAAGTACCACGAGCTCATCGGCAGCGAGCCGGACAGTCCGTTGGTGGAGTCGGCCAGCGTGAGGAGCCGTTGCACCGGGGAGGTCTCCTCGCCGGCGACCAGCGGGATCCGCAGGCGCGCCCACACCGTCGCGGGGCCGGGCTCGTAGCCTCCGCTGACGAAGCGCCAGTCGAGGGCGCGGCCGTAGCCCCAGTCGGGGCTGACCCCCTCGAAGAACCGCTCGGCGGAGGCCGGCGGGATGTCGGGGACCTTCTTCGCCGGATCCCAGTGCTCGCGGGTCGAGCCCGGCGTGGCCCGGATCAGCCAGGCGCTCGCCTTGACGGAGAGCTGGTCACCGGCCCAGAGCGAGGCCTCGACGAGCTCGACGCGGCGGCCCGGCCGGACCACGTGTGCCTCCACGCGCATGGTGCCCTGCGGGATGCCGCCCAGCATGTCGGCCGTGAACCGTGCGATCGACAGCCCTGGGTCCGTACGCACCGACTCGACCGCCCGGGCCAGCAGCGCGGCGGGAGGGCCACCATGCTGCAGCGAGTGGTCCCAGGGGCTGGCCGTCGCCGGGGTCGACTCGAAGACGTTGCCGTCGTCGGTCGGCAGGTAGAAGGCCTCGAGATCGCCGGTCATCAGCGGCTCAGCTGCGGGTAGAGCGCCTCGATCGGCTGAGCGAGACCGGCCTTGACGTCGGCGCTCACCTGGTCGGCGAGGATCTCGTACGCGTCGCCCTCGAGTCCGTCGTATGCGCTGCGGATCACGTCGGCCGGGTCGTTCTTCGGCTCGGTGATGCGGGCCGTCATCGGGGTGTCGGTGTAGCCCAGGTGCAGGGAGGCGACGTGGATGCCGTCGCCGGCCAGCGCGAGGCGCTGGGTGTTGGTCGCCGACCAGAGCGCGGCCTTGGTGGCGCTGTAGGCGTCGCCGATGCCGTACCAGCTCAGGACCGAGAGCACGTTGAGCACGACACCCTTGCTGGCGCGCAGCGACGGCAGGAAGGTGTTGGTGACGTCGAGGGCTCCCCAGAAGTTGGTCTCGAAGAGGTCGCGCACGGCGCCCAGGTCACCGGTCACGCGGGCGCCGTTCGAGCTGCCCGCGTTGTTGATGAGGACCGTGACGTCCCCCGCGAGAGCCGCCGCCTCTGCGACCGAGTCGTGGTCGGTCACGTCCAGCTTCAGCGGCACGATGCGGGGGTCGCCCCACTCGCGGCGAGTGCGGGCGGCGGCGTACACCTTGGCGGCTCCGCGCTCCAGGGCCTGGTTGACGAAGTGGGTGCCGAGGCCGCCGTTCGCCCCGGTCACCAGGACGACCGCGTTCGCGAGAGTGGGCATGTGGTTCTCCTGTTCGACGGCGCGGGCGCCGTTGCCTGTGGGTTGGTTTTTCCAACGTACTCGGGTTGGTTTGATTTTCCAACTCGTTTAGGATCGAACCATGAAGACGGACGTACGTGAGTGCTCGGTGGCGCGGACGCTCGAGCTCGTCGGCTCCAAGTGGACCCTGCTCGTCGTCCGCGAGCTGTTCCTGGGAAGTCGCCGGTTCGAGGAGATCGTCCGGTTCACGGGCGGGCCGCGCGACATCCTCACCGATCGCCTGCGCAGCCTCGAGGCGCACGGACTGGTGACCCGGGTCCAGTATGAGCAACGTCCCCCGAGGTTCGAGTACCACCTGACCGAGCTCGGGCGCTCGCTCGGGCCGATCATCGCCGCGATGCGCGAGTTCGGGGACCGTCACCTGGCCGGCGAGGACGGCCCGCCGCTCAGGTTCGAGCACTCCTGCGGCGCGGAGTTCCACCCCGTGCTGGCCTGCAAGGCCTGCGGGGAGGTCGTACGCAGCGGCGAGGTCGAGATCGCCGCCGCCGTGAGCTGATCCGACCGCGCAGAACGGCGGCGGAGGTCAGCCGACCGGCGGCCCGGCGACGAGCGCGACCACGGTCAGCGCGGCGACACTCGCGAGACCGGTGGCCAGGCCGCGTACCGGATTGCGGAGGAGCCAGGCGAGCGGGCGCTCGAGGGCGCGGGCCGGAGACTCTTCGATGAGCCGCCACGACGGCGCCAGGAGGCCGCGGCGCTCGGCGTAGCGCTCGAACCAGAGGGTCAGCAGCGGCGGGATCGACGAGGCGAGCCCGGCGACCAGCCGTCCGAAGGACCACCGCTGGTCGACCGCGATCGCGACCGTCGTCACGCAGTAGGTGATGAAGACGATCCCGTGCAGCATCCCGAAGATGCTGACGCCGAGCTCGGTCGTCTCGGTGACGTACTTCAGGAACATGCCGCCGAGCAGGCCCGTCCAGGTCACCGCCTCGGCGGTGGCGACGATCCGGAACACACGGGACGGCGAGCTGAGAAGGGCGGGCACGCGCAAAGTTTATTCGCACCCCTGTGCTGGTATGAATCGAGCGGGTGCGGGTACCGATCTGGCCATGACGACCGACACGCTGCACTACACGATCCCGGGCATGGACGAGAGCGCTGCTCGGACGACCATCGACCTGCTCCAGTCGCGCCTGCATGCCGCGAACGATCTCCAGCTCACCCTCAAGCACGTGCACTGGAACGTCGTGGGCCCGCACTTCATCGCGGTCCACGAGATGATCGACCCCCAGGTCGACGCAGTACGCGCGATGGCCGATGCGCTCGCCGAGCGCATCGCGACCCTGGGTGGTGCCCCGCGAGGCACCCCGGGCGCGCTGGTCGAGGAGCGTGAGTGGAACGACTACAGCATCGGCCGCGCCACCACCCAGGAGCACCTCGCCGCGCTCGACGTCACCTACCGCGGCGTCATCGAGTCCTACCGCAAGGCGATCAAGGCCCTCGAGGACCTCGACCTGGTGACCCAGGACATCCTGATCGGCCAGACCGAGCAGCTCGAGCTCTTCCACTGGTTCGTCCGTGCCCACCTGGAGGACCAGGGCGGCCAGCTGCAGACCAGCGGCGAAGCCACGGAGGCCGGTGCGGCACGGGCCGCCCGCGACTGAGGAGATCCGATGCGGTGGTGGTTCACGACGCTGGCACTGCTTCTCCCGATGATCCTCACCGGGTGTGCCTCCGGGCAGGAGGACGCCGTACGTGACCGCGTCGCCTCCTTCCATGACGCGATCAAGGGGCAGGACTGGGCAGGCGCGTGCGCGCTGCTCGCCCCGGAGACGCGGACCGAGCTGGAGGCAGCCGCCAAGAAGCCCTGCTCCGAGGCGCTGCCCGAGGAGCAGCTGCCCGAGCCGGGTGCTCTCGATCGCGTGGACGTCTTCGGGACGATGGCCGAGGTCCGCTTCCAGGGCGAGACGCTCTTCCTGACCCGGTTCGCCGACGACTGGCTGCTGCACGCGGCCGGCTGCACCCCGCAGCCGCCGAAGCCCTACGACTGCGCGCTGCACGGAGGTTGAGATGCGAATCATGTACGCCGCCTACCTGGCGGTCATCGGCATCGGACTGCTCTACACGTTCGTGCTCGCGCTGAGGCACGGGTGAGGGGGAGCGATGCGCCGGTTCCTCAAGGAGAACTCGCTCAGCCTCGCCTTCGGGGTGCTCTTCCTGGGCAGCCTCGCCGGCCAGGCCATCGCCGGGTGGCACCAGCTGAACGATGAGCTGTTCGCCGACGGCCTCGACCGGATCACGCTGGGTGGCTACCTCACCTCGGCCAGCTTCGCCGTGGATGTCACGGAGAACTGGCAGAGCGAGTATCTCCAGTTCCTCCTCTACGTCATGCTGACCGTCTGGCTGGTGCAACGAGGTTCCCCGGAGTCCAAGCCGCTCGGGGACGCGGGCCAGGAGTCCGACGAGAAGCAGCGGGTCGGTGCGTACGCCCGTGACGACTCGCCCAAGCTCGCCCGGGTCGGCGGTCTGCGGACCGCGCTCTACTCCCGGTCGCTCGGTATCACCATGGGCGTCATCTTCCTGCTCTCCTGGATGGTCCAGTCGGTGGCCGGGTGGGCCTCGTACAACGAGGTCAGGCTGCAGCAGCTGCGTGACCCGATCACCTGGGGCTCCTATCTGCTGCACTCCGACTTCTGGGCGCGCACCCTGCAGAACTGGCAGTCGGAGTTCCTGGCGGTCGGCTCCATGGCCGTCCTGGCGATCTACCTCAGGCAGCGCGGATCACCGGAGAGCAAGCCGGTCGGCTCCTCCCACGAGGCCACCGGCGTCGAAGGCTGAGGAGCGGTCAGGCGTCGTCCTGCGCCAGCAGGCGCAGGACGGCGCGCTCTGCCGCGGCCTGACGTGCCCGCGGGTCCTTGCCCAGGCCGCCGCGTACGCGGATCGTGCGCCCCTGCTCGTGCAGCTCGAGCACCCGCGGATCGATGTAGGAGCTCCGTGCGACCGCCGGCGTGTTCCCGAGGTACTCCGCGACCTCCTTGATCGCGGCGACCTGCTGCTTGCGACGCGACCTCGCGGTCGGGGTCGCCCGCCCGGAGGCGTGCGGGTCCTCGGCCAGGGCGAGGGCAGCGAGCACGGTGGCGTGCCAGGTCCGGAAGTCCTTCGCCGACACCTCCAGGCCGCTCAGCTCACGCATGTAGTCGTTGACCATGGCCGGCGTGAGCCGTTGCCACCGCCGGCCCTGCTTGTAGGCGAGGAGCTCCTCGAACCCGGCACGCCGGCGACGCAGCTGCGCGATCGCCTCCACCGAGAGCGGGTCGTCGATGCTGATGGTGTGGTGGACGCCCGACTTCCCGGTGAAGTCGAAGACGTAGGCGTCGCCCCGTCTGCGCACGTGGCGACGCTCCAGCGTCGTCAGGCCGAAGCCGCCGTTGTCGTCGGCGTAGGCGTCGCTGCCGATCCGGAAGCACCCCAGGTCCAGCAGCCGCAGCGCGAGCGCGGCCGCTCGGGCATCGCTCATCCCGGTGGTGGCCAGATCCCGCTCCGCCCGTTCGCGTACGCGGGGGAGGACGGCCCCGAGCTCCAGCACCCGGTCGAACTTCTCCTGGTCGCGCTTGGCCCGCCAGTCGGGGTGGTAGAGGTACTGGCGGCGGCCGGCGGCGTCGGTCCCGACGGCCTGGAGGTGCCCGTTGTCACGGGGACAGATCCAGACGTTCTCCCAGGCGGGCGGGATGGCCAGGGCGCGGATCCGCGCCGCCGCATCCTCCGGCAGCCGGTTCCCGGACTCGTCGAGGTAGACGAAGCCCCGACCCGCGCGCCGGCGGGTCCACCCCGGCTCCTCCGCCGAGACCCGACGAAGTCGAACCACCGCGGGCTCCTCTCACCCATCGGTCTCGTCGTCGCCGCGCGCCTTCGCGGCGATCAGCCGGTGCGTACCGTCGCACCACGGTTTGATCGCCGACCCGCCGCACATGCAGACCGCACTGACCGGGCGCACCGTGCGATGGGTCTTGCCGTCGGCGTCCTGGATCTCGTGCTCCCCACGCAGGAGCATCGGTCCGGCCGGGCACAGCACGATCGAGGCGTGCTCGAAGTCGCTCATGCGGCATCCCACCGGGCGAGCATGGCTCGGGCGTACCGAGCCTCCAGGTCGAGGCAGGTGAAGGCGCCGAGGAACAGCAGGTCGCGATCGCTCGGGTTCTCCTCGAGGTACGCGCCGCACACGTCGCGCCGGGCGACCTGCTCGTGGACGGAGTCGGCCTCGACGTGCTCGTCGTAGTAGGCGGCCATCTCCTCGGGGAAGTCCAGGCGGCGTAGGCCCTGGGCGAGCTGTCGCGACGGCACCGAGCTCGTCGACTCGAACGCGGCGAAGTGGCCGAGCGCCGCTCCGCGGAGCCGGCGGTGGAGCCCGAACAGCGACAGTGCGTTGTTCATCGCGAGGATCTCGACCGGTGCCTCGTCGACGTAGCAGGCGTGGTCGGTGCGCAGGCCGGCCGCTTCCATGCCGCGTCGGAACAGATGGTGGTGCAGGCGGTTCGGGTCACCGTCGCCGTACTCGTCGAAGAGGATCTCCATCATCGCGGCCTTGGGCCGGGTGTCGAGGCGGGGCACGACCCAGCTGGTCGGATCGGCCTCCTTGAGATGGTAGAGAGAGCGGTGCTGCAGGATCTCGAGCACCTGCTCGCGATCCGCCTTGCGCTGCACGAACCGTGCCAGCGACGGGCCGTCGTGCCCGTCGATCAGGCGGGCCAGGTCCAGCTCGGGATCCGCGTGGAGGTCGCTCTGCGCCCAGCGTCGCTGGAGCTCCGCCTCGAACGGCCTCTCCAGGCCGCGGCGCAGACGCAGCAGGTCCGCGTCCCACTCCAGGTCGGGATCGACCTCCTCGAAGCCGCGGTAGTGGAGCTCGTAGAGCGCCCACAACGCGATCTGCGCGTCCTCGTCGGACTCCGGAGCGGGCTCCAGGCCTGCGGTCGCGCCACTCTGGAGCGCGTTGAACACAGCGGCACTCAGGGTGCCACGCGACTTCGGCAGCATCTCAGCCCACCTTTCCCTCGAGCTCTCGGTACCCCGCGGCCGGGCGCGTCATGCTCGGCACCGCTGCCCGGGCGAGGTGCACGAGTACGCCTTCGCCCGGTGAGTCGCGGACCTCCTCGACGCTCAGGTCGCCGCCCTCGACCAGCTCCAGCACGCGATCGGCCTGCGCGGGCGTACCGAGCTGGAGAACGGCCGAGCCGCCGGGGGAGAGGTGCCGGGCGGTCGTCGTCACGCACATCTCGGCGACCCGCATCCCGTCGGCGCCGCCGTCGATGGCCAGGAGCGGGTCCTCGGGGTAGCGGCCGACCTCGGCGGACGGCACCCACGGCGGATCGGCGATCACCAGGACGAAGCGCTCGTCGGGGTCGAGCGCGTGCTCCATGCTGCCGTGGCGTACCTCGACCAGGTGGGACACCCCGGCGCGCTCGGCGTTGGCGCGGGTGAACGCGCACGCGACCGGGTCGGCATCGACGCACACCAGGCGGCGGCCGGTGAGCGCGGCCGCGAGCAGCCCGATCTGGCCGGCGCCCGAGCACAGCTCGAGCATCGGCCCGTCCGGCAGCTCCGCGGACAGCTCGGCCGCCCACTCGGACTGACGGACGGTCCAGGTACGCGGGGTCAGCACGCGATCGTCGAAGTCGATGTCGAGTTGCCCGAATCGGATCATGACAGCAGATGCCTCCTGTTTGGGGGTTGGATGCTCAGGTGAGCTCGGCCAGCCGGACCACGGCCCGGTCGAGCCGGCCCTCCTCGGCGTGGATCCTGCGCTGGGTCTGGGAGCCGGTGCCGGCGGTGAAGACGCGGCTGATGCCCTGCTCGACCCGGACCAGGTCGCCGGTGTGACGCAGCGCCGGCGCGACGTGCTCGATCAGGTGGTCCACCACCTCGCGGGCCGGTCTGGGCCGATGGGTCTTCGGGTCGAGCAGCTCGCCGGCGAGCCCGTGCCGGCCCGCCTGCCACATGGCGAGCCGGAGCACGGCGACCGAGGCGGGATCGGCCGGCCGGCCCTGCTCCCACTCCCAGGCCCCCGTCTCGACCAGCGCCCGCGCGAGGGCGGCGACGAGCACGGCGTCGCGGGTGTCGAGACAGACGTCGGCGACCCGGATCTCGAGGGTCGGGTAGTTGCGGGAGGGGCGGGCGTCGAAGTAGGCCATGCCCTCGTCCAGCGGCACCCCCGTCTCGACGAGGAGGCGCAGGTGGTCGGCGTACGCCTGGCCGGTGCCGAAGATCTCCGTCGGCCCGTTGGTGGGCCACCGCGTCATCGCCTGGGACCGGTAGCTCGCGTAGCCCGAGTCGGCGCCCTGCCAGAACGGCGAGTTGGCACTCACCGCGAGCAGCACGGGCAGCCAGACCCGGATCCGGTCGAGCGCCCCCACGGCCTCGTCGTCGGAGGCGACCGAGACGTGCACATGGCAGCCGCAGGTGAGCTGCTCGCTGGCGGTCAGCCCGAACTGCTCGGTGATCGCCGCATAGCGCTCGTCGTCGAAGGTCCGGGGACGCACCGGCAACGGGGTCGTACCGCTGGCCAGGATCAGTGCGCCCGCCTCGGTGGCGGCCGCACGAGCCTTGTCGCGCCACCGCCGCAGGTCCTGCTCGAGGAGCCCGAGGTACTCCTCCGGAGGGGTGTCGGTCTCGACCTGTTGTTCCTGCATCTCCGGTCCCACCGAGCCGCCGGGCTCGCCGGCCCGGCCGTCGGTGTCGCCGCGCCGACGTGCCACCCGGAGCACCTCGCTGGCCACCGACCGCGGGACGCCGGTCTCGGCGTCGACGAGGAGGAGCTCCTCCTCGACGCCGACTGTCCTGACCTGGTCGTGGGTACTGCTCGAGGAGTCTCTGGTCAACGCTCGCACCTGCCTCTGAAAGGAGCCGCTCGACGATGTGTCGTCTGTTCGGATATGTGACGGATTCGCCCTGCGCCGTAGCCGATCTGCTGGGGGAGGAGGGCCTGAGGGCGTTCACCTCGCTCACCTCCGTGCACGCCGACGGCTGGGGGATGGCGTGGCACACGCCCGAGGGCACCCGGACGACGAGCTCGCCGCATTCGGCGCAGGTCGACGAGACCTACCGCAGACTCGTCGACACCCCGCTCTCGGATGCCGGGTTCGTGCATCTGCGCTGGGCGACGGGCGGCCTCGACGTACGTCCGGAGAACACCCACCCGTTCCTGACCGACGGCGCCGCCTTCGCGCACAACGGCCACATCTCGCCGATCGCGGAGCTCGAGGCGCTGCTGACCCCGGAGTCGCGTCAGCGGCTGCGCGGCGACACCGACAGCGAGCGCTACTTCCACTTCGTCCACCAGACCGTCGAGAAGTACGGCGACGAGGCCGAGGGGGTCAGCCGGGCGCTGGCCACGCTGGTCCGGAAGTTCCCGCGCTGCAGCCTGAACGCGCTCATGCTGACCCCGACCCACATGTTCGCGATCCACATCAACTCGCGAGCCGACTCGCCGCTGCGGGCCCTGCGCGAGCTCTTCGACGACGAGGGCGACATCCCGCCGCGGCACACCACGGAGTACTTCGCGATGGACTACCGCCGGACCGACCAGGGCCTCGAGATCGTCTCGAGCGGTCTCGACCAGCCCGGCTGGACGCCGGTGCCCGCGGACACCGCGGTGATGGTCGACCTGGCCACCCGGGAGGTCACCAGGCTCGATCCGATCGCGCAGCTCGGCGCCGACGCGATGCGGGCCCACGACTGACAACGGCGTCTCGCCCGTCTGCTGTGGGGTGCATTCGGTCATGCCGAGAGGTACCCCATCCGGACCACTTTCATTCAGGGCCGGACCTGCCGACCGTCCTACGGCGTCGGTTTCTCGGCGACGAGCCTGCCGAAGGCGATCATCCGGTTGTCGGTGTGGAAGAGCTCCGAGCAGGTGGTCAGGGTGATCAGGCGCTGTCCCTTCTTCTGGGCCGGCTCGACCCCGCCCGGCTCGGGGTTGTCGGGAAGTGGGTCGGTGACCCACACCGAGGCGAACGGCACGACCAGGTCGTCGCCGTCGCTGGTGAGGGCATAGACGTACGTCATCTCCCTGGTCAGCACCCGGATCTTGTCGCCTTCGCGGAGCTCGGGGAGGTTGCGGAGCGGTTCGCCGTGGGTGATCCGGTGGCCGGCGAGCGCGAAGTTGCCCACCTCACCCGGCCCGGCGGTGCCGTCGAAGTGGCCGAAACCGGCGCCCAAAGCACGATCGGAGGTGCCCTCGAGGACCGGGATCCGGTAGTCTTTCCCGAACCGGGGGATCTCGATCAGCGCCTTCGCCGACCCGAACTCGGTCCTGACCTCGGTCCGTCCCGAGCCCCACGCCCTCTCGATCTTCGAGGTCGCGTCGTGCTGGTGCCGCTTGCTGACGTAGGTCGTCCCGTAGAACTCCCAGGCGACGTAGCCGAGGACCGCCAGCCCGGCGAGGACCAGGGTGATCCCGGCCCAGAAGACGGGCCGGCGGCCGCGCCGGGCCTGTGTTGTGGTGGACATCGACTCAAGCATCTCAGCCCTTCCCGACACCGGTCGCGTTCGCCGCCGTCGGCGTCCGCTCTGA
>NZ_JZDQ02000024.1 GCF_000960475.2 Nocardioides luteus | reverse complement strand
CCGTCTCCGCGCTTCGCGCGGTCACTCCCTCGCTCGGCGCGAGCGGACGAGCAAGCTCGCCGCTCGACCTCGCTCCGGTCGTCTCGCGCAGCAATAAAAATAGTGAGCCTTGGTAACGAATAAGGCAGAGTAAAGGGGTGACGACGGAGACGACGACCCAGGAGTTCCGCTTCCGAGACATCGCGGTGGTGGCGTACGCGCCCTCGATCGTCAGCTCCATGGGGCACGGCGCGGTGATGCCGGTGCTCGCCCTGCGGGCCTCCGACCTCGGCGCGGACGCGTCGATGGCCGCGTTCGTGGTCGCGCTGCTCGGGATCGGGTCGCTGGCCACCTCGTTGCCCGCGGGCTCCCTGGTGGCGAGGATCGGCGAGCGGCGTACGTTGATGGGGGCCGGCGCGCTCGACGCGGTGGCGATGACCGTGGCGTTCCTCAGCAGCTCGGTCGCCGTGCTCGCGATCGCCGTCTTCGTGAGCGGGATGAGCTGGACGGCGTTCCTGATCGCGCGGCAGGGCTTCCTCATCGACGCGACACCGCTCTCCCACCGGGCACGAGCGATGTCGCTGCTGGGCGGGTCGTTCCGGCTCGGGGTCTTCGTCGGCCCGCTGCTCGGCGCCGGCCTCATCCATCTCTTCGGACTGCCGGTCGTCTTCCTGTTCGCGGCCGCGATGTCGCTGTGCTCGGCGGTGATCGGCGGCTGGATGCCCGAGCTCGGCCGGACCCGTACGCGCGAGCAGGGACACCTGAGCGTACGCAGCGTGCTGTGGGCGCACCGCCGGACCTTCGCCACGCTCGGGGTGGCCGTGGTGATCATCGGGATCTCGCGGTCCGTACGCACCGGCCTGCTCCCGCTGTGGGCCGATCACATCCACCTCGACGCCTCGGTGGTGTCCCTGCTCTTCGCCGGCGCCGCGCTGGTCGACATCGCCCTCACCCTCCCCGGCGGCTGGCTCCTCGACCGCCGCGGGCGGCAGGTCGTGGCGATCCCGGTGGTGCTCGCCGTCGGCGTCGGCTGCCTGCTCCTCCCCCTCACCCACGACGCGCTCAGCCTGGGCGCGGTGATGGCGCTGATCGCCGTCGGCAACGGTCTCGGCTCGGGGATCGTGATGACGATGGGCGCCGATGCCGCACCGGCCGACGGGCGCGCCCAGTTCCTCGGCGGCTGGCGGCTGTGCGGCGACCTCGGCGGCACCGGTGGACCGCTCCTGGTCTCCGGGCTGGCCGCGGTCTTCTCGATCGCCGCCGCGCCGGTCGCGCTCGGGCTCTTCTCGCTCGCCGGGGCGGTCTGGGTCGGCTACTGGACCGGCCGGGCCGACCGCGACCGGCTCTCTCGGCTCGCCCGGCTACGGGACGAGCGCGCGTGAGAGCGCCTCGGCCAGGGCGGCCTCGTCACCGGTGACGGTGAGCTCGGCGGTCTTGGGCGACGTACGTCCCCAGAGCAGCAGCGCCAGGTCGCGAGCGGATCCGGTGACGGAGACCTTCTGCACCGCGTTCGGTGCTCCGATCGCCCAGGTGTCGCCGGTGTCGGTGGCGGTGAGCTCGATGCGGGTGACGACCTTGCGGGTGCGCTTCAGGGCGACCTGCCGCGGGTACATCACGGTCAGCACCTCGTCGACGGTGTCGGCCCAGAGCTCCGCGGTCGCCTCGGGCGCCGAGAGCCCGAGCGCGGTCCGAATGTCCCAGAGGTGGATGAGGGTCTCGTGCACCTGGCGTCGGTACCAGAACGAGACCGGCCCACGGCCGTCCTCGGTCAGCCCGTTGAGGATCCGGCCGGTCGCCTCCGGCCCGAGCCCGGACAGCGTCTCGCGCAGCTCGGCGGCCTGCGCCTCGTAGGTCGCGACCAGGTCCAACGGGACCGGCAGCGGCTCCTCGACCTCGTCGCGAGCCATCGCCGCAGCCCAGTGGTGCACCCCGGCCAGGTGGTCGGCCAGGTCTCCGACCGACCAGTCGTCGCAGGACGGCACCGGCAGGTCCGGGTCGGCCTGCTTCAGCGCGGCCGCGAACCCGGTCTGCAGCTCACCGAGGGTCACGAAGTAGTCGTCAGGCGTGGGCACGCCGCCGACCCTACTGGCATCCGAAGCCGGGCTCAGCGGCATCTCGGCAGGACCACGGCAAGCCGCTGCTCGAGGCGGGCCAGCTCGGCCGGATCGGTGATGAACGACGCCCTCCCGGGTGGCGGGAGGAAGCCGACCACGTCCATCACGTCGAAGTAGGGCTGTGGCGGGCGACCGGTCGTCGTGACGTACGCATCGGCGAACCGGTCCGCGACCTCGTTGCTGTGCATGATCGCCAGATTGGTCGCACAGTGGGCCACGTCCAGCCAGGCCGGTCCGATCGACGTCTCCACCCAGTCGACGACACCGGTGATCTCATCGCGATCCCACAGCACGTTGCGCGGCTGGAAGTCACGGTGGATGAAGCAGGGTTCGTACGCCGGCGGCTCGCCGCGCAGCAGCGCGAACGCGTCCTCCCACAGACCCGCATCTGTGGCCCACGCCGGCACGACGAACTTCGCCTCCCACGCCCACGACTGGTAGCTGCGTACGTCGATGGTCGCCTCGATCGCATGGATGCTCGCCAGCAGCTCCGCGAACCGGACGAGCGAGGCGGCGTCGTCGCGCTGCGGCTCGATCCTGCCCGGGAGCAGTGTCATCAGATGGGCAGGATGCCCGCAGCGTTCACCCGTGGCGTCGAGCGCGAGCGACCTCGGCGCCGGCACGTCCGTGGCCGCGAGCATCCGCTGGATCTCGCTCTCCCGGGTGGTGAGCGGCTCGCCGTGCGTACGCCACGGCTCGTTGGTCATCAGCCGGAGCACCGCCGGCTCGTGGCCGTCGCCCGAGATCGCGAGCATGGTCGAGGTCCAGCCACCGGAGAGGCGCCGTACGTCACCGGCCGGATCCCCCAGCTTCTCCTGGGCCCACTCGAGGGCCGCCGACCAGTCCACTGTCCCGGGATCAGTTCGCACGCCGCTACCTCTGGCGGGCCCGGTGTGCGGCAGCCTTCACACGGCTCTGGCATCGCGTCGAGCAGAAGCGGCGGCCGGCGTTCTTGGAGGTGTCGACGTAGACGCGGTCACAGGGAGCCGCCTGGCAAACGCCGAGCCGGCCGGCGAGGTCCGAGCCGATCGCCAACGCGAGCCCGGCGGCGATCCCGGCACCCCAGCCGACGACCAGGCCGGGCTCGCGACCGTGGAAGTGGAGCGTCCAACCGCCTCCGCGGGCCCGGTCGAGCTGCGGGACGGAGCCCATCTCCCGCAGGAGCCCGTTGACCGTGGTCGCCGCGGTGTCGAGGTCATCGCTCGCCGCGGCCTGAAAGACGACCCGCAGCGACTCGGCGAGGGTGACCATCCCGTCGGCGGCGGACTCGTCGACCCGCGGGTCGTAGTCGGGTCGGGCCAGCAGGTCGTGGACGATCTGGGCCCGCTGCCCCTCGGGTGGCGGCTCGACGGGTCGGGTGCCGTCGTGACCGGGGGTCAGCGCGTTGACGAGTCTGCAGGCCTGATCGGTCACCGTGTGTACGTGACTGTCGAAATGTATTTGACCAGTCACCATCGCCGGATCTACCGTCGCACTCATGACCGTCATTCAACCATTGGCCAGTCACCAACGCGCAAGATGGCCGCGGTCGCTCGTCGCGCTGGTCATCGCCCGAGCGGTCAACCGGCTGGGGTCGTTCGCCATGGCGTTCATGGCCGTAGCCCTGGTCGAGGTGCACGGCGCATCCCTCGCCACGGCCGGCGCGGTCGTGACGGCGTTCGGCGCCGCCACCATCCCGTCACGGCTCCTCGGCGGCTGGATGGCCGACACCGTGGGCCGTCGCCCGACCATCGTCGCGGGACTCGTGGCCTGTGCGGCGGCACAGCTGGTCATCGCTGCGTCCCCGGGCATCGGCGGTGCGCTGGTCGGCGCGACGCTGCTCGGGCTGGCCTACGAGATCTACGAGCCCGCCTCCCAGGCGCTGATCGCGGAGTCGGTGGAGGTCGAGCGGCGGCCGCAGGCGTACGGGCTCTACGGGGCCGCGATGGCCGTCGCGGGCGTGGCGGCGGGAGCGCTGGCGGCTCTGGTCGGCGGCGTCGACCTACGCCTGCTCTTCGTCGCCGACGCGGTCACCTGTCTGTGCGCCGCGGGGCTCGTCCTCGCCCTCGTCCGCGACACCGGTGGCCGGGTGGCGGGCCCGCAGCGACGCGGCCGGAGTCCTTGGCGCGACCGCCGGCTCCTGATCATGCTCGCCCTCGGCACCGGGTTCGCGACCGCATGGATCCTCAGCACGATCGCGCTCCCCCTCACCGTCTCCGCCCGCGGCCACGACGCCGCAGCGACCGGCTGGCTCCTCGTGGTCGCCGCGCTGGTCACGGTCGCCGGCCAGCGCCTGCTCCGCGGCGCCGCCGCCCGGCCGTTCACGCTCATCCGCGCGGGACTGGTCCTGATGGCCGTCGGCTTCGCCGTCGTCGCGTACGCAGCACCGCTGCCGCTCCTCGCCGTCGGCTCCGGGATCGTGGCACTCGGCGAGGTGCTTCTCCTCGGCCCATCGATCGCGCTCGTGGCCGGGTTGGCGACCGACGCGTCGCGAGCGGGCTACCTGGCGGCGTACGGGACCTGTTGGGGGATCGCGCAGACGATCGGCCCGGTGCTCGCCACCGGCCTGTTGTCACACGCCGTGCCGACGGTCTGGCTCACCGGCACCGGTCTGTGCCTCGTCCTCGCGGCGGTCACTGCGCCGGTGGCGCGCTGGATGTTCACCGAGGTATGTCGGTGAACATCCAGTCTCAGAGCACCCGGGAGAGGAACGCCTGAGTGCGCTCGTGCTGCGGGTTGCCGAGCACGTCGGCGGGCAGGCCCTCCTCGACGATCACACCGCCGTCCATGAAGACGACCTTGTCGGCGACCTCGCGGGCGAAGCCCATCTCGTGGGTCACGACCATCATGGTCATGCCCTCGGAGGCGAGGTCCTTCATGACGGCCAGGACGTCCCCGACGAGCTCGGGGTCGAGCGCGGAGGTGGGCTCGTCGAAGAGCATCATGTCGGGGTTCATCGACAGGGCACGCGCGATGGCGACGCGCTGCTGCTGGCCACCGGAGAGGTGAGCCGGGTAGGCGTCGGCCTTGTCCGAGAGCCCGACCTTCTCCAGGTTGGCCCGGGCGACCTGCGTGGCCTCGGCGCGACCGCGCTTGAGCACCTTCTCCTGGGCGACCGTCAGGTTGCGCAGCACCGTCATGTGCGGGAACAGGTTGAACTGCTGGAAGACCATCCCGATCCGCGCCCGCAGCGCGTCCACGTCCGCGTCGGGGTCGGTGATCTCGTCGCCCTCGACCAGGATCGTGCCGCTGGTCGGCTGCTCGAGCAGGTTCACGCAGCGCAGCAGGGTCGACTTGCCGGACCCGGAGGGGCCGATCACGCAGACGACCTCGCCGCGGCCGATGTGGAAGTCGATGCCCTTGAGCACCTCGTTGTCGCCGAAGTACTTGTGCAGCTGTTGTACGTCGATCGCGGCTGCGCCGCGGTCAGCAGTGACGGTCATCAGCGGGCCTTCCCCGACTTGGCTTCCAGGCGGCGTACGACGATCGAGAGCGGCACCGTGATCAGCAGGTAGCACAGCGCGATCGTGACCATCGGGGTCAGGTTGGCGTTGGCGTTCATGTTCTCTCGACCGAAGGCGGTGAGCTCGTACTCGTCCAAGGACAGCCCGAGGATGTAGACCAGCGAGGAGTCCTTGGTGAGCAGGATCAGCTCGTTGGTCAGCGGCGGCAGGATCACCCGGAACGCCTGCGGGAGCACGATCGTGATCATCGCCCGGCTGTGGGTCATGCCCAGGGTGCGGGCGGCCTCGTACTGTCCCTTCGGCACCGCCTGGATGCCGGCCCGGATCGTCTCGGCCATGTAGGCACCGCCGACCAGACCGAGCGCCAGGGTGACGGTGGTGAGGTTGGAGAGCTGGGTCCCGAAGGCCAGCGAGAGCCCGAGTCCGAGCACCAGGAACACGACCAGCGCCGGCAGCCCACGGAAGAGCTCGATGATGCCGGTGGAGATCCACCGGTACGGACCGACGCTCGAGAGCCGCATCAGCGCCAGCACGAGGCCGAGCGCGAGCCCGAAGGCGAAGCCGCAGGCGGTGTAGATGATCGTGTTCTTGAGGGCGATCACGATGACGTCGGGGAACTGTGCTCCCGCGATGTCCAGGTCGAGGAACGCGCGCCTGATCTCGCCCCAGTCCGCGATCAGGGCCAGGACGACGACCAGCAGCACCAGCAGGGCGTACTGGACGTAACGAACGAGCGCCGCACGCTTGCGCGGCGACATCCGCTTCTTGGGAACCACTGCCGTGCCCGTCACTGGGCGGCAGCCTCCCCGAACCACTTCTTGTAGACCTCGTCGTAGGCGGCCTTGTCGTTGATGGCCTTGTTGAGCACGTCGAGCAGCTTGTCGTTGCCGTTCTTCTTGACCGAGAAGCCGTAGGACTCACCGGTCTGGAACTCGCTGGTGATCTCGGTGTCGGTGTTGTTCTTGACGAAGTCGTAGAGCAGGCCGTTGTCGTTGACACCGGCGTCGGCCTTGCCGCTCTTGACCGCCTGCATCATCAGCGCCGAGTCCTCGAGCGTGATGATCTTGGCGTCCTTCGGAGCGTGCTCCTTGACGTAGTCGGCACCGGTGGTGGCCTCCTGGACGGCGATGGTCTTGCCGGCGAGGTCGTCGAGCGACGCGTACCCGGCGCCCTTCTTGGTCATCAGCGCCTGGGTCGCCTCGAAGTAGGGCTCGGTGAAGTCCATGACCTTCTCGCGCTCTTCGGTGATCGTCATCGCGCCGGCGGCGACGTCGCACTTGCCGGAGTTGAGCGCCTCGCCGGAGACGATGGTCTCCCAGCCGATGTTGACGACGTCCGTCTTGAGCTTCTCGGAGTCGGCCGCGATCTTGAGCACGTCGACGTCGAAGCCGACGACCTCGCCGCCCTCGTTGAACTCGAACGGCTTGTAGGGCAGGTGCGTGCAGATGGTCAGGGTGTCGGCCTTGACCAGCTTCGCACCCGACGCCGAGGTGCCGCCTTCGTCACCGCCTCCGCAGGCGGCGAGCGCCAGCCCCAGGGCAGGAACGGTCAGGGCAGCAGCAAGCTTCCGCAGATTCATGCGCCGAACTCTACGACTCTTTGTACGACGATGGCCCGCCACCCCTCGGGGTGGCGGGCCATCGTCTTGACGCGAGACTTACTCGTCCTCGCCCGCAACGTTCTTGATGCGGTTGGGGTCGACCTGGACACCGGGGCCCATGGTGGTCGAGAGGGTGACCTTCTTCAGGTAGCGGCCCTTGGAGGAGGACGGCTTCAGACGAAGCACCTCCTCGAGAGCAGCGGCGTAGTTCTCGGCGAGCTGAGCCTCGGAGAAGGAGGCCTTGCCGATGATGAAGTGAAGGTTGGCGTGACGGTCGACCCGGAAGTCGATCTTGCCGCCCTTGATGTCGGTCACGGCCTTGGCCGGGTCCGGGGTGACGGTGCCGGTCTTCGGGTTCGGCATGAGGCCACGGGGGCCGAGCACGCGGCCGAGGCGGCCGACCTTGCCCATCATGTCGGGGGTCGCGACGACGGCGTCGAAGTCGAGCCAACCGCCGGAGACCTTCTCGATGAGGTCGTCGGCACCGACGACGTCCGCGCCGGCCTCGCGAGCGGCCTCGGCCTTGTCCGGAGCAGCGGCGAAGACGATGACGCGCATCGTCTTACCGGTGCCGTGGGGCAGGCTGACGGTGCCGCGCACCATCTGGTCGGCCTTGCGGGGGTCGACGCCGAGACGCATGACGACGTCAACGGTCTCGTCGAACTTCTTCTTGCTGGAGCCCTTGGCGATCTTGATCGCGGCCAGCGGGGCGTAGAGCTCGTTCTTGTCGAACGTCTCCGACGCCGCGCGGTAGGTCTTGCTGCGCTGCATGGTGATTCCTTCGGTAGTTAAGAGGAGATGTGGTTAGCGAGCCAGCGCGGCTCTCCCACGTATCAGTCGGTGGTGACGCCCATGGAGCGGGCGGTGCCCTCGACGATCTTCATCGCGGCGTCGATGTCGTTCGCGTTGAGGTCGGGCAGCTTGGTGGTCGCGATCTCGCGCACCTGGTCCTTGGTCAGCTTGCCGACCTTGTCCTTGTGCGGGACGGACGAGCCCTTCTTCAGGCCGGCGGCCTTCTTGATCAGCTCAGCGGCCGGCGGGGTCTTCGTGATGAAGGTGAACGAGCGGTCCTCGTAGATGGTGATCTCGACGGGGATCACGTTGCCGCGCATGGACTCGGTCTGGGCGTTGTACGCCTTGCAGAACTCCATGATGTTGACGCCGTGCGGACCGAGCGCGGTACCGACCGGCGGGGCCGGGGTCGCGGAGCCGGCCTGCAGCTGCACCTTGACGAGCGCTGCGATCTTCTTCTTCGGAGGCATTCTTGAGATCTCTTCCTTCTCGTGGTCATGACGAAGCCGCTTGTACGTTTCGGCCTCTGCCACCTGCGGTGTTGCTCTCGCAACTTGTCAATTGTCCGTGATCCGTTCGGGTTCACGAAATCAGCGCAGGGCGGCCCACTGAGTGGGACCCCGTCAGTGACGACCACCACGCTCCTTGACATACTCCCCGGGGGATTTACAAAGGGAGCTCAATTGTTCAATCGACGTCGTCTGTCCATGTACGCCGCACTCGTCCCGCTGACCGCACTGTCGGCCGCCTGGACCGCTGCCGCCACCGGGGCCGGGTTCGATCCTGCCGAACCGGTGAAGCTGCCCGGCGGGGAGACGTTGGCGGCATCGGCGATCGAACAGCCCGCGAGCGTCACCGAGCCCGCCCCGGCACAGGGAGCCCGCGAAGGAGCCCGGACCGGCACGATCGCCATCGCGATGGCGAAGGGCAGCGACATCCCGATGGCCGCACTGGCCGCCTACCAGCGGGCCGCCGCGGTCGTCACCACCGCCGACCGGGCCTGCGCCCTCGACTGGACGCTGCTCGCCGCCGTCGGGATGGTCGAGTCCGACCACGGGCGCCTGAAGAGCAGCCGGCTCGACGACTCGGGCAAGGCGATCCCCGCCATCTACGGTCCCGCGCTGACCACTCCCACGGGTGACCCCGCACCCGACACCGACGCCGGCGCCGTCGACAAGCTCGCCGACGGCGACCGGGCCGTCGGGCCGATGCAGTTCATCCCGTCGACCTGGCCGCTGGTGGCCGTCGACGGAGACGGCGACGGCGTACGCGATCCGCAGGACATCGACGACGCCGCCCTCGCCGCCGCCGTCTACCTCTGCTCCGGCGACGAGGACGTCTCCACCGAAGCCGGGAAGCGGGCCGCGCTCACCCGCTACAACCGCAGCGAGGCGTACGTCTCCACCGTCCTGAAGATCGCCAAGGGTTACTCCGACAGCCCCTACGGCGGCGACGACATCGAGCTCGCCGCCGCACCCGCGCACGCCGAGCCCACCCCGGGCGGCCACGGGCGGGACACGACGAAGAAGACCGACAAGAAGCCCGGGAAGAAGAAGCCGGCATCGACCGCTCCGAAGCCGACCGCCGGCGCCCAGCCCTCGGCGAAGCCGAGCTCGAGCCCGTCGACGGCCCCGAGCCCCAGCCCCACGCCCACCGACGACGGCAGCTGGGCCTCGATCCCCGAACGCCGTGGGATCTGTGCCGCCGAGCTCGCCTCCCGCTTCCCCGACCTCGCCGACGGCTGGGACACCGACCGCGCCGTCGACGCCTGCAGCATCCGGCTGCTCGGCAAGACCGTCACCCAGGCCAAGGCCGCCGTCCCCGGCGTCGTCACCGACATCACCGGGTACGTCGAGTGGCTGATCAAGACGCTGCCGTGAGGCGCCCTCGCGACCCCCGAACGCTCACTTGGCACTCCGGATAGGCTCGAATCAAGGTCACAGTCGTCCAGGTCACTCTCGACACTGGCATGGTGGCAAACCCGAGGCGGTGGCACATGGCCGCACCCGGCACGCCTCGGTCGGCCTCGAACCGCGAGGCGTGGTGGAAGTCGGCGGTGGTCTACCAGATCTACGTCCGCAGCTTCGCCGACTCCGACGACGACGGCATCGGTGACCTTCCCGGCATCGTGCAACACCTGGACTACCTCCAGGAGCTGGGGATCGATGTGATCTGGCTGTCCCCGGTCTACCGCTCGCCGCAGGAGGACAACGGTTACGACGTCAGCGACTACCAGGATGTCGATCCGCTCTTCGGCACCTTGGAAGACCTCGACCGGCTGCTCGACGCGGTCCATCGACGGGGCATGAGGCTGATCATGGACCTCGTCGTCAACCACACCTCTGATCAGCACCCCTGGTTCCTGGCCGCGCGCGCCTCGCGCGAGGCGGCCACCTCGGAGTGGTACTTCTGGCGGGACGCACGGCCGGGGACGATCCCCGGTGCGCCCGGGTCGGAGCCCAACAATTGGGGCGCGTCCTTCGGCGGGTCCGCATGGGAGTGGGCGCCGGAGCGCGGCCAGTACTACCTGCACCTGTTCGCTCGGTCCCAGCCGGATCTGAACTGGGACAACCCGGACACCCGCGAGGCGGTGTTCACGATGATGAACTGGTGGCTCGACCGCGGGATCGACGGCTTCCGGATGGACGTCATCAACTTCATCTCCAAGGATCCCCGGCTGCCCGACGCGCCGCTCAACCGCGACGGCTACGGCGACGGGATGCCGTACTTCGGCCATGGTCCCCGGATCCGCGACTATCTGGCCGAGATGAAGCGCCGGGTGTTCGACTCGCGGCCGGGCAGCTACCTCACCGTGGGCGAGATGCCAGGGGTCACGCCCGAGCAGGCCCGGGAGTTCACCCACCAGGTGCATGGCCAGCTGGCCATGGTGTTCCAGTACGAGCACGTCAACCTCGACGCGGACGGCGACAAGTGGACCCAACGACGGATGAGCGTGAAGGACCTGCGCGACACGCTAGCGAGATGGCAGACCGCCCTCGGCGACACCGGATGGAACAGCCTCTACTGGAACAACCACGACCAGCCCAGGGTCGTCTCCCGCTACGGCAACGACACGACGTACTGGCGCGAGTCGGCAACCGCGCTGGCCACGGTGCTGCACCTGCACCGGGGCACCCCCTACGTCTTCCAGGGCGAGGAGATCGGGATGACCAACGCCCCGTTCACCGGCATCGACGACTTCCGAGACATCGAGTCTCTCGACTACTACGCGAGAGCGGTCGGTACGCACCGCGTGGACGCCGCCGTCGCGCTGGACACCCTGCGACGGCGGAGCCGGGACAACGCACGTACGCCGATGCAGTGGAGCGCCGCGCCCGGCGCCGGCTTCACGCCCGGCACTGCCTGGATCGGGATCAATCCCAACCACAGCTGGTTGAACGTCGCCGCACAGCGCGGTGCGCCGGGCTCGGTCTATGAGTACTACCGCGCCCTGATCGCGCTGCGGCACCACCTGCCGGTCGTGGTGGACGGGCACTTCGCCGCCGTCGACACGGGCCGTGACCAGATCTACTCGTTCCGGCGCCAGCTGGACGGCACGACCCTCACCGTCGATGCGAATCTGTCCGACCTGCCGGTCTCCGTCGACCGCGACGACCGGGTGGCTCGCGACCTGGTGCTGGCCAACTACCCCCGCCGCAGGATCGATCCCGATCGGCTGGAACCCTGGGAAGTCCGCGTCTACGCGAGGTGACGTCCCGGCGGCTACACTGAGGCCAAGACTGCAGGACACCTACCGCCCGACGCGGACATCGCGCGGGCACACGGCAGCGGTGTCGGCAGCAACCCGCAGACAGTGGTCAGATGCCTTCGTATCTCGACGATCGTCCG
Source organism: Nocardioides luteus (assembly GCF_000960475.2). Classification (GTDB taxonomy): domain Bacteria; phylum Actinomycetota; class Actinomycetes; order Propionibacteriales; family Nocardioidaceae; genus Nocardioides; species Nocardioides luteus_A. The sequence continues at coordinate 86,780 of NZ_JZDQ02000024.1, read as the reverse complement.
AAGACAGTCGGAAACATCTACTTCGTCTGGAACCCGCACCAGCCACTGCCGGCGGGCACCGGGGGCACCGAGAACTACACGATCGGCCACGTCCGAGAGCTCAATCGCCGCGGTCTCAACGCCCACGTCGTCACCATTGGAGTCGGGATGACGGACGGACGCGACGAGTTCACGGACGTCCCCTTCCTCTCGATGGCGTGTGTCGCGGACGTCGGCGAGCTCGACGGGGTCGTGATCTTCGTGGCCGAGTTCCCCGTCGTGAGAACCAAGCGACCTGCCTACCAGATGCTGCACGTGCCACCACCGGGTGACGCTGCCGGCCGGGTCCGTATCGCGGCGACGATGCAGGACCGGTCGCTGATCGCGACCAGCCGATTCTCGGCGCGGTTGTGGTCCGAGTTCCTCGATGTCGATCTGGACACCATCAGCATCGTCTACCCGTACGCCGAGGCGTGCTTCAGCACCGAGATGCGCCCGCCTTCCGAGGAGACCGGGACTCGCATCCTCTACGCGGGCCGGCTCAGCCCCGAGAAGGGGATCTACACGTTGCTGGCAATGCTCGACCTGGACCCGGCCGGCCAGGAACGGACCTTCACCTGCACGGCCACGACCGCGGGCTCCGACAAACCACAGGGCCGCAACATCGAGCGGGTCCTCGAAGCACATCCCAGCGTTCGGCTCGTGCCCCGCAGAACCACGCCGCGCGCGATGGCCACGTTGATGGCCCGGCACGACATCATCGTCATGCCCTCCAACAGCCAGTACTGGCACGAGACCTTCGGCATCGTCTCGATCGAGGCCCAGCACTCCGGCTGCCGCGTGGTCGCCTCCGACGACGGAGGACTCCCCGAGACGGACTGCGGTTCGATCACGCTGGTCGCCCCGGACGACCCCGCCGCGTTGGCTCGAGGCATCCGCGAGGCCGCGGCTCTCGGCGCGGTCGACGAGGTCGTCAGACTCGACGCGGCCGCCAGGTTCACCGTCGACAACTCGGTCGACGACCTCATCGACGTGTTGCTGATGCCGTCCCCGATCACGCCCGCAGCCGTCGTACGCGACTTGGAGACTCTCGTTCGGTTGCCTTCGGCCGGCGATCCGCAGGAGCGGCCTGTCTTGCATACACCCGCCTAGAGCTCAGCGACAACGCAGCAGGCCCCCGTTCGGATGACGAACGGGGGCCTGATTGCTACGGGAAAGTTGGTCTCGACCCGCTTCGCGGCTTCGCAAGCTCAGCCGCTGCGCTCGCTCGACCTTTTCGCGTTACGACCCCGCTCGCTTCGCTCGCGGGGTCGTAGGCTCAAACCTTCTCGATCTGGTTGAACGAGAGCTCGACCGGGGTCTCGCGACCGAAGATCTCGACGAGCGCCTTGACGCGCTGGGACTCGGCGTTGAGCTCGGTGATGGTCGCGTGCAGAGTGGCGAAGGGGCCGTCGACGACGGTGACCGAGTCGCCCTCGGCGAAGTCGACGACCTCGACGGGCTTCTTGGCGGTGCCGGTGGCACCGGAGGTGGCGGTCGCAGCCTCACCGGCGGCGGCAGCCTCGGCCTCGGCCTGGGCGACGACGGCGGGGGCGAGCATGTTCTCGACCTCGGTCATCGACAGCGGCACCGGCTGGTGGCTGTGGCCGACGAAACCGGTGACCGACGGGGTGTGGCGCACGGCGGCCCAGGACTCGTCGGTGAGGTCCATCCGGACCAGGACGTAACCCGGGAGAACGGTGCGCTTGACCATCTTGCGCTGGCCGTTCTTGATCTCCGGGACCTCCTCGGTGGGGACCACGATCTCGTGGATGTAGTCCTCCATGTTGAGGGAGACGATGCGGTTCTCCAGGTTGGACTTCACCCGGTTCTCCATGCCGGAGTAGGTGTGGATCACGAACCAGTCGCCCGGCTTGGCCCACAGCTCACGGCGGAACGCCTCGAGCGGGTCGTCGTCAGCGGCCTCGGGGGCCTCGCCCTCGACGATCTCGTCGAACGACGAAGCGTCCTCGCCGGCGTCACCGGACTCGTCGGACCCGTCGAACTCAGCCTCTGCAGGCACGTCGGAGGCGGCCTCGGCCGTCTCGAGGACCTCGGTCTCCTCGGTGTAGTCCTGCTCAGACACGTCCTGCTCCAAACCGTTGATTGTGTGTATCGGGTGTGTTCCGCGGCCGGGGCCCACGCGATCACGCGTCGCGGCCGCCGAACACCCAGAACATCAACTTGCCGAACCCGAGGTCAAGGCCCGCGGTGATCGCCATCATCACGAGGACGAAGACCAGAACCACGATGAAGTACGTCGTGAGCTGATTCTGCGTCGGCCAGACGACCTTGCGGAGCTCGGCCACGACCTGGCGGTAGAACGTCGGGAGACTGGTGCGCTTCTCCGTCTTCTTGTCGCTCGGAGTCGGGACCGCCTTGCTGTCCGTCACGCCGCCACCTTCTCTCGAAAACGTTTCCATCGCTGGTCCGGCTTTGCAGGGCACGAGGGACTTGAACCCCCAACCTTCGGTTTTGGAGACCGATGCTCTGCCAGTTGAGCTAGTGCCCTACGGAGGTCTGCATCAGACGCGCGGTTGAGGGCGCGGCTAACCATGTGGGAAGACCACCAACGGTGAGTCTACGCACGGGGCAATGGCGGTTCCAAAACCGGGGTGCGATGACCCATAGGATTGCTGGCATGACCTCAGATCCCCGTCCCCTCGCCGAGCTCTCGCGCGAGGAACTCGAAGCGTTCGCAACGGAGCAGCGCACGGCGTACGACAACTTGGTGGCCAAGGGCCTGAAGCTGGACCTGACCCGGGGCAAGCCCTCGGCGGACCAGCTCGACCTCTCCGACGGCCTGCTCCATCTCCCCAAGTCGACGACGGCCCCGGACGGCACCGACACCCGCAACTACGGCGGTCTGGCGGGTGGCATCGAGATCCGAGAGATCTACGCCGAGCTGCTCGGTCTGAGCACCGACCAGCTCATCGCCGGCGGCAACTCCAGCCTCACGATGATGCGCGACACGCTGATGTACCTGTGGCTTCACGGTGGCGTCGACAGCGAGCGTCCGTGGAACCGCGAGGAGACGGTGAAGTTCGTCTGCCCGGTGCCGGGCTACGACCGCCACTTCACGCTGCTGGAGTGGTTCGGGATCGAGATGCTGCCGGTCCCGATGAACGCCGACGGCCCCGACGTCGAGGCCGTCGCGGCGCTGGTCAAGGACGACCCCGCGGTCAAGGGCATGTGGCTGGTGCCGACCTACTCCAACCCGACCGGCGACACCACCTCGCAGGAGATCGCCGAGCGGCTCACCTCGATGCCGACCGCGGCTCCCGACTTCAAGATCTTCTGGGACAACGCCTACGCGCTGCACCACCTGACCCCGGCCGAGACCAAGACCGCCGACGTGGTCTCGCTGGCCAACGCGGCCGGCAACCCCCATCGTCCGCTGGTCTTCGCCTCGACCTCCAAGGTCACCTACGCGGGCGCGGGCGTCGGCTTCTTCGGCGGCTCGAAGGAGAACGTCGCCTGGTGGCTCGACCACCTGAGCAGCGGGGCCATCGGCCCGGACAAGGTCAACCACCTGCGGCACGCGGAGTTCTTCGGCTCGGCCGCAGGCGTACGCGAGCACATGGCCAAGCACCGCGCGCTCCTGGCGCCGCGGTTCGCGGCCGTCGAGGACGCCCTCACCGACGAGCTCGGCTCGCTCGGTGTGGCGACCTGGACCAAGCCCGCGGGTGGCTACTTCGTCAGCCTCGACGTGCTCCCGGGCACCGCGAGCCGGGTCATCGAGCTGGCCAAGGGTGCCGGCGTCGCGCTCACCCCGGCCGGCTCGGCGTTCCCCGGCAAGGTCGATCCCGAGGACACCAACATCCGTCTCGCTCCGTCCTTCCCGCCGTTGGAGCAGGTCAGCGCGGCCATGGAGGTCGTCACGGCGTGCGTGAAGCTGGCCGCTGCCGAGAAGCTGCTCGCGTGACTGTGCCCGCCGACCGCCGCGACCTCCGTACGCTGCCGAAGGCGCACCTGCACCTGCACTTCACCGGTGCGATGCGCCACGAGACCCTGCTCGAGCTGGCCACCCGCGACGGGATCCGGCTGCCCGAGCAGCTGGTCTCGGAGTGGCCGCCGGCGCTGAGCGCGGCCGACGAGAAGGGCTGGTTCCGGTTCCAGCGGCTCTACGACGTGGCCCGCTCGGTGCTGCGCACCGAGGCCGACATCCGGCGGCTCGTCATGGAGGTCGCCGAGGACGACGTACGCGACGGCGGCAGGTGGCTGGAGATCCAGGTCGACCCGTCGGGCTATGCGGCGAAGTTCGGCGGGATCACGGCCTTCACGGACCTGGTTCTCGACGCCGTGCGCGACGCCGAGCGGGCGACCGGGCTGGGGATCGCGGTGATCATCGCCTCCAACCGCACCCGGCACCCGATGGACGCGCGCACGCTGGCGCGCCTGGCCGGGCAGTACGTCGACCAGGGTGTGGTCGGCTTCGGGCTCTCCAACGACGAGCGGCGCGGGCGGACCGAGGAGTTCGACCACGCCTTCCGGATCGCCGAGCGGGCCGGGCTGCGGCTGATGCCGCACGGCGGTGAGCTGCGCGGGCCCGAGCACATCCGCACCGTGCTGCGGTCGCTGCACGCGACCCGGCTGGGTCACGGCGTACGCGCTGCCGAGGATCCGGCGCTGCTCGACGAGATCGTGCGGGCGGGCGTCGCGCTGGAGGTCTGCCCGACCTCGAACGTGTCGCTCGGCGTCTACTCCGACCTCACCTCGGTGCCGCTGCCGCAGCTGCTCGACGCGGGCGCGACGGTGGCGCTCGGAGCCGACGACCCGCTGCTGTTCGGGTCCCGGCTGGCGGCGCAGTACGCGACGATGCGGGCCGCCCACGAGCTCACCGACGAGACCCTCGCCGACCTGGCCCGGATGTCCATCACCGCCTCGACCGCGCCGGAGTCGACCAAGAAGGGTCTGCTCGTCGAGATCGACGACTGGCTCAACACGCCCTCGCAGCGCACGGATGCCCCGAGTTAAGACAGAATGACGGCCATGACGAACCCGTCCGACGATCAGCCCGATCCCACCACGCCGAGCGACGCGTCCACCCCGCCTTCGCCCACGCCGTCCGAGCCGGACCAGAGCGACGTGACCCAGGTGGCGACCCCGCCCGGGTCGACGCCGCCCGCGCCGACCCAGCCGATGTACGGCCAGACCTACGGTGAGCAGCCGTCGAACCCCTACGGCGGCGCGACGTTCGACCAGAAGCCGCCGGTCCCGCCGGCACCGGCCGCGGGCTACGGGCAGACGCCTCCGCCGCCGGCCTACGGCGCTCAGCCGGGTTACGGCGCTCAGCCGGGTTACGGCGCTCAGCCGGGCTACGGTCAGGCGCCCTACGGCGCCCCGCCGGCGTACTCGAGTGCCGTCGGCGCCCCGGACTCCGGCGCGACCACGGCGATGGTCCTGGGCATCATCGGGCTCGTGGGCGGGTTCTTCTGCGGCCTCCCGATCGTGCTCTCCCCCTTCGCCCTGTTCATGGGTCTGTCGGCGAAGAAGCGGATCGATGCGGCCGCCGGCGCCCTGACCGGCCGCGGCAACGCGCAGGCCGGCTTCGTCCTCGGCATCATCGGCACGGTCCTGCTGGTCCTGAGCATCCTCGCCGTCGTCGTCGTCATCATCATCGGCGTCAGCGGCGGGTTCGACTCGGGCTACGACGGCGGCTACGACTCGTACGACAGCGAGTTCTGAGGGATGACGACCACGCCCCCGCCGGGCTACCAGCCGGCACCGTACGGCTTCCCGCAGCCGCCCCCGCACCCCGAGGCCAACTCGGCGATGGTCCTCGGGATCGTCGGGCTGTGCCTGTCGGTCATGTGCGGCGGCATCGGCGTCTTCGTCGCCCCGTTCGGATGGATCAAGGGCAAGCGGGTGATGGCCGAGATCGACGCCAACCCGGCGGCGTACGGCGGGCGCGGCAACGCTCAGGCCGGCTTCATCACCGGCCTCATCGGGACGATCTTCGGCGCGCTCTACATGCTCTTCTGGGTCGCCTACGTCATCTTCATCATCGTGATGATCGTCGTCGCCTCCAAGGAGACCGACTCCACCACGACGTTCGACAGCATCAACGCGATGCTGAGCAGCCGAATCTGACGGATGGACTGCGGCTACTTCACCGCCGGCGTCTGCCGCTCCTGCCGCTGGCTGGAGATGGCCTACGCCGACCAGCTCGCGCAGAAGCAGCAGCGGGTCGCGGCCGCGCTCGATCCGGTCGGGTTCGGCGCCGTACGTTGGGAGGAACCGGTCTCCAGCCCGGAGGCCGGTTTCCGCAACAAGGCGAAGATGGTCGTCGCCGGCTCGGTGGAGGCGCCGACGCTGGGCATCCTGTCGCACGACGGTCTCGGCGTGGATCTGCTCGCGTGCGGGCTGCACACGCCGGGGCTGCAGGCGGCGCTTCCGGTCCTGTCCCGGTTCGTCACGACGGCGCGGCTGACCCCCTACTCGGTGCCGGAGCGGCGCGGCGAGCTCAAGCACGTGATCGTCACCGAGGCGCCCGGCGGTGAGCTGATGGTGCGGTGGGTGCTGCGGTCCACCGAGGCGCTGTCCCGGCTGCGCAAGCACCTTCCCGCGCTGCTGGAATCGCTCCCGATCGCCGTGGCGTCGGTCAACATCCAGCCGGAGCACAAGGCCGTCATCGAGGGGCCCGAGGAGATCTTCCTGACTCCTCGCGAGGCGCTCACGATGGAGGTCAACGGGATCGGGCTGCGGCTGCGCCCGCACTCCTTCTTCCAGACCAACACCTCCGTGGCGGCGGCCCTCTACCGGCACGCCCGCGACCTGGTCTCCGCGGTGTCACCGGCCACGGTGTGGGACCTCTACTGCGGCGTCGGCGGCTTCGGGCTGCACGTCGCCGCGCCCGGGCGGGAGGTGCTCGGCGTCGAGTCCAGCGAGCAGGCCATCGAGGCTGCCGCCTCGACCGCGGCCGAGCTGGGCCTGCCGGCCACCAGCTGGGTGGCCGGGGACGCGACCGCGTACGCCCTCTCCGCCGGCTCCGCGCCCGACCTGGTCATCGTCAACCCGCCGCGACGCGGGATCGGCTCCTCGCTCGCCGGCTGGCTGGAGGAGTCCGGGGTCGAGCACGTCGTCTACTCGTCGTGCAACGTCGACACCCTCGCCCGCGACCTGCTCGACATGCCCTCGTTGCGGCCGGTGTCGGCACGGCTGCTCGACATGTTCCCCAACACCGACCACCACGAGGTGCTCGTCTCCCTGACCCGCCGCTGACCGGCCGAGTCGGCTCGAACTGACCCAGAACCTCGCCGAGTCGGCTCGTTAGAACGAGCCGATTCGGCGGGGGGATTCGGTCAGGACGCGCCGACTCGGCGGGATCGGTTCAGCGTGAGGGCGCCCAGGGTCAGGGCCGTGAGGCCGAGGACGATCGCGATCCCGCCGCCGACGACGCCGTTGCCGGTGCCGGGTCCGCCGTCGGCGACGAGCAGGTTGACGACGCCGGTGACCAGGGCGATCGAGCCGCAGCCCAGTGCCACGACGGCGCCGTTGCGGCCACGGTTGCCGACGCCGCGGGCGGCGCGCCCCCGGGCTGCGGCGCCGGCCACCACTCCGCCCAGCCCGACGAACGCGGCGAGCGTCGCCCACAGCCGGGCGGTGGTCAGTGTGTAGGCGCCGACGTCGGGGTCGGCGGCGCTGATGAGCAGGTCGTTCAGGGACATCGAGAGCTCCTTGGTTGGGGTTCGATCAGATGACTCGATCGTCCCGTCGGCGCGCCTGTGAGTCGTCCTGCCGACGTCGACTCTTCGGCGCCGCCGCTACTGCGTACGTGGTAGCCGGAAGTGCTGCGCCAGAGGGACTCGCGGAGGGCGCCGCGGGCATATCCTGCTCGCATGGCCAGGCGGCGGATCACCCTCGGGGACTGGGTCATCGCCGCAGCAGTGGCCATGGCCCAGCTGGCGGCCGCGCTGAGCGACGGCCACCCTGGCTCCGGAGTCGGTCTTCTCGGCTACGCCGCGGTGGTCGCGAGCGGGCTGGTCCTGGTCCTCCGCCGCCGGGCACCTGTCCTCGTGCTGGTCCTCTGCGGTGCGTGCGGGCTGGCCTTTCAGGCGCTCGGGTTCGACGTCGCGGTGGTCGCCTTCCTGGTCGCGGTCTACGCAGCGGTGCGGGAGGGCCATCGGCTGGTCACCGTGATCGCCGCGGTGGTGATGCAGAGCGGCCTGTTCCTGGTGGCGTACGCCGCCACGGGCGACGTCGGCGCCGCCTCCGAGCAGGCGCGCGGCGCCCTGGAGATCGCCTGGCTGATCGCGGCAGGAGCCGCCGGCGAGGCGCTGCGGCAGGCCGAGCAGCGTGCCGACGAGGCCGAGCGCACCCGCGAGGCCGCCGCCCAGCGACGGGCCGACGACGAGCGCCTCCACATCGCCCGCGAGCTGCACGACTCCCTCACCCACCAGATCTCGGTGATCAAGGTCCAGTCCGAGGCCGCCGTCCACGTGGCCCAGCGGCGCGGCGAGGAGGTCCCCGAGTCGCTCCTGGCGATCCGGGAGGCCGGGCGCGAGGCGGCCCGCGAGCTCCGGGCGACGCTGACGGCGCTCCGCGACGACGATCCGAACCCGCCGCGGGGACTCGAGGACGTACGCGATCTGGTGGGGTCGGCCGGCTCCACCGGGCTGGACGTCACGCTGACCGTCGACGGGCAGCCAGGTGCGGTGCCGGTCGCGGTGGGCCGCACCGCCTATCGGATCGTGCAGGAGGCGCTGACCAACGTCACCCGTCACGCAGCGGCCACCACCGCGTCGGTCCACATCGACCACCGGCCCGATTCGCTCGGCATCCGGGTGGAGGACGACGGCATCGGCGCCCCGGCCACGACCGTACCCGGCATCGGCCTGCTCGGGATGCGCGAACGGGTCTCCGCTCTCGGAGGTCAGCTGCGGGCACAGCCCCGCGAGGAGGGCGGTTTCCTGGTCGAGGCGCGGCTGCCGGTGGAGCGTACGTCGTGATCCGGGTTCTCCTGGTCGACGACCAGCCGCTCATCCGCAGCGGCTTCCGGGCCCTCCTCGACATCGAGGACGACATCGAGGTGGTCGCCGAGGCGGCCGACGGCGTCGAGGCGGTCGCGCTGGCCCGGAAGCACCTGCCGGACGTGGCGCTCGTCGACATCCAGATGCCGGTGGCTGACGGTCTCGAGGCGACGCGGCGGATCGCCGCCGACCCGTCTCTGGCCGGCGTGCACGTCGTGATCCTGACCAACTACGGCATGGACGAGTACGTCCTCGAGGCCCTGCGCGCCGGCGCCGCCGGCTTCCTCGTCAAGGACATCCAGCCGGAGGACTTCGTGCACGCGGTCCGGGTCGCCGCCCGCGGGGACGCGCTGCTGGCGCCGACGGTCACCCGCGCGCTGATCGACCACTACGTCAGCCAGCCCTCGGCCGCCGACGCCCCCGTGGGCCTCGCCGAGCTCACCAACCGGGAGCGCGAGGCGGTCGCCCTGGTCGCCCGGGGCATGACGAACGACGAGGTCGCCGAGGCCATGGTGATCAGCGTGCTGACCGCCAAGACCCACATCAACCGGGCGATGACCAAGCTGCACGCGCGCGATCGCGCGCAGCTCGTCGTCGTGGCGTACGAGTCGGGGCTGGTCTCGCCTAGAGCTCCACGCCGAGCATGACGGGCTCGTTGACGAGCTCGATCCCGTACGCCGCCTCGACCCCGTCGCGCACCTCGCGCGCCAGGGCGAGCAGGTCCTCGGTCGTACCTTCGCCGCGGTTGGTGAGGGCGAGGGTGTGCTTCGTGGAGAGCGACACCCGCTCGTTGCCGTGACCCTTCTTGAAGCCGGCGTGGTCGATGAGCCACGCGGCCGAGGTCTTCACGGTGCCGTCGGGCTGCGGGTAGGCCGGCGCACCCTCGGGCACGTCCTCGGGAGCGACCACGGGATTGGTGAAGAACGAGCCCGCGGACCAGGTGTCATGGTCGGCCTCGTCGATGACCATGCCCTTGCTGCGGCGCAGGGCGAGGACGGCCTCGCGGATCTGCTTGGACGGCACCCGGGTGCCCTGCTCGACGCCCAGGGCGCCGGCGAGCTGGGCGTACGCGATCGGGGACCCGGTCTCGCCGTCGGTGCCGAGCCGGAAGGTGACCTCGAGGACCACGTAGCGGCCTGGCACCTCCTTGAACCGCGACCAGCGATAGCCGAACGCGCACTCGCCGGCGGTGAAGCTCCGCACCTCACGAAGCTCACGGTCGAACACCGTGACCGAGGTGATGGTCTGGGAGACGTCCTGGCCGTACGCGCCGACGTTCTGGATCGGGGTCGCGCCCACGCTGCCGGGGATGCCGGAGAGCGCCTCGACGCCGCTCCAGCCCTTGTCGACCGCGGTGGACACGAAGTCGTCCCAGGTCTCACCCGCCGCCACCGTGACCAGTACGCCACCCTCCACCGTCTCCACCGCGACCCCCGTGGTCGCCAGCTTGATGACGGTGCCCGGGAAACCGGCATCGGCGACGACCAGGTTGCTGCCGCCGCCGAGGACGAGCACGTCCTTGCCCGCCGCGTCGGCCGCGGTCACGGCGTCGATGATCTCCGCCTCGGTGGTCGCGGTGACGAACTCCGCCGCCGGGCCGCCGAGATGGAAGGTGGTGTGCCGGGAGAGAAGCTCGGTCGAAGCGGAGCCCGAGACGATCTGCTCAGACACGTACGGAGACCTTCGGCATGCCCAGGACCTTCTGGTCGCCGGAGACGACGGTCAGCGCGATCGTGGCGAGCCCGTCCTCGACCGACTTGACGGTGCCGGAGACGGTGACGGTCGTCCCCTCGTCGTCGTCCGGCACGACGACCGGGTTGGTGAACTTCGCGCCGAAGTCGACGACCTCGGCCCCGTCGGTCCACTCCGAGACGGCTCGGGCGACCAGCGCCATGGTGAACATGCCGTGGGCGATCACGCCGGGGAGGCCGACAGCGGTGGCGATCCGGTCGGACCAGTGGATCGGGTTGAAGTCACCGCTCGCGCCGGCGTAGCGCACCAGCGACGCCCGGGTCACGGGGTAGGTCTTCGGAGCCAGCTCGGCGCCTGCTTCGAGCGTCATCAGGCGACCTCCGCCGCTCGGTGGACCAGGGTGGCGGAGGTGGTGCACACGACCGCCCCGGTGTCGTCGGTGATCTCGGAGACGGTGCCGATGATGTCGTTGCCGCCGATCTGGCGCAGCGAGGCGACGCTCAGGGTCGCGGTCAGCACGTCCCCCGGCGCGATCGGCCGGGCGTAGGAGAACTTCTGCTCGCCGTGCACGATCCGCGACAGCTCGACCTGGACGTCGTCCAGGAACGCGTTCATCGCGTCGAAGGCGAGCACGATCGGAAACGTCGCCGGGACCGGGTCCCCGCTCTCCCAGCCCACACCGGTGGCGGCAGCGAACTCCCGCACCTTCTCGTCGGTGACCCGATAGGGCCTGGTCGGAGGAAACGCGCGCCCTACGAGCGACCCATCAACTGCCATGCGGACAACTCTAGTGGTCTGCCGAGAAGTCACCCACGTCGGCCGAAGCGTCACGTAGGTCGGCCGAGTTGGCAGGCCGGTGCCCACTCGGCCGACGGGGCTGACGTCTCGGCCGACCGGGCTGACGTCTCGGCAAAAGTACGAACGCCCCGCCTCCCGGCCATCTGGAATTCAGTGGCGGGGGCGGGGCGTTCGGAGCGCCGATCAGCGTGGCGCTCTACTGGGATGCTTCAGCGGGTCTCGCGGTGCACGGTGTGCTTGCGGTCACGCGGGCAGTACTTCTTGAGCTCGATCCGGTCGGGGTCGTTCCGACGGTTCTTCTTCGAGATGTAGTTCCGCTCCTTGCACTCGGTGCAAGCGAGGGTGATCTTCGGGCGAACGTCGCTGCTCTTGCTGGCCACGGGAGAATCCTTACGGTGCTGATCGAGGTGTTGCGGTCTTTGGCGGTAGCGGGGGCGGGGATCGAACCCGCGACCTCACGATTATGAGTCGTGCGCTCTAACCGCCTGAGCTACCCCGCCTCAACAGGAATCAGGCCCGCAGCATTCCTACCGCGGGTCCCGAACTCCAGAGCCCCTTTACGGAATCGAACCGTAGACCTTCTCCTTACCATGGAGACGCTCTGCCGACTGAGCTAAAGGGGCGTTGCGAGAGAGAACGTTACGGCAGGGGCGCCATGCTCAACAAATCGACACGACCCCTCCGCGAAGCCGTCGCATCATCCCAGGTCAGCGGGGCCCTCGGCATCGCCGTCGGGCTCCCAGATACGCGCGAAACCCATCGCTTCCTCGAGCTCGTAGGAGAGTTCGAGCAGCATTCGCTCACGTCCCGGCGCCGCCCCGAACATCATCCCCTGCGGCAGCCCGGCCAGGGTCCGCTGCACCGGCAGCGACACCGCCGGCCCACCGGTGACGTTCTGCCACGGCGTGAACGCGACCCAGTCCATCAGCCGCTTCATCACCACGTCGTAGGCCTGGCTCGGCGCGAGCCGGCCGACCTCCGGGGTCTCGTGCGCGACGGTGGGCGTCAGGACGACGTCGTACGCAGCATGGAACCCCTCCGCGATCGCCTGGGTCTTGCGCAGCCGGACGATGGCGGCCGGGACGTACTTGGCGTTCTTGAGCGTGTGCTGGGCCAGGCCGACGGTGAGGTTGTCGAGCCGCTGACGGTCCCACGTCTTGCCGCGGAGCGGTCCGGCGTTGACCAGGGCGACGGCGAGCGTGCCCCAGTAGAGAACGAAGTCGTCGGCGAAGGTCTCGGGCACCGGCGGCGGCACCGTCTCGACGGTGTGTCCAAGTTCCTCCAGCACGGCGGCGGTCTTCAGCGTCAGCTCGGCGACCTCCGGGCTGGCCTCGCGCCCGAGCGCGCCGGTGAAGACCGCGAAGCGGAGCCGCTTCGAGCCGGGACCGGTGACGTTCCCGATGGGCGGCAGCGAGGTGTGGTGGGCCTTCTCGGCCTCGCGGAGGAAGGCGGCGGTGTCGCGCACCGAGCGGGAGAGCACGCCGTCGGTGACGATCTTGAGCGGCAGCAGCCCGTAGAGCGGGTCCTGCGGCATCCGGTCGCGGGTCGGTTTGAGCCCGACCAGGCCGCAGGCCCCGGCCGGGATGCGGATCGAGCCGCCGCCGTCGTTGCCGTGGGCGATCGGCACCGCCCCGGCGGCCACCAGCGCACCCGAGCCGGCCGACGACGCACCCGCCACCCGGCCGGTGTCCCACGGGTTGCGCACCGCGCCGAGACGCGCGTGCTCGGCGGTGCCCGAGAAGCCGAACTCGGAGAGCTGGGTCTTCCCCAGCGACAGCAGCCCGAGCTTGAAGAGCAGCTTGGTCATCTCGCCGTTGCGTGAGGCCGGCGGCATGACGTACGAATCCGTGCCGTTCCTCGTGGGGACTCCGGCGACGTCGGTGTTGTCCTTGATCAGGGTGGGCACACCGGCGAAGAAGCCGGCCCGGGGAGCGCGCGCCTGGACCCGGGCGCGGTCGAAGGTCCGGTAGGCCATCGCGCCGAGCGCCGGGTCGACCGACTCGATCCGGGCGATGGACGCCTCGACCGCCTCGACGGTGCTGAAGTCACCGCGCCGCAGGGCCTCGGCGACCCCGACCGCGTCGAGAGTGCCGAGCACGTCGTCGGTGAAGGCGTGCACTCGAGCCATGAGACCAACGTTAAGCCGTGGGCCCAGGTCAGAGGAGGAAGTACGCCACCAGCGGAACCATGAGACACGTCACCACCGCGGTGAGCCCCATCGCCAGCCCCGAGAAGGCGCCCTCGACGCGGCTCTCCTCCAGCATCCGGGCGGTGCCGATGCCGTGCGAGACGGCGCCCACGGCGATGCCGCGGGCCCGCGGGTCGCGGATCCGGAGCAGGGTCAGCACGCGCGGCGCGATCATCGCGCCGACGATCCCGATCACGATCGCGAAGGCCGCGGACAGCTCCGGGTAGCCGCCCAGGCGGTGGGTCAGCTCGATCGTCACCGGCGTCGTCACGGCCTTCGGAGCCATCGTGCGCTCGAGCACGTCGCTGCCACCGAGCCAGCGCACCAGCAGGATGCCGCTGACCATCGAGACGAGCGCGCCGGCGGTGAGCGCGACCAGGACGGGCACCACCATCCCCTTGAGGCGGGCGACCTGGTGGTAGAGCGGGATCGCCAGTGCGACCGTCGCCGGGCCGAGCAGGAAGCTGATCAGCCCGGTGGCGTCGGCGTAGTCGTCGTAGGAGGTGCCGCTGACCGCCAGCAACGTCCCGACGATCACGATCGCGACCGCCACGGGCTGGGCGAGCGGCGAATGCGTCCGCGCGCGCAGCCACCGCCCGAACTCGTACGCAGCCACCGTCACGAACAGCCACAGGATGAGGCTCATTCGATCTCCTCCCCCGGCGCACCCTCGGTGCCGGCGACCGACGGCACCCGGCGCAGGAACAGGTTGAGGACCCAGCCGACGGTGGCCAGGCCGAGGAGCCAGGAGCCGAGCAGCGCGACGACGATCGGCACCGCGGCGTCGCGGATGATCGCCAGGTAGGCGATCACGCCGACGCCGGCCGGGATGAAGAAGAGCTGCAGGTGGGAGAGGAAGTAGTCGCCGACCTGGATGATCGGGTCGTCCTCGGCGTCACGGCGCCGCAGCACCAGGACGACGAAGAGCAGCAGCATCCCGACCACCGGGCCCGGCAGCGGGATGCCGGTCGCGTCGACGATCAACGTTCCGGCCAGCTGACACCCGAGCAGCCAGAGCAGGCCGACGATCACGAGGCGATGGATTCGATGGCCATCGCGGCGCAGCCGACCAGGCCCGAGGAGTCCCCGTGCAGCTGGGCCATGAAGGTGAGCTCGCGGGTGGCGATCGGGTTGGACCGGGCGTAGACGCTCTCGCGCACCCCGGCGGTGTAGAGGTCGAAGGCTCCGGCCATGTCGCCGCCGATGACGACGACCTCCGGGTTGAGCAGGTTGACGGCGGTGGCCACCACCTCGCCGAGCTGTCGTCCGCCCTCGCGCAGCAGCCCGCGCGCCACGGCGTCGCCGGCGAGCGCGGCGGCCACCAGGTCGCGTACGTGGCCTGCGGGGACGCCGGAGTCGGTCAGCCGCTGGGCGAGCGCCCAGCCCGAGGCGACCGTCTCCAGGCAGCCGGTCGAGCCGCAGCGGCACGGCCGGTCACCGGCCGCGTCGATGCGGGTGTGGCCGATCTCGCCGGCCGCCCCGAGAGCGCCGGTGACCAGCTTGCCGTCGACGATGATGCCCATGCCGAGGCCGGTCGACGCCTTGACGACCAGGGCGTTGCGTACGGGATGGTCGGGGTTGAAGAGCTCCGAGCGGGCCAGCACGTGGGCGTCGTGGGCGAGGATCAGGGGCGCATCGGTCAGCTTGGTGAAGTAGGGCGCCAGCTGGACGCCGTCCCAGCCGCCCATCGCCGGGGTGTCGATGCTCATCCCGAGCTCGGGGTTGACCACGCCGGGCAGGCTCATCCCGATCGCCAGCACCGGCAGGTCGATCGAGGTCACCATCTTGGTCAGCCGCTCGACGATCTCCGGCATCAGCGCCTCGGCGGAGATGCCGACCTCGTGGTCGCGGGTGTCGCCGGCCAGCTCGCGCCCGGCGAGGTCGAAGACCGCCGCCTGGCTGCGGCTGCGGCCCACGGCCACCGCCAGCACGACCCCTGGGTCTGAGGATTCGTCACTCACGACTGCAGTCTAAGCACGACCCCGGGCGCCACCTAAGACCGCGAGCGGAGGCGCGCGTTGGGCAGCGGAGGCGCCGGGATCGGCCGCTGGTGGTTGCCCTCGACCACTCCGAAACGCCCCTCGGCCAGGTCCTGGGAGTCCTCGACCACCTCACCGCCACCGCGGGTGACCTGGTCCTGCCACTCCTGGCGGTAGGCGACGACCTCGTCGTGGGTGCGCCCGACGAAGTTCCACCACATGATGATCGACTCGCCGAACGGCGGGCCACCGAGGAGGAGCAGCCGGGTCCAGGCCTCGCCGGCCTGCAGGACCAGCGTGGTGGCGCCCGGGGGCGCGTAGGCGAGCGAGTCCTTCTCCACCTCGGCCGAAGCAGGACCGGACGGGCCCACACCGGTCATCGACACCTCGCCGGTGTCCACGAGTACGCCGTGCTCGAACCGGTCGTCGACCGGGATCTCGAGCCGGGTGCCGGGCTCGAGGAGGATCTCGGCACCGAGGATCTCGGAGTGGGTCCGCACCGGCGACGTCACGCCCAGCAGCGACCCCAGGAAGACCCGGACCGTGGCCCCGTCGCGCTCGATCGGCGTCGGCCGGTGGTTCTCGAACGCGGGCTCCACGTCGCGGAACTCGTCGGGCAGCGCGACCCACAGCTGCGCCCCGTGCAGGACGGTGGTCTCGGGCGTGGAGTTCTCCGAGTGGGAGATCCCGCGTCCGGAGGTCATCAGGTTGACCTCGCCCGGACGCACCATCGCCACCGTGCCGACCGAGTCGCGGTGCTCGATCTCCCCGGTGAACAGCCAGGAGACCGTCGCCAGCCCGGTGTGCGGGTGGGGCGGCACCTCCATCCCGCCGGAGACCACGACGTCGTCGGGACCGTAGTGGTCCAGGAAGCACCACGCGCCGATCAGCGAGCGCGAACGCGCGGGCAGCGTGCGGCGTACGTTCATCGCCCGTGGACCACCCAGCGGCACATCCCTCGGAGTGATGATCTGGATCTCGACGCCTTCGTCGCCGGTGCCCCCGACACACTCGACAGGGGTGGGATGTGCGTCCAGGTTGGTCATATCTTCAACCATATCTCGTACGTTGCCTCGCCATACCGACGTCACATCGAGGTCGCCGGCGGGCTACCTCGATGCCACACGATGTGGCCCGTGCTCATCGCTCAGCTCGCGAACTTCGTCGGCCCGACCTCCGGCGGGATGAAGACGGCTCTGGAAGCCCTCGCCCGTGGCTATCTCGAGGCGGGACACGACCGGCTCCTCGTCGTCCCCGGCCCGTACGACGCGGTCACCTCGACCGACCTCGGCGAGGTGGTGCAGCTGAGAGCACCACGCGTGGGCGGCGGCTACCGGCTGATCATCGAGCCGTGGCGGGTGACCGACGTGCTGACCCGCTATCGACCGACGAGCCTCGAGGTCAGCGACAAGTTCACGATGCTGCCGGTCTCCCGCTGGGCCCGGCGCCAGGGCATCGGCACGGTGCTCTTCTCCCACGAGCGGCTCGACGAGTACATGCCGACCTACACCGGCATGGACACCACCTCGAAGGTCTCCACCGCGCTGCTCAACCGGATGCTGGTGCGCTCCTTCGACCAGGTGCTGGTGACCTCCGACTACGCCCGGCACGAGTTCGAGCCGCTCGCAGCGACCGTCGGCTGCCCGATCGCGCAGGTGCCGCTGGGCGTCGACCTGGACTTCTTCCAGCCCTCGCCCGGCCACCGCGACGACACCCTGAGGCTCGTCCACGTCGGCCGCCTCTCCCGCGAGAAGTCCCCCGACCTCGCCGTCGCCACCGCCGTCGAGCTCCATCGCCGCGGGTTCGACGTACGGATGGACGTCTACGGCGACGGCCCGCATCGCGCCGAGCTCGAGGCCCTCGCCGCCGGAGCGCCGGTCGTCTTCCACGGGCACGTCTCCGACCGCGGCCGGATCGCCCGCGCGCTCGCCTCGGCCGACGTCGCCCTCTCGGTCTGCCCCCGCGAGACCTTCGGGCTGGCGGTCCTGGAAGCCCTCGCCAGCGGTACGCCGGTGGTGACCGCCGACCGCGGCGGCGCCCGCGAGCTCATCGACCCCCGCTGCGGGGCCTGGGCGGCGGCGCATCCGGCCGCCCTGGCCGACGCGGTCATCGACGTCGCCGAGCGTCCGGTGGTGGCGACCCGCCACGCGGCTCGCGAGCGGGCCGAGCAGTTCCCGTGGTCCCGCACGATCGAGGAGATGCTGGCGCTCCACGAGAGCCTCGCCCAGGAGACCGCACCGACCTTTCTCCTCGCTCGTTCGCGGCAGCGCCAGGCGGCCAGGCGGGCTCGGCGTTACGCATGAGCCGTTGTCTCGTTAGGGATTTCACCATGAGCGATTCAACGAAAGTCACCGCTGAAGCCGACCAGGTAACACTGCAGCCCACGCACTTCGCCGACTCGTTCGGCCCGGCGTGCAGCGCATACGGAGAAGATCCGCAGACCACCTACGACTACCGCGACGTCACCTGCAGCGCCTGCCGGCACGCCGCGCCCTACATCAGCGCCCTGCCCGAGCACCTCAAGCCGCGCTCGACCAGGCGGCGTTCCTGGCCTCGGTCGATGCAGGACCGGGGCTAAGGCACCCGGATCTCGGCCCGCTCGGGCTGCGGCGGTGTCCACCTCACCGCCGAGCGTGACCGGGCGAGCCCGGCGATCCCGGTGACCAGCAGCACCCCGGCGCTCACCGCCACCCACGGCGTGGGGGCGGAGGCGCCGAACGCGACCACCGCGGCGACGTACGAGACGGTGGGGTTGGTGATCGTCATCGCCGCCATCGCCCAGGGCAGCGGCCCGGCGGCGAGGGCCGCCTGGGTGAGGATGATCCCGAGGCCGCAGGTGCACAGCAGGCCGTAGAACGCCGGCAGTGTGAACAGTCCGACGAAGCCGTCGGCGGCGGCCCGGTCGGCGGTGATCTTGAGCAGCACCGAGGTCGTCGCGAAGGAGCACCCGGCCGCGACCGCCGTGGTCGCCGCCGCGACCGGCGGTGGGAACCGGTGCGCCACCAGCAGGAGTACGCAGATCACGACCGCCACGCACGCCGCGAAGAGCGCGACGCGGCCGACGTCGGCATAGGTGCCGCCGCGGTGGTCGTCGGTGACCAGCAGGACCACGCCGCCGGTGATCGCGGCCCCGCTGACGCAGTCGGCGAGCGTGGGCCAGTGCCGGGCGGCGATCGACGCGAAGACGAGCGCGAAGAGCAGCTGGGTGGGCATCACCGACTGCACCACCGAGACCGACCCCAGGTGGAGCGCGACCGCCTGCACCCCGAAGCCGGTCGCGTTGATCAGCGCGCCGGTCACCCACAGCGGGTTGCGCACCAGCGCCAGCATCAGCCGCTCGATCCCGGCGATCCCGCCGCTGCGGCCCGGCGCGACCGCGCTGGCACGCTGCTGGACAGCCGCGGAGAGCGAGAACAGGACGCATGCGCCGATGGCCAGGCCCACGGCCGCAGCATGATGCATGCCTCGACGCTAGGCCGCGCGAGGAACGTCCACCCGCCGCTCACGCGATCATCGGATGAACCCTGAGGGTCAGTTCTTCACCCTGGCGCCCGGGATCTCGCCGTACTCGACGCCGAGGACCGACGCGTCGCCGTCCTCCGGCACCAGCACCGCGACCGTCACCGCCGTCCGGATCGACAGGTTCTTGCCGGCCTGGCTGCGGAACCGGTCGTAGGGCGGGTTCCACTCCCACTCCTCGCCCTGGCCGCCGACGATGCTGTCGACCGTGAACTCCGGCATGGCGAGCACGCCCTCGGGCGTCTGCACCATCCGGAGCCCGGTCTCGTCGAACGGCTCCGCGGTCGTCCTGACCGTGTCCACACCCAGCTCCGCGACGTACGCATCCATCTCGCGCCGCAGTGCCCGCAGCTTCTTGAGCCCGGCGACACCCTCGATGCCCTGGGGCTCACCGAGGTACGCCTCGATCCTGTCAGCGACGTCCTGGACCCGCTTCGCCTCCGCAGCGGCGACCGGGGCGGCGCCCTCGACCGGGGTGGGGATGGCGCTCGCCTTGACCTTGACCTCGCCACGGTGCGTCCAGGGCGACAGGGCGTCCTGCTGCTCGTAGATCGCCAACGGGGACCGCCGGCCGCCGCCGTTGATCTCCACGACGGCCCACATCGGATACTCGTCGAGCCGCACCGACCAGGACCGACCCGCATGCACCTCGAAGGTGCGCGGGCGCTGCTTGGAGCCGGCGCCCTGGGCCGCGACCGTCGCGGCCTGGAACATGGCGAGCGTCGGACCGCTGGCAGCCTGGCCCCATTCCTCGGCCTTCCACTTCCCGCGCCGGTTGGCCTCGATGGCCTCGTCGCTGCGCTCGCTCCACTCCCGGATCACCGCGCTGACGTCGTCGTCCGGCAGAGAGACCTTGCTGACCTGCTCGACCTCGACGGCCACGGGAATCGAGCACCCGGCGAGGGAGAACGTCAGTACGCCGACTCCCGCAGCCACGCCCAGCCGGCGGTAGAGCCCAGCGGCCGGCGGACGAGGCGGCGCCGGGTGGCCGGTGGGGTGGGTCGGGTGGACGTACGGCACCGGACGGGGTGGCTGCCGCTGCTCGGGTCGCTCACGACGCCCGGTCAGCAGCAGGACGAGCGCGCCGATCAGCAGCAGGGCACCGAAGCCGGCGATACCGAGCGAGACCGCGAAGATCCCGTCGATCCGGTACCCGAAGGCGACCTTGATCGGTGTCCCGTCCCGGCTCGCGGCAAGGAACGCGACCGGCTCCCCGGTGAGCGTCACGGTCAGCTCCTGCGTACCGGAGCCCGAGACCTTCTCCTCCCACCACAGCGCCTGGGAGGCATCCGGCACCTGCTCCCCCGACCCGGCCACGCCGCTGACCCTGGTCAGCGGCGTCCTGGCGATCTCGACGGCCCTGGTCCCCTCGACGACGTCGAGCACGTCGACCGGGTTGCCCACACCGACGTACGTCTCCCCCATCGCCTCCACACGCACCGTGACCGGAAGCCGGTCGAAGGCGAACGCCTCCGGCGTCGAGTACGCCGCGCCCTGCTCGATCGGGGTCTCCTTGCCCATCAGCACGTCGTCGGGTCCGGCGGCGAGGGCCAGCCCCGCTCCGACGAGGAGGAGCGGTGCCCCGAGCAGTCCGAGGAGCACGGCCGGAAGAACCCTGCCGCCCTTCCTCGGCCGGGTGGGTCCAGGGTTCACGGGTGCGTACGTTGCCGAGCTCATCGAGGCCTTCTACGTGGGGGTCCCGAGAAGTGGACGCGGCAATTTAGCGTGTCCGATCCGGCCCGAGAAGTGATTAACCCAACCCGGCAGGGTATTACCAGACAGTATGGAACGTTTACCTTGACTTGGTAATTCCTAGGCCGTGTCGGTCTGACCTTCCATCGCTGGGTGTCTTTAGCGTCATGAAGCGGTCGCGAACGTGCTGATGCTCATGTTGTCGGCGCGAATCGCGGCCGCTGATGTTGTTTCAATTCGAATTGATCGACGAAAGGTATGAAATGAGCAAGAAGACAGGGCTGCTCCGCCGCGCCGCGGCCGTCGCCGCCTTCTCGGGTGTCGCCTTCGCGCTGACCACCGGAGCTGCCACGGCCGCTCCCGTCGACGCCGACACCACCGCCGTCAGCACCGCGCCGTCGGACCTCTCCCCGTCGTCGCAGAAGGCCTGGGAGGACTTCATCCTCGGCGGTTCCTACGTGACCGAGGGTGCTGCCCAGATGGTCAGCGGTGCCTGGGTCGGCGCTCCCGGCCTGCTCCTCGCCGGCGCCACCGGCTCGCCCCTGACCCCCGAGCAGATGCAGGCCTGGGAGAACTGGGACGAGGGCGGCCGCAAGATCGGTGAGGGCGCCGCCATGATGGTCGCCGGCGCCTACGTCGGTGCCCCGGGCATCATCCTCGACCAGATCGCGGGCGGGGCGACCCCGAGCGACCTGTCGCCGGCCGAGCTCGAGCAGGTCACGTTCCTCATCCCTGAGGACAGCCCGGCCCTCGACGGTGTCGCCACCGACCAGATCCCGAACCCGATGGCTCCCCTCGGGTCCTTCTGAGCGTCGACATGACGACCGCCGACCGACCGTAGCTCCCACCACGATCCGATCGGCGCCGTCCCCAGATGGCCCAGGCCGTGCCTCCGCGCACGCCCGGGCCATCTGCGCATTTACGCACGTTCAGACAAGAACGTTGCAGGTTGGCGAAAATTACGTCATTACATTTCATTCGGCACTAGTTGACATGAAAACAGCCGTGTCTACTTGCCCTGATGGTCGTTGCGCCTCTTAGCATCACTTCCCGGATGCGAACGTATCGATGACTCTGCTATCGATCCGGGGGTCGTGTCCGTGCGTGATGTTTCAATTCGAATTGATCGATGAAAGGTACGAAATGAACAAGATGACAGGGCTGCTCCGCCGCACCGCGGCCGTCGCTGCCTTCTCGGGTGTCGCCATCGCACTGACCACCGGCACCGCCACCGCCGCCCCGATGACGGGCGACAACCACAACCGCTCCGAGGCCGAGTGCATCGCGGAGAACTCCTCCGGTGCCTCGGACCTCTCGCCCTCGAGCCAGAAGGCCTGGGCCAGCTTCATCTGTGGCGCCGGCCAGGCCACCGGCGGCGCCGCTCGCATGGTCAGCGGCGCCTGGGTCGGCGCCCCGGGCCTCATCCTGATGGGTGCCACCGGCGACGAGCTGAGCCCGGCGCAGAAGAAGGCCTGGGTGAACTGGGACGGCGGCGCGCACCAGGTCGGCAACGGTGCCGCCCTGGTCGTCTCCGGCGCCTACGTCGGTGCGCCCGGCATCGTGATGGACAAGATCATGGGCGGCGCCGTGCCGTCCGAGCTGTCCGACCGCGAGATGGACCAGGTCTCGTTCCTGCTCCCGATGGAGAACCCGGCTCTCGACGGCCTCCCGGTCGACCAGGTCCCGAACCCGCTGGGTCCGCTGGGCACCTTCTGAGAAACATGACCATGGCCGAGTGATCACCCCCTACCGACTGCTCGGCAACGTCACCCAGGTGGCCCCGCGCGTGCACATGTGCACGCCGGGGCCACCTGCACGTCGTGCACAGGCATTCAGTCGTACGCCAGCGGCTCCTCGATCACGTCCATCACGGCCCTGGCGACCCAGTAGTGACGGCCGCCGCGGCCCGACCGGCCCGCCGCCTCGATCCAGCCCCGCCGCTCGGCATCCTGGATCAGGTTGCGCGCACCCTGGTTGGTCAGCCCGGTCGCGTCCTGGACGCGCCTGACCGTCAGGTAGGGGTTGGCGAACAGCAGCGTGACCAGCCCGGACAGGTTGGCGCGTGAGGTCGCGGCCTCGTCGAGGTAGCCCTCCCGCAGCGCGACCAGGCGCTCGGACCTGGTCGTCGCGTCCTCGGCCGAGCGTCGCACCGCGGTGAGGAAGAACTGCAGCCACTCCTGCATCTCGCCGCGCTCCCGGACGCTCTGCAGCCGCTGGTAGTAGGTCTGCCGGTTGGCCTCGATGTAGCCCGAGAGGTAGAGCAGCGGCGTGGTCATCCGCCCCTCCTCCATCAGCATCAGGTTGATCAGCAGCCGCCCGATACGCCCGTTGCCGTCGAGGAACGGGTGGATCGTCTCGAACTGGTAGTGCATCAGTGCGCAGCGCACCAGCGTCGGGGAGAGGTCGGGGACGTTGACGTACGCCTCCCAGTCGGCGATCAGCTCCGGCAGGTCGGCCGGGAGGGGCGGGACGTACGCGGCGGTGGTGGGGTCGTCGGTCGGCGAGCCCACCCAGACCGGCATCCGCCGGAACTCGCCCGGGTGGCGCTCCTGGCCGCGGACCCCGGTCAGAAGGGTCTTGTGGAGCTCGAGGACGAGGCGCTGGCTGAGCGGCCAGCTCCTGATCAGCTCGAAGCCCTGACGGGTCGCGGCCAGGTAGGCCTTGACCTCGGCGACGTCCTCGCTCTTCGTCACCTGACCGCTGGCCTCGTCCTGGAGGACCTCCTCGAGGGAGGTCTGGGTGCCCTCGATCCGGGAGGAGGCGACCGCCTCCTGGGTCAGGTAAGGGCCGATCAGCAGCTCGGGATCGTGGATCAGCGCGCTCACGCCCTGGAGGCGCCCCAGGGCGGCGTCGGCGTCGGAGAGCGCCTTGACGGTCAGCGGCTGTAGCGGCAGGTCACGGGGGATATGAGCGGGCCGGTAGTACCAGTAGGCCCACTTGTTGCCCGGCTCCCGGGTCGCCCTGCCGAACTGCGGAGCGTCGTACCTCTCCGGATCCATGGCCGGTCAACTTACCACTCGGAAGGGGTTTGAGTTGGAAGTTGACGGGAACTTCCCAGTCGGACTTGGGAGTTCCGGAGTCACTTCCAACTTCGACCTAGGCTGGAGATCGTGCAGTTCGGCCAGTATCCCTCTCCCCGTCACACGATCGCCCACCTCTCCGATCCCCATCTCTACGCCGGGGACCGGCGGATCTTCGGCAAGGTCGACCCCGAGCCCGGCTTCGAGCGCGCGCTCGACCGGCTGCGCGGGATGACCGTGCCACCGCAGGCGATCGTCTTCACCGGCGACCTCGCCGACCTGGGCGAGCGCGACGCCTATGTCCGTCTCCGCAAGCAGGTGGAACCGGTCGCCGCGGACCTCGGGGCCGAGATCATCTGGGTGATGGGCAACCACGACGAGCGCGAGGTCTACTCCGAGGTGCTCTTCGGGTCGGCGTCGGACGAACCGCAGGACCGGGTCTACGACATCGACGGGCTGCGGATCATCGCCCTCGACACCACGGTGCCCGGCTGGCACCACGGCGACATCACCGAGGCCCAGCTGGAGTGGCTGGCCGACGTGCTCGCCGAGCCGGCGCCGCACGGCACCCTGCTCGCGATGCATCACCCGCCGGTCCCGCTCCCCCTCAACGAGGCCAGCGTGATCATCGAGCTCGACGGCCAGGAGCGACTCGCGCCGGTGCTGGAGGGGACCGACGTACGCGCCGTTCTCGCAGGTCACCTGCACTACTCGACCAACACCACCTTCGCCGGCATCCCGGTCTCGGTGGCCTCCGCGAGCTGCTACACCGCCGCGCCCGCGACCCTCGACCGCTACTCCGCCTCCGTCGACGGACACCAGGCGATCTCGCTGGTCCACCTCTACGACGAGGGCGTCGGCGGCGTCCCCGGCGCCCCGGTCGTCCACACCACCGTGCCCATCGGCGAGGCGCCCGAGGTCGCCGGCTTCCCGTCCTCGGTCCTCGAGAAGCTCGCCCCGATGACCCCCGCCGAGCGTCGCGACCTCTTCTCCCGCAAGGGCAAGGCCGCCCGCGCGCTGCGGCGTCAGCTTCGAGACTGATCCCGGGCGGCCCGATCTCCGCCTCGAGGCTGATGCGGGCGTCGGCCCGGGGCCGGAACGATTGCTGCGAAACGTCGACGACGACAGGAGCAGCCATGTCTCGGACCATCCTCCGCACGGGCACCGCAGCGCTGGCCGCGGTGCTCCTCCCCCTCACGGCCGTCCCGGCCGCGTACGCCGATCCTGACCCTGACAGCGGGGCCGCGGCGGTCGCGCCGGACCCGACCGCGCTGACCCGGGAGGCGACTGCGATCGCCGAGCGGGTCGCCTCCGGGCGGCAGGGGCTGCGGGCCCGGTCGGCGACTCCCACCGCCGCCGACCTCGACCGGGCCGTCGATGCGCTCGTCGACGACGGAGCCGTGGGTGTCACCGCGCGCGTCGAGGCGCCCGGGCTGACCTGGTCGGGGGCGGGTGGCGTAGGCGAGGTGGGGACGAAGAAGCCGGTCAGGACGGGCGATCGCTTCCACATCGCCAGCAACACCAAGACGCTGATCGCCACCCTGGTGATGCAGGAGGTCGAGCGCGGCGGCTGGACCCTGGACACGCCTGCGAACGACCTGCTCCCGGGCACCTTTCCCGAGGGCGTGACGATCCAGCACCTGCTCGACCACACCTCCGGTGCCCCGCGCGGGCCCGAGGAGATGCTCCTGGACCGCGTCGAGGATCCGACGTCGTGGGACCAGCTGATCGACGCGCTCGGGCAGTACTACTCCGAGGCCGAGCACCTCGCCTTCATGCGCGACGCCGGCTGGCTCTTCGAGCCCGGCACCGACTTCTCCTACTCCAACTACGGCTACGTCGCGCTCGGGGTCATGCTCGAGAAAGAGACCGGTGAGCGGATCGAGGATCTCGTCCGCGACCGGGTGCTCGAGCCGGCCGGGATGCGCCGGAGCGCCTACCCCACCGACGCGCGCAACCGCGGCCCGTTCCTCGAGGACGCCGGCTACTACGAGGGCCGCTGGCGGCCGATGACCGACCTGCACCCGAGCATCTTCCACGCCGCCGGGGCAGCCACCAGCACGACCGAGGACCTCGCCGGCCTCAACGAGGCGCTCCTCACCGGGAAGCTGGTCAGCCCGGCATCGGTCGAGAAGATGCTGCCGCCGATCTCGGGCAGCCCGGAACCGGACTACGGCTTCGGGATCTACCGGGTCGCCGACCCGTGCCACGAGGGTGAATATCTCTACGGCCACGACGGCGCCCACATGGGTGCGCAGTCGATCAGCTGGGGATCACCGGACGGCACCCGCCAGATCACGCTCGGCTGGACCGGTCGCAACTGGGACAGCGCCGACCCGATCTACGACCTCGGTCTCCTGCTCGAGCCGATGCTCCTCGCGACCTGCTGAAGCTGGGGAGGGTGCGCGTACCTGGTGCGCCTCGCACTCCCCAGGTTGTCGCTAGCGAGCGACTGCCAGCTTCCCGGCAAGGCCTATCATCGCCACGCCTCCGCCGGCCTCGAGGTAGCGGATCCGGACGGGGCGCCGTTGGAACCATGACCGCAGGGTCCCGGCTGCGCAGACCCAGATCGTCTCGATGCCGACCTGGGCGAGGCCGCCGGCCAGACCGATGATCAGCATCTGGAGCGTCGGGTTGCCGAGGTCGAGGTCGACGAACTGAGGTAGGACGGCCATCAGAGAGACGATGCTCTTGGGGTTGGCGACGCCGACGGCGAAACCCTGACGTACGGCGGCGCCTCGCCTGGCCGGTGGCTCGGCGGCCGTCGCGAGGTGCCGGTCGGTCGACCCCGAGAGAGCCGAACGGATCGACGAGATCCCGAGCCACAGCAGGTAGACGGCGCCGAGGATCTTCAACGCCAGGAACAGCCGCGCCGAGGTCGCGACGATCGCGCCGAGGCCCGCGAGCACCAAGGCGAGCAGCACCATGCCACCGAGCGCGTTGCCGAAGACGATCCACATCGCCGAGCGGCGGCCACGAGTGATGGCCCGGCTGGTCTCCAGGAGCACGGACGGCCCGGGGACCGCCGACAGCAGGGCTGAGAGCAGCAGAAAGCCCACGACCAAGTTCATGTTCACCGGCATGACCCCGAGGTTAACGAAAGTCAGGGGCGCAGGATGCGGCGCTCGATGGCCGTGGCGACGGCGCCGGCGCGGGTGTCGACGCCGAGCTTGGTGTAGATGTGGGAGAGGTGGGACTTGACCGTCGCCTCGCTGACCAGGAGCTCGCGGGCCATCTCCTTGTTGCCCAGACCGCGGGCGAGCAGGCGCAGGATCTCGACCTCGCGCGGGCTCACCTTCGGCGCGGGCGAGGCGGCCCGCTGCAGCAGCCGGGTGGCGACGGACGGGGCCAGCACGGTCTCGCCACGGGCGGTGCCGCGGATGGCCCGGAACAGCTCGTCGGGCGGGGCATCCTTCAGCAGGTAGCCGGCCGCACCGGCGTCGACGGCCTCGAGGACGTCGGCCTCGGTGTCGTACGTCGTCAGCACGAGCACCTGCGGCGGCGACGGCAGGTCGCGGACCAGTCGGGTCGTCTCCGCGCCGCCGGGCCCGTCGCCGAGGCTGAGGTCCATCAGCACCACGTCCGGCTTCGTCTCGCCGACGACCGCGACCGCCTCGGCCGAGTCGGCCGCCTCGCCGACCACGTCCAGGTCGTCCTGGGCGCTCACCAGGGCGCGTACGCCGGCCCGGACCACCGGATGGTCGTCGACCAGCACCACCCGGATGTGTTGCTCACCCACGCCGTTCCTCCGCTCCCAGCTGCCCCGCCGCGAACGAGGCCGCGACCACGGTGCCCTCCCCCGGGGCACTCTCGATGACCAAGTCTCCACCCAGCAGCCGGGCGCGGGCCCGCATGCCGGCCAGGCCGTGTCCGCGCAGCCCGTCCGACTCCTCGAGGTCGGCCGGGTCGAAACCCGCCCCGTCGTCGCGTACGTCGAGGGCGACCCCGCCCTCGTGGAAGGTGAGGGAGACGACCGCGGTGGTCGCGCCGGCATGCTCGGCGACGTTGGCGAGAGCACCGCGCAGGGTGCGGACAACGGCCGCCGCGACCCGCCCGCCGACCTCGTGCGGGTCGCCGTGGACGTGGACCGGGACGGTGAGTCCGGTGGTGGCGGCGACGTCGTCGGCGACCTGGCGTACGGCGGTGACCAGGGCCGAACCGCCGGTCAGCTCGGCGGGGGCGAGGTCGCGGACGACCCGGCGGGCCTCGTCCAGGGAGGAACGGGCCATGGTGGCCGCCTGGTCGACGTGGTCGCGGGCGTCGGCCGGACGCGACTCCCACTCCTGGTCGGCGGCCTGGAGCAGCAGGTTGATGCTGGTCAGGCCCTGGGCGACGCTGTCGTGGATCTCCCGGCTCAGCCGGGCACGCTCGGCCACGACCCCGGCTCGGCGCTCGGCGTCGGCGACCTCGTCCTGGGCCGCCTCGAGCTCGGCGAGGAGCGCACGCCGGGTCGCGGCGTCGCGCTCGAGCGCGCGGTAGGCAGTCACCGCGAGCACCGCGACGCACACCGGGCCGAGCAGCACGGTCGGGTCGGCCAGGCCGGTCATCCGGCTCCACGCGACCGCGACGACCGCGACCAGGAAGACCGTGGTGGCCACGGCCCAGCGGAACGGCAGCACCCGCAGCGCCAGGAAGACCAGCGGAACCGCCGCCCACGAGAAGGACGGCGCGATCAGCGCCAGCACGGTCCAGCAGGCCACCACCGCGGCCAGCCAGACGACGGCGGCCGTGCCGGTGAGGCGGCGGCCCGCTGCGTACGCGATCAGGAGGAGAGCCGCACCGGGGAGGACCACCTCGGCCTGGTCACCGAGGCCGTGACCCTGCAGGTAGCGGGCGGCCGAGGCGACGACGAGCACCACCAGTGAGATGTGGAGCCAGCGGTCGAGCAGCGACTGGCCGGCCAGGATCCCACCGGCTCGAGGGGTGGGCGCGGCGTCGGTCGACATGGTCGTTCCAGGCTAGGCCGGTCACGGGGTCCCGGCATCATCCGATCGGCTATCCGGAGTGTCGCCGGACGGCTATCCAGACGTCGCCGGTCTCCCGATGTCCGGGCCCCGTGCTGACAGCGATGGTTGATGCATCAGCTCGACAACCGGACTGAACATCTGAGGAGAACCACCATGCGTACGTCCCGAATCGCCGCCCTCGCCGGGCTCGCCGGCATCGCCGCCTCGGCCACCCTGTCCGTCACCGCCCTCGGCACGGGCACCGCGGCCAACGCCGCGGAGGGTCGCCCGACCGGCTACCTGCTCGAGGGTGACCCCTCGGCCCAGGGCGGCTCGAAGTTCGAGGGAATCGGTGTGGACCAGGAGTCCGGGACGTTCTACGTCAGCGAGGTCACCGGCGGCGAGATCCAGCGCGGCAGCGCCGACCGGGCCCAGGCCGAGGAGTGGCTGGCCGGCGACGGCACCGACGGCCGCTACACCGCTCGCGGCATCACCGTCGACGACGAGGGCCGGATCTACATCGCCGGCGGCCCCAACGGCACCGGCAACGACCGCCCCGACCTGTGGGTCTACAGCCCCGAGGGCGAGCTGCTGGCGGCGCTTCGCGTCCCCGACAACGACGCGTTCCTGAACGACGTGGCGATCGGGCCCGACGGGGCTGCGTACTTCACCAACTCCAACGACCCCACGATCATCCGGGTCGCCGAGGGCACCGACGGCTGGGAGGCGACCGAGTGGGCCGACGGCAGCTCGCTGATCACCCGCGAGGAGGGCTTCAACCTCGGTGGCATCGTGCTGAGCACCGACGGCTCGGCGTTCGTGGTCGCCCAGGGCAACACCGGCCGGCTGTGGCGCTTCTCCGTCGCGACCGGTGAGGTCAGCGCGATCGACACCGACGGCGCCGACCTGCGCAACGCCGACGGTCTCGTCCGGAAGGGCCGCGACCTCGCCGTGATCCGCAACTTCGACAAGCAGATCGTGCACCTGGAGCTGAACCGCTCCGCGACCTCCGCCGACCACATCTCGTCGCGGGCGACCGACCCGGACCGCGTCTTCACGACCGGCAAGCTGCTCGACGGCCGGATGCTGCTGGTCGACAGCCACTTCGACGAGCAGACCGCGCAGGGGCCGTACGAGATCGTCACCGCGCGGATGCCGCGATGACCGCTTTCCACCTGCGGTGGTCGATGGCCGCCGCGGCGCTGGCCGTGCTTCTGGCAGGCTGCGCCGCGGCGCCGTCGAAGACCACCCCACCGTCGCCGACGGCCTCTTCCTCGGGCTCGGCGTCCGCGCCCGAGGCACCGACGAACACCCCCGACCCCGAGGAGCGACAGCGGATGAACGAGCAGCTGATCAAGGCGGCGTGGGACAACGACGTCGCCCGCGCCCGTGAGCTGGTCCGGGCCGGTGCGGACGTGAACTACGCCGACGACACCCAGCAGAGCGCCTACCTCATCGCCGCGAGCGAGGGCTACGTCGACCTGCTCGACCTGACCCTGCGCAACGGTGCCGAGATCAACGCGAAGGACTCCTACGACGGCACCGCGCTGATCCGTGCGGCCGAACGTGGACACGCCGACGTCGTGGGGCGCCTGGTGCAGGCCGGCATCGACCTCGACCACGTCAACAACCTCGGCTGGACCGCGCTGCACGAGGCGATCGTCCTGGGTGACGACGGGCCGGACGCCGCCGACACGGTGCGGGTGCTGGTCGCGGCCGGTGTGGACATCTCGGTCAAGGCGGGCCGGGACGGGAAGACCGCCCTCGAGCACGCCGAGGAGCGCGGGTTCGACGCGATCGCGTCGACGCTGCGTACTGCTTCATCCGAGGTCGCCGACAGTGATGCCCAGCTCCTGCGTGCCGCTTCAGCGGGTGACGCCGACGCGGCCGCGGCGGCCCTCCGCGGCGGCGCCGACCTGGAGGCACGCGACGGCAACCGGCGTACGCCGCTGCTGCTCGCGGTCACCGACGACCACCTCTCCACGGCCCGACTGCTCGTCCACCTGGGAGCCGACCCGGACGCCCTCGACGGCCAGCACGACACCCCCTGGCTGGTCACCGGCGTCACCGGGAGCGTGCCGATGGCCGAGCTGCTGCTCACCGCCGACCCCGACCTGACCGTTCGCAACCGCTACGGCGGCGTCTCGATCATCCCGGCCAGCGAGCGCGGCCACGCGGACTACGTGGAGCGGGTCGTTCGCACCGAGATCGACGTCAACCACGTCAACGACCTCGGCTGGACCGCCCTCCTCGAGGCGGTGATCCTGGGCGAGGGATCCGAGCCCTGGCAGCGCATCGTCCGCAGCCTGCTCGAGCACGGCGCCGATCCGAGCATCGCCGACCGCGACGGCGTCACGCCGCTCGAGCATGCCCGCAGCCGCGGTTTCGCCGAGATTGCGCGCATCATCGAGCAGCTCGGCCGCTGACCCGCTGCCCCAGTGCTCGGGCCCTGACCGGTTTCCCTCCGGCCAGGGGCTCGTTCATCCCCGATCGTTCCCAATGGAAACGAACTGTAAATCCGGCGGCTTTGCCTTCGAAGGTTCGAATCCTTCACCTGCCACGCCTGGGGAAACACCTCAGTGGCCAGCGGAAACGTTGGCCACTGAGGTGTTTGGCTTGTTCGGCTGTGTCCAGCCATAGCCCACTGTCTGCCGGTATTCACGTCCGATACGCGTCCGCGATTCCGGCCCTCGACTCTGGGCAGACGATGGACGATCGATCCATGACAACTGAGAGTTCGGACCCGCTCAGCAGGATGGCCGGCCTAGCCATGGCAACTGTCCAGGCTATTGCCCTCGTCACCCTAGGTGCCTTCTGTTTCCTCTTTGCATTCTCCGGCGACACCGTCCTTGCAGTCGTCTTCGGATTCGGGTCCTTCACCTTCGCTGTAGACGTATGGCGCCGATGGCGCAGATGGCGAAGCTCGCGGCGGTGACTCCGCCTCCTCACCGGGCACGGCCTAGAACCGCATGTGACGTAGTCGTCGGTCGATGCAGCGCACATCCGCGAGGCCAGTTCGCGACCGCCATCCCCATCCCGCGTGGCCGGTGCGAGGCCAGGTAAGCTGCCTTCGCCGTCGTCCGGATCAGCCCTGCGGGTAGAGGATCCCTCGTTTGATGGCGGCGTCCCGAACCTTTCGTGCAGCTTGACGGATTTTCCCATTCGATGGCATCTCGGTGAAGTCGATGGACGCGTGATCGTCGACCTCGATGTGGTCAGCGTCGTCCAGCGCCTGGAGCGCGCAGGTCCTCCCATCGTCCAGGACGACTTCGATCTCATCGATCTCCTCAACCGAGACCCCGTAGGTACCGATGGACTCGTATCCAGCACTGACCCACCTCTGATGTGCGGCAGCCGCGCCGACCGCGCTTCTCATTGTGGAGAGCATGCCCGCGTCGCGCTTGGACGGGCTGAAGGCTCCGGTGCTGATGGATCCATCGGCTGTGCAGTGGGCAGGGTGAACTTGTCTGAGGAGAACCTCGGTCGAGTCTGTCAGTCGGATCGGATCGGTCAAGGCAGTTCCCCCTGATTGAGAAAGTCAACGAGTGTCGCCGGCTCGAAGTCCACTTCCGCCTCGTGTAGCTCGTCGGTCTTGGTGTTGTCGGAAATAAGGATCATTGCGCCGTCCGGTTGCAGATTCGCACTGAACTCAACCTCGCCGCGTATCCACTCGATGACTACGGCGCCGTCCGGGGAGGGGATGAAGTCGATCGGGATCCCTGCGCTTGCCAACGGTTCGATGACCAGTTGGATGCGATCAAGCACGGCTGGGGCTGGGGGCTCGCTGTTGGGCCCCCACCACCCATCTTCCAGTTCCGTGAGTCGCTCCACGCGCTTGACCAGGACTTTCTCTTCAAAAGAGCGCACTATTTCGATGGCAGTGACATTGAAAAGATGGACCGACTTGCGCTCTCTGTCCAGTGTCTCACCTACGACTGACACATCGGGGGCGGTGACACCGTCGAGTGCTAGCACGTCTCGGGCACGTTTGGCGAGCTGACTGTTGAATCTCTCCAGAACGCAGGTCGACAGGCCCTGCTCCGTCCGGAGAGTGAACGATAGGCTCGCTCCGTCGTACTCGGTAATGACTCCCATCAGTGTGTGCTCAACCGGTGTGGGCAGCACATCCTCGATGTCGGCCAGGACTTGGCGGGTGGATTCAGTGAGGGTCGCCCGGCGCTTTGCGTCGGTAGGGTGCCCGAGATCGATTTGCTCTGTGGGTTCGAGGCTTGTCCCGATCCGTTTGAGAGCCCTGCGCGTGTTCGTCGATAGGCCTGGTGGAACTGTGCCCGTGGCGCCAACTAAGCCGAGCGTCGACGTGACCGCATCACGGGCGGCGGCATAGATCCCCGTCCACTCATGCCATTCAGGATCGTTGATGCGGCGCGTGCGTGGACGGTGGAGGGCAAGCTGAGGGCGAGCGCTGCCTTCCTCGACAGTGGTGAGTCGAAGGTCGAATGCCTGGTCGAACCCAGCCGGGACGCGGCTGCGGTCTGGATTGAGGTCCAGGTAGATCTGCCGGGCCATGGTGACGATGGCTTCGCGAAAGTATCCGATTTCGCGCGCCGATTCGGCTGGCATCCCGGGAGCATCGAACCTATCCCCGATGAGAGAGAAGTAGGCGAATCGGGGATCTTCACCAGTCATGCTGGCTTCCGAGGGCGCGGCATCCGTCACGGGGCGAACGTAGTTGCTGGCCGTCCTTTCCTAGAGGCAACAACTGAGCCGCGTACCGCAAATTGTGGAGGCTCGCCCTTGCAAGGGGTCGTGCCGCCCCTGCGATGTTGGCCGAACTGGGCGCCCGACCTCCGGGACGCGTACGCTGGCACGGAGATTCAGGAGTTTGGGCAGGTCAGGGTGACGTATCCGGCGCTCAGTATGTCCACCTGCTTTGGCTTCGAAAGTTCGAACCCTTCGTCCGTCACACCTGGGAGTCACGCCGGATGCATCCACCGCAGCGCGGGGTCATTGCCGATCCAGTACGTGCTTCCCTCCCGGTCGACCCGAACCTGGACGCTCTCGATCCCGGGCGATCCGGCGTTGGTCCATGCGCAGAGCGTGGCTTCGACGGTGTCCCAGATCGCGACAGGCCCGCCCTGCCGGACATGCCATCCCATCGGGGCGGGGGCGATCTCGGCGAACGACGCGGTGTTCTCGGAGACCAGATAGGTGACCGGGCCACGGACACCGTCGTCGGAGGTCACCGCAGTCAGGTGGACGCGGGGAAGGGCCAGTTGAATCAGCAGCGCCGGCATCCATGCCCCCAGCACTTCAGGGTCGAGCGTCGTGTCTCGTTCGCCGTCGGCACGCTCGGCGAGAGTGAACATGTCGTCCCGATACCGAGTGGCCTGGGCGCGGGCGGGCATGAACGCCGAGGTCCGCACCAGACGTCCCGTCGCCGTTGCGTCGTCGTCGACGGTGAGTCGAGCGAGCCCAGTCCCGTAGGCCCAGACGCCGACGGTGGCGACGATGGTCCCGCCCGGTCGTACCTGCTCGATCCAGGTGTGCGGGATGTCTCGGACGGCGAAGGTGGCGATCGCTCGGTCGTACGGGCCACCGTCGGGGTGTCCTGCCAGGCCGTCGCCCGTGACCGTAGAGGGGTGGAGGCCGACGGTCTCCAGTGCTGTGTGGGCTCGTGCGGCCAGGTCGGGGTCGAGCTCGACGCTGGCGACTCGCTGATCGCCAAGGACAGTGGCCAGCAGTGCGGTGGAGTAGCCGGTTCCGGTGCCGAACTCGAGTACGCGACCCTCGTCAGGCATGTGGTCGAGGTCGAGCTCGTCGATCATCGAGGTGACCACCCCTGGGATCGTTGAGGAGCAGGTCGGGTCACCCCACAGCGGCCCGTCGACATCGTTGACCGTCAAGTGACCGTCGAGCTGAGTGACGAGCGAGTCGTTGCGATACGCGATCTCGGTCCAGGCCTGCTCTCCGACCTGCTCCGGGCTGGTCGGCACCCACTGACCAGTCTCGTCGGCCAAGAACACGCCCGGCCGGAGGAAAGGCTCGCGCGGCACCGTGGCCACTGCGTCACGAAGACCTCTGGTCCGGACCAGGCCGTCGCGGGCCAATGTGTCGGCAAGCCTGGTGCGGTGGGTGCTCATGATGCTCCTTGGAGAAGGTCGGCGAAGGCGGCGGCGATCGGGAGGCCGGTCTCGGCGGCGATCCAGCCCCATTCGCCGTTCGGATTGAGCTCGAGCCAGTGATAGTCGCCCTTGGCGTCGACACACAGGTCGAAGCAGCCGAACGCGAGCCGGAAGTGCTCCAGATACGTACGCAGCATCTTCACCAGCCGGTCGGGTAGGTCGATCACGGTGTAGGTAAGCGAACCATAATCGCGTCGCCAGTCGAGCAGATCTGAGTCGATCCGGACGCCGAATACCTGCTCGCCGACGACGGTCACCCGCAGGTCGGCGACCTTGTTCACACGGGCCTGGAACAGGTGCGGAACCAAACCGACACTGTCGTCGATCTCGTCGACGGTGACCGGTTCGGTCCACACCGATAGACCTTCCTCGGCACGGCGGTAGTCGGTCCAGCGCAGCGTCTTGTGGATGACCTGACCGTAGGCGGTGATGAACTCCTCGATGTCTGCGCGCCGGTTCGACACCAGTGTCGGCGGCACCGAGAACCCGAACCTGGAGGCAACGGCCAACTGCAGCGGCTTGTAATCGGCTGCCTCCTCCGCCAGCGGGTCGTTCACGGCCACGCACCCCGGCAGGCTCACCAAGGCACCGCCGAGCCCGTGTCGCATCTGTGCCTTGGCCCAGGTGAGATCGGGTCCGGACAGGTCGGGGAACGTAGGCCACTCCGGTCGCCGCCAGTAGATCGACCTGACCTGCCCCAGATCCACCGTTCGCGACGCTGTGGCCAGCGTCCCCGCGAGTGGGTCGCCGGCGGAGATGACGCTGGTGAAGCTCAGTTCGCGACCGAAGTCGGCCGGTTCGACCCGGGCCACCGGAACCTCCCGTTCGTTCAGCTCCGCGGTCACCATGTCGGCGGTCGAGTCGCCGACCGCCGACATCACCAGCACTGTCTGGTCAGTCACCCTTGGTGTCCAGCACTGGGTGGGAGTCCGACTTGCCGTCCTGGTTCGTCGGCCGCATGGACCTGGTCGCTGTAGCAGTCGCAGCAACCGGCAGATCAACAGGCAAGCCTGCGGAATCGAGGTAGACCGTGGTCTGGGTGTCCGGGTTGAGGCGGATCGATGCATACCCAGCTTCAGCGGTGACGGGCGGATAGGGCCGGAGCCTTTGCAGGCCCCACGGGGATACAGGAGCAGTTGCAGTAGCGGTCATAACGGGCTTCCTCTCGTAGTGGATGTGTGGCGATGGAGGCATTCGCTTAGTTGCCGCCCAGCTGGTCCAGAAGGGTGTCGGCGGTCTTCACAGCCAGCTCGATACGTCCTTTGTCGACGCCGCATAGCGAAAGGCACGAGGATGCGATCCAGACCGCTTCGTCGGTGCCCACCAGGCGGCCGTCGGTCCGGATCCCGATAACTTCCTCCACGGAGTGGACCAGCTTCTGGCCCAGCCTGATCGCCCCGATCGGATCCAGCAGTTCAGGATCGGCGATCGACGCGGCCAAACGGGAGTAGATGTCCACCAGCTTGTCGCGAGCCGCGACGAACTCGTCGAACCCCTCGACCCGAGCGACGTCGGCAGCACGATAGAGCGACCCGACATTGTGAGGCGCCCTCGCCAAGGTCCGTGCGTCGGTGAACGCCAGGAGGTACAGCACCGTCTCCGGATCGTCGGTCAGCGACTCGATCCGAGCCACGGCCTCCACGGTCGGGCGGATCGTCTGGCTCAGCAGCTCAGTCACGATCTCGCCCTTCCCAGCGAAGTGGTAGTAGAGCGATGCCTGCCTGATCCCGACCGCGTCGGCGATCTCCCGAGTCGACGTGGCTGCGTATCCCTTGCTGGTGAACAGTCGAGCCGCTGCTTCGAGGACCTGCTCGCGTGGCGACCCCGGAAACTGGTCAGATACGAGACGCGGCCGACCTGGCCGGCGGCGTCCAGGACCGATTGGCGGTGGGCTCACGATGCTCCCGAGACTGTCTGGATGGGGTGGCGGATCTTCTTCTTGCGGACCCCCGGCACCAGCGACTCGTTCGCTCTGGCCGGTGCCGGGTGTCGTTCTCAAGCCTCCTCGAGGTTCGGCCTCGCAGTAACGTCCAGGTGTCGCCCTTCCGTCGCCCTTACCCTGCCTTTCGGTGATCGGACCTGGTGTAATGCCAGAGGTGGATACCTGGACCGGGGCAGAAGCGCGGCTGCTGCGAAGAGTGGCGCTGCGCCTCAGCGTGCGCGACTTCGCCGAGCTTCTGGGCATCCCGGCCCGAACGATCTCCAAGTGGGAGCAAGCGGGATCGGCCCGAGAGCCGCGGCCACACATGCAAGCGATGCTCGACACTGCCTTGGCACAGGCCGACGACGATGCCAAGGCCCGATTCTCACGAGCACTACGTGCCAACCTGGCCGCGCAGGAATCCCTGCCGGTTCATCTGCCGGCAATTGACGGGACCCCACATTCCGATCCATCTGTTCCTGATCAGTTCGACGCCAGAGCCGATCCGGCCGGTCTATGGCGTCCCGCGAGTACGGCACGCGAGACTCGTGATTTTGCGGTGAGGGACTTCGTGTTCGACCGGCGCCAGGTAATCACAGGCGGAATGGCAGTTCTCGCCGTGGGAAGCCGTCTGACGGAGCCCATCGACGGTTGGGCGGCAGGCGTCCCTCTCTACTTCTCCGCGAGCAAGACCCAGACCGTCACGGAAGAGGAAGTCCATCACATCGAGATGACCGGACACGCGCTCCGACGATGGGAAGGACGATTCCGCTTGGGAATCAAGCGAAAGGCTGTCCTTGGGCAGCTCGCTGAGGTGGCCGAACTTGTCGAGCGAGGCCAACCAGCAGAACTGGAGCAACGGCTGTTCCGGGTCGTTGCAGAGTTGAGCAAGGCGGCCGCCTCCATGTCATGGGAAGCCGGGCTCAACGCCGAGGCGCAGCACTACTATCTGCTGTCACTGCGAGCCTCCCACGCTGCCAGTGACCGACTATTCGGACTCAACGTGCTCGCGGCCATGGCGCGACAGATGATCTACCTCAACCGGAGCGCCGATGCCCTCGAAATCGTGAGAGCAGCGGTCGACGGAGCTCCGCGCACAACGCCACGTGTCCACGCGATGCTTCGTATGCGCGAAGCATGGGCTCACGCCCGGTTGGGACGGCCCGAGGCATTCCGGAGAGTTGCTGGGAAAGCCGAAGAACTCATGGTTGCAGATCATGGCGCTGATGGCGACGACCCTCCCTGGATCGACGGTTTCGACAGCGCAGAGCTCTCTGGCACGATCGGGGGCCGCTACCTCGAACTGGCCACGGTCACGGGGAAGCCTCAAGGTTTCGGCCACGCAGTGACGTACATCTCCGACGCCTTGAAACTTCGTGACCAGGACAACCTTCGGAACCGTGCGCTCGACACCATCAACCTGGCCCGGGCGAGACTCGGCACAGGCGAGCCGGACGAGGCCGCACGGACGGCCCTTGAGGCCATGCGGATGGCCCGCCACATCAACTCTGGGCACGCTGACCGAAAGTTGATGCGGTTCGCTGAAGAGAGCGCACGGTTCGCGAAGAACCGCGAAGTACGACACGCGCGCGAAGAACTCACCGACTACTTGCGGCCGAAGAAACTGAACCAGGGAGCATGATGAAGATCGGCATCACAGGACACTCGAACCTCACCGCGGCCACGGAGAAGTTGGTCCGCGAAGCCATTCGCGACGCCCTGACGCCTTATGCAGCGAAAGGGTTCACGGGGGTGACCTGCCTCGCCAAAGGTGCGGATCAGGTCTTCGCGCAGGTTGTCCTGGAGGCCGGCGGCGACCTCGCGGTTGTTCTCCCCTCCCCGAACTACCGGGACAGGAAGGTCAAACCGGCCAACCTGGCGACGTTCGACGAGTTGTTGTCCGGCGCAACCGAGATTGCCTATCTGCCGTTCGAGGAGCCTGGCCGGGACGCTTACATGGCGGCGAGCGAAGAACTTGTCTCTCGAAGTGACCTGATGGTTGCGGTATGGGACGGAGGCCCCGCGGGTGGGCACGGCGGGACAGCCGACGTCGTCACTTACGCCCGCGAACAGGGCCGCAAAGTTCTTGTCGTCTGGCCGGACGGTGCCGAACGCGAATGAGTGCGCCGGGTCACCGGGCACTACTGCTCGTCTTGACGATCCAAGCGAGCAGTAGCTCTAACTCAACGTGCACCTACTGAACGGAGCGCGGCACATACGTACGCGAGGCGGTTGTGATCGATGCGGCCCACTGCCAGAGGCGGGTCAGCCAAGCGTTCCGCGCAGCGGGCCAGAAGCGTGGGCGCCGCGTCGCGGCGGCAGCGGCAGGAACATCGAGGTGCGCGCGGCGTACTCCGGGTAGCCGGGCCGCTTCATCATGGTCTGCTCGAGCAGCCGGGCCCCGGTGGCGTGGACCAGGAAGTAGGTCATCGCCACCGGTGCGATGGCGGTCGCCGGCCCGACCCACCACGCGGTGGCGGCCCCGATCAGCCAGATGCCCCACCACACGCACGCGTCGCCGAAGTAGTTCGGGTGGCGGGTGTAGCGCCACAGGCCGGTGTCCAGCACCGTCGGCCGGTCCGGAGTACGTTTGTACGCCGCCAGCTGGGCGTCCCCGACGGCCTCGAACCCGACCCCCACGACCCACACCAGCGCACCGACGGCCACCAGCCACCACAGCGGATCGGAGCCGGTGACCGCGACCGCCTGGACCGGCCAGGAGCCCAGCCAGGCGGCGAGGCCTGGATCCCGAAGACCCGCAGCGCGGCCTTCCCGAACGGGGTGTCCCCGAGCATCTCGGCGTAGCGCGGGTCCTCGCCTGCGCCGTGGTTGCGACGGTGCATGTGCAGGGCCAGGCGAAGGCCTCACACCCCGACCAGGGCCAGCACCAACCAGGGCAGCGGACCGGTGGTGCCGATCCCGACGGAGAGGACCGCGCTGCCGGCCGACATCGCGGCGAACGCGAGGCCCCAGTCGTGTCGACCACCGAGAACCGCCCGGCGCGTCGGGCGGCGACCGTGGTGATGACCATCAGCACCGCGACCACGGCGGCAGCGGCACCGCTGACGAAGAGCAGGTCGCGGATCAACGAGCCTCGTCGCGGGTGAACGTGAGCTGCTGGACGTCGATGTACCCGGCCGCGAACCCGGCCCGGGAGTACTCCAGATAGAAGTGCCACATCCGCAGGAAGGTCTCGTCGAAGCCGAGGGACCTGACCTCGTCGGCACGGTCTCTCACCGCGGTGTCCCAGCGTCGCAGGGTCTCGGCGTAGTGGGGGCCGAACGAGAGCCGGCTGCGCATCCGGAGGCGGGTGTGCTCCTCGGTCGCACCGGCGATCGCCTCGGTCGAGGGCAGCAGGCCGCCGGGGAAGATGTACTTGGTGATCCAGGTCTCGAGGTTGCGGGTCGCGAGCATCCGGTCGTGCGGCATGGTGATCGCCTGGATCACCGCGGTGCCGCCCGGCGCCAGAACCTCGTCGATCTTCGCGAAGTAGACCGGCCAGAACCGAGCGCCCACCGCCTCGATCATCTCGACCGAGACCACCGCGTCGTACGTCCCGTCCACGGCCCGGTAGTCGCGCAGCTCCACGTCCACCCGATGGGCCAGACCGGCCGCGCCGATTCGGCGCCGCGCCAGGTCGGCCTGCTCGACGGAGAGGGTCACCGTGGTGACCTGGGCGCCGCGGGCGGCGGCCCGCAGGGCGAGCTCGCCCCAACCGGTGCCGATCTCGAGCAGCCGGGTGCCCGGTCCGACTTCCGCCTCGTCGAGGATCCGGTCGATCTTGCGGTGCTGGGCGATCGCCAGGTCCTCGGTGGAGGGGAGCGAGGAGAAGAGCGCCGAGGAGTAGCTCATCGTCGGGTCGAGGAAGAGCGCGAAGAGGTCGTTGGAGAGGTCGTAGTGGTGCCCGATGTGCTCGCGCGCGTTCTCCGGCGTGTTCAGGTCGGCGGCCCCGCGGCGACGCTCGTAGACCGCGCCCGCCTTCTGCGCCCATCCGGGCAGCAGATCGCGGATGTCGCGGCACAGCACGGTCAACGTCTCACCCAGCTCGGGAGCGTCCCAGGCTCCGGTCAGGTACGCCTCGCCGAAGCCGATCAGCCCGTGCCGGCTGATCCTGGCGTAGAACTCCTCGGGCCGGTGCAGCACGATGTCGGCCGGACTGCCGTCCTCGCTCACGCTGATGCCGAGCCGCTTCGTGGCGGTCCGGAACAGGGTCGCCGCGGCGGCCGCGGCGCCTCGGGTCACCAGGCCGGTGGGCGCCTCCTCCAGCATCGGCCAGCGGTCCTCGACGGCCGGGGCGACGGGTGCTTCGACGGTGTTCATCGGACTCCTTCTTGATGGTGCAGCGGCCGGTCGTGCACCGGCAGGCGTCGTAGCCACAGCGCGACGCCGTGGATGCGGATCCAGACAGCGCCGAGCAGCGCGGCAGGAGCGGAACGGAGCACAGCCCCGAAGCGGGGTTCGACCCGGACCCCGAGGACGGAGGCGTCGAAGACGGTCCCGTCCTCGGTGGTCAGCCGGACGGCGACAGCGAGCCGATCGCCGGGTGGCGGCACCGACAGCGTGTAGTCGCCGTCGACGCCGTGGAAGGGCGAGACGTACATCTCCTTCGTGACCCGCGCCCGATGCTGCTCGTCGGGTCGGACGAGGTAGGCGTGGCGGTCGCCGTAGGTGTTGTGCACCTCGACGACGGTGGCCAGCGGGTCCCCGGACGGCGAGGTGCACCAGTAGACGCTGATCGGGTTGAAGCAGAAGCCGAACGCTCGCGGCTGGGTCGCCAGCAGCACCTTCGCGTCGCCCAGGTCGATGTCATGAAGCTTCAGAAAGGCAGCGAGGTTCTCCCGGATGGTGCGCTGGGGATCGCCCAGGTGGTCGCGGGCCTCGAAGCGGCCGAGGAGGCCGTGGTCGGGCAGCCGGTCGAGGTCGACCACCCGCCAGTACGAGCGGTGCACGAACCGGTTCCGCAGCGGGCCACGCCGGGTGTGGCTGATCGTCGTGCGGTAGAGGCCGGTCGCGACGTCGCCGGGCCGCTTCGTGGGCTTCGTCCACCGCAGCCCCAGCCGCTGGGCCGCCCGGGCGCCGGAGCGGGCGCCGTCCTCGTGGAACCCCCAGCCGTGCCAGGCGCCGGCGAAGACCAGCGTGTCGGAGTCGAGCTCGTCGGCGCGCTGCTGTGCCGCCACCGACTCCGGGGTGTAGAGCGGGTGCTCGTACTCCATGGTGGCGATGACCTTGTCCGGGTCGATCAGATCGGCGCCGCCGAGCGTCACCAGATGACGTACGCCGCCCGGAGTCGGGAGCCGCATCAACCGGGTGAGGTCGTAGGTGACCGTGACCTCGCCGCGGCCGGGGCGCTCCAGGTAGTTCCACGACGAGCGGACGTGTTCGCTGTGCGGCAGCAGGCTGGTGTCGGTGTGCAGCTGGGCCTCGTTGGCGGAGTACGGGAACGCGCCCAGGATCTCCCGCTGGGCGTCCGTGGGGTCGCCGAGCATCGCCAGCGACTGC
The DNA here is from genome assembly GCF_000960475.2 of Nocardioides luteus. Taxonomy (GTDB): domain Bacteria; phylum Actinomycetota; class Actinomycetes; order Propionibacteriales; family Nocardioidaceae; genus Nocardioides; species Nocardioides luteus_A. The sequence continues at coordinate 44,393 of NZ_JZDQ02000024.1, read as the reverse complement.
CCGGGGTGGGTCGCCAGCACGGCGGCGTCGAAGACCCAGATGGTCCCGTTGCCGTCGGTGATCTCGACGCCGGCGCCGGTATCGACCACGTTGACCACCTTCGTCGAGGTCAGCACCCGGCCGCCGCGGGCGCGGATCGCGGCGGCGACCCGCTCCACGTACGTCGCCGACCCGCCGGTGACCGTGCGCCAGCGCGGCGAGCCGAAGACCTGCAGCATCCCGTGGTGGCTGAGGAACTCGAAGAGGTAGCGAGCCGGATAGCTCAGCGCCGTCGCCGGGTCGCAGGACCAGACCGCGGCGACCAGCGGTGCCATGAAGTGGCGGCGGAAGTGCGGGGTGAACCCGTGCTCGTCCAGGAAGGCCCCGAGCGTGCGGTCGTCGGGCTCGTCACCGGCCAGCAGCGTCCGGGCGGCGCGATGGAACCGCGGGATCTCGGCGAGCATCCGCAGGTGCGCCGGCCGCAGCGCCCGCCGGCCGGGCAGCACCCCGCGGATCCCGCGCGCGCCCGCGTACTCGACGCTCGCGGCCTCCGACCTCACCGACATCGACATCTCCGAGACCTGGGTCGGCACGTCGAGCTCGGCGAAGAGGCGGAGCAGCGTCGGATACGTACGCCGGTTGTGCACGATGAAACCGGTGTCGATCGCCAGCTCGCTCCCGTCCGGCGTGGCCACGCGGTGGGTGTCGGCGTGACCGCCCAGCCTGTCGTCGGCCTCGTAGAGGGTGACCGATCCGTGCAGGGACGCGATGTACGCCGCGGTCAGGCCAGCGACGCCGCTGCCCACCACGGCGATCCGACGGCGTTCGGGATCGGGGCTGCTCATCCGGGCTCCTCGGGGGTCGAAGGGGCGACCGGCGCAGAGGCGCCGTCACCGGGTCTTCGGTCCCCGAGGCGAATCGGATTTCGTCTTCAGGCCGACATCTTCGCCGTCGATGAGCTCGATGGCGGCTACGCCGTCCTCCGCGGCGCTCGCTGCCTGCGGACTAGGAGATGAGCGTTCCGCCGTCGACGACGGAGACGGTGCCGGTGACGTAGTCCTGGTCCATCAGGGCGAGGAAGGCCTTGGCGACGTCGTCGGGCTCGCCCACGCGCTTCAGAGGCAGTGACTCCGACAGGCTGGCGTACATGCCTTCGCGGTCCTCCTCGCTCATCTGCGACCACAGCGGAGAGCGGACGACGCCGGGGGCGACGACGTTCACGCGTAGCGGCGCGAGCTCGACCGCGAGGCTGCGGGCCGCCGAGACGACGGCTCCGGAGACGGCGGTGCCGAGGGTCCAGCCGGCGCCACCCTTGAACGCGGCGGTGCCGCTCATGAGCGTGATGGAACCGTGTGAGGTCAGGTGCGGGACGGCGAGGCGTACGGCATCGAGCATGTGGAAGAGCCGCAGCGCGAAGAACTGCTGAGCGCTCTCGACGGTGTAGTCCGCCATCGGGAAGCCGGTGAGGTTCTCCGCGGCGGTGTAGGCGAAGTGGTCGAACTCGCCGATCTCGTCGAAGAAGCCGGCCACGGCCTGGCTCGAGCTGGCATCGACGGCGCGACCGACGACGCCGGCGGGGAGCTGCCCCAGCGCGCGCTCGATGGACTCGGGTCGGCGCGAGGCGATGGTCACGGCGGCGCCGGACTCGGCGGCACGCCGGGCGATGGCCAGGCCGATGCCGCTGGTGGCGCCGATGAGAACGATGCGGGAAGAGGTGGAAATGGTCACGTGTTCAGGATCAGTGCGACCCAGGTGCCTCGTCCAAGACCCTTTCCGTCGTCAGCGATGTCCGCAGGGCATGAGCCAGCTCGACCGCCCGCATCAACGGTTCCGAGCGACGTCGCGCCGCCCAGGCAACACCCACCTCACTCGGTCCGAGACCGGTGACCTCTGTCGCGATCAGGTCGGGCCGGGAGTAGAACCGTGCGGTGGAGGCGGGCAGGAACGCGACGCCGAGCCCGAGGGCGACCTGCTCCAGCTTCACCTCGACCTCGTGGGGATAGCTCGGCGCCACGGATACCGGCAGACCTCGCCGTCGGCGCGCCTCACGCCATTCCGGTACGGCGTCCGGCGACTGCAGCAGCTCGAGCTCGGCCACGGCGTCCATGTCGAGCTCGCTGCGGTCGGCCAACGGATGCGTACGCGGCAGCACCGCCAGACGGTGCTCGGCGAACAGCGGCCGCACGGTCAGCCCGCGGGTCGGTACCGGCAGACGCACCAGGCCCAGGTCCACGCGGCCGTCGAGAATGGTCTCGACCTGATCGTCCCAGCCGGTGCGCACCGTGCTGACATCGAGGGCCGGGAACGCGGCGCGCAGTCCCTGCAGGATCGGGGTGGCCAGCAGGCCGGGCATGAAGCCGACCACCAGACGCTGGGTTCCGCGCGCGGCCTGCCGGCCGCGTCGCTGAAGAGCCGCCGCGGACTGCAGCATCGCCTGCGCGTCCGGAAGCAGCTCGCGGCCGGCTTCGGTGAGGGAGGTACCCCTGCTGGACCGCTCGAACAGAGGCACCCCCAACTCCCGCTCCAGGAGCGCGATCTGACGGCTGAGGACCGGCTGGGTGACATGCAGACGCTCGGCGGCACGGCCGAAGTTCAGCTCCGCAGCCACGACCACGAAGTACTCCACGCGTCGCAGGCTCAACTCGCTCACACCGGAATGCTCTCAAACACGGCCCGCTTCGCCTCCTCGATCACCAGCGGCGGCTGACCTAGGCCGAAGAGCCCTCCATCTCCTTCCGCGGAGGTGGCGGGCCCTTCGGTACGGGCGAGATGCGAGGAAGAAGTTCGATGGGCGGAGTGAGGCCGTGGGCGATCGCCCAGCTGACCGCCTGGCTGCGCGTGGTGACGTGGATCTTCCGGTAGGCCTGCCGGATGTGGCTCTTGAGCGTGTTTCCGCTCATGACGAGCCTCTCCGCGATCTCCTGGTTGGGCAGCCCCTGGGTGATCAGTTTGAGGACCTCGATCTCCCGGACGGTGAGCCCGGCTGCGGTGCCTTGGCGGTCGCTCTGGGGCTCGTTGATCGGCTCGCCGGCGGCGGTGAGCTCGATGCTGCGTACGAGCTCGGCGGCGGTCGCGCTCATCGAGATCCAGGCCCTGGCGCCCAGTGCGTAGGCCTGGGAATGTAGGTCGGGGCGTAGGTCCCGGCTGTAGATCAGCACCTTCGCATCGGTCTCGTGCAGCAGGTGGGCGAGTTCACGCTCACCGCGGAGGAACAGGCCGTAGGTGTCGTACACGATCAGGTCGATGCGGGCCATGTCGCTGTGAGCGGACGGAAGGGCGGTCACGGCCACGCGGTCGGGGTAGTCGGCGAGCATCGAGGTGATCCCGCGTTCGACGACTTCCTGCGGGCTGACCACCGCTACACGTACCGCTCCTGACACCGACATGAGCTGACGATCTCAGACCGGAGAGGCTGGCGGGCCCGAACGGTTGTTCTAGCCCATTTTCAGGGGTACGAAGCGGGGCCGTGCCGTCAGCCGCGGCCGGCGTACGGCATTCCGGTCGCGAGGATGGTCATCGCGGGCACGCTGACGCCGAGCGGCAGCTGGGCCATGGCTACGACCGCGTCGGCGACGTGCTGGGGATCGAAGGTCGGCTCGGGGCGTACGGTGCCGTCGGCCTGACGGGCACCGACCGCGATCCCGGCGGTCATCTCGGTGGCCGCGTTGCCGATGTCGATCTGGCCGACGGCGATGTCATGGGTGCGGCCGTCGAGGGCGAGCGAGCGGGTGAGGCCGGTGATCGCGTGCTTCGACGTGGTGTAGGCCGCGCTGCCGGGGCGCGGGACGTGCGCGGAGATGGAGCCGTTGTTGATGATCCGCCCGCCGCGCGGGTCCTGCCGCTTCATCTGGGCGAACGCCTCGCGGGCGCAGAGGAAGGAGCCAGTGACATTGACGGCCAGCGTCGACGCGAACTCCTGCGGCCCGACCTCGTCGGGGTCACCGCTCGGGCCGAAGGTGCCGGCGTTGTTGACCAACAGGTCCACGCGCCCCCACAACCCGACGACCGCGGCGAACGCCGCCGACACGTCGGCGGCGGAGGCGACGTCGGTCGGCAGCACGAGGGGCCGCGCCATCACCGACGCCGTCTCGTCGAGCGAGGCCTTGGTGCGCCCGAGCAACGCGACCTGGAAGCCGGCGCCGTCCAGGGCCTGGGCGATCACCCTGCCCAGGCCCGAACCGGCGCCGGTGACGACCGCGACCGGCATCAGCCGAACTGCCGCGACAGGACCGCGTGCCGGTTGACGTCCTTGTAGAGCAGGTAGCGGAACCGGCCGGGGCCACCGGCGTAACAGGCCTGCGGACAGAACGCCCTCAGCCACATGAAGTCGCCCTCCTGCACCTCCACCCAGTCCTTGTTGAGCAGGTAGACGGCCTTGCCCTCGAGGACGTAGAGCCCGTGCTCCATCACGTGCGTCTCCGGGAACGGGATCGCGCCGCCCGGCTCGAAGCTGACGATGTTGACGTGCATGTCGTGGCGTACGTCATCGGGGTCGACGAAGCGCTGGGTCTTCCAGGCGCCGTTGGTGCCGGGCATCTCGCCGCCGGGCACGTCGACCTCGTTGGTGACGAACGGCTCCGGTACGTCGATGCCCTCGACCCGCTGGTAGGCCTTGCGGATCCAGTGGAAGCGGGCGACCTGGTCGCTGGTGTTGTGCAGCGTCCAGGCGGAGCCGGGCGGCAGGAAGGCGTAGCCGCCGGGGGCGAGGTCGTGCTTCTCCCCCTCGATCGAGAGCGTCAGCGCGCCCTCGACCACGAAGAGGACGCCCTCGGCACCGGCGTCGAGCTCGGGCTTGTCGCTGCCGCCGCCGGGCGAGACCTCGACGATGTACTGCGAGAACGTCTCGGCGAAGCCCGAGAGCGGCCGGGCGATCACCCAGAGCCGGGTGCCCTCCCAGAACGGCAGCTTGCTGGTGACGATGTCGCGCATGGTGCCACGGGGAAGCACGGCGTACGCCTCGGTGAAGACGGCCCGGTCGGTGGTCAGCTCCCGCTGCGACGGGTGGCCGCCGGTCGGGGCGTAGTAGCGGCCAGGAGGGTTGTGTGCTGCGCTCATGGTCGGGCTCCTTCGGTGGTGACTCTGCTGAGCAGCCGGCCCTGGGGCGCGGCCTCGATGTCGATCTTCTCGCCGCGCAGCCAGGTCTGGCGTACGACGCCTGCGAGGGTGCGGCCGTGGTAGGGCGTGACGGCGTTCTTGTGATGGAGCCTCTCGGCGTCGACGACGAAGGTGTCGTCAGGGGCCAGAACCGCGAAGTCGGCGTCGTGGCCGACCGCGATCTTCCCCTTCCCCGGCAGCCCGGCATGACGAGCGGGAGCCGCGGACATCCAGCGGGCGATGTCGGTGAGCGCGAATCCGCGCTCGCGGGCCTCCGTCCAGACCGCCGACAGGCCGAGCTGGAGCGACGAGATCCCGCCCCAGGCGACCCCGAAGTCGCCGGTGTCGAGGGCCTTCAGGTCGGGGGTCGAGGGCGAGTGGTCGGTGACGACCATGTCGATGACGCCGTCGCGCAGGCCCTGCCAGAGAAGCTCGCGGTTGGCCGCCTCCCGGATGGGCGGACAGCACTTGTACTGCGTCGCGCCGTCGGGGATCTCCTCCGCGGCGAAGGTCAGGTAGTGCGGGCAGGTCTCGGCCGTGATCGGGACCCCGTCGTGGCGGGCCGAGGCCAGCATCGCAAGCACGTCGGAGCTGGAGACGTGCAGGATGTGGACGCGGCAGCCGGTCCACCGGGCCAGCTCGATCACCTGGGCGATGGCCAGGTTCTCGGCGCCCCGCGGCCGGCTGTTCAGGAATCGTTCGTACGCCCCGCCACCCGCCGCGGGCGCGTGCTCGATCGCGTGGGCGTCCTCGGCGTGCACGATCAGCAGACCGTCGAAGGTCGCGATCTCGCGCATCGCGAGCTCGAGCTGGTCGGCGTCGAGCGGCGGGAACTCGTCGACGCCCGAGTGCAGCAGGAAGCACTTGAAGCCGGAGACGCCCGCCTCGTGCAGGGGTCGCAGCTCGGCGAGGTTGCCGGGGATGGCGCCGCCCCAGAAGCCGACGTCGACGAAGGCCTGGCTCGCGGCGGTCTTGCGCTTGAGGTCGAGCGCCGCGAGGTCGCAGGTGGGCGGGATGCTGTTGAGCGGCATGTCGACGATCGTGGTGACCCCACCGGCGGCCGCGGCCCGGGTCGCGGAGGCGAAGCCCTCCCACTCGGTCCGTCCCGGGTCGTTGACGTGCACGTGCGCGTCGACGACGCCGGGCATCAGCACCTCGTCGTCGGCGAGCTCGACCACGCGGTCCGCTGTGAGCCGGGCGGACTCCACCGCGACGATCTTCCCGTCGCTGACGCCGACGCTGCCTGCCGTCTCGCCGTCCGGGGTCACCATCCGCGCCGCCCGGATGACGATGTCGAGATCTCGACTCACACCTTCACCTCTGCCTCATCGACTGCCTCTTCGACTGCCACCACTCGCGTCCGCTGGCGACCGAGACCGGTCACCTCGGCCTCCACCACGTGCCCTGCCCGCAGGAAGGGCCGGGGCTCGGGCCGCAACGCTGCGACCCCGCCAGGCGTCCCGGTCAGCACCAGGTCGCCGGGCTCGAGTGTCATCAGCGTACTGAGGTAGGCGAGGACCTCACCGACGCCGTAGGCCATCCGGGCGGTCGTCCCGTGCTGTCGCCGCTCACCGTCGACCCACAGCTCCAGGGGCAGCGCCTGCGGGTCGCCGACGGCGTCGGGCGTGACCAGCCACGGGCCGATCGGGGTGAAGGTGTCGGCGCACTTGCCCTTGGCCCAGGTCGGCCCGGCAGCGATCCGGGCCCGCTCGCTGACGTCGTCGGCGGTGAGGTAGCCGCCGACCGCGGCGAGCGCCTGCTGCGGGTCCGGGCACCGGGAGAGCCGTCGCCCGATCACCACGCCCAGCTCGACCTCGTAGTCCGTCATCGTCGAGCCCGGTGGCAGCTCGATCGCGTCGTACGGCCCGACGACCGTCGTCGAGGGCTTGAGGAAGACCACCGGCTCGTCCGGGATCGCGACCCCGGCCTCCTCGGCATGGTCCTCGTAGTTGAGCCCCACTCCGACGACCTTGCCCGGTCTCGCGACCGGCGGTCCGATCCGGGTGCCGTCGGGGACTCTCGGAAGTACGCCCGAGGCGATCGCCTCTCTGACCGCGGCGAGCCGCTCGGGGTCGCCGAGCAGGTCGCCGTCGATCGCCGGCACCACGGCCGACAGGTCGCGCAGTACGTCCTGGTGGTCGAGGGCCGCGGGGCGTTCCTGGCCCGGCGGTCCCACGCTCAGCAGTCTCATGCGTCCTCCTCGGATGTTGACCGAGATACCTCGGTCTGGTTGCGGTTCCCTCGTGGAACTCCACGAAGGAGGTGCGCGCTCACCGAGTTACCTCGGTGAGCATTCCGGCGGCGATCCGCTCGGCGATCTGCTCGAGCAGGGCCGCCGCGTCGGTCAGGCAGCGCTGGCGGTCGGGTTCGATGTCCGTCAACGCGTACGCAGCCCCGATCCCGGCCGCCCGCAGCCGGTCGTGATCCAGGTGGTTGACCCCGCAGACCGCGACGACCGGGACACCGGCGCGGGCGGCTGTGGCGGCGACACCGGCCGGTGCCTTGCCGTGCAGGGTCTGCTCGTCGAGCGCCCCCTCGCCGGTGACGACGAGGGTCGCGCCCTCCAGCCCAGCCTCGAAGCCGACCAGCTCGAGCACGAGGTCGATCCCCGAGCGGAGCTCGGCATCGAGGAGGGCCACGGCGGCGAAGCCGACCCCGCCGGCGGCCCCTGCCCCGGGGTGGTCCCGGAGGTCGGCACCGGTCGCCTCCGCGACGACGGAGGCCCAGTGGTCGAGCGCGGCGTCCAGGCGTTGGACCTGGTCGGGGTCGGCGCCCTTCTGCGGCCCGTAGATCGCCGCCGCGCCGCGGGGGCCGGTGAGCGGGTTGTCGACGTCGCAGGCGACGGTGATCTCGACCCCCTCGACCCGGCGGCGGAGCTCGGTGAGGTCGAGTCGGGCCACCTGCTCGAGGCCGGCTCCGCCCTCGGGCACCGGCGCGCCGGAGGCGGTCAGCAGACGGGCACCGAGCCCGCGGAGCAGGCCGGCTCCCCCGTCGGTGCTGGCGCTGCCGCCGATGCCGAGCACCACCCGGCGACAGCCGGCATCGATCGCGGCCGCCATCGCCTGGCCGGCGCCGAGGCTGGAGGCGCCCAGTGGATCGGGCGCCCCCGGTAGCCGGGCGAGCCCGGCCGCGTCGGCTAGCTCAACGACAGCGGTGTCGTCGCGCCGGGCGTACGCGGTCCGAACCGGTGACCCGGTCGGCCCGGTCACGCCGACCGGCACGAGCGTGAACCCGGCGGACTCGGCCGCCGCGAGGGTGCCGTCGCCGCCGTCGGCGACCGGGATCGCGTCGACGACCACGTCGGGACGCCCCCGGCGCATCCCGGCGCTCACCGCCGCCGCGACCTCGGCAGCGGTGAGCGATCCCTTGAACTTGTCGGAGGCGACCAGCACTCGGACCATGGGTCAGTCCAGGGGGACGAGCGCGGTCGGGGCGTGCTCACCACGCTCGGCGAGCTCCTCGAACTCGACGACACCGTCGATCTCGACGCCCATCGAGACGTTGGTGACCCGCTCGAGGATGACCTCGACCAGCACCGGCACCCGATACTCCGCCTGAAGCGCCTTGGCCTTCTCGAAGGCGGCACTCAGATCGCTCGGGTCGGTGACCCGGATCGCCTTGCAGCCCAGGCCCTCGGCGACCTTGAGATGGTCGACGCCGTAGCCGTCGACCTCGGGGCTGTTGACGTTGTCGAAGGCGAGCTGGACGCAGTAGTCCATCTCGAACCCGCGCTGGGCCTGGCGGATCAGGCCGAGGTAGGAGTTGTTCACGACGACGTGGATGTAGGGGATGTTGAACTGCGCACCGACCGCCAGCTCCTCGATCAGGAACTGGAAGTCGTAGTCGCCCGAGAGCGCGACGACCTGGCCGTCGGGGACGGCGGTCGCGACCCCGAGAGCAGCCGGCAGCGTCCAGCCGAGCGGGCCCGCCTGACCTGCGTTGATCCAGTGCCGCGGCTGGTAGACGTGCAGCAGCTGCGCGGCCTGGATCTGGGAGAGGCCGATCGTGGTGACGTACCGGGTGTCGGCGCCGAAGGCGCGGTTCATCTCCTCGTAGACCCGCTGCGGCTTGATCGGGACGTTGTCGAAGTGCGTCTTGCGGTGCAGGGTGCGCTTGCGTTCGGCGCACTCCTCGGCCCATGCGGTGCGGTCGGCGATTCGACCGGCCGCCGCCCACTCCCGGGCGACCTCGACGAGCACCTCGAGAGCCGCGCGGGCGTCGGAGACGATCGAGTAGTCCGGCGCGAAGACGCGGCCGATCTGGGTCGGCTCGATGTCGATGTGCACGAACGTACGTCCCCGGGTGTAGGTCTCGACCGAGCCGGTGTGGCGGTTGGCCCACCGGTTGCCGATGCCGAGCACGAAGTCGCTGGCCAGCATGGTCGCGTTGCCGTAGCGGTGCGAGGTCTGCAGGCCGACCATGCCCGCATTGAGTGCGTGGTCGTCCGGGATCGTGCCCCAGCCCATCAGCGTAGGGACGACGGGCACCCCGGTGACCTCGGCGAACTCGACCAGCAGGTCGGCGGCGTCGGCGTTGATCACGCCTCCGCCCGCGACGATCAGCGGGCGCTCCGAGGCCAGCATCATCGTCAGCGCCTTCTCCGCCTGGGCACGGCTGGCCGCCGGCCGGGCGATCGGCAAGGGCTCGTACGTCTCGATGTCGAAGTCGATCTCGGCCAGCTGGACGTCGAGCGGCAGATCGATCAGGACCGGGCCGGGACGTCCTTCGCGCATCAGCCGGAAGGCCTTCTGGAAGGTGCCGGGGACCTGGGCGGGCTCCATCACGGTGACCGCCATCTTGGTGAGCGGTCCGGCGATGGCGGCGATGTCGACCGCCTGGAAGTCCTCCTTGTGGAGCTTCGCGACCGGAGCCTGACCGGTGATGCACAGGATCGGGATCGAGTCGGCGGAGGCCGAGTAGAGGCCGGTGATCATGTCGGTGCCGGCGGGGCCGGAGGTGCCGATGCAGACGCCGATGTTGCCGGCCTTCGCCCGGGTGTAGCCCTCGGCCATGTGGGAGGCCGCCTCGACGTGGCGGGCGAGCACGTGCTGGAGCCCGCCGTGCTTGCGCATCGCGCTGTAGAACGGGTTGATCGCTGCGCCGGGGAGGCCGAACAGCTGGGTCGCGCCCTCCTTCTCCAGGATCAGGACGGCGGCGTCGACCGCGCGCATGCGTGCCATGTCAGTTCTCTCCCTTGGTCTCGGAGCCGCTCAGGCGCTCGACGCCCCGCAGCAGCGCGGAGTGGTCCAGGCCGCCGTCGCCGTTGGCCCGGGCGCTCGCCATCAGCTGGGCGACCAGCGAGCCGAGCGGGACCACGACGCCGGCCTCACGGGCGGCGGAGGTGACGATCCCCATGTCCTTGTGGTGCAGGTCGATCCGGAAGCCGGGCTGGAAGGACCGGGTCAGCATGTTCTCCTTCTTCTGGTTGAGAACGCTCGAACCCGCGAGCCCGCCGCCGAGCACCTCGAGGGCGGCCTTGGTGTCGACGCCGTACGCCTCGAGGAAGACGACCGCCTCGGACAGCGCCTGGATGTTGGCGGCGACGATGAGCTGGTTGGCCGCCTTGACCGTCTGGCCGGCACCGCTCGGGCCGACGTGGACGATCGTCTTGCCGACGGCGTCGAAGAGCGGCTTCGCGGTGGCGAAGTCGTCCTCCGCGCCCCCGACCATGATCGAGAGGGCCGCGTTCTTCGCGCCGGCCTCGCCACCGGAGACCGGGGCGTCGAGGATGCGGAAGCCGCGCTCGGTGGCCTGCTCGGCGAGCGCCGCGCTCACGTCGGGCCGGATGCTGGAGAAGTCGATGATCAGGGCACCGGTCGGGGCCGACTCGAAGACGCCGCCCTCGGCGGTGAGGACCTCTTCGACGTGGGGCGAGTCGGGAACCATGACGCAGACGACCTCTGCGTCGCGGCAGGCGTCGGCGGTCGAGGTGGCGGCGCGGCCGCCGGCCTTCACGAGGGGCTCGGCCCGCTCGACGTTGTGGTCGTAGCCGGCGACGCTGTGCCCGGCCTCGGCCAGGTGGACGGCCATCGGGTTGCCCATGATGCCGAGGCCGATGAATGCGATGTTGGTCATGATGATCTCTCCTGCGGGGTCGTCAGTGGGTGCTGGTCGCGGCGCTGCTGCGCTCGCCTGGCCGAAGCGGAGCCCGAGGCGATGTGCTCTGCAGCCAGTCGAAGCTGGCGGCGGAGGTCGTGGCGGGCTTGTACTCGAGCCCGACCCAGCCGGCGTAGCCGGCCGCCTCGAGTGCAGCGAGCTGCCGCTCGAGCGGGAGGTCGCCGGTGCCGGGCTCGTTGCGGCCCGGGGCGTCGGCGATCTGGACGTGGGCGATGCGAGCGGCGTACGCAGCGATCACCGCGTCGACGTCGTCACCGTTCACGGCGAGGTGGTAGAGGTCGGCGAGCAGGCCGATGTTGGGCTCGCCGGCGCGGTCGATCGCGGCCACCGCGTCGGCGGTGGTGAGCAGCGGGTAGCGGTCGGCGCCGCTGACCGGCTCGACCAGCACGGTGCCGCCGATGCGGGCCGCGGCCCGGGCGGCCAGCGCGAGGTTCTCGGCGCCGAGCTCGTCCTGCTCCTCGGCGGCGACGCCGTCGATACGGTTGCCGTAGAGCGCGTTGAACGCGGTGCAGCCGAGCCGCTCGCCGATGCCGATCGTCACGTCGATGTTGTCGCGGAACTCGGCCGACCGGGCCGGCCACGAGACCAGGCCGCGGTCGCCGCCGGGCATGTCACCGGCGAAGAAGTTGAGGCCGACCAGCTGCACCCCTGCGTCCTGCACGGCGGTGACGAAGGCGTCGACGTCGCTGTCGGACGGAACCGCCTCGGCGAAGGGCCACCAGAACTCCACCGCGTCGAAGCCGGCGGCCTTCACCGCAGCAGGTCGCTCGAGCAGCGGGAGCTCGGTGAACAGGATCGAACAGTTCACCTCGTAGCGGAGCTGGTGGGACATCCTCACCATTCCTTCCGTAATGCGGAATTTGATTTCTGACATTCGAAATATAAGGATGTGAGCGGAGTCACGTCAACCCCGTCCCGGCGTCAGGCCCCAAACTGGTGAAGAAACGACAACGGGCCTCCCGCGTACGTGCGCAGGCGTTGTACGTTCCTCCAAGACGCGGCTTCGGACCGACGGACCGTGGAGGACTTGTGCTACTTGCAGAGCTGTTGGAGACGCCCCGCCTGGGGCTGCGGCTCCTGCATGCGCCCGAGGGCTCGCTCGAGCGTCCGGTGGGCCGCACGATCACGATCGACCTGCTCGAGCCGGGCCGCTATCTGAACGGCGGCGAGCTCGTGCTCACCGGCCTCGTCTGGCGTCGCAGCCCGGAGGACAGCGAGACGTTCGTGTCCTCGATCGCAGAGGGTGGCGCGACGTGCCTGCTGGCCGGCGCGGCCCTCCTCGGCGCGGTGCCCGACGATCTCGTCGAGGCCTGCCGCCGCCACCAGGTTGCCCTGGTCGAGGTCCCCGGCGACGTGGCGTTCGCCGACATCACCGAGTACGTCGCGGCCGCAGGCGCCGCCGGCGAGAGCGCCCGGATGTCGGCCAGCCTGGCCCGCCAGCGCCAGCTGCTCTCCGCCATCGCCTCGGGCCGCAGCCTCGACGAGCTGGCCGCCCGGGTGGCCTCCGAGATCGGCCACGCGTGCCGGGTCCTCACCGCGAGCGGCCGGCATGTCGTACCCGGCCCCGGCGAGCTCGACCCGGAGACGGTCGACGCGCTCACCCGTCGCTTCCTGACCGCCGATCTGCTGCCGGCGGTGGCGGAGGTCGGCGACCGCAGCTACTCCCTGTTCCCCGTCGGGTCGGGCCTGGCCGACCGGGTCACCGGATGGACCGTGGTGGTCGAGAGCGACCACACCACCTGGCCACGGGAGGACCTCGACATGGTCCACGAGTTCGGCGCCATCACCGCCCTCGACCGCTCGCGGCGCGACGAGGGGTTCCGGGTTCGGCGGCCGCTCGCGGCCGCGACCCTCGCCCACCTGGAGGCCGGTGCCTCACCCGCAGAGATCGCGACCGGGCTACGCCAGTCCGGTCTCGATCCCGAGCGACCGCTCGTCCTCGCCGTGGCCGAGCTCGGGCCGGGCGGCCCGCCCGACGCGGTCGCCGCGGTGCTCGAGGACGTGGCCCTCGGCCTGGGGCCGTCGGTCGTCGCCAGCGCCGCCCGGGACGGCTGCGCGGTCGCCTTCCTCCCCGCCCGCCCCGACCTCACCGACCAGCTGCGCCGATCGCTCACCCGGCTGGCGCCGGCGCTGGTCCGCGGCTCGCTGTCGGTCGGACTGAGCGGCGAGAGCGGCATCGAGGCCCTCGCCGGCGCACTCGAGGAGGCCCGGTTCGCACACCGGGTCGCCCGCTCCGGCGGCGGCGCGGTGACGCTGTCCAGCTCGGAGGAGGTCACCTCCCACGTGCTGCTGCTCGCCACGGTTCCCGACGACATCCGCCGCACCTACGCGCAGCGCGTCCTCGGCCCCGTGCTCGAGCACGACCAGCGCACCGGGAGCGATCTGGTGCCGACGCTCGACCGGTTCCTGACGTACGCGGGATCCTGGACGCGCACCGCGGAGTCGCTCCATCTCCACGTCAACAGCGTGCGCTACCGGATCTCCCGGGTGGAGGAGCTGACCGGCCGTGACCTCACCACGATGGAGGACCGGGTCGACGTCTTCCTCGCCCTCCGATCGCTCTGATCCGCCCTGATCGCTCTGACCCGCCGCCGGTGTAACACGTCGTTCGTAGGACTACTCGCCCTATCAGAACGACCGGAAAGTCCTACGAACAGCGTGTTACACGCGATCCGCAGGCCCCTGTTTCACCTCGCCGAAACCGATCCGAAACCGGCAGAACGCCATCCTGGAGGATCACACAAAGCCCGGATCGACGCAGACCCCATCTTCGGATGATCGGCGGGTGCCGCTCGGGGCCCGAACAGACCAGGCTGTGGTGTTAGTCACAGCTCACCTGCCCACCAGGGCGCCCCCGAGAAAGGTGTGAGGATGAACGCGAGAGCAGCCCTGAGGTCGATACGGCCCCAGAAGAAGGATGGTGGCCGCCCCACCCACCCCGTCGACGAGGTGCTCCCGGCGGGCAAGCTCGCCGTCTACGGCCTCCAGCACGTACTCGCGTTCTACGCCGGTGCGGTGATCGTGCCGATCCTCCTCGCCAACTCGATCGGGCTGAGTCAGCAGGAGCTGATCCACCTGATCAACGCGGACCTGTTCACCTGCGGCATCGCCTCGATCATCCAGTCGGTCGGCTTCTGGAAGGTCGGCGTACGCCTGCCGCTGCTGCAGGGCGTCACCTTCACCGCCGTCTCGCCGATGATCGCGATCGGGATGGCGGCCGGCGGCGGCACAGACGGCCTGCTCGTCATCTACGGCGCAGTGATCGTCGCCGGCCTGGCGACCTTCTTCATCGCCCCCTACTTCAGCCGGCTGATCCGGTTCTTCCCGCCGGTCGTGACCGGCTCGGTGATCACGATCATCGGCATCGCGCTGCTGCCCGTCGCGGCCGCCGACGCGACCGGTGGCGCCGGCCCGACCTCGGACCCCACGAGCGGCCGCAACCTGGCGTACGCGCTGGGCACCCTGGCCCTGATCGTGGTCATCCAGCGGGTCTTCAAGGGCTTCATGGCCACCGTCGCCGTGCTCGTCGGCCTGGTCGTCGGCACCCTCGTCGCGTGGGCGCTCGGGGACGCCCACTTCGACGCGGTCGCCGGCTCCAGCTGGGTCGGTGTCACCACCCCGTTCCACTTCGGCTGGCCGCAGTTCTCTGCCGCCGCGATCGTCTCGATGATCGTCGTCATGCTGATCACCGCCGTCGAGACCACCGGTGACGTCTTCGCCACCGGCGAGATCGTCGAGAAGCGGATCGGCCGCGCCGACATCGCCCGCGCCCTGCGCGCCGACGGCCTGGCCACCACCATCGGCGGCGTCTTCAACTCGTTCCCCTACACCTGCTTCGCCGAGAACGTCGGCCTCGTCCGGCTGACCCGGGTCAAGAGCCGCTGGGTCGTCGCCGCGGCCGGCCTGATCATGGTCTTCATCGGCCTCCTCCCGAAGGTCGGTGCGATCGTCGCCGGCATCCCGCACCCGGTCCTCGGCGGCGCCGCCCTGGCCATGTTCGCCACCGTCGCGGTCGTCGGCTTCCAGACGCTCAGCAAGGTCGACTTCCACGACCACCGCAACGTGGTGATCGTGGCGACCAGCGTCGGCCTGGCCATGTACGTCACCGCGCAGCCCGAGGTCGCCCAGGCCGTCCCGGGGTGGGCTGAGATCATCTTCGGCAGCGGCATCACCCTGGGCAGCCTGACCGCGATCCTGCTCAACATCCTGTTCCACCACGTCGGCCCGGACTACGGCCCGGCCGTCGCCGGTCAGCCCGGCGAGGGCGTCCGCCTGGACCAGGTCAACCAGATGGGACGTACGGAGTTCGTGGAGACGTTCGACGGTCTCTTCCAGGGACCGCGGTGGATGGTGGAGCGGGCCTGGGAGCAGCGGCCGTTCACCGACACCCACGCCCTGCGCCGTGCGTTCCAGGACGCCCTCTTCGGCGGCTCGGCCGAGGAGCAGCGCGAGCTGATCGAGGCCTACCCCGAGCTCGGATCGAAGCTGGTCTCGGAGGGGATGGTCGGCGAGGAGTCGCTGCGTGACCAGTCCTCGAAGGGCCTGACCCACCTGCCCGAGCCGGACCAGGAGGCGCTGACCTCGCTCACCGACGCCTACCACGAGCGGTTCGGCTTCCCGCTGGTCATCTCCGTACGCGACTCCGACTCGCTCGACCGGATCCTCGCCGAGGGCCGCGAGCGGCTCGGCAACTGCGAACGGCAGGAGCACGCGGCCGCGCTGATCGAGATCGCCAAGATCGCCGGCCACCGCTTCGACGACTTCCTGCGCGATGCCAACCCGATCCACAGTGCCCGCACCCGCAACCCGATCCGGAGCCAACGATGAGCACACCCAGCGTCACCGTCAACGGGGACCAGGTACCCCTGACCGGGGTCGCCACCCACACCACCACGCTCGACTGGCTGCGCGACCGTGGCCTGACCGGTGCCAAGGAGGGCTGCGCCGAGGGCGAGTGCGGCGCCTGCTCGGTGCTGGTCGCCCGGCCCGGCACCACCTCGCCGACCGAGTGGACCTCGGTCAACGCCTGCCTGGTCCCGGTCGCCGCGCTCGACGGCCAGGAGGTCGTCACCAGCGAGGGCCTCGGCACCAGCAGCGACCTGCACCCAGTCCAGCAGGAGCTGGCCGTACGCGGCGGGTCGCAGTGCGGCTACTGCACGCCGGGCTTCGTCTGCAGCCTGGCCGCGGAGTACTACCGCCCGAACCGTGAGCCCTCCGCCGACGGCGCCCCCTGCGACCACGAGCACGGCCCGAACGGCGTCGACCTGCACGCGCTGAGCGGCAACCTGTGCCGCTGCACCGGCTACCGCCCGATCCGCGACGCCGCCTACGCCCTCGGCGCCCCCGAAGCAGACGACGCCTTCGCCGCGCGCCAGCAGCAGCCCCCGCCCGAGCCGCGCCCGACCCGGATCGCGGTCGACGGCGCCGAGTTCGTACGCCCGGAGACGCTCACCGAGGCCCTCGACCTGATCTCCGAGTGGCCGCAGGCGCAGGTTGTCGCCGGCTCGACCGACTGGGGCGTGGAGGTCAACCTCCGCGGCCGCCGCGCGCCGCTGGTCGTCGCGGTCGACCGGCTGCCCGAGCTGCGCGGGCTCTCCTTCCGGACCGGCCATGTCGAGATCGGCGCGGCCCTCACCCTGACCGAGATCGAGCGCAAGCTCAACGGCCGGGTCCCGCTGCTGGCCGAGCTGTTCCCGCAGTTCGCCTCGCGGCTGATCCGCAACAGCGCGACCCTCGGCGGCAACATCGGCACCGCCTCGCCCATCGGCGACGCCCCGCCGGCGCTGCTCGCGCTCGACGCCGAGGTCGTCCTGGCCTCGCCGCGCGGCGAGCGGGTCGTCGCGCTGGCCGACTACTTCACCGGCTACCGCGAGACGGTCCGGGCCGCGGACGAGCTGATCCGCAGCGTACGGCTGCCGTTGCCGCTGGCGCCGGTCGTCGGCTTCCACAAGATCGCCAAGCGCCGCTTCGACGACATCTCCAGCGTGGCCGTGGGCTACGCGCTCGAGATCGCCGACGGCACCGTGGTCCGCGCCCGGATCGGCCTGGGTGGCGTCGCCGCCACCCCGTTGCGCGCGGTCGCCACCGAGGACGCCCTCGTCGGGCAGCCCTGGACCGAGGAGTCCGTACGCCGCGCCGCGGCCGTCCTCGCCGCCGAGGGCACACCGATGGACGACCACCGCGCCAGCGCGTCCTACCGTTCGGCGATGCTCGGCCAGTCCCTGCTGCGCCTGTTCTGGTCTCGACAAGCTCGACCACCGATGACACAGGAGGTGCCCGCATGAGCGCCCTGTCCCAACGCCCCGACAACCCCGTCGTCGGGATCCCGCTCCCGCACGAGAGCGCCGCGCTGCACGTCACCGGCGAGGCGCTCTACACCGACGATCTGGTCGGGCGGATCGCCGGCACGCTGCACGCCTGGCCGGTCCAGGCGCCGCACACCCACGCCCTGGTCACGTCGCTGCGGACCGCGCCCGCCTACGAGGTGCCCGGCGTCGTACGCGTGCTGACGGCCGAGGACGTACCCGGCATCAACGACGCCGGCGTCAAGCACGACGAGCCGCTCTTCCCGACCGAGGTGATGTTCCACGGCCACGCGGTGTGCTGGGTGCTCGGCGAGACCCAGGAGGCCGCCCGGCTGGGCGCGGCCGCGGTCGAGGTCGACTACGAGGCCTTGCCGTCGCTGGTGACGGTGAAGGAGGCGATCGCGGCGGAGAGCTTCCAAGGGACCCCGCGCAACCTCTCCCGCGGCGACGCCGCGACGGCGCTGGAGGGCGCCGCCCATGTCTTCGAGGGCGAGTTCGAGTTCGCAGGTCAGGAGCACTTCTACCTCGAGACCCACGTCTCGCTGGCGCTGGTCGACGAGGGCGGCCAGGTGCTGGTGCACAGCAGCACCCAGCACCCCTCCGAGACGCAGGAGATCGTCGCCCACGTGCTCGGCGTCCCGAGCCACGAGGTCACCGTCCAGTGCCTGCGGATGGGTGGCGCGTTCGGCGGCAAGGAGATGCAGCCGCACGGCTACGCGGCCATCGCCGCGCTGGGCGCTCGGCTGACCGGGCGGCCGGTGCGGCTGCGGCTCAACCGCACCCAGGACATCACCATGTCCGGCAAGCGGCACGGCTTCCACAGCACCTGGCGTGCCGGGTTCGACGACGAGGGCCACATCGTCGCGCTCGAGGCCACGCTCACCGCCGACGGCGGCTGGAGCCTCGACCTCTCCGAGCCGGCTGGCCCGCGCGCTGTGCCACATCGACAACGCCTACTGGGTGCCGAACATCCGCGTCGACGGCCGGATCGCGCGCACCAACAAGACCTCGCAGACCGCGTTCCGCGGCTTCGGTGGACCCCAGGGCATGCTCGTCATGGAGGACCTGCTCGGGCGGTGCGCCCCGCTGCTCGGGATCGACCCGCTCGAGCTGCGGCGCCGCAACTTCTACCAGCAGGGCCAGACCACGCCGTACGGCCAACCGGTCAAGCAGGCCGACCGGCTGGCGGCCTGCTGGGACCAGGTCGCCTCGTCCGGAGAGGTGGCCCGCCGCCGTGCCGAGATCGCCGACTTCAACACTCGCCACCCGCACACCAAGCGGGGCCTGGCGATGACGCCGGTGAAGTTCGGCATCTCGTTCAACCTCACCGCCTTCAACCAGGCCGGCGCGCTCGTGCACGTCTACAAGGACGGCTCGGTGCTGATCAATCACGGCGGCACCGAGATGGGCCAGGGTCTGCACACCAAGATGCTCCAGGTCGCGGCGACCGCGCTCGGTCTGCCGCTGTCCCGGGTCCGGCTGGCGCCGACCCGGACCGACAAGGTGCCCAACACCTCGGCGACGGCGGCCAGCTCCGGCGCGGACCTCAACGGGGCCGCGATCAAGAACGCCTGCGAGCAGATCCGCGAGCGGCTCGCCCAGGTCGCCGGCGGCCAGCTCGGGATCAGCGCGAACGACGTACGAATCGAGGACGGCGTCGTCCGCGGTCTCTCGCCTGCCTCCGGCTCGATCGGCTGGAACGAGCTCGTGAACACGGCTTACCACCAGCGGGTGCAGCTGTGGGCGGCCGGCTTCTACCGCACCGAGGGGCTGCACTGGGATGCCAACGCCATGCAGGGCGAGCCGTTCAAGTACTTCGCCAACGGGGTCGCCGCCGCCGAGGTCGAGGTCGACGGCTTCACCGGTGCCTACACGCTGCGGCGCGTCGACATCGTCCACGACGTCGGCGACAGCCTGAGCCCGATGATCGACATCGGCCAGATCGAGGGCGGCTTCGTGCAGGGCGCCGGCTGGCTGACCCTGGAGGACCTGCGCTGGGACACCTCCGACGGGCCCAACCGTGGCCGGCTGGCGACGCAGGCGGCGAGCACCTACAAGCTGCCGAGCTTCTCCGAGATGCCCGAGGACTTCCGGGTGAAACTTCTCGAGAAGGCGCACGAGGAGGGCGCCGTCTACGGTTCCAAGGCCGTCGGCGAGCCTCCGTTGATGCTCGCCTTCTCGGTGCGCGAGGCGCTGCGCGAGGCGGCGGCCGCGTTCGGTCCGGCCGGCACCAGCGTGGTGCTCGGCTGTCCGGCGACGCCGGAGGCGGTCTACTGGGCGCTCGACACTGCGCGTACGCCCCAGGCCGCTGAGACGAGCGACGCCGGCGCCGAGCCGGCCATGGCCGGAGAGAGGTGATCCCATGGAGTGGCTGAAGGCCGTCCAGCGGCTGCGCGAGCAGCGGGTTCCCGGCGTACTCGTCACCCTGTCCTCCGTACGCGGCCACTCGCCGCGCGAGGCCGGGGCGAAGATGGTCGTCTCGGCCGACCGCACCTGGGCCACCGTCGGGGGCGGCAACCTCGAGGCGGTCGCGATCGAGCGCGCCCGGGCGATGCTTGCCGAGGATCGCGCCGTGCCGGAGAGCCTGAAGGTGTCGCTCTCCGACAAGGCGCCCTACCAGCACGGCGTGCAGTGCTGTGGCGGCGAGGTCGAGCTGTTCCTCGAGCCGCTGCCCGTGGTCCCGTCCGTGGCCGTCTTCGGGATGGGCCACGTCGGGGTCGAGCTGGCCCGCATCCTGGCCCGCCACGACCTCGAGCTGCACCTCGTCGACTCCCGTGCCGCCCAGCTCTCGCCTGCCCATCTGCAAGGCCTGGACGACGCCGTCGCCGGCATCCACGTCCACCAGGTGCCGGTGCTGCCCGAGCTCGTCATCGGCGAGCTCCCCGAGGGCACCCACGTCCTGATCATGACCCACGACCACGCCGAGGACGCCGCACTGTGCGACGCGGCTCTCCGCGCCGGGCACCTGGGGTCGATCGGGCTGATCGGCTCGAGCGCCAAGTGGAGCCGGTTCCGGGCCAAGCTCGCCGACGAGGGGCACACCCCCGAGGCGATCGCCCGGATCACGACCCCCATCGGCCTCCCGGATCTCGGTGGCAAGGAGCCGGCCACGATCGCGGTCAGCGTCGCGGCCCGGCTGCTGCAGATCTTCGCGGGCTCGCCCGCATCCATCGAACAACAACCAAGGTGAACCCCACGATGACGCTCTTCCGAGGAACCTTCCTCGACACTCCCTCCGACCCCTTCGCCGGTGGCCGGCTCCGCACCGAAGAGGACGGCGCACTCTTGGTGCGCGACGGCGTGATCCGCGCCCGCGGGTCCTTTGCCGACCTGCGCCGCCAGCACCCGCAGGAGGAGGTCGTCGACCTCTCCGGCGGCTTCGTGCTGCCCGGATTCGTCGACACCCACGTGCACTTCCCGCAGGTACGCGTCATCGGCGGCCTCGGCATGCCGCTGCTCGACTGGCTCGACCAGACCGCCCTCCCCGAGGAGGCGCGCCTGGCCGACACCGCCTACGCCGCGGGCGTGGCCACCGATTTCGTACGCGGCCTGGTCGGCGCCGGCACCACCACGGCCCTCGTCTTCGGCAGCCACTTCGCGCCCGCCGTCGACACCGTCTTCGCCGAGGCGGCTCGGGTCGGGCTGCGGATCACCAGCGGTCTCGTGGTCAGCGACCGGCTCATCCGCGAGGACCTGTTCACCGATCCTTCCCGGGCACGGGAGGAATCGCTCGCGCTCGCGGCCCGCTGGCACGGCGTCGGCCGGGCCCGCTACGCGGTCACCCCGCGGTTCTCGCTGTCGTGCACCGAGCCGCTGCTCGAGGCCTGCGGTGACGTGCTCGGTGCGGTGCCGGGCGCGATGCTCACCTCCCACGTGAACGAGAACGTCCGCGAGATCGCGACCGTCGAGGAGCTCTGCGGCTGCGACTACGTGACGTCCTACGACCGCCACGGGCTGGTGGGCCCTGGCACCGTCCTGGCGCACAACGTGCACCCCACCGACCCCGAGCTCGCCCTGCTGGCCGCCCGCGGCGCCGCCGTCGCGCACTGCCCCTCCAGCAACGCCGCCCTCGGCAGCGGCCTCTTCCCCCTCGCCCGCCACCGCGCCCACGGCGTACGCGTCGCGATGGGCTCCGACGTCGGCGCCGGCACCGGGTTCTCCCTGCTCAAGGAGGGCCTGGGCGCGTACGTCGCCCAGCAGCTCCTCGGCGACGCCGGCCACCCCCTGACTCCCACCCACCTCTTCCACCTGGCCACGGTCGCCGGCGCCGAAGCCCTCGGCCTCGGCGCCTCGGTCGGCGACTTCTCCGTCGGCCGCCGCTTCGACGCCCAGTGGATCAAGCCCGCCCCCAGCACCCCTCTCGCCGTCGGCCTCGCCCACGCCGCCGACCCTGCCGACGCCCTCGCCAAGATGTTCGCCCTCGGCACTCCCGCCGACGTACGCAGCGTCTGGATCGACGGCGACCTCGTCAACGCCCCCGACCCCCACCTGGTCGGCTGACCCCGCCGGTGCCGAGTCGGCGCATCCTGACCTGAAACCACGCCGAGTCGGCTCGTCATGACGAGCCGACTCGGCGAGTTTTCGAGTGAGGACGAGCCGACTCGGCACCGTTCAGCGAGGCGTCAGCCCCGTCGGCCGAAGCGTCAGCCCGGTTGGCCGAAGCGTCAGCCCGGTTGGCCGAGTGGTCAACGCGATGCCAACTCGCCCGACGCGAGTGACCTTTCGGCAGCTCTGAATCTGACCGCAGGCCGACGTGCGCGACGACAGGGGCCGAAGCGTCACGTACGTCGGCCGAAGCGTCGCCCCGGTCGGTCGAAGCGTCACTTTGGTCGGTGGAGTAGGCACCAAGGTGCCAACTCGGCCGACGCGAGTGACGTCTCGACCGACCGGACTGACGTCTCGACCGTCCTCCCGCCTTCACAAGACGATGACACCTTGTGAACGATTCACAAGGTGTCATCGTCTGGTGAAGCCGACTTCGGTGAGGATCACGTCCTCTCGATGTCATCGTCGAGCCGGTCCCCGAAGCCCTCACGAGAGTCCTGCGAGGCGGCGAAGACGGAGGCGCCGGAGCGGTTGCCGACGGTGATCTCGTTGAACAGCAGGTTGAGCACGACGGCGACCAGGGCGGTGGCGCTGATGCCGGAGTGCATGACCACGCCGGCCCAGGACGGGAAGGCGTCCCAGAAGGTCGGGGCGGCGATCGGGAGGATCCCGACGGCGAGCGCCACGGAGACGATCACCATGTTGAGGTTGTCCTCGTAGTCGACCCGGGACAGCGTGCGGATCCCCGATGCCGCGACGGAGCCGAAGAGCACGATGCCGGCGCCACCGAGCACGGGGTACGGGATCGCGGCCACCACCGCGCCGACCACCGGCAACAGCCCGAGGAGCAGCAGGACGAGGCCACCCGTGGCGACGACGTACCGGCTCCGGATGCCGGTCAGGGCGACCAGCCCGACGTTCTGCGCGAACGCGCTGCACGGGAACGTCCCGAACAAGGGCGCAACCGTGGTGGCGGCCATGTCGGCGCGGAGACCGCGCGCGACACGTCGAGCGTCCACGTCGGTCTCCACGATCTCGCCGATCGCCAGGATGTCGGCGGTCGTCTCGGTCATGATCACCAGCATCACGATCGTCATCGAGACGATCGCGCCGACCTCGAAGGTCGGGCTGCCGAAGTGCAGCAGCGGCGGCAGCGCGACCAGGTCGGCCTTGCCCACCGCCGAGAAGTCGGCGCGACCGGCCACGACGGCGATCAGCGTGCCGATGACCAGCCCGATCAAGATCGACAGCCGCGAGATCGCGCCCTGGAACACCCGGCTGATCACCAGGATGATGAGCAGCGTGAGCCCGGCATAGGCGATGTTGGTCATCGAGCCGTAGTCCGGCGCGGAGGCGTCGTTGCCCATCGCCCACCGGAACGCCACCGGCATCAGCGAGAGCCCGATGACGGTGATGATCGTGCCGGTGACCACCGCCGGGAAGAGCCGGACCAGCTGGGCGAAGAACGAGGACAGGACCAGCCCGATCAGGCCGGCGACGATGATCGCGCCGAAGACCGGGCGTAGCCCGTCCTCGCTGGCGATGGTGACCATCGTCGAGACGCTGGCGAACGAGATGCCCTGCACGATCGGCAGCCGGCTGCCGAAGGGCCCGAGACCGAGCGTCTGCAGCAGCGTCGCGAGGCCGGACACGAAGAGCCCGGCGGTCACCAGCAGCGCGAGGTCCGTGGCCGAGAGGCCCGCGGCACCCCCGACGATGAGCGGCGGCGCGATCACGCCGCCGTACATCGTCAGGATGTGCTGCGTGCCGTAGGCGAGGAGCTGGCCCGGTGGATGCCGTTCGTCCTCCGGACGGGCCGGAGCCGGGGCCGATGCGGTTGCCTGCCTCCTACGACCAAGCATGGCCGGTCCTCAGCAGAATCCGGGGATGGCGTGCCAGGCGTTGCCGGCGTCAGGGGCCTCGTCACGTACGACCGAGGCTTCGATCAGGCCGTAGGGCCGGTCCGCGGCGAAGAAGACCTCGCCGGGGTTGTCCAGGCCGAACGGCGAGAGGTCGGAGAGGAAGTGGTGCTTGTTCGGTGCGGAGAACTTGATCTCGGCGACGTCGGCGTGCTGCTCGAGCACCGAGGTGCCCATCCCGTTCAGGGTCTGCTGCAGCGCGAGGCTGTGGATCTCCGCGAACCGCTGCAGCAGCAGCGCCCGGATGGAGTCGTACGCCTTGTCCCAGTCGATCTCGGTGCCTGAATAGCGCCACCGGGCGACGAGCGAGGTCGCCAGGATCCGGTCGGTGGTCTCCTGCAGGGTGGTGTACTCGTCCTTGAGGAAGCCGTGGAACTCCGAGCCGGTCGACTTGAGCACGACCAGGTCCTTGATGCCGGACACCACATGGGCGACCCGATCAGCACCCCGCCCGTCGACGTTCACCACCGTCGTCCGTACGCCGCCACCCGATCGCACGAAGGAGTGGTCGTGACCCGCGCCGTCGACCTCGATCCGGTCCCAGGCGTACTCGTCGATCTCGACCCGGGCGCCTTCGGCGGCCGGGCAGGCCTCGAGGTAGCGGTCGGCGAGAGCGAGCGCGAACTCCTCGATCGAGGCGACGCCGATCTTCTTCGCGTAGGCGAAGACGGTGTTCTTCTGGGTGTCGGTCGGCAGCACGTCCTTCTGGTCGCCGCTGGTGTGGGCGTCGTCGAAGCGGCCGCGCAGCGCCGTGGAGACGTTGAGGTCGCGGATCTGGTGGCGAGGAGTGTCGCGGTAGATGCGTACGACGCGGTTCTCGGCCTTGCCGTACTGGTTGGGTCCAAGGTGGATGGGCATGTCAGCTCCCTCGGTAGGTGGAGTAGGCGAACGGGCTCAGCAGAAGTGGCACGTGGTGGTGCCGCCGATCGGTGACCGTGAAGGTGACGGAGACCTGCGGGTAGAAGCACTCCTGACCGGTCGCCGCGTAGTAGGCGGCGGTGCCGAATCGGAGCTGGTAGGTGCCGGCCGGGACCTGATCGGGTCCCAGGTCGGTCACCCGGCCGTCGTCGTCGGTGATGGCGTCGGCGAGGACGACGGAGGAGTCGTCGGGGTCGATCCGGCTGAGCCGGACCGGGACACCGGCGGCCGGGCGGCCGAGCGCGGTGTCGAGTACGTGGGTGGTGATGGCGCTGGTGCTGTGCTTCCCGGTCACGAGGAGACCTCCTCGACGGCCAGGACCCGCTCCAGCCGGAGCAGGGCGATCTTGCGCAGCTCGTCGGCGACCACGGCCGCCTCCTCGGCGGGCTGGTGACCGAGCCGCTCGCGGAGCGAGACCAGGATCTGGTCGGCCGAGAGGCCGCTGGCGCAGATCAGGAACACCCGCCCGAAGCGCTCCTCGTAGGCCCGGTTGCCCTCGGCGAGGGCCTGTGTGGTCGTCGGGTCGGTGCCGACCGCGGCCTGCTCGCGCCGCGACCAGGCGGCCTCGGCGTGCTCGCCCTCGGCGCGCTCGCCGATCCGCGGGTGCGCGGCCAGCGCCTGGTCGACGTCGGCCGCGGTGAACCGCCGGGCGGCCTCGTCGGCGACCCGGACGACATCGGCCTCGTCGGCGTACGGGCGCCCCGCCAGGACGGCGGCGACCCAGCTCGGCGCGTCGCAGCAGGCCTTCAGCGCAGACCGGACGACGTCCGCCGGTGAGGTGTTGAAGCTCTGGAGGTCCATGAACCGTTCTTTCTCGCTATGCGGAAACTAATTTCCGTACAGCAACAACGATTGCATGTGGCTCTCGTCACAGTCAACAGTTTGTTGAAAAGTTTGGCTACTCCCGCTCGCGGTTCAGGTAGTTGTAGACCGTGAACCGGGTGACCCCGAGCGCGCCGGCCACGATCTCGGCGCTCTTGCGGTAGTCGAACGCGCCGCGTTCCTCCAGCAGCCGCACGGCGCGCTGCTTCCCCTGCCGGTCCAGGGACCGCAGGTCGCCACCGAGCTCGTCGGCGACCTCGGCGAGCAGCCCCTCCAACCCGCCGACCGTACGCCGCGGAGCGCTGTGTCCCTCGACGCGCACCTGGAAGGTGATCTGGTCGGCGCCGTGGTCCAGCCCGGCGGCTACCACGGCGGCCAGGGTCGCCAGGACCGCGTCCCGCTCGCCGCGCACCGAGGTTCCCAGCGGCCCGAAGTCACACTCCAGGCCCGCCTCACGGGCGGCTTCGAGTGCCGCCGTCGCGTGCTCGGGAGGCTCGCCCTCACCACGGAACGGTTCGGTCGTGAACTCGGCTTCGACGCGCATGGCGGCAGGCTACCCAGCCTGCCGCCATGCGATCTGGATGCTGGTCGTGATCCCGGGGCCGAGTCAGCCGATCCGCCGGCGGGCGAGCTCGGCCAGCTTGGCCTGGTCGATCCCGGCGAGCCGCTCGACCTCGTCGGCCGCGACCGCCCCGCACTCCACCCCGCGCAGCACGAACGCGGCGAGCGCGGCAGCGGTCGCCGGCTCGTCCAGGTAGCTGGACGAGCCGCCGTGGACGTACGCCTTCAGCCGGGCCGAGGCGACCTCGAGCCCGTCCCGGAAGAACGCGTACGTCGCCAGGTAGCGGCTGGGGAGCTGGGCCGGATGCAGGTCCCAGCCCTGGCAGATCCCGCGAGCCAGCGAGCGGCGGACCAGGCGCGAGTGGAGCCGCCACGCAGCGCGCACCGAATCCGCGTCCCCGACCGGGAGCACGTTGGTCGAGCCGTCGGAAACGAAGACGCCGGTGCCGGCGGCGGCCACCTGCATCACGTCCTTGGCGTGGTCGGCGACCGGGTGCTCCATGCTCTGGAAGGCGGCCGCGACACCGAGGGAGGCGGAGTAGTCGTAGGTCCCGTAGTGCAGACCCGTGACCCGCCCGGAGCCCGCGGCGATCATCCGGGCGATCAGCGCGGTGCCGTCGGAGCCGAGGATCGCCTGCGGCGTCTCGACCTGGATCTCGAACCGAAGACTTCCGGCCTCGATCCCGTGCGCCGCCTCGAGCGCGGACAGCGCGGTCACCATCGCGGTCACCTGCTCCACCGAGGTCACCTTGGGCAGGGTGATGACGAAGCCGTCGCCCAGGCCGCCCTCGCGAATCAACGAACCCAGGAAGAGATCGAGCGTACGCAGCCCGCGATGTCGCGTCGGCGCCTCGAAGGACTTGATCCGGATGCCGTGGAACGGCGGCGCGGCGCCGTCGCGGACGGTGGCCGCAAGCGCCCCCGCGGCCGCAACCACAGCAGCATCCTCGTCAGCATCCGGCCGGTTCCCGTAGCCGTCCTCGAAGTCGATCCGCAGGTCCTCGATGGGCTCGTCGGTCAGCTTGGCGCGCACCCGGTCGTAGATCGCATCGACCGCGTCAGAGCCCAGTCCGAAGACCGAGGCGACCTCGGCCGCCGAGCCCCCGAACTCGTCCAGCGCGGCGACGGATTCGGCCGACCACTGCGCCACCGTCTTGTCCGAGTAGCGGTCACCGGGCACGTAGACCGTGTGCACCGGCTGCCGTACGCCACGATCCCCCGGATAGCCGGCGGCCAGCGCCGCGTCGGCGTCGGCCAGCTCGCGGTCGAGCCGCGCAACCAGATCCTCGAGATAGCTCATGCACCCGCCACCTGGTCATAAGCGGGAAGCGTCAGGAAGTCGATGTAGTCGTCGGCGAGCGCGACCTCCTCGAAGATCGTGCGGGCCTGCTCCAGGCGGTGCTCGGTCTCGCCGGCCGCCGCGAGCAGCTTCGCCATCTCCTCGTCCAGGACCTGGCGTACGAGCTCGGCGGTCACCGGCGTCCCGTCATCGAGCTTGGAGGAGTTGTGCACCCACTGCCAGATCTGCGAGCGGGAGATCTCGACGGTGGCGGCGTCCTCCATCAGGTTGTGGATGGCGACCGCGCCGGCACCGCGGAGCCAGGCGTCGAGGTAGACCAGCGAGACCTCGACGTTGTCGCGCAGGCCGGCGAGCGTGATCGCGCCGCCCGCGGAGGTCACATCGAGCAGATCCGAAGCAGCGACCGTGACGTCGTCGCGCTGCCGGTCGACCTGGTTCGGCCGGTCACCGAGGACACCGTCGAAGATCTCGCGGCAGATCGGCACCAGGTCGGGGTGGGCGACCCAGGAACCGTCGAAGCCGTCGCCGGCCTCACGCTCCTTGTCCTCGCGCACCTTGGCGAAGGCGATCGCGTTGACCTCCTGGTCCTTGCGGCTCGGGATGAAGGCCGCCATGCCACCGATCGCGTGGGCGTTGCGGCGGTGGCAGGTCTTGACCAGCAGCTGGGCGTACGCGCGCATGAACGGCGAGGTCATCCCGACCGTCGCCCGATCGGGCAGCACGAAGGAGGGCCCGGCGTCGCGGAAGTACTTGATCAGGCTGAACAGGTAGTCCCAGCGGCCGGCGTTGAGCCCGGAGGCGTGGTCGCGCAGCTCGTAGAGGATCTCGTCCATCTCGAACGCGGCCGGGATGGTCTCGATGAGCACCGTCGCGCGCACGGTGCCGTGCGGGATCCCGAGCTCCGCCTGGGCGAAGGTGAACACGTCGTTCCACAGCCGCGCCTCGAGGTGGCTCTCCATCTTCGGGAGATAGAAGTACGGCCCGCTCCCCCGCTCCGCCAGCTCGCGGGCGTTGTGGAAGAAGTAGAGCCCGAAGTCGACGAGCGCACCGACCACCGGCGCCCCGTCGACCAGCACGTGCTGGTCGTCGAAGTGCCAGCCGCGGGGGCGCATCACGATCGTGGCCAGCCGCTGGTCCTGCTTGAGCTCGTAGAGCTTGCCCTGCGGCGACATCGCGGAGATGTCGCGCCGGATGGCGTCGCGCAGGTTCACCTGGCCGCCGATGACGTTGCTCCAGTGCGGGGTGCTGGCGTCCTCCATGTCGGCCAGCCAGACCCGGGCGCCGGAGTTGAGGGCGTTGATCGTCATCTTCCGATCGGTCGGGCCGGTGATCTCGACGCGGCGGTCCTGGAGATCCTCGGGCACCGGTGCCACGGTCCAGTCGCCGGCGCGTACGTCTGCCGTCTCCGGCAGGAAGTCGAGCCGGCCGGTGCGCGCGACCTCCTCGCGCCGGGCCTTGCGGGCGGCCAGCAGCTCGTCACGGCGGGCCCCGAAGCGTCGCTGCAGCTCCGCCACGAAGTCGAGGGCCTCAGGGGTGAGGATCTCGTCTCCCCGCTCGACCTGGCCACCGGTGATCTGAATGTTCACGAGCTCCACCCTCCCAGGGCTACAGTTTTCCTTTGAATGGATTCTTCTTTCCGCATTGCGGATATTAATCGGAGGGAACAACCGGCGCAACCGTCCGGATTTCCTCTAGACGACGCTAGACTTCCGTCATCCGGAAGAACAGCCCGGAGGGACAAAGGAGTTCAGGTGAGCGAGAACGAGAAGGCACCCAGGGCACGCGCCGGTGCCGTGCAGTCGATCGAGCGTGCCTTCGCGCTGCTCGAGACGATGGCCGACGCCGGCGGGACCATGGGACTCTCCCAGCTCGCCGCCGCCTCCGGCCTGCCGCTGCCGACCATCCACCGGCTGGTCCGCACCCTCGTCGACCTGGGCTACCTCCGCCAGGAGGCCAACCGGCAGTACGTCCTCGGCCCCAAGCTGATCCGCCTCGGCGAGAGCTCCTCCCGCATGCTCAGCACCTGGGCCCGCCCCCACCTCGCCCGGCTCGTGGACGAGGTCGGCGAGTCGGCCAACCTGGCGATGCTCGACGGCGACCAGATCGTCTACGTCGCCCACACCGAGTCGCGCCAGTCGATGCGTATGTTCACCGAGGTCGGCCGCCGGGTCTCCCCGCACTGCACCGCCGTCGGCAAGGCGATCCTCGCCGACATGGCTCCCGACCAGGTCCGCGACATCCTCCGGCGCACCGACATGGTCCCCTACACCCCGACGACGATCACCTCGCGCGACGAGTATCTGGACCAGCTCGAGCAGGTCCGCGAACGCCGCTACGCCATCGACGAGGGCGAGCAGGAAGCAGGCGTACGCTGCGTCGCCGTCGCCGTCCCCGACTACGCCCCGCGCCTGGCGATGTCGATCAGCGGACCCACCGGCCGGATGAGCGACGAGCTCATCGAGCGCGCCGTCCCGCTGCTCACCGAGGCCGGCAAGCAGCTCGCCGCCGACCTGGCCTGACCCCTTCGTGGGCGCTCAGCCGCCGTACGGAACCGTGATGATCTCGAGGTTGTGCCCGTCCGGGCTCTCCCAGTAGACCCCGCGGCCGCCGTCGTTGTGGTTGATCCGGCCCTCCTGACGGTGGAACGGGTCGGCCCAGTAGGTGATGCCGCGCTCGGTGATCCGCCCGAAGATCTCGTCGAACTCGGCCTCGGACACCTTGAACGCGTAGTGCTGCGGCCGGAAATCCTGGTCCTCCACCACGTCTAGGCTGACCTGGTTGGAGAGCTCGACGACCCGGAACGGGCCATAGACCTGGGCCGGCGGAAGTCCGAGGATCTCGGTCAGATGGGTCGCCATCGCGTCTCGATCGGAGGCGTGGACGATCGTGTGGTTCAGCTGGACGCTCATCGGATTCTCCTGTCTCCCTCCCTGACGACTCTAGGTCGCCGACACGGCGCTTCCGACCCTGATGCGCGGCTCACCCGTCGAGGTTCCGGGTGAAGAAGGCATCCAGTCGCTCGACGGCTGCGCCGACGTACGGCTCGCGGTCGTAGAGGTCCACGTGGCTGGCGCCCTCGACCCAGAAGACCTCCTTCGGCCCCACGGCTCGCTGGAACGCGTCGATCGCCATCCACGCCGTCTCGGCCCGGGTGCCGAGCACCATGAGCAGCGGTCGCTGCCCGATCAGCGGAACCTGTGCGAAGGCGTCGAACGTCGCCATCTTGTCGACGCTCGTCCAGTCGAAGGCCTTGGCGGCTCGCTCGTGATCGGCACGCGGGGTGCAGTAGTAGTCGAAGCCCTCGGCCGCATGCTCCCCACCGATCGCTCGCGCCTCGTCCGCCGTCGCCGGGAACAGCGGCAGCATCCCGGGGTCCTCGCCGCGGGCGCGGGCCGTGCGGGCAGCCGCCGCACCGTCCAGCATCGCCTGGAACACCGCCGGGTCCTGGGTGCCGTTGGCGCCGAGCCGGAACTGGCGGGCGACGTCGACAGCGCAGACCGTCGCGAGCGCCTTGATCCGGTGGTCGCCGGCCGTCGCGGTGAGCGAGTAGCCGCCCGACGCGCAGATGCCGAGCACCCCGATGCGCTCGCCGTCCACCTCGGGGCGGGTGGTCAGGAAGGAGACTGCCGCCTTGATGTCCTCGATGCGCTGGGCCGGGTCCTCCAGCCCGCGGGGGAGCCCGCCGCTGGCGCCCTGGTAGGCGGCGTCATAGGCGACGGTCACGAACCCCTGCTCGGCCAGGCGCGCGGCGTACAGCCCCGAGGCCTGTTCCTTCACCCCCGTCCCGGGGTGACCGACGACGACGGCGGGCGCGGCGCCGGCGCCTTCGGGGACGTAGAGGTGGGCAGCGATCTGGATCCCTGCGCTGTCGAACGTGACGTCGAGCTTGGTGACCATGGGTCTCTCCTTCGTACAGGCGGCCGGTCCGTCCGGTCCGCACCGGCGGGTTCGCCGCCGGCACACACCAAGGTCCACCGCGCCGAAGGACCGCGAAAGCGGCCAGTATCTGCCTGGGAAGGTTTCTTCCCTGGATGGGTTCCGTACGTCCCGGCCACAATGGACCCATGAGCAACTCAGCGGTGCCCGACGAGCTCGGAGCGTTCCTCAAGGCGTCTCGGGCACGCCTGACACCGGCCGACGTGGGCCTGCCTGACCTGGGAAATCACCGGAAGGTACGCGGCCTGCGCCGCGAGGAGGTCGCCGCCCTCGCCGTGATCAGCGTCGACTACTACACCCGTCTCGAGCAGGGACGGGTGAAGGCATCCGCGTCCGTCCTGGAGACGCTGGCTCGTGCCCTTCGCCTGGACGAGGACCAGCAGGCGTACATGTACGAGATCGCCGGGAAGGTCGACGCGCTCCCCCGGCGACGCCGGACCGTGCAGACGATCCGGCCCGCCGCACGCCGGCTGCTCGACCAGCTCGTCGACACGCCCGCGCTGGTCCTGGGAAGAAGGCTGCACGTCCTCGACTGGAACCACGCGGCCACCGCGTTGTTCCTCGACTTCGCGACGATCCCCGAACCGGAGCGCAACTACATCCGCCTGATGTTCACCCACCCGATCGTGCGCGGCCTGCACGCCCAGTGGGAGCACGACGCCCGCGACGCCGTGGCCGCGCTGCGGATGGAGGCGGCGAAGGACCCGCACGACCCCGAGCTGGCCGTCCTCGTCGGCGAGCTCTCCGTGAGAGATGCCGACTTCCGTACGTGGTGGGCGGAGCGGCACGTGAACTCCGCGAGCTTCGGAACCAAGCACTACCACCACCCCGCGGTCGGCGAGCTGACCCTGGACTGCGACACCTGGCAGAGCCCTGACGGCTCCGGTCAGCGCCTGATGGTGCTGACCGCGCCCACCGGCAGCCCGTCCGACGATCGCCTGCGCATCCTGACCTCGTGGCAGTCCGACCCCGGCAAGGCCGACGGATTCACAGTCCGCTCCCAGTAGGGCTGCTCACCAGCCCGACGGACGGGTGTTGCCGAGCACCCGGGTCACGGTGATCTCGATGACCACGCGCTCCGGGTTGGGCCGCGGCTGCCGATAGCGCTCGGCATAGCGCCGCTCGGCCTCCGCCACCGACTCCTGGTCGTCCTTGACGACCGCCGTGCCCTCCAACGTGCACCAGCGCCGCCCGTCGACCTGACTGACCGCCGCCTGCGCGCCATCCCCGGCCGCGCGTACGTTGCGGACCTTCTTGCTGCCCGCGCTGCTGATGATCCGCGCGATGCCGGCCTCGGGGTCGAAGGTCACTCCCACCGGCACGAGATGCGGGCTCCCGTCGGGGCGGGTCGTGGTCAGGAAGCACACCCGCCGCTCCCGCCAGAACTCGTCGTTCTCGGTGGTGGAGGGCGTCGTGTCGGCTGTCATGGGGCTCCTTCGTAGACCGGGGCCGGCGGGCCCGTCGGCGGGGTCAGCGGTTGTCGCCGCTGCCACCGATGGCGTCGCGCTGCTGACGATCGGCGAGCTTCTTGACGTTGAGCTCGGCGACGTCCGCGAGCGGAAGTCCGAAATGGTCGGCGAGGACCGCCAGGTACCACAGTGTGTCGCCGAGCTCCTTCGCGAGATCATCGAGGTCCCACTGCGCGAAGTCGCTGTCGTGGTCCCGGATGATCTTCTTCGCCTTCTCGGCGATCTCACCCGTCTCGCCGACCAGCCCCAGCAGCAGATGGAACACCTCGTTGGGCGTGCCCTTCGACGCCGCGGTCCGCAGCGCCGCCTGCTGGTAGGCGTTCATGTCCATCACCCGAACCTATCGCGCCTCCCGCTCAGACGGTCGGCACGGTGCCGCCGTCGATCACGTACTCGGCGCCCACGATCGCCGAGGCGCGGTCCGAGACCAGGAAGCCGACCAGGTCCGCGATCTCCTCGGTGCGCGCGAACCGCCCCAGAGGTACGCCGCCGAGGGAGTCGAAGATGGTCTGCTTCGCTGCTTCGCGGGTGAGCCCGTTGCCCTCGGCGATCCGGTCCACGAACCTTTCGTAGGCCTCGGTCTCGATCCCGCCGGGGCTGATCGCGTTGACCCGTACGCCGCGCGGGGCGAGCTCGTTGGCGAGCCCCTTGCTGTAGGTGCGCAGCGCGGCCTTCGCCGCCGCGTACGCCAGGGTCGCGTCGTGCAGGGGCAGCTCACGCTGGATCGAGGTGAAGTGCAGCACCACGCCCGACCCGGACGCGATCATCGCCGGGAGAAGAGCTCGATCCAGACGAACCGCTCCGAGGAGGTTGAGGTTCAGCTCGGTGAGCCACTGGTCGTCGGTGATGGCCGCGAATCCCCCGGGCGGCGTGGACGCACCGCCGACGACGTGCACCAGGATGTCGAGTGGGCCGCCGGACTCTGCGATGCGGGCGGCCACGGCGTCGGTGCCTTCGGCCGTCAGGATGTCCGCTTCGATGAATCGGTCGGGGTGCTCGTACCCCTCGGGCATCCTTCGCGCCGTCACGTACACGTCGGCACCCATCTCTCGAAGTCTCTCCGCCACGGCCTTGCCCGAGCCCTTCGAGCCGCCCGTGACCAGCGCCCGGCGGCCGTCGAGACGATCGCGGTCTGAACTGGACATCTCTCTCCTTCGAAGTTCGCGGTGGCGCGGGTCAGGCCGCGTAGTTGGCGATGACGAGCTCGGCGACGAGGTCGTCCCGCAGCGTGAACCGGTAGTCGAGCTCGGCGACGCCACCTGGAAAGGTGCCCTCGAGCCGCACGGTCAGCACCCAGTGGGCGTCGTCGACGCGGCGGGCGCCGATCTGCTCGGTCGTGTAGTCGAATTCGGACCCGGCGTCCCGCAGGAACGCGTGAACCGCCTCGCGGCCGCGGAAGGTCTCGTCCTGGTCGACGATCACCGCATCGTCGGTGAGGAACGACGCGGCGGTGTCGGCGTCATGGACGACGTGGGCCGCGAAGAAGTCGCGCACGGTGGTCGGGAGCAGGTCGGACGGAAGGTCGGTGTGCTGTGTCATGAGCCCACCATCCGGCCTCACGGTGCGGGAGGGTCAAGCGGTGGACTCTCCCCCAGGGAGAGCCTTCAGAATGAGGGGGTGCTGACCATCGGGGAGTTCTCGCGGCTGACCCACCTGAGCGTACGGACGCTGCGCCGGTATCACGAGGCGGCCCTGCTGGAGCCGGCCGTGGTCGACGAGACCACCGGTTACCGCTACTACGGCGTCGACCAGATCCCGACCGCGCAGGTCATCCACCGGCTCCGCGAGCTCGACGTCCCCTTGAGCGACGTGCGGCAGATCCTGCGGACCCCTGATCCCGGTGTCCGCGCGACCCTGGTCGCGGACCACCTGCAGCGCCTCGAGGACGTGCTCGACCGCACCCGCGCCGCCGTCGTGTCGCTGCGCCGCCTGCTCCAGCCCGACCCCGCGCCGATCGACGTCGAGCTCCGCGCGGAGCCCGCCCGGACGGTCGCCGCGGTGGAGGATGTCGTCGGTCATCACGACGTCACGACCTGGTACGCAGGCGCCATGGCCGAGCTGGAAGCGGCCGTCTGCCCCGCCGTGACCGGACCGCCGGGCGGCAGCTACGACAACGCCCTCTTCGAGCAGGAACGCGGCCACGCCCTCGTCTACCTGCCGACCGCGACCCCACCCCGCACCGGCCGCGTGCACCCCGCGACCCTGCCGGCCGTGGAGCTGGCCGTCACCACCCACGTCGGCGAGCACGACGGCATCGAGGTGACGTACGGCGAGCTCGGGACCTGGGTGGTCGAGAACGCGATGTCGGTCGCCGGGCCGGTGCGGGAGGTCTACCTCGTCGGCCCACGTGACACCAGCGACCCCGCTGCCTGGCGCACCGAGATCGGCTGGCCGGTCTTCCGAGTCACCTGACGACAGTGGCTACGGCTGCATACCCCCAGAAAAGCGAAACACCCCTGGTGGCCAACGTTTCCGCTGGTCACCAGGGGTGTTCTCCCAGGCGTGGCAGGTGAAGGATTCGAACCTTCGAAGGCAAAGCCGACGGATTTACAGTCCGCTCCCATTGGCCGCTCGGGCAACCTGCCTGGGTTGTGCGCGTCCCGTCGGAGACGGATCGCGACAGCACGAAACAATAGCGCAGGGGCTGGCGGCGTACGAAAACGGCACGAGGTCCTAGGGTGAGACAGGTACGTTCCCGGGGCACCGTCCTGGTCAGAGGCTAGAGGAGAGAGTCATGGCTGACTCGTCGTTCGACATCGTGAGCAAGATCGACCGCCAGGAGGTCGACAACGCGCTGAGCCAAGCCGCACGTGAGGTGGCGACGCGGTTCGACTTCAAGGGGACCAACGCAACCATCGAATGGAGCGGTGAGCACGCGATCGAGATCTCCGCCTCCGCCGACGACCGGGCCAGCGCGGTGCTCTCGGTCTTCCAGGACAAGCTGATCAAGCGCCAGCAGTCGCTGAAGATCCTCGACGCGAGCGAGCCGCGCCAGTCGGGGCAGCAGTCGAAGATCTCGATCACGCTCAAGGAGGGCATCTCCTCCGAGGACGCGAAGAAGATCTCCAAGCTGATCCGCGACGAGGGCCCCAAGGGCGTCAAGGCGCAGATCCAGGGCGACGAGCTCCGCGTCTCCTCCAAGAAGCGCGACGACCTGCAGACCGTGATCTCGCTGGTCAAGGCGCAGGACTACGACTTCGCGGTGCAGTTCATCAACTACCGCTGACGATCACCGCGCAGGGCCGGCACCGAGTCCACCAGTGGTGGTTGCCGCGAGAGCGGCGGTGAACGCAGCAGGCGAGCCTGCTCGCCGGAACAGCCGACGCTGCCTGTCGGCTCCGCCCCCGACCCGGCGTAGGCGATCGATGGTCGAGAGCACCGAGGCTTCGTCTCCATGTGCGCGCAGCTGCGGTCGAACCCGGGTGACCATGGCGTCGATGAGTTCCCAGGAGCGGAGAGGACGGCCGCTCTGCGGATCGATCACGATCCCGCCCAGGCCGTCACGGGCAGCCGACAGACAGGACCGCCGAAGCAGGTCCTGACGAACGGGCACCACGGGCCGACCGGCTGCGGCATCGTCGACCGCCATGCCGACCAGCGCCCGGACGAGTCCCGCGTACGCCGCGGCCTCCTCGGCCGTCAGGCTCATGTCGGCCGCCCTGACCTCGATGGTGGGGTATCGGGGCGAGAGGCGCGCCAGGAAGTACACGCTGCGCCTGTCCAATGCCCGGCCCGCCGCGACGGCCTGGTCGACCATCTGGTCGTACTCCTCGACCGAGCGCACCGGTGGCGCGGGCATGAGGGTCGGCCAGCGGGACGCCAGGAGGAAGCGTCTGCTGGCCCAACCGGTGACCGCGCCTTCCCAGATGGGCGAGTTCGCCGTCAGGGCTATGAGTGGCGGCAACCAGGCCCGGAGCCGGAGCAGAGCGTCCACGGCGACCTGCCTGGTCGGAACACCCACGTGCACATGGCAGCCGCAGGTTCCGTTGGTACGCATGGCCACCGGGAAACGCCTGGCGAGCTCGTTGTAGCGAGGTTCATCCGTCACCGGAGGCGGGTCGGGCAGCCCGAACGGCGCCACTCCTGTCGCGACGACCATGGCCCCGTGGTGGCTCGCGACCTCCGCGACCCGGCGACGCATCGCGCTCAGTGCATCGTGGACCTCCGCGAGCGTGGTGCACACCGGCGTCCGCGTCTCCACCATGAACCTCATCGACTCGGTGACGACGTGTGTCGGGTAGCCGCACTCGCGAATGATCTCGATCGCCGCCGGAACGACCGCGCCGCTGCGCGGGTCCAGCAGCGTGAACTCCTCCTCGACGCCTACGGTCGGCGCGTCGATGACATCGGTCGAGCCGCCCAGTCCGCCCACGTGTGGGTCGCGGGCCGTGTCGGTGGGTCTCATCTGTCCGAGCTCCTGCACGCTCACCAGCCTCGAAGGCCCACCACGAGGCGGGTAGGGCCGATCAGCACTCTCGATGCGGACGAATGGCCTGCCCCGGGTCGAGAGGCACCCCACCCCAGGACCTTGGCCACTAACCCGTACGGGCGACGCGAGGGTTGCATCGGAGGTGGCTGATAGAGCCTCGAGAGGAGGGGCGATGGCGCTCACGAAGGAGCCGATCCCGGTCACAGTCACCCTGCGCGGCAACGTCGGCGAGTACGCCGGAAAGTACGCGCGGAGCAAGATCTCCACGGCACTGGGCGTCGCGCACGGACCGGTGTTGCAGGCGCACGTCGTACTGGACTGGCGGCACAACCCAGCGGCGGAGAACCACGCCATCGCGGAAGCGTCGGCGAACGTCGACGGACTCATGGTGAGGGCGAAGGCAGCAGCCCCGACCATGCCGGAGGCCGTCGACGAGTTGGAGTACCGGCTGCGCCGACAGCTGGCACATCTGCAGGATCGCAACCGCACCAGGCACCGCCGCACGCGCACCCCGGCCGAGCACGAGTGGCGTCATGGCGACCCTCCGAGCCGCCGGGTCCCCTACTTCCCCAGGTCGGAGGGGACCCGGGAGGTGGTCCGACACAAGTCGTTCGCAAGCGCCTCGATGACCGCCGAGCAGGCGGCGTACGAGATGGACCTGCTCGACCACGACTTCTTCCTCTACCGAGACGCCGCTTCGGACGCGCCCGCGCTGGTGCACCGTCTCCCTTCGGCGATCCAGGCACCTTCGCCGCCGTCGCTGACCGAAGACCAGGCGCGTGCCCGGCTCGAGGCTGACAGTGAGCCGTTCGTCTTCTACCTCGAAGCGGAAACCGGTGCCGGCAGCGTGCTGTATCACCGGTACGACGGGCACTACGGCCTGATCGAGCTCGCCTGACTCCCGGTGGGAGCACAGACTTCAGCACTAGGCTCCGGCTGTGACCTACGAGCCTCCGAGAGCGTCAGCCGAGATCGACGCCCCGATCGAGGTGGTGTGGCGGGTGATGGTCGAGACCGAGTCGTACGCCGCCTGGAACCCGTTCGTCGTCCGCGCCGAGACCGCGCGGCCGGCGGCGGTGGGCAACCCGATCATCCTGCATGTGACCTGGGCGAACGGTGGCCACACGCGCTCACCCGAGCGGATCTCGGCGCTCGAGCCGCCGGTCGTAGGCGGGGACGGGGTGGGGGTTGCGTACCTGGCCTATGTCTACGAGGGCTGGCCGGCGCGGCTCGGCCTGGTCCGGGGCGTACGTCACCAGCGACTGACCCAGCGACCGGGCGGGCCGACGCGTTACGAGACGGTCGAGGACTTCTCCGGTCCGCTGGTGGGGCTGGCCGGTCCCGAGCGGGTCGCCGAGGGCTTCCGGCGTCACGCCGAGGCGCTCAAGGCTCGGGCCGAGACGCTCGCGAATGAAAGTGGACTTGACCACTAGATTGAGCGAAATTCTGCATTCATCTGCAAGAATGTGGTCGTGCGAGTATCTGCCAAGTCCGACTACGCCCTCCGCGCCCTCATCGAGATGGCCGCGCGCGAGGACGGAAAAGCTGTCAGCGCCGAGGAGCTCGGCCGCGCCCAGGAGATCCCTCACGGGTTCCTGCAGGCGATCCTCGCCGACCTCCGCAAGGCCGGCGTCGTCATCTCACAGCGCGGCCAGTCCGGCGGTTGGCGCCTGGCCCGCAAGGCGTCGGACGTCTCTGTCGCCGATGTGATCCGCGCCGTCGACGGCCCGCTGGTCTCGGTCTATGGCCTGCGCCCCGAGGGGGTCACCTACAACGAGCGCGCCGATGTCCTCCAGCACGTCTGGATCGCCGCGCGCGACTCGCTCCGCGAGGTCTTCGAGAAGGTCTCCATCGCCGATCTCGCCTCTCGTGAGCTGCCCGACGAGGTCACCACCCGCACCGCGCGCGACGAGGCTTGGCTGCCTCACTGACGCGAAGGAATACCCGGTTCACCGGGTATTCCTGCACTTCTCTGGCATTGCAACACCTGAGAAGTGCAGGTTTCACCGGTTAACCGGGTATCCCTCCCCTACGCCGCCGGCGAAGGCGCCGGCATCGTGTACGCCCCCGGCGACGGCGTCACGAACACGTTGACGCCCTCCTCGAGCTGCAGAGCCCGGGCATGCGTACGCGTCAGCTCGGCGGTCACGACCTCACCGTCGTCGGTGAGGACCGTGAGGCGCACCTCGAAGCCGATCCGCAGGACGCGCGAGACCGTGCCCTCGAGCGAGTGCTCGGAGATCGGCGACGGGGTGACCTCGACGTCGTGCGGGCGGATCAGGGCGCCGCCGAGCGTGGTCACGTCGCCGAGGAACGACATCACGAAGTCGTTGGCGGGCTCGTCGTAGAGCTGCTCGGGGGTGCCGATCTGCTCGATCCCGCCCTGGTTGACGACCACGATCTCGTCGGCGACCTCGAGGGCCTCCTCCTGGTCGTGGGTCACGAAGACGGTGGTCACGTGCACCTCGTCGTGGAGGCGGCGCAGCCAGTCGCGCAGCTCCTTGCGTACCTTCGCGTCCAACGCCCCGAACGGCTCGTCGAGCAGCAGCACGGACGGCTCGATCGCCAGGGCGCGCGCCAGCGCCATCCGCTGCCGCTGGCCGCCGGAGAGCTGCGAGGGCAGCCGGTTGGCGAACTGCGAGAGGTGGACGAGCTCGAGCAGCTCCTCCACCTTCGCGGCGATCTCTGCACGAGGCCGCTTGCGGATCTCCAGCCCGAAGGCGACGTTCTTGGCCACCGAGAGGTGTTTGAACGCGGCGTAGTGCTGGAAGACGAAGCCGACGTTGCGCTTCTGCACGGGCAGCGACGTCGCGTCCTTGCCCTCGATCACGACCGACCCGGAGTCGGGCGTCTCCAGCCCAGCGATGACCCGCAGCAGCGTGGTCTTACCGCCACCGGAGGGCCCCAACAGTGCCGTCAGCTGCCCGGT
Organism: Nocardioides luteus; assembly: GCF_000960475.2. Lineage (GTDB taxonomy): Bacteria > Actinomycetota > Actinomycetes > Propionibacteriales > Nocardioidaceae > Nocardioides > Nocardioides luteus_A. The sequence continues at coordinate 4,070 of NZ_JZDQ02000024.1, read as the reverse complement.
CGGGATGGTCAGGTTGATGTCCTCCAGCGCCACGAAGTCGCCGTAACGCTTGTTGACACCACTTACTTCGATGCTCATGGGATGTGGTCCTTTCAGCGCACGCGCGCACCACGGGCGCGCAGCACGAAGACGACGAGGATGCAGATGACCGAGACGCTGGCGAGGAGGAAGGCGACGGCGTACGCGCCCTGCTGGTCGAAGTTCAGGTACTTCTCCTCGACCGCGAGGGTGGCGGTGCGGGTCTGGCCGAGCACGTTGCCCGAGACGACCTTGACCGCGCCGAACTCGCCGAGCGAGCGGGCCAGGGTGAGCACGACGCCGTAGATGACGGCCCACTTGATGCCCGGCAGGGTGATCCGCCAGAACGTCTGCCAGGAGCTCGCCCCCAGCGACGCCGCGGCCTGCTCCTGCTCGGTGCCGATCTCCTCGAGCACCGGGATGACCTCGCGGATCACCAGCGGCAGCGACACGAACGCGGTCGCCATGATGATCCCGGGGGTCGCGAAGATGACCTGGATGCCGGCCGACTCGAGCGTCGGCCCGAACCAGCCGTCGCGGCCGCCGTAGACCAGCACGAGCGCCAGGCCTACGACGATCGGAGAGACCGAGAGCGGCAGGTCGATGAGGGCGCTCAGGACCCGCTTGCCCGGGAACTCGGTCCGGACGAGGAGCAGCGAGATCGAGACGCCGAAGACCAGGTTGATCAGCGTCGCGACCACCGCGGCCATGCAGGTCAGCTGGATCGCGTGCATCATCTGCGGGTCGCCGAAGATCCCTGCGAACGCCTCGGTGGTGAACCCGACGTCGGGCACGTGGAAGGCGTTCCAGGCGACCAGCACCACCGGCCAGGCCACCAGCAGGCCCAGATAGGCGATGACGACCAGCCGGAGGACGTACGTCAGTGGGGTGCGCGGAGCGCGACGGGTCTCAGCCACGGCGGACCATCCTCCTCTGGACCAGGTCGAGGACGACGATGACGAGCAGCGAGACCACGAGCAGCATCGCCGCGATCGCCGCCGCGCCCTCCGGGTTGTCGTTCTCGATCGCGGACAGGATCCGCACCGAGGCGACCTCGGACTTGAACGGCAGGTTGCCCGAGAGCAGGACCAGGGAGCCGTACTCCCCCATCCCGCGCGCGAAGGAGAGCGCCGCCCCCGCCGCGATCGCGGGCGCCAGCGAGGGCAGGATGATCCGCCGGAACGTGGTGAACCGCGAGGCTCCCAGGGAGGCAGCCGCCTCCTCCACGTCGGCGTCCAGCTCCTCGAGGACGGGCTGCACCATGCGTACGACGAAGGGCAACGTCACGAAGGCGAGGGCCAGGTAGACCGACATCGACGTGTTGGCCCAATGGAGCCCGAGCGGCGACGACGTGCCGTAGAGGGAGAGCAGCACGAGACCCGCGACGATCGTCGGCAGCGCGAACGGGATGTCGATGATGACCTCGAGCAGGCCCTTGCCCCAGAACTTGTCGCGCACCAGCACCCAGGCGATGACGGTGCCGACGACGACGTTGATCAGCGTGACCACGATGGCCGCGCGGATCGTCAGCCAGATCGCGGAGGCGGTCTGCTCGTTGCCGAGCTGGTGCGCGAAGGCGGACCAGCCCCCGCTGGACGCGGTGATGATCACCGCGACCAGCGGGATGAGGACGAGCAGGCTGAACCAGAGCATCGTGACGCCGAGCCCGATGCCGCTGGTCCTTGTCAGAGTGGTGGCCGGCCGGCTGCTCCGCGAACGCGGCGCAGCCGGCTCGACCGTAGGGATGGTTGTCGTCATGACGTGACTACTGGGAGGCCTTGCCGGACTTGGCGATGGCGTCGGTCACGATGCCGAGGGCCTCGCCGTCCTCACCGGTGCCGAAGAGCTTCTCCTTGACGCCCGACCAGTCGCGGCCGCCGAAGTCGTTCTCCAGGGTGAGGAGCTGCTTCGGCGCCGGGAACGGGTCGGCCGGGTCCTTGGCACCCTTGATGTCCTCGGGCTTGAGACCGATGGCGTCCCAGTCGACGACGCCGGGGTTCTCGGTGTTGACCGGACGGAAGCCGGTCAGCGCGAACTGCTTCTGCCCGCCCTTGGGGTCGAGGACGAAGTCGAGCCAGTCCTGGGACGGCTTGGAGGAGTCCTTGAGGATGGCGCCGGGGTTCTCGATCAGCACCGTGGAGTCCGGGATGATGTAGTCGAAGCCCTCGCCCTGCTGGGAGGCCAGGATCGCCTCGTTCTCGTAGGCGAGCAGTACGTCACCGGTGCCGCCGAGGAAGGCGGTGGTGGCGTCGCGGCCGGAGTTGGTCAGCGTGACGACGTTCTTGAAGAGCTTGTCGAGGTACGCCTTGCCCTCCGCCTCGGTGCCACCGTTCTTCACGACGGAGCCCCAGGCGGCCAGCGCGTTCCAGCGGGCCGCGCCGGACGAGGCCGGGTTGGCGGTGACCACACCGACGCCCGGCTTGATCAGGTCGTCCCAGCCCTGGATGTTCTTCGGGTTGCCCTTGCGGACACCCAGCACGACGATCGAGCTGGACACGATGCCCTTGTTCGGGCCGTCGTCCCACTTCGGGTCGACCAGGCCGGCCTTCTCCAGGCGCTGCACGTCGGTGCCGACGGACAGGTGGACGTAGTCGGCCTTCAGGCCGGCCTCGACCGCACGGCTCTGGTCGCCCGAGGCGCCGTAGGAGGTCTCGAAGGTGACGCCCTTGCCCTCGGGAGTCTTGTTGAACTCCTTGGCGATCGCCTTGTTGGCCGTCTCGGGGACGGCGAAGCCGACGATGGAGATCGACTCCGCGTCACTGCCGCCACCGGAGCCACCGCACGCGGTCAAGGTCAGGATGCTCGCAGCGGCCAGGGCCACTGCAACCTTGATCTTCTTCATCTGGTTCCTCACTTCTGCCCTGCCGAGTCAAGGTCGATCGGGTTACGAATGTCGAGGAGAATACTTGAGTTAGCCGAGTGAATGTGAAAACGCACGATCGTTCCGCCCCTTGGACGTCCCCCGGTCGCCGAGGCGTCACTCAGGTCGGCCGAGATGGCACCTGGGTGCCATCTCGACCGACCTGAGTGACGCCTCGCCTGGCTTTTGAATCAGACGGTTGTCGGGGTCGTCGGCGCGACGAGGGTGCGCAGGACCTTGCGCCGGTGGTGGACCGCCTCGGCGCTGAAGATGACCAGGGCGACCCACACGATCGCGAAGCCGGCCCAGCGACCCGGCGGCATCGCCTCGTGGGCGATGAAGACGCCGACGGCGAACTGCAGGATGGGCGCGAGGTACTGCAGCAGCCCGATCGTCACCATCGGCACCCGGATCGCAGCCGCCCCGAAGCAGGCCAGCGGCACCACCGTGATGATGCCGAGGCTGATCAGCAGCAGTACGTGGACGACACCGTGCCCGACGAGCGTGCCGTTGCCGGTGGCCTGGAGAGCGACGATGAGGGTCAGCGCGAACGGCGCCGTCACCGCGGTCTCGACGGCCAGCGACTCGAACGGGCCGACCCCGGCGCTCTTCTTCAGCAGCCCGTAGGTGCCGAACGAGAAAGCCAGCACCAGCGCCACCCAGGGCAGCCGCCCGTAGTCGATGGTGAGCACGACGACCGCCACGAACGCGATCGCCAGCGCCACCCACTGCAGCTTCCGCATCCGCTCACGCAGGATGATCACGCCCATCAGCATGGTGACCAGCGGGTTGGTGAAGTAGCCCAGGCTCGTCTCCACGATCCGGCCGTTGTTGACCCCCCAGATGTACGTCACCCAGTTGATCGAGATCACCGCGGCAGCCGCCGCCAGCAGCAGGAGCTTGCGCCGGTCGCGGAGGATCGCCGCCACCTGCTGGCGGCGGCCGACGAGCAGCACCAGCGCTCCGGCCACGACCAGGGACCACACCACCCGGTGTCCCAGGATCTCCCAGGCTCCGGCCGGCTCCAGGAGCGGGAAGTAGAGCGGGAACGCGCCCCACATGACGTACGCCGCGACGCCGAACATCACTCCACGCCGCTGCTCACTCACAGCCTTACGTTACCGCCCCGGGTAACGACTTTTTACCCGAGGTCGAAGATCAAGACCGCCGAGGCGTCACCCGCGTCGGCCGA
>NZ_JZDQ02000023.1 GCF_000960475.2 Nocardioides luteus | reverse complement strand
GCCGGCGAGAACATCCTCCGTAACGGGTCGGCGGCCACCAGCCTCAACGAACGAGCAGCCCGAGCAACTCCCCCAGACCGACCACCTAGCGACTCACCTCGACGATCACATCGAGCACCCGGCGTACGACCGGACTGACCGAACCCCGCGCCCAGATCGCGTGCAGCTCGACGGGTCGCTCGGGGTCCTTGTCGAGGCGGGTGTCTCCGCCGCCGTGCTCGATGGGCCGGAAGACGACGCCTTCGACGTGCAGGGAGCTGGCGGAGACTGGGACGAAGCCGACACCACGCTCGGCGGAGACGAGGAGCATGGCGGTGAGGACCTGGTGTACGCGCTGCTCGATGCGGGGGTGGGCGTTGGCGAGGAAGCGTACGGAGAGCTCGTGGAAGTAGCGCGACTGCTGGGGGTGGTAGCCGATGACCGGCTGGCCCTCGAAGTCCTGCGGTGTCAGCGGGCGGTCGATGTCCGCCAGCGGATGGCCTTTTGGGAGCACGGCCATCAGCGGCTCACGGGAGATCACTCGGGAGGAGAGCAGCTCGGTGTCGAAGGGCGGGCGGGCCAGGCCGATGTCGAGCTCGCCGTGGCGGATGCCGTCGACCTGGGCGAGGGTCACCCGCTCGGAGAGCCGCACCTCGACGTCGGGGAGCTCGACGGTGAGGCGGCGCAGCAGCGGCCCCAGGATCGAGATGGCCGAGACGGCGGTGAAGCCGAGCCGGACCACCCCGGCCGCGCCCGCGTCGACACGTCGGGCCAGGTCACCGGCGCTCTCGACCAGGTTGAGCATCCGGTAGGCCTCGTCGAGGAAGGCCGCTCCGGCACCCGTCAGGGCGACCCTGCGGTTGTCCCGCTCGAGCAGCTGGGCACCGACCGCCTTCTCCAGCTTCTGGATCTGACGCGACAGCGGCGGCTGCGTCATCCGGAGGCGCTCGGCGGCCCGTCCGAAGTGGAGCTCCTCGGCGACCGCGACGAAGGAACGCACCTGATCGAGCGTGATCATTCGGCCAGCGTAGACCACGATGCACCAGGTGGAACACTCCATGCTGAAACGGGCTTGGACCGGTATCGCCAAGACTCTTAGTGTCGGTGGTCACACGACGGACCTAGGAGCAACGATGCGTACGACCACCCACCTTCTCGCCGCGACCGCCGGCGTCGCGGCCGTGGCCCTCTCCGCCTGCGGTGTCTCGAACACCACCGGTGGCAGCAGCGACGGCGAGGAGTATCCCGCCGGCAACGTCGAGATGTACGTCGGTGCCTCGGCGGGTGGCTCCAGCGACCTGATCAGCCGTGCGGTCTCCAAGGGCCTCTCCGACGAGCTCGGCGCCTCCTTCCCGGTCATCAACCTGGAGGGCGCCAACGGCGCGCTCGCCGCGAACAAGGTCGCCAAGGCCAAGGCCGACGGTCAGACCATCGCCATCCAGAACGCCTCCCTGTTCGCCATCACGCCGCTCGCGGTCAGCGAGGACGAGGCCACCAGCCTCGACGACTTCGACGTCGTCCAGGGCGTCTCCCGCGACGACTACGTCATGGTCACCGGCCCGAAGAGCGGCTTCAAGACCCTCGACGACATCAAGGCTGCCAAGAAGAAGGTCACGTACGGCACCACCGGCGTCGGCACCGGCGCCCAGCTCTCCTGCGGCCTGACGTACGCCTCGGCCGGGGTGGACGCCGAGGCGGTGCCGTTCGACGGCGGCGCGCCGGCCCTGACCGCGGTCCTCGGCAACCAGGTCGACACCGCATGCATCCAGGTCGGCGAGGCGATCGAGAACATCGAGTCCGGCAAGCTGACCCCGCTGAGCGTCTTCGGCCCCGAGCGGGTCGACTACCTGCCGGACGTCCCGACCGCCAAGGAGCAGGGCCTCGATGTCGAGGTCGCCCAGTACCGCTTCATGACCGTCCCCAAGGGCACCCCGGACGACGTCAAGGACGCCATCGCCGAGGCGATGCAGGCGACGTTCGAGACCGAGGAGTACCAGGCCTTCAACAAGCAGAACAGCCTCACCCCGATGGAGATCCCCGGCGACGAGGTGGTGACCCAGCTCGAGGAGGACAAGAAGCGGTTCGCCGACCTGGTCGACCAGTACGGTCTCAACCTCGGCGCGAGCTGACCCTCCCCCACGACGAAGGCACGACGATGAGCGACGAACGCACCCCCACTCCCGAGCCGGGCCAGGACATCCTGGCCGAGATCCAGGCCGAGGTGGCCCACGACCTGGAGGAGGATCGACCTCCCGCCGGCGGACCGGCCTACCAGGTGGCGGGTGCGCTCGTCGCCCTCGTCGTCGGCATCGGCGGCGCGGTCCTGTCCTACGGCTACGGGCTGGGCTCGCTGCGCCAGCCCGGGCCGGGCCTGTGGCCGTTCGTGGTCAGCATCGCGATCGCCCTGATGGCCGCGGCGCTGCTCGTCGTCGGCCGCAGCCTGACCGACAGCGAGAAGTTCACCCGCTCCAGCGTGCTCCCCGCGGTCGGCCTGGTCACCTTCATCGTGCTGGCCCTGCTGATGCCGGTGATCGGCTTCGAGCTCCCCTCGCTGCTGCTGTGCGTCGTCTGGCTGAGGTTCCTCGGCGGCGAGTCCTGGCGCAGCACGATCATCACCTCGGTCGTGACGGTCGCCGCGTTCTACTTCCTCTTCCTCTACGGGCTGCGCATCCCGCTGCCCCACCTGTTCTGAGCGGAGCCCCCAGTGGACGTCAACGCATTCCTCGACGGCTTCGGGCTCGTCACCGAACCGCAGAACCTGCTCTACTGCCTGATCGGCGTGCTCATCGGCATGCTGATCGGCGTACTCCCCGGCCTCGGGCCGGCGGCGACGATCGCCATCCTGCTGCCGATCACCTACAGCATCGACCCGGTCTCCGCGATCATCATGCTGGCCGGCATCTACTACGGTGCCCAGTACGGCGGCACGATCACCTCGGTCCTGCTCCGGCTGCCGGGCGAGGCCTCCTCGGTCGTCACGGTCTTCGACGGCTTCGCCCTGGCCAAGCAGGGCAGGGCCGGCACCGCCCTCGGCATCGCCGCCATCGGCTCCTTCATCGGCGCGACCGTCTCCATCCTCGGCCTGACCCTGGTGGCCCCGCTGATCGCCGGGTGGGCGCTGAGCTTCGGTGACCCGGAGTACGCCGCCCTGGCCCTGCTGGGCGTCCTGCTGGTCGCCACCATCGGCAACGGCAACAAGCTCAAGGCCATGCTCGCCGCCGCGTTCGGCCTGCTGCTGGCCACGATCGGCCGCGACAGCTTCAGCGGCGCCGAACGCTTCACCTTCGGCAGCCTGCAGCTGACCGAGGGCATCGACTTCGTGGTCGTCGCGATGGGTCTCTTCGGCGTCGGCGAGATCCTCTACAACCTCGAGGAGCGCCATGGGAAACCCCACGTCCCCGCCGCTGTGGCCAACATCTGGCCCTCGCGCAAGGACCTCAAGCAGTCCTCCGGCGCGATCGGCCGCGGCTCGCTGATCGGCTTCGTCCTGGGCGTGCTGCCCGGTGGTGGCGCGGTGATGTCCTCCCTGGCCGCGTACGCCACGGAGAAGCGGATCGCGAAGAACCCGGAGCGCTTCGGGCGCGGTGCCATCGAGGGCGTCGCGGCCCCCGAGACCGCCAACAACGCCGCGGCGACCTCCTCGTTCATCCCGCTGCTGACCCTCGGCATCCCGGCCAACGCGTCGATGGCGATGCTCTTCGGCGCCCTGCTCATCCTCGGCATCTCCCCCGGCCCGCAGCTGGTCGAGGAGCGCCCCGACCTGTTCTGGGGCGTCATCAACTCGATGTACATCGGCAACCTGATCCTGCTGGTCCTGAGCATCCCGCTGGTCGGCATCTTCGTCCGGATCCTGCGGGTGCGCCCGGCGATCCTGGCCCCGATCACCGCGCTGATCACGATCCTGGGCGTCTACACGATCAACAACTCCACCTTCGACATCTTCGTGATGATCGTCTTCGGCCTGATCGGCTACCTGATGAAGAAGGTCGGCTTCGAGCCCGGCCCGATGGTGCTCGCCTTCGTCCTCGGCTCGATCGTCGAGGACGGCGTACGCCGCTCGATGCTGATCTTCGACGGCGACCCGACCGGGTTCTTCACCCGGCCGATCTCGGGCACCATCCTCGCCGCCTTCGTCCTGGTCGCCCTGTGGCCTGCCGCCAAGGCGCTCCTCGCCCGTCGCAACGCCGCCACCGTCGCCGCCCCGGCCGAGCGCGACCACGCCGACACCCCGTCCCGCTGAGCCCGTCCCGCAGAGCCCGCTGAGAGAGGCACACCATGACCATCCTGATCGGCTACGTCCCCACCCCGGTAGGTGAGGCGGCCCTCGAGGCCGGCCTGGCCGAGGCGGCGGCTCGCGGCGACGACGTCGTCATCGTCAACAGCCCCCGCCGCGGCGCGACCGTGGACGCCGACCTCGTCGACGAGGCCGCGGCAGCGAAGCTCGTCGCCCGCGCCGAAGCGGCCGGCGTGAGCGCCCGCGTCGACCACACCACGCACGGAGCCGACGTCGTGGAGACCTTCGACGCGCTGGCCGCCGAGACCGGCGCCCGGCTGATCGTGATCGGGCTGCGCCGCCGCTCCCCGGTCGGCAAGGCCCTGCTGGGCAGCGACGCGCAGCGCATCCTGCTCGACGCCGGCGTACCGGTCCTCGCCGTGAAGCCGACCGCATGAGCGGCGGGCCCCACCACAGCCGGATCTCGAAGGTCGTCGTCACCCCGGTGGCGTTCGCCGACCCGCCGCTGCTCAATGTGGTCGGCGTCCACCAGCCGTGGGCGCTGCGCGCGATCGTCGAGATCCACACCGACACCGGCCTGGTCGGCCTCGGCGAGACGTACGCCGACGAGACCCACCTCGCCCGGCTCGACGCGGTCGCCGCGGCGCTGCCGGGCACGGACCCCTACGACACCCACGGCCTGCGACGGCTCGTCGTCGACGTACTCGGCAAGGAGACCGGCGGGGCGGGCGCCTCCTTCGGCGGCATGCTCGACGTCTCCTCCGCGGTCGACACCGTCTACTCCCCCTTCGAGGTCGCCTGCCTCGACCTGGTCGCCCGCGAGGCGGACCGTCCGGTCAGCGACCTGCTCGGCGGCGCCGTACGCGACCGGGTGCCGTTCAGCGGCTACCTGTTCTACAAGTGGGTCGGCCACCCCGGCTCCACGAACAACGGGCCCGACGACGCGTGGGGCGAGGCGCTGAACCCCGACCAGATCGTCGCGCAGGCGAACCGGATGGTCGACGGCTGGGGCTTCGGCTCGCTCAAGCTGAAGGGCGGGGTGTTCCATCCCGACGAGGAGTGCGCCGCGATCGAAGCGCTGCGCGACGCCTTCCCCGACCTGCCGCTGCGGCTGGACCCCAACGGCGCGTGGACGCCGGAGACGTCGGTGAAGGTCGCCGAGCGGCTGGCCGGCGTCGTGGAGTATCTCGAGGACCCGACCCCCGGGATCGAGGGGATGGCCCAGGTCGCGGCCCGCACCGACGTACCGCTGGCCACCAACATGTGCGTGATCGCCTTCGAGCACCTCAAACCCGCGATCGCGGCGGACGCCGTCCAGATCGTGCTCTCCGACCACCACCTGTGGGGCGGGCTGCGCCGGTCGGCGCTGCTGGGCGGCATCACCGACACCTTCGGGATGGGCCTGTCGATGCACAGCAACTCCCACCTGGGCGTCTCGCTGGCCGCGATGGTCCACCTGGCCGCCGCGACCCCCAACCTGACCTACGCCTGCGACACCCATTACCCCTGGAAGACCCAGGACGTCGTACGCCCCGGGGTCCTCGACTTCGAGGATGGTGCCGTCGCGGTGCCGACGGGTCCGGGCCTGGGCGTCGAGCTCGACCGTGACCTGCTCGGCGAGCTGCACGAGCAGTACCTGACCTGTGGCGTTCGCCGCAGGGAGGACACTGTCTACATGCGCTCGATCCACCCTGACTTCACACCGAACACGTCTCGATGGTGACCGCCTCGGGAACGACCGGCTCCGTCCCGGTCGTCGGCTATGCCTACCCGTGGGACGTGATCGGCGACCCGGCGTTCGCCGCTCGCGCCCGGGACCTCGGCGTCACGAAGGTCGCTCTCGCCGCGGCGTACCACACCACGCGGGCCGCGACCCCGCTCCACCCTCAGCACCGGATCGTCGAGGCCCGCAGCGCGGCGCTCTACCGGCCGGTGCGCCCCGAGGCCTGGGACGGCGCCCGGCTGGTGCCGCCGACGGCGACCTGGGTCGCCGCCGAGGACCCCTACGGTGAGGCCGCTGCCCTCCTGACCGAGGCCGGGTTCGAGGTCGCCGCCTGGATCGTGCTGACCCACTCCACGCTCCTCGGCGAGGCTCATCCCGACCTCGCGGTCGTCAACTGCTGGGACGAGCCCTACCCCTACGCCCTGTGCGCCCGCCACGAGCAGGTCCGCCGCTACGCGGCGACCCTGGCCGCCGAGGCCGTCCGCGACACCCCGACCACCACGGCCGTCCTCGAGGCGTGCGGCCAGCTCGGGTTCGGCCACGGCGGGCACCACGACAAGACCGACGGCGCCTACGACGCCGCCACCGAGGAGCTGCTCTCGATCTGCTGCTGCCCGGCCTGCCGCGAGGACTGGGTCGCCCGCGGACTCGACGCCGAGGCCACCGTCGCAGCTCTGCGCGCCGCGACCGGCGCAGCCTCCGCCGAGACCGTGGACCCGAAGGCCCTCGACCTCATCCTCGAGTCCCGCCATGCCGCGGCCGACGAGCTCCGCCGCCGGGTGATCGCGGCCGTCCGCGAGGCCGCGCCCGGCATCGCCGAGATCGCGCTGCACGCCCAGCCCGACCCCTGGGCCACCGGCGCCAGCCCTGGCCTGACCCCGACCACCGCCGACGACGTCGACCTGGTCGTCTCCTTCTGCTGGCCGACGACCGCGGCCTCGGTGGAGACCGGGCGCCGGCTCGTCGAGGCGGTCGACGGCAGGGCAGCGGCCGCTGCGTACGTCACCGTTCTTCCGCCCACCACCGAGGACGCCTTCGGCGACCACGTGAGGGCGCTGGTCGACGCCGGGATCGACCAGATCCACCTCTACCACCTCGGTCTCGCCGGCGCGGACAGGCAGCACCTGCTCGCCGAGGCCACCAGAGTCCGGAGGGGCGCATGACCCAGACCGTGCTGATCACCGGCGCCAGCGGCGGCATCGGGAGGATGATGCGCAGCCGGCTCGCCCGTGAGGGCCGCGTGCTGCGCCTCCTCGACGTCGTACGTCCCGAGGACCCCGCCGAGGGCGAGGCCGTCGAGATCATCGAGGCGTCAGTGACGGACGAGGCCGCGATGCGCGCCGCGTGCGAGGGTGTCGAGGCGGTGATCCATCTCGGCGGGATCAGCCGCGAGGCGCCCTGGGACGGGATCCTCTCGGCCAACATCGACGGCACCCGGGTGGTCCTCGAGGCCGCCCGGGACGCCGGGGTGGCGCGGGTCGTGCTCGCCTCGAGCAACCACGCGGCCGGGTTCTACGAGATCGACGACGCGCCCGAGGGCGGGCTTCCGGCCGACTCCCTCCCCCGACCGGACACCTACTACGGGGTCAGCAAGGTCGCGATGGAGGCGCTCGGCTCCCTCTTCCACGACCGCTACGGCCTGGACGTGACCGCGCTGCGGATCGGCTCGTGCTTCGAGAGGCCCTGGGACCGCCGCTCGCTGTGGACCTGGCTGTCGCCCGACGACTGCGCCCGGCTCCTCGAGGCCTGCCTGGCGACCTCCGAGCCCGCCTTCCGGGTGGTGTGGGGCATCTCCCGCAACACCCGCCGCTGGTGGTCGCTGGCCGAGGGCGAGGCGATCGGCTACCACCCGCAGGACGACTCCGAGATCTACGCCGCGGAGCTGCTCGGCGACGCGATCGACGAGGAGCCCCAGGGACGCGAGGAGCGGCTGGCGGGCGGGACGTTCTGCTTCACAACGCTCGGGGAGCACATGAAGTAGCTCAGCTGCTCAGCAGGCGCCTGCGGGTGCTGCCCAGGTGGACCCGCATGGCCGCGCGGGCGGTGTCGGCGTCGCCGGCCAGGATCGCGGCGGCGATGTTGTCGTGCTCGCGCTGCACCCGCTCGACGTGGAGCGCGTCGCTGGGCGAGTAGGCGTCGCCGAGCCGGGTGCGCGGCAGCATGATCATCATCGGCCCGAGCGAGTCCATCAGGTCGAGGTAGAAGCGGTTGCCGGTCGCGGCCGCGACGGCACGGTGGAAGGCGAAGTCGGCCTCCACCGCGCCGTCGGGATGCGCAGTGGCCAGCGCGGCGAGCGCCTCCTCGATGGTGCGCGATCCCTCCTCGTCGAGGTGGGCGGCGGCCAGGGCCGCCGCCTCGCACTCCACCCCGAGCCGGAAGTCGACCATGTCGAGCACGTCGTGCTGCGTACGGATCGCGGAGGACTCCAGCGCGAACGGCGAGGGCGCCGGGACCGTCAGGACGAACGAGCCGCGCCCCTGGAAGGTCTCGACCAGGCCCTCGGCGCGGAGCCGGGTGACCGCCTCGCGCGCCACGGTCCGGGACACCCCGTAGGTCGCGACCAGGTCGGACTCCGAGGGCAGCTTCGCCCCCGGAGCGAGGTCGCCGGACAGGATCTGGTCCTTGATCCCGGAGACGACGCGGTCGGCGAGCCCGGCGCTGATACTCATGCCGAGAACTTAGCCGTCTCCACGGTGAGCTTGCGCATCTGGTCGCTGAGCGTGAAGCCGAGACCGGGGCGGTCCGGCACCCACATCCGGCCGTCGCGGATGTCGATCCGCTCCTCGAAGAGCGGGTTGAGCCACTCGAAGTGCTCGACCCACGGCTCGGTCGGGTAGGCGGCGGCGAGGTGCAGGTGGATCTCCATCGCGTAGTGCGGCGCCAGCGCCAGACCGGCGTGAGCGGCGAGCGTGGCGAACTTCAGGAACGGAGTGATCCCGCCGATGCGGGGCGCGTCCGGCTGCACGATGCCGCGGTAGCCGGCATCGATCAGTGCCATGTGCTCGGGCACCGAGGTGAGCATCTCGCCGGTCGCGATCGGCGTGTCGAACGTACGCGACAGGTCGGCGTGGCCGACCGCGTCCCAGGCGTCGAGCGGCTCCTCGATCCAGATCAGGTCGAACCGCTCCAGCTCCCGGCACATCCGGCGGGCGCGGGCGCGGTCCCACTGCTGGTTGGCGTCGACCATGAACGGGGTGTCGCCGAGGTGCTCGCGCAGCGCGGCGACACGGCGCAGGTCCTCGGCCCAGTCGGGCTGGCCGACCTTGATCTTGATGCCGCCGATGCCGGCCTCGAGCGAGGCGGTGGCCTTCTCCTTGATCTCCTCGACGCTCGCCTGGAGGAAGCCGCCCGAGGTGTTGTAGACGCGGCAGGAGTCGCGGTGGGCACCGAGCAGCTTGGCCAGCGGCAGGCCGGCACGCCGGGCCTTGAGGTCGTGGAGCGCCACGTCGAGGGCGGCCACGGCCTGGGTCGCGACACCGCTGCGGCCGACCGAGGCGCCGGCCCACATCAGCGACTCGTAGATCTTGGCGATGTCGGAGGGGTCCTGGCCGATGGCGACCTCGGCGATCTCCTTGAGGTGGGCGTACTGCGCCGGGCCGCCGGCCCGCTTGGAGTAGCTGAAGCCCATCCCCTCGAAGCCCTGCTCGGTCGTCACCTCGACGAAGAGCAGCACGGTCTCGGTGAGCGGCTTCTGCCGCCCGGTGAGCACCTTGGCGTCGCTGACCGGGTTCTCGAGCGGGAGGACGACGTGGGAGAGGGTCAGTGAGGCGATGCGGTCGGCGGCCATGGCGGGATGCTCCTCGATGGGCTAAGTTGTATGACAAGTTGAGAACTTATCTGATGAGTGTTGAGGAGTCCAGAGCGTGACCGCCGATTCTCAGGTCCGGGTCGTCCGGCAGGTCCCCCGATGGCGCGACCTCGCGCCCTTTTTGCGACCCCGTCCGGTCCTGTGGCGGGCCGCCGACCGGCGGCTGTCCCGATGCGTCAGCGTCGACGACCTGGAGCGCGCCGCCCGCCGGCGGGTGCCGGCGGCGGTGTGGGACTACGTCGACGGCGGCTCGGACGGCGAGCACGCGATGCGCCGGAACCGGGAGGCCTTCGACCGCGTCGAACTGCGGCCCACGGCCTTCGGCCAGGTGGGCGAGCCGGAGGTGCGTACGACGATCCTCGGACGGCCCGCGGCGGCACCCATCGTGCTCGCACCGACCGGCTACACCCGGCTCAGCCACCACACCGGCGAGCGCGCGGTCGCCGCGGCGGCGGCCGCCGCCGGGCTGCCCTACACGCTCTCGACGTACGCGACGACCTCGATCACCGACGTCGCCCGCGCCGCCCCGCAGGGACGCAACTGGTTCCAGGTCTACCTGATGAAGGACCGCTCGGTGACGCTCGAGCACCTCTCCGAGGCGGCCTCGCAGGGCTACGAGGCGCTGATGCTGACCATCGACACGACCGTGACCGGGATGAAGCGCAAGGACAAGCTCAACGGGTTCGCGATCCCACCGCAGCTGAGCCTGCGTACGTTCGCGGGCATGGCCCGTCACCCCGGCTGGGTCGCGAACATCCTCACCACCGAGCCGCTGCGGTTCGCGACCTTCCCCGAGGGATCGCACCACGGCCGCTGGGGCACGTCCAACGAGCTGCGCGAGCAGGCGATCCGGCCCGCCGACATCGGCTGGCTCAAGGCGCACTGGGACGGCCCCGTGGTGGTCAAGGGCGTGCTCTCGGTCGCCGACGCGGTCGCCTGCGTCGAGGCCGGGGCCGACGCGCTGGTGCTCTCCAACCACGGCGGCCGCCAGCTCGACCGGGCACCGGTGCCGCTGGAGCTGCTGCCTGCGGTGGTCGACGCGGTCGGCTCTCGGACCGAGGTGTTCATCGATTCCGGCGTCCGCTCCGGCGGCGACATCGCCGCCGCGCTCGGCCTCGGCGCCCGCGGCGTACTGATCGGCCGGCCCTACCTCTACGGCCTGATGGTCGGCGGCCGACCAGGGGTCGACGCCGCCCTGGGGCTGCTGGTCGAGGAGCTGCGGCGGGCGATGTGCCTGCTCGGCACCCCCGACATCGCTGCGATCGGCCCCGAGCACGTACGTCTGCGGTCGGCATGACCGCCTCCCCCACCCCACCCGAGGAGCACCCGATGACCGACCTCGTCCACGACCTGCGCGCCGCCCTGGGCGAGAGCGCCGTGCTGACCGATCCGGCTGACATGGCGGCGTACGTCACCGACTGGACCGGCGTCTTCACCGGCACCGCCCTCGCGGTGGTGCGCCCGGCCTCGACCGCGGAGGTGGCGACGGTCGTCAGGCTGTGCGCTGCGGCGGGCGTCGCGGTCGTCCCGCAGGGCGGCAACACCGGCCTCGTCGGCGGCGGTGTACCCGACTCCGGCGGCGACCAGGTCGTGCTCTCGCTCTCCCGGATGCGGCGGATCCGGGAGGTCGACCCGGTCGCCGACACCCTCATCGTCGAGGCCGGCGCCCCGCTGGCGACCGTGCAGGAGGCGGCCGCGGCGGCCGGGCGGCTCTTCCCGCTCTCGCTCGGCTCGGAGGGCTCGTGCACCATCGGCGGCACGATCGCGACCAACGCCGGCGGCACCGCGGTGCTGCGCTACGGGATGATGCGCGAGCTGGTGCTCGGCCTGGAGGTCGTGCTCCCCGACGGCCGGGTCTGGGACGGGCTGCGGCCGCTGCGCAAGGACAACACCGGCTACGACCTCAAGCAGCTGTTCATCGGCTCGGAGGGCACGCTCGGCGTGGTCACCGCCGGGGTGCTGCGGTTGCTGCCGGCGACACCCCGTCGGGCGACCGCTTTCGTGGCGCTCGAGTCGGTCTCGGCCGCCACGGCGCTGCTTCCGCTGCTCCGCGAGCACGGCGGCGGGCAGCTGACGACGTGGGAGCTGCTGGGCCGGCAGGCGCTCGACCTGGTCCTGGCCCACCTGCCCGGGGTCCGCGACCCGTTCGCTGGTCAGCACGAGTGGTACGGCCTCGTCGAGCTCGCCGGCACCTCCGCCGACGTCGACGAGCGGCTCGAGTCGGCACTCGAGGCCGCCGCTTCGCAGGGGTTGCTCGTCGATGCCGTGGTCGCGGGCAGTCCCGCCCAGCGCGAGTCGCTGTGGGCACTGCGCGAAGGCGTCTCGGAGGCCCAGAAGAGCGAGGGCGCGACCCTCAAGCACGACGTCACCCTGCCGATCACGGCCCTGTCCCGGTTCGTCGCCGAAGCCGGCCCCGCGCTCCTTGCCGCGCTGCCGGGGCTGCGGCTGGTGACGTACGGGCACATCGGGGACGGCAACCTGCACTACAACCTCTCGGCGCCCGTCGGCGACGACGCGGCGCTGAGGCGGGAGGCTCCCAGGCTGACCCGGATGATTTACGACGCCGTCACCGCGCTCGGCGGCAGCATCTCCGCCGAGCACGGGATCGGCGCGCTCAAGCGGGATGCTGCGGCGGCGTACAAGACGGGTGTCGAGGTCGACCTCCTGCGAGCCGTGAAGCAGGCGATCGACCCGCGCGGACTGATGAATCCCGGGAAGATGCTGGCCTGATCCCCCGCCGAAGGAAGATCTCCCCACTCCCACGTAGGTTCCCCACGCTCCGGAGTGTGGGGAACCTACGTGGGAGCGGGGAAGTCTTCGCAGCAGTGCAGCACTTGTCCCACATCGGGATGGACGCCGACCGAGGCCATCCACCTCGGCACCCCGTTCAGACCGAGACTGCTGTCACGACCACGCCCGCCGCAGCTCTCGAGCAATCCGGTTGGGAGACCCTGGGCGCAGCAGGCGGCGGATGGCCCGACGATACGCTCGCCCACCGACTGGAAGGTCGTGATCGAACAAGCCAGGGCTCATCGGGAGACGGCCCAGCGCGAATCCACTCGACGAGACCGAGCCTGGGCAAGCTGCGTACGCGAAGCCCTGCTCGACGGCCACGCCGCGACGGAGCTCACCGACGCCGCCGGTGTCTCCGCTCAGCGGATCTATCAGATTCGCGACCGCAGGCGATGACCCGGCCCTCCAACACTGCGGCGTCCACCCGGCGCTACCGAACCCTAGGAGGCTGAGTCACAGATGCCGTGACTGAGTCTCCTAGGGGTCAGCGATCGGGACGATCCGCGCTCGCCGACCCGCAGCGAGCGCGTCCCTCACATCACAGGCCCTGGGCGACCCGGTAGAACACCTGGTTCCAGCGCACCTGGTCGGCGAAGCCGCGGCGGGTGGTCGACTCGTCGATGACGAGCAGCTCGGTGCGGGCGATGTTCGCGAACACCTCGAAGGCCTCGATCCCGGCGGCGGTCGACATCACCGTGTGGTGTGCGCCGCCGGCGGTCAGCCAGGCCTCGGCCGAGGTGGCGAAGTCGGGGCGCGGGGCCCAGACGGCGCGCGCGACCGGCAGGTTGGGCAGGGCCTGGGACGGGGGTACGACGTCGACGACATTGGCGGTCAGCCGGAACCGGTCACGCATGTCGGCCAGCGACACGACCACGGCACCCTCGGTGGTGTCGGCGTCGAAGACCATCCGGACCGGGTCCTCGCGGTCGCCGATCCCGAGCGGGTGGATCTCGACGCGGGGGGTGGAGGTGGTCAGCGAAGGGCAGATCTCGAGCATGTGGGCGCCGAGGATCACCTCCGCGCCGGGGGTGAGGTCGTAGGTGTAGTCCTCCATCAGGGAAGCGCCACCGGGCAGCCCCTCCCCCATCACCTTGGCGGCGCGCACCAGGACCGCGGTCTTCCAGTCGCCCTCGGCGCCGAAGCCGTAGCCCTTGCTCATCAACCGCTGCACGGCGATGCCGGGGAGCTGGCGCAGGCCGCCGAGGTCCTCGAAGTTGGTGGTGAACGCCTTCGCGTCGCGCTCCACCAGGAACGCCTCCATGGCGATCTCCTGGCGGGCGGCGTAGCGCAGCGAGTCGTGGCACTCGCCGCCTCGGCGGAGCTCGGCGACGACGTCGTAGAGCTCCTCGTACTCGGCGACGAGCGCGTCCACGGCGTCCTCCGCCACCGCCTCGACCGCGGCGACCAGGTCGTTGACACCCCAGGTGTTGACCGAGACGCCGAACCGCAGCTCGGCCTCGGTCTTGTCGCCCTCGGTGACTGCGACGTTGCGCATGTTGTCGCCGAAGCGGACCAGGTTGAGACCGTGGGTGGCGGCCCAGCCGGCGGCGCCGCGGGCCCAGGTGCCGACCCGGCGGGTGACGGCCGGGTTGGACACGTGGCCGACGACGGTGGTGCGGGCGACGCCGAGGCGGGTGGCGATGTAGGCGTACTCACGGTCACCGTGGGCGGCCTGGTTGAGGTTCATGAAGTCCATGTCGATCTCCGACCAGGGGAGCTCGACGTTGGCCTGGGTGTGCAGGTGCAGCAGCGGCTTCTGGAGCGTGTCCAGGCCGGCGATCCACATCTTGGCCGGGCTGAAGGTGTGCATCCAGGTGATGACGCCGAGGACGTTGTCGTCGGAGTTGGCCTCGAGCATCGCCCGACGGATCGACGCTGCGTCCTTCAGGACGGGCTTCCACACGACCTTCGCAGGTACGTCGTCCGATGCGTCGAGGGCTCGGGCGACCTCCTGGGACTGCTCGGCCACCTGGCGAAGGGTCTCCTCGCCGTAGAGGTCCTGGCTGCCGGTGAAGAACCAGACCTCGCGGTCCGCGTAGGGCTTGCTCATGTGGGGGTCCTTCCAGTGCTGAGATGTGGGTCGGGGCGGACAGCTCAGTGCTGGCCGTAGACGTTCTGGTAGCGGTCGTAGAGCGAGTCGATGTGGCCCTGGTCGATCGGCAGCGGCTGGCCGAGCTGGCGCGCGATGTGCACCGTGCGGGCGACCTCCTCGCACATCACCGCGGCCTTGACCGCGGCGCGGCCGTCCTTGCCGATCGTGAACGGGCCGTGGTTCTGCATCAGCACCGCCGGGCTGCGCGACTCGCGCAGGGTCTCCACGATGCCGCGGCCGATGGAGTCGTCGCCGATGATCGCGAACGGGCCGACCGGGACCGGGCCGCCGAACTCGTCGGCCATCATCGTGAGCACGCAGGGGATCTCCTCCCCGCGCGCCGCCCAGGCCGTGGCGTAGGTGGAGTGGGTGTGGACCACTCCCCCGACCTCGGGCATGTTGGCATAGACGTACGCATGGGCGGCCGTGTCCGAGGACGGCGACCGCTCGCCCTCGACGAGCTTGCCCTCCAGGTCGCACACGACCATCGCCTCGGCGGTGATGTCCTCGTAGGCGACCCCGGACGGCTTGATGACGAGCAGGTCCTCGCCGTCGGGGTTCGGCACCCGCTCGGAGACGTTTCCGGCGGTCCACACGATCAGCTCCCAGCGGGGCAGCTCGGCGTGCAGTGCGGCGACGCGCTCCTTGGTGGCGTCGACGGCGTCGCGAAGCGCGGCGGGTACGCCGGTCATCACTGGTCTCCTTCTACTGCGGTGGGGGCGGGGTCTGCAGTGGCGGCAGGGTCTGCCGTGGGGGCGAGCGAGGCGACGGCGGCGCGCTCGATGTCGAGCCCGGCCTCGTAGCGCTCGAGATAGGTCCGGAACCCGGCGAGGTCGGCGGCGTCCGGCTCGACGACCTCCAGGTCGATGTCGCCGAAGACGCGCTCGGCGAGATAGGTGCCCAGGGTCAGGTCGCTCTCGGCTTCGGCGGCCCGGGCGTACGCAGCCAGGACCGCGATCCCCCAGGCACCGCCCTCGCCGGCGGTGCGGCCGACCGCGACGGGGGCCCCGATGGCCGCGGCGAGCAGGCGCTGGGCGACGCCCGCGGTGCGGAACAGGCCGCCGTGGGCGAACATCGCGTCGATCTCGACGCCCTGGTCGGCGAGCACGCGCATGCCGAGGGCGAGGGTGCCGAAGACGCCGTACACCTGGGCACGCGCGAACCCGGCCAGGTCGAGGCGGCTTCCGGGGGTGCGTACGAACAGCGGGCGGCCCTCGTCGAGACCGGTGATCGGCTCGCCGGCCAGATAGTTGTACGCCAGCAGCCCACCGCCGTCGGGGGAACCGTTGAGCGCCGCGGTCAGCAGGGCACCGAAGACGGCGTCGGGCTCGCAGGGGTGACCGAGCGCTGCGGCGAACTCGCCGAAGACGCCGGCCCAGGCGTCGAGCTCGCTGGCACCGTTGTTGCAGTGCACCATCGCGACCGGGTCGCCGGCCGGCGTGGTGACGATGTCGATGGCGTGGTGGGTGGTCTCGAGGGGGTTCTCGAGGACGACCATCGCGAAGATCGAGGTGCCGGCGCTGACGTTCCCGGTGCGGGTGGCGACCGAGTTGGTGGCGACCATCCCGGTGCCGGCGTCACCCTCGGGTGGGCACAGCGGGATGCCGGCTTCCAGCGTGCCGGTCGGGTCGAGCAGCACGGCGCCCTCGGGGGTGAGCCGGCCAGCGTCGGCGCCGGCCGGGAGGACCTGCGGGAGCAGGCCTTCGGCCTTGAGGCCTGGGTGCTTCGCGGCGGCCAGGTGACCGAGCTGCTCCAGCATCCGCTGGTCGTAGGTCCCCGTGGCGGGGTCGATGGGGAAGACGCCGGAGGCGTCGCCCACGCCGAGCACGTGCTCCCCGGTCAGCGCCCGGTGGACGTAGCCCGCGAGGGTGGTCAGCGAGGCGATCCGGGCCAGGTGGGGCTCGTCGTCGAGGATCGCCTGGTAGAGGTGGGCGACCGACCAGCGCAGCGGGATGTTGGTACCGAAGGTCTCCGACAGCTCGGCCGCCGCGACCGCGGTGTTGGTGTTGCGCCAGGTGCGGAACGGCACCAGCAGCTCGCCGTCCGCGTCGAAGGCGAGGTAGCCGTGCATCATCGCCGAGACGCCGATCGCACCGAAGGTGTCTGGGCGCTGGCCGTAGCGGCGCTCGACCTCGTCGCCGAGGGCGGCGAAGGCTCCTTGGACTCCGGCCCAGACCGCCTCGAGCGAGTAGGTCCATAGGCCGTCGACGAGCTCGTTCTCCCACAGGTGGGAGCCGGTGGCGACGGGCGCGTGGTCGGGCCCGATCAGGCACGCCTTGATGGTGGTCGAGCCCAGCTCGATACCGAGCGAGGTCGTTTCGAGGTCAGGCAGCTGCCCTGCTCGCTGCGTCATCACGGCTCCGTTTCTGCCCGACGGCTCGGGGTGGGGTTCGAGGCGATGTGAACGCTAACATATTGCGGGCAGGTTACTGCTGGGTTCCCCACAGAGCTCTTTCGAGACTCCCGTCGGGCGAAGCGTCAGCCCCGTCGGGCGAAGCGTCAGCCCCGTCGGGCGAAGCGTCACTCCCGTCGGCGAAGCGTCACTCCCGTCGGCGAAGCGTCACTCCCGTCGGGCGAAGCGTCACTCCCGTCGGGCGAGTTGGCACCGCAGTGCCAACTCGGCCGACCTAAGCGACGTCTCGCACGACCTAAGCGACGTCTCGGCCGACCGGGGTGACGTCTCGGCCGACCGAGGTGACGGCTCGCACGACCGAGGTGACAGCTCGGCCGACCTAAGCGACGTCTCGGCCGACGTACGTGCCGTCTCGGCGGGCGACGGTCAGCTGGGCTTGTGGGCGGCGGAGGCGCGGACGACGAGCTCGGGCGCGAGGAGAGGGGGCGTCTCGACGGTGCCGTCGGCGATGGCCTTGGTGGCAACCTCGACGGCGAGCTCACCGAGCGAGGCGAAGTCCTGCCGGACGGTGGTGAGGGGCGGCCAGAGGTAGGCGGCGTCGGGGACGTCGTCGAAGCCGACGACGCTCACGTCCTGAGGGACACGGCGACCGGCCTCGTGGAGGGCCCGGATCACGCCGAGGGCCATCGAGTCGTTGGCGGCGAAGACCGCGGTGACCGACGGGTCGCGCGCGATCTCGGCCCCGGCCTCGTAGCCGCTCCTGCTCGACCAGTCACCGAAGATCTCGGGCCCCGGCTCCACGTCGCTGTCGCGAAGCGCGGCCAGCCATCCCTCCCGGCGCTGGCGGGCGTCGATCCAGCCGACCGGGCCGGCCACGTGGGCGATGGTGCGGTGGCCGAGGTCCAGCAGGTACTGCGTGGCCAGCACGGCCCCGGCGTGCTGGTCGATCCCGACCGAGCGCACCCCGGGCGGCGGGTCACTGTGGATCATCACGACCTCGACCGTGGCTGCGAGCTGGGCGACCAGGTCCTCGAACGACTGGTGCGAGACGCCGAGGAGGACGGCCTCGACGGCGTCGTCGAGGAGCGCCTCGATCGCCCGCTCCGCCGAGGTCGCCTCCAGGTGCGGCACCGGGCTCAGGATGACGTCGTAGCCGGCCTTCTGACCGGCCTGGTGCACCGAGGCGGCCAGCGTGCCCGGCCCGTAGAGGTGCGGCTGGGTGTAGAGAAGCCCCAGGCGTCCGGACCGCCGCGTCACCAGCGCACGTGCCGACTTGTTGCGGCGGTAGCCCAGCTCCTCGATCGCCGCGAGCACCCGGTCGCGGGTGTCGCCGCGTACGGCGTCGGAGCCGTTGACCACCCGGGACACGGTCTGATGCGACACCCCTGCCCGGGCCGCCACGTCCGCCATGCTCGGCGCGTTCTTCGACTCCCCGCGAACCATGCGGTGATCCTAAGCGGGAACACCGCGAGCCGGCGGAATGACCTCACCTCTCCTCGAGTCCGGGGAGCCCGTGACGCGCCCGGGTGAGCGCTGCCGCGAGCGGGGCGCACCGTCCATCGGGGACCAGCGAGGCGAGCTCGTCAGGGTCCCCGGGCAGGCCGAGGTCACGGGCCTTCTCGAGGAGTGGACCGTCGAGGAAGGGCGACAGCGCGGGCCACACGTCCTGCACCTCGCGGCAGAAGATCCGAGCGCCCACCGGGCCGATGCGGGGCGACTCGGTGAGCGCGTCGATCAGCGCGTCGGCCCCGTCGTGCGACGTCGGACGGAGCCGGCGCAGGTCGCCGCGGTGGTTCTCCAGCAGCCACTGCGCCTGCTCCTCGAGCTTGGTCGCGGTGCTCTCGTCGTAGCGGCGGTAGTGCGCCCGGCCGAGGGCGTCCACGCGCTGCTGCCAGGTCGAGTCGAGCAGCCGTTGCGGCGTCCGCCACCCGGCGGACGAGAGCTCCCTGGCCGCCGCGACCGCGATGTCGGCCGAGATCCGGGTCGAGGAGAGCATCGCCAGGACGAGCAGCCGGTAGAGCGGCGACGGCTTGTCCCGGAGACGGATGCCGGCCTCCTCGGCGTACGTCGTGCCGCCGGCGTCCAGCAGCCGCCGCATCACGTCGCGCTCCCGTGTGCTCACCGTGTCGACGTACCCGCCCGGCGCCGGCCACATGCGCGAGCCGCGGAGGCTGGGATCGACAGACCCTGGATAGCAGCCGAAGCGCGATCGAGGATGGATCCGACCCCAGCAGCCCTTGACGAGGAGCAGACCGATGCCACGCCGAACCATCGACATCACGATCCCGGACCTGTCCGGCAAACGAGCCCTGGTGACCGGGGCCAGCGACGGCATGGGGCTGGTCATGGCCGCCCGGCTGGCGGCGGCCGGGGCCGAGGTCGTGATGCCCGTACGCAACCCCGCCAAGGGCGAGCAGGCGCTGGCCACGATCCGGCGCCAGGCCCCGGACGCGACGGTCTCGCTGCGCGACCTCGACCTGTCCTCGCTCACGTCGGTGGCGGCGCTCTCCGAGACGCTGCTCGGGGAGGACCAGCCCATCCACATCATGATCAACAACGCCGGTGTGATGACCCCGCCGGAGCGGCAGACGACCGCCGACGGGTTCGAGCTGCAGCTCGGCACCAACCACCTCGGACACTTCGCCCTCGTCGCCGGGATCCTGCCGCTGCTGCGCGCCGGTCGGGCCCGGGTGACGTCCCAGGTCAGCATCGCCGCGACGCGCGGCGCGATCAACTGGGAGGACCCGAACTGGGAGCAGGGCTACCAGGGCTCGAGGGCCTACAGCCAGTCCAAGATCGCCGTCGGACTCTTCGGCCTGGAGCTGGACCGGCGCAGCCGTGCCCATGGCTGGGGCATCACCAGCAACCTCTCCCACCCCGGCGTCGCCCCGACCAGCCTGCTGGCCGCACGGCCCGAGATCGGACGTACGACCGACACCTTCTCCGTACGCATGATCCGCTGGCTCTCGGCACGTGGCATCCTCCTCGGCACCCCCGAGACCGCCGCCCTCCCCGCGCTGCTGGCCGCGACGTCACCCGAGGCCGCCGGCGGCCGGATGTACGGCCCCAGCGGCCCCGGACACCTCGGCGGCGCGCCCGCGGAGCAGGCGCTCTACCGGCCGCTGGTCAGCGCCGAGGACGCCGTGCGGATGTGGGAGGTCTCCGAGCGCCTCACCCGGACCGTGTTGCCCACGTCCTGAGCCGCCACAGCACGGGCAATGCCCCGCTCACCGCCCGAGCACGTGACGCAGCGCCGCCTCGAGCGTGGGGTGACGGAACTCGTGGTCCATCCCGAGAGCGGCCGGGTCGACCCGCTGGCTCGCCAGCGCCATCTCCTCGGCGCCCTCCTTGCCGAGCAGGAGCTGCGGGCCGAGGGCCGGCGTCGGCAGCAGTGCGGGGCGGCGGAGCACGTGCGCGAGGGTCTGCGCGTAGACCTTGCCGGTGACGGGTTCGGGGGCGACCGCATCGACCGGACCCTCCAGGGTCTCGTCGAGGATCGCGCGGTGGTAGATGTCGACGAGGTCGTCGATCCCGATCCAGCTCAGCCACTGCCGGCCGCTGCCCAGCCGGCCGCCCAGGCCGGCCGCGAAGAGCGGACGCTGCAGCCGCAGGGCACCCCCGGCGGGCGTCTGCACGATCCCGGTGCGCACCTGGACCACCCGTGGCCCCTCCACCCGGCTCGCCGCCTCCCACTCGGCGACCACGTCAGCGAGGAATCCGGCGCCACGCGCCGAGGCCTCGGTGAGGACCTCGTCGCCCCGGTCGGCACCGTAGATGCCGATCGCGGAGGCGCTGACGAAGGTGGGTACGCCACTGCGTGCCGCCGCCTCGGCGAGCCGTCGCGTCGGCTCGATCCGCGAGTCGCGGATGGCCGCCTTGTGCGCCTCGGTGAAGCGGCCGGCGATGGACGCGCCCGCGAGGTGGACGACCGCGTCGACGCCGTCGAGGAGATCGGCCGCAGGCGCCGACGGGTCCCAGCGACGTTCGTCCTCCCCCGCCGGCGTGTGCCGGACCAGCCTGATCACCCGGTGCCCGCCGGTGGTGAGGAACGGGACCAGGGCTTGCCCGACGGTTCCGTGGGAGCCGGTGACCGCGATGGTGAGGCTCTTGCCCGCTACGTACGTCCTGTGGTGGGCGGCCAGATCGGCGGTCAGCTGCGCGTGGCGGTAGCCGAGCATCCGGTCGACCATCTTCCCGAGCACATTGGTCTCGATCCGGTCGGTGACCAGCGTGGCGTCGCCGGAGGAGGCGAACTCGTGCCGATGGGTCCACGACAGCGGGCGCAGCGAGGCGAGCCGGTCGGTGAACAGCAGCGGCGGGTCGTAGGCGTCGGGGTCGTGGCGGGCCACCCAGTCCACACCGCGGCCGAGCGAGATCACCGCGGTGCCCGCGGCCAGGTCGGTCGCCTCCACCCGCACCTCCCCCGGCATCCACGGCGGCATCAGCCGGTGGATCGCCCCAGGGCGCCGGTGCCACTCGAAGACCTCTTCGAGCGGCGCCTCGACGCGTGTCGTCAGCGAGTGGACCCGGACCAGCGGCGACGTCATGCCTGAAGCCTTGCGCGGATCGGCCGGTTGGACAACCGGCCGATGTCAGGCGCCGACGAAGTCGGGCCGTCTGCGCTCCAGGAACGCCGACCGGCCCTCGGCGAACTGCCTGCCGGCGAGCAGCTCGACCTGCAGGTCGGCCTCGGCCCCGAGTACGCCGTCGAGGCTCTGGTCGGCCTGGGTGAGGATGCGCCGGGTGCCCGCCACCATCGGCGCCGACAGCTCGGCCAGCCGGGCGGCCAGCTCGGCCGCGTGGTCGAGGGCCGCACCGTCGTCGACCACCGTCTCGACCGCGCCGATCCGCTTGGCCTCGGTGGCGTCGAAGGTGCGTACGGTCAGCAGCAGCTCGCGCGCCCGCCCCTGCCCGACACGTCGCGGGAGGGTGTAGGCCAGGCCGGTGTCGGGGCCGAGCCCGATCTTCGCGAAGGAGGTCGAGAAGGTCGCCGAGCGGCCGGCGACGACCAGGTCGCACGCGGCGGCCAGGGCGAGGCCGAGGCCGTAGGCGCCGCCCTCGACCGCGGCCACGACCGGCAGGTCGCCGGTGACCAGCTGACGTACGACGGCGTTGACGACGTCGAGCCGCTGCCGGGCGACGTCGCGGTCCTGCGACATCGAGCGGATGTCGCCGCCGGCCGAGAACACCGGCCCCGCGCCGGTCAGCACGACGGCACGCACCTCCGCCTCCACCTCGGCGGCCCGGAGCGCGGCGAGCAGGTCCAGCCGGTCGGCCAGGTCGAGCGCGTTGCGACGCTCGGGCCGGTCGAGGGTGAGGATCCGGACGTGGCCACGGTCCTCGACCCGGACCGCCCTGGCGCGCGGTCCGTCGCTCATCCCTGGAACTCCTTGACCATCTGCTTGGCGATGATCAGCTTCTGGACCTCGCTGGTGCCCTCGTAGAGCCGGAACAGCCGCGCGTCGCGGTAGAACCGCTCGACGGGCACCTCGCGCATGTAGCCGAGGCCGCCGTGGATCTGGACCGCGCGGTCGGCGATCCGGTCGACCGCCTCGGTGCAGAACAGCTTGCAGAGCGACGGCGCGGTACGCCGGTCGCTGCCGTCGTCCCAGCTGCGGGCGGCCTCGAGCACCATCGCCCGGCCGGCGTATGCCTCGGTCCGGCTCTCGGCGAGCATCGCCTGGATCAGCTGGAACTCCGCCAGCTTCTGGCCGCCCTGGCTGTTGGTCGTGGCGTGGCGCAGGCTCTCCTCGATCAGCCGGTCGGCCAGCCCGACGGTCAGGGCGGCGATGTGCAGCCGACCCTTGGCCAGCGACCGCATCGCCGCGGAGAAGCCCTCGCCCTCGACCTCGCCGACCAGGTTCTCGGCGGGCACCCGGACACCGTCGAAGAAGATCTCCGAGGTCACCGCGCCGCGCTGGCCCATCTTGTGGTCGCGCGGGCCGATCGTCACGCCCGGGGTGTCGGTCGGCACCACGAACACCGAGATGTTCCTCGCGCCCTCGGCGAGGTCGCCGGTGCGGGCGAAGACCATGAGCAGGTCGGCCCAGATCGCGTTGGTGATGAAGCGCTTCTGCCCGTCGATGACGTACGCATCGCCCTCCCGCACCGCGCGCGTGCGCAGGCCGCTCGGGTCGGAGCCGGCCTCCGGCTCGGTGAGCGCGAACGAGGCGACCAGCTCGCCGCTGGCCAGCCCGGGCAGATACTGCTGCTTCTGCCGCTCGGTGCCGCAGTTGACCAGCACCTGGCCGGCGATCCCGTTGTTGGTGCCGAACATCGAGCGGAACGACGGCGTGGTCCAGCCGAGCTCCATCGCCAACCGGACCTCCTCGGACATGGTGAAGCCGAGACCGCCGTACTCCTCGGGGATGGCGTAGCCGAACAGCCCCATGGCCGCGGCCTGCTGCCGGAGCCGGTCGGGGATCTGGTCGGTCTCCTCGATCTCGTCCTCGGCCGTGACGACCTCCTTGCGGACGAACGCGCGGACGGCGTCGAGGATCGAGGCGAACTCGTCGGGCTCCATGGATGCTCCTTCGTGCGGATCAGGAAGTGGGAACGGGTACGTCGCCGGGCCGGCCGACCACGCCGCCGGCAACGAGCCGGTCGACGGTGCCGGCGTCGAGGCCGAGCTCGGCGAGCACCGCATCGGTGTGGGCGCCGAGCTCGGGGATCGCGCCCATCGGCAGCTCCACGTCGCGGAACGTCATCGGCGGCAGTACGCCGCGGACCGGCCCGGCCGGGGTGTCGACGTCGCGCCACCGGTCGCGGCCGGTGAGCTGCGGGTGGTCGACGAGGCCGGACATGTCGTTGATCTGCGCCGCCGGCACACCGGCCGCGGCGAGCCGGGCATCGAGGTCGGCGGTGGTGAAGCCGCGGGTGTGCTCGGCGACGACCGCGTCGCACTCCTCGCGGTTGGCGACGCGCAGCAGGTTCGTCGCGAGCCGGGGATGCTCGGCGAGGTCGGGCCGGCCGAAGACGTCGGTGACCAGCGCCCGCCAGCCACGGTCGTTCTGGACGCCGATCAGGATCTCCCCGTCGGCGGTCGGATAGGCGTCGTAGGGGGCGATCGAGGCGTGGCTGAGCCCCATCCGGGGGATCTGGCGGCCTCCGTACATCTGCATGTACATGGGGTGGCCGAGCCACTCGACGGTCGCGTCGAACATCGACACGTCGACGATGCCGCCCCGGCCGGTGCGCTCGCGGCGGAACAGGGCCGCGACGATCGCCTGGCTGGTGTAGAGGCCGGCGGCGATGTCGGAGCTGGGGACGCCGGTCTTGGTCGCCGTCTCCGGGGTGCCGGTGACCGAGATGAGGCCGGACTCCGCCTGGATCAGCATGTCGTAGGCCTTGCGATCGCGCAGCGGGCCGCCGGTGCCGTAGCCGGAGATGCCGGCGACGACGAGCCGCGGGTGGCGGGCCGCGAGCTCCTCGGCGCCGAGGCCGAGACGCTCGGCGGCGCCGGGTGCGGCGTTCTGCAGGAACACGTCGGCGCGGGCGACCAGCCGGCGCGCGAGATCGGCGCCGTCGGGCGACTTGAGGTCGAGCGCGACCGACTCCTTGCCGCGGTTGAGCCACACGAAGTGCGAGGCGAGGCCGTTCACCGCGTGGTCGTAGTTGCGGGCGAAGTCACCCTCGCCCACCCGCTCCAGCTTGATCACGCGGGCGCCGAGGTCCGCGAGGTGGCGGGTGGCGAGCGGGGCCGCGACGGCCTGCTCGAGGGCGACCACGGTGATGCCCGCCAGCGGGAGGTCGGCCGTGTCGGTGGTCATGGAAGAAAGCATGTCGCGACTTCTTATGCGCGTCCAATACCTAATCCTTGGATGATTGTTCCCGCTGATGCAAGAGTTGTTCCTATGGATCTGCACCATCTCGAGGCCTTCCTGGCCGTCGCCGAGGAGCTGCACTTCGGCCGGGCGGCCGAGCGGCTGCACATCGCCCAGCCTCCGCTGAGCCGCACCATCAAGCAGCTCGAGCGCGACCTCGGCGCGCAGCTCTTCGACCGCACCACCCGGAGCGTGCGGCTGACGTCGGCGGGAGAGGCGCTGGTGCGTCCCGCGCAGGAGGTGCTCGAGGGCATGCGCACCGCGCGCCGGGCGGTCCGCTCGGCGGGTCGCGGCGAGACCGGCCGGGTCCGGATCGGCTTCGCCGGCCCCTCCTCCCACGTGCTGGTCGGCCAGCTCGGCCGGGTCGTGCGCGAGCAGCATCCCGGGATCGAGCTGATGCTGCAGAGCACCACCTACAACTACGAGGCGCTGCGCTCGCTGCAGGACGGCGACCTCGACCTGGCCATCGCGCGCTGGCGGATCGAGCCGCAGGGCCTCGACCACCGGGTGATCGCGGTCGAGCACTACGTGCTCGCCGTGCCTGCCGGCCACCGGCTCGCCGGTCGCGAGGAGGTCAGCATGGCGGAGTGCCGCGACGAGCCGTTCGTGGCGCTGCCGGCGGACCCCGGCTCCAGCGTGCGCGACGCCTTCATCGAGACGGCCTCCCAGGCCGGGTTCGTGCCGAACATCGTGCAGACCGCGCCGGACAGCTGGACCGCGGTCGCGCTGGTCGCGGCCGGGGTCGGCATCACCTTCACGCTCGACACCGCGCTCGCCAATGTCGTCCAGACCGGCATCGAGGTGGTCCGGATCAGCGAGTGCGATCGCCCGACGTTCCAGCAGATCGCCTGGCGCCAGGACGACCGGAGCCCGGCGCTGCGGGCGGTGCTGCGCGCCTCCGAGGAGGCGCTGCCGACACCGGAGCTGCCCGTCAGCTGACCGTCGGGGCCTTGACCAGCCCGACCTGCGACGCGGTGGCGACGTGGCGCCCGGCGGAGTCGAAGACGTCCCCGGCGCCATGGGCACGGCCGTGCGCGACCGACTCCACGCGGCAGTCGAACTGGTGCCAGTCGCCGAGGTCGGACTCGGCATGGAAGGTGAGCGCGTGGGTGAGGCTGAGGATCCTCGCACCGGGCACGTGCCGCGCCGACCCGAGCGCCAGGAAGGCCGGCTCGAGGATGCTCATGTCGGTGACGTACGCGACCATCGCGGCCCGCACGACCGGGTCGTCCGGCAGCGGGCCGGTGGCCCGCAGGAAGGTGGTCTGCCGGTCGCCGGGCTCGGCCGTGGTGACGTACGGCGGTGCCACCGCGTGCCGGAAGTGGACCGGCCGCTCGAGCCGCCACCAGGGCGGGATCCGCTCGTCGGCGCCGAACCGGTCGGCGAGGTCCGGCAGCGTCTCCGGGTCGGGAGCCGGCCACGGCCGCGCGGCGCTGTAGGAGGGCAGGTCGGCGCGGACCGTCGCCCAGCGGGTGACCGCGCCGAAGAGCTCCTCCCCCGCCTCGTCGAGCAGCCGGCTGCGCCGAGTCGCCAGCGAGGGCGCGTCCGAGACGACGGTGACCTCCCAGTGCAGCGGCCGATCGGTCGGCACCCCGCCGACGAAGTCGGCCTGGAGGCTGACGATCCGCTGGTCGGCCCGGACCCCGCGACCGGCCGCGACCAGCGCCTGCGCGAGGAGCAGTCCACCGAAGATCCGGTCAGCAGGATGCCGTTGCGGATCCCCCACCCAGTGGCTGACCCTGCCGGCCGGGTCGTCGGTGCAGCTCAGGTCGAGCAGGTCGAGCACCTCCTCGAGGGTCACGGCGGCACGGGCGTCGGCGGCAGGAGAGGCAGTGTCCACCAGGCTCATTGTGCCGCCGTTTGTCGTCACTTTCGATATCTGTCTCGATCTATTCATACGTATCCGTCAACAGTTGGCGGCGGAAGAAGTATTGGAGTTCGGCGCGCGGCTGGCGGCAGGCTGGGACCACCGAAGAACCCCGCCTGCCCCGAGGAGAACCATGGCCGCGCCCGACAAGGTCACCGATCTCACCTCGGCGGTGGCCACCCACGTACGGGACGGGATGACGGTCGCCCTGGAGGGCTTCGGCCACCTGATCCCGTTCGCCGCGGGCCACGAGATCATCCGTCAGGGCCGTCGCGAGCTGACCTTCTGCCGGATGACCCCCGACCTGCTGGCCGACCAGATGATCGCCGCCGGCTGCGTCTCGAAGCTCGTCGCCTCGTTCTTCGCCAGCGGCTCGGCCGGCTCCCTGCACGAGGTCCGCCGCCGGGTGGAGAGCGCCGATCCGGAGCCGCTCGAGGTCGAGGAGTACAGCCACTACGGCATGGTCTGCCGCTACCAGGCCGGCGCCGCCGGACTGCCGTTCTTCCCGCTCCGCTCCTACGCCGGAAGCGACCTCCCGAAGCTCAATCCCCTGATCCGCAAGGTCGCCGATCCCTACGGCGGACCCGACATCTACGTCGTCCCGCCGCTGCGCCCGGACGTGACGATCCTCCATGCCCAGCGCGCCGACCGCTCCGGCAACGTCCAGATGTGGGGCATCGTCGGCGCTCAGCAGGAGGCGGCGTACGCGGCCGAGACGGTGATCGTGACCGTCGAGGAGATCGTCGAGGAGGACGTGGTCCGCTCCGACCCCAACCGCACGGTGCTGCCCGCGCACGCCGTCACCGCGGTCGTCGAGTGCCCCGGTGGCGCACACCCGTCCTACACGCAGGGCCACTACGACCGCGACAACGCCTTCTACCGCGAGTGGACCCCGATCAGCCGCGACCCCGAGGCGGTGCTCGGCTGGCTCGACGAGTGGGTCCACCAGGTGCCCGACCGAGCCGCCTATCTCGCCAAGCTCGGCGCAGAGCGCTGGTCCGGGCTCGCGGTCGCTCCCCGCCCGTCGCAGCCCGTCGACTTCGGCCGTCGCCGGGTCGCCGCCCAGGGGGCGTCATGAGCACCTCGCTCTCGGACGTGGCGCCGTCCAGCACCGAGTTCCTCGCCGCGGTCGCCGCCCGGCAGCTCGCGGGCAAGCGCCGTGTCTTCGCCGGGGTGGGACTGCCTACGCTTGCCGTCGACCTGGCGCGCCGCACGCTCGATCCCGACGTCGAGCTCGTCTACGAGTCGGGCATCTGCGGCGCGCAGCCGGAGGGCCTGGCGGAGGGCATCGCCGACTCGGTGCTCGTCTCCGGCGCCGCCGCGGTGCTCAGCATGCCCGCCCTGTTCAGCTACGTCCTCCAGCGCGGCCACGTCGACGTCGGCTTCCTCGGTGCCGCCCAGATCGACCGCTGGGGCAGCCTCAACACCAGCTTCATCGGCGACTGGGACCGGCCGACGGTCCGGCTCCCTGGCGCCGGCGGTGCGGCCGAGATCATGCCGAACGCCGGCGAGTGCATCGTGGTGCTGCGCCGCCACGACCCCGGTGCCCTCCCGGCGGAGCTGGACTTCTGCACCTCGCCGAGCCCGGTGCGGGCCCACGAGGAGGACCCGCGGATGGTGCCGCCGGGTCACGGGGTCTCCACGGTGATCACCCCGATGGCGGTGCTGCGCCGGCCCGAGAAGCTCGGTGAGCTCGAGATCAGCGAGGTCCACCCCGGCCTCACGGTCGACGACGTCCGTGCCGCGACCGGGTGGGAGATCGCGGTCGCCGAGGACGTACGCGAGACCGCTCGGCCCACCGTCGAGGAGGTCCGGCTGCTCCGCGAGGAGATCGACACGGTGCGGCTCTACCTGCGATGAGCCCGTCCACCGTCACGTACGAGCCGCGCCGGACGGCGTACGTCGCCCTGCTGGCGTGCTCCACGCTCGGCACCCTGTCGAGCACGATCATCAGCGCGCCGATCAACGTGATCGCCCACGCGATCGGAGCCTCGCCGCGCGGGATCGTCTTCGCGGTCAGCGCCTTCACCCTCGCCATGGTCGTCTTCGCGCCGGTCGCGGGCTGGATGTGTCAGCGGTTCGGCTCCAGACGGGTGCTCGCCGGGTCGCTGCTGCTGATGGTCGCCGCCCAGGCGGGCGCGGCCTTGAGCCAGGAGCTGTCGTTCCTGGTCGTGATGCGGGCCCTGCAGGGGGTCGCCTGCTCGGCGATACCGCCGGCGATCCAGCATGTCCTCGGCCGCCACTGGGCCGGCAACCGCGCCCGGGTGATGGCTGCCTGGGCGGCCGCGATCGGGGTCGGCCAGGCGCTCGGGCCGCCCCTGGGCGGCCTGGTCGCCGACACGCTCGGCTGGCGCTGGGTGTTCCTCACCCATGCCTCGCTCAGCGCCGTGCTGCTGGTGCTGTGCCTGACCGTCGTCCCGGACGTCCCGCCGGCCCACGCCCCGCTCCACGTCAGTGGGATGGCGACGCTCCTCGTCGGGGTCGGTGCGCTCGTCGGCGCGGTCAGCTGGCTGGGACAGCGGGGCGGCATCTCGGTGGCGGCGGGGATGGCGGCCGTGGGCGCGCTCGCCCTGGTCGTCCACTCCCAGCTCGGCCGGACCGGCGCGGGGCCGTTCGTGGCGCCGGGCCTGCTCACCGAGCGCAGGTTCGTCGCGAGCACGATGGCCGCCGGCACCGTGATGGGCTGCCTCGGTGTCGCGATCGTCGCCACTCCCCTGCACCTGGGCCGCGACCTCGGCCTGGGGCCGGGCCACATCGGCATCACGATGCTGGCGCTGGCCCTGGCGATGACGCTCGCGGCACCGCTCTCCTCCCGGGTCACCGAGCGGTTCACTGCCCGGCGCACGCTGCGGGGCGGGCTGGTGCTGCTCGCGATCGGCCTGATCGCCCTTCCGCTGGCCGCGACCGCCTCCGGGCCCGGCACGGTCGTCGCGCTGACCGTGGCCGCGCTCGTGCTGACCGGCTCGGCGATCGGTGTCGTCCAGGCGACCTCGGCGCTCGGCCTGATGACCTCCCCGGCGGCCGCCGACGGGGTCGCGCTCGGGCTCCACAACATGCTCCGCTTCACCGGCCTCGCCGTCGGCTACTCCTGGGTCGCGATCGCCTACCCGACCGGGAACCTCTCCCTCGTCTACGGCGTCCCGGTCGCCGCGGTCGCCCTGACCTGGGCGATGGCCGGTCCCGGCTCGGCCACGCTCTCTCCGCCCGCCACAGAAAGGGTGCTCCATGACCATCGCTGACCCCGCTCCCGACACCTCGGCCGGCCAGCTCACGGGCCCGCTCGCTGGCCTGCGGGTGGTCGAGGTGTCCAGCTTCGTCGCCACCCCGTTGTGCGGCACCACGCTGGCCCAGCTCGGTGCGGAGGTGATCCGCGTCGAGCCGCTCGAGGGCGCCCCGGACCGCACCCGCTGGCCGCTCAGCGACAGCGGCGCCAGCCTCTACTGGAACGGGCTCAACCCCGGCAAGAAGGCCATCGCCGTCGACTGCACCCACCCCGAGGGGCGGCAGCTGGTCTCCGACCTCGTCGTCTCCGGCGGCCCGTCCGGCGGCATCGTGGTCACCAACACCGAACGCTGGACCGAGCTCGGGTACGCCGCGCTGCGCGCCCGTCGCGACGACGTCATCCACGTGCTCCTGACCGGGCGCCACGACGGCGGGACCGCCGTCGACTACACCGTGCAGGCGGGCACCGGCTTCCCGCTGGTGACCGGCCCCGAGGAGCATGCGGCGCCGGTCAACGGCGTGGTGCCGGCCTGGGATCTCGCGGCCGGGCTGCAGCTCGCGACCGGCCTGCTGGCCGCCGAGCGCCGGCGTGCGGTCACCGGCGAGGGCGCCGAGGTGCGGGTCGCCCTCGAGGACGTCGCCCTGGCGGTCGCCGGCAACCTCGGCTACCTCGCCGAGGCGCAGCTGCGGCCGGCGATCGAACGCGGCTCGACCGGCAACCACGTCTACGGCACCTTCGGCCGCGACTTCACCACCGCGGACGGCGACCGGTTCATGCTGGTGGCCCTCACCCCGCGGCAGTGGTCGGGCCTGCTGGGCATCACCGGCCTCGGCGAGGCGGTGGCCGCGCTCGCCCGCGCGCTCGACGCCGACTTCTCCGACGAGGGCTCGCGGTTCCGGCACCGGACCGTCCTCGGCGGCCTGATCGCGGCCTGGTTCGAGCAGCACGACACGGCGTACGTCACGGCGGCGCTGGCGCGGACCCGGATCCTGTGGTCGCCCTATCGCAGCTTCCGCGACCTCGCCGCCGACGACGCCCGGCTGCTGCGCGAGCACCCGCTCTTCTCCACGATCACCCAGCCCGGCGTCGGCGACCTGCTCGCTCCTGGCGCGCCGATCACCGTCGACGGCCACCGGAGCGCGGCCCGGCCGGCGCCGGCGGTCGGGCAGGACACCGGCGAGGTGCTCGCCGACGCCCTCGGGCTGGCGCCCGAGGAGCTGGACGACCTGCGCGCCCGCGGCGTCATCGGCGCCCCGGAGGTGGTGGCCCGATGAGCACCGCCGAGACCGCACGCACCTGGCTCTTCGTCCCCGGCGACCGACCTGAGCGGTTCGCCAAGGCGGCCGCTGCCGGCCCGGACGTGGTCGTGCTCGACCTCGAGGACGCGGTCGCACCGGCCCACAAGGACGCGGCCCGTGCCCACGTCACCGCCTGGCTCGCCCGGACAGAGGTGACCGCGGCTGTGCGGGTCAACGCCGCCGGCTCCCCCTGGCACGACGCCGACATCGCCGCGCTGGCAGCGCTCGGCCGTCCGACGACCGTGATGCTGCCGAAAGCCGACAGCGCCGAGGCGATCGCGGCCGTCCTGGACGCCCTCCCCACCGGCTCCGCGGTCGTCGCCCTGGTCGAGACCGCGCTCGGCGTCGCCCGGGCGATCGACCTGGCGACCTCCCCCGGCGTCGTACGTCTCGCCTTCGGCAGCTTCGACCTCGCCGCCGAGCTCGGGGTCGATCCCGACCACGCGCCCGCCCTTGCTCCCGCCCGCGGGAGCCTGGTGCTCGCCTCGGCCGTCGGTGGCCTGGCCGGGCCGGTCGACGGGGTCACCGGCGACGTACGCGACCACGAGCGCCTGACCGCCGACGTCGCCGCGGCCGCGGCGCTCGGGTTCGCCGGCAAGCTCTGCATCCACCCCGGCCAGGTGGCGCCCGCCGCCGCGGCCCTGGCCCCCACCGCCGACGAGGTCGCCTGGGCCGAACGCGTCCTGGCCGCCGCGACCGAGGACGGCGTCGCCCTCGTCGACGGCCGGATGGTCGACGCCCCCGTCGTCGCCCGCGCCCGCCGCATCGTCTCCCTCACCCGACCCACCCCAGGAGCAGCCAGATGAGCAGCCTGTCCCCCGACGAGCAGGACATGGTCCGGCTCGTCGCCGACTTCGTCGACGAGCGCGTCCGTCCCCGCGTACGCGAGTTCGAGGCCGACGACCTCTATCCCGAGGCGCTCATCGAGGAGATGAAGGAGCTCGGCTTCTTCGGGCTCCTGGTGCCCGCCGAGCACGGCGGCGTCGACGTGAGCACCGCCTGCTTCGCGCGCGTCACCGAGGAGCTCGCCCGCGGCTGGATGAGCCTGGCCGGCGCGATCGGGGGCCACTCGGTGATCAGCTATCTGGTGCGCCACTTCGGCACCCCGGAGCAGCAGACCTACCTCCCAAGGATGGCAGACGGCAGCCTGCGCGCCACGATGGCGCTGACCGAGCCGTCCGGCGGCAGCGACCTGCAGGGGATGCGTACGTTCGCCGACATCGACGGCGACGAGCTGGTCATCACCGGCTCGAAGACCTGGATCTCCAACGCCCAGCACGCCGGCCTGATCGGGCTGCTCTGCATCACCGACCGCTCCGCGAAGCCGGCGCACCGGGGCATGAGCGTGGTGCTGGTCGAGCCGGGCGACGGGCTCACCGTCTCGGGCAAGATCCCCAAGCTCGGCTACCGCGGCGTCGAGGCCTGCGAGCTCACCTTCGACAGGATGCGCGTGCCCGTGACCGCCGTCCTCGGCAACGAACCGAACCTCGGCTGGGGTCACATGATGCGCGGCCTCGAGGTCGGCCGGATCCAGGTCGCCGCCCGCGCGGTCGGCGTGGGCCAGGCCGCGCTCGACGACGCGCTGGCGTACGCCCAGACCCGGGAGAGCTTCGGCAAGCCGATCTGGAAGCACCAGTCGGTCGGCAACCTGCTCGCCGAGATGGGCACCAAGATGCGTGCCGCCCGGCTGATGACCCTCGACGCCGCGGACCGGCTCGACGCCGGTGACCGCGCCGACATGGAGGCCGGGATGGCCAAGCTCTTCGCCTCGGAGGCGGCCATGCAGGTCGCCCTCGACGCGGTGCGGGTGCACGGCGGCTACGGCTACTCCAAGGAGTACGACGTGGAGCGCTACTTCCGCGACGCCCCGCTGATGATCGTCGGCGAGGGCACCAACGAGATCCAGCGCAACGTGATCGCCGCCCAGCTGGTGGCGCGCAACCGGAAGGGAAACTGACATGGCACTTCTCGACAACAGGACCGCGGTGATCACCGGCGGGGCGCAGGGCATCGGACGCGCCGTGGCGGAGAGGTTCGTGGCGGAGGGTGCCCGCGTGGTCATCGCCGATCTCGACGGCGCCGCCGCCGAGGCCACGGCCAAGGAGCTGGGCCCCGATGTCGCCACCGGCGTGGCCTGCGACGTGGTCAGCGCCGAGGACGTCGAGCGCGCCCTGGAGACCGCGGTCACGACGTACGGCTCTCTCGACATCGTGGTCAACAACGCCGGCATCACCCGCGACGCGACCATGCGGACGATGACCGAGGACCAGTTCGACCAGGTGATCGCGGTGCACCTCAAGGGCTGCTGGCACGGCACCCGGCTCGCCGCCGCCCGGATGCGCGAGCAGAAGTCCGGCGCGATCGTGAACATCTCCTCGATCTCCGGCAAGGTCGGGATGGTCGGGCAGACCAACTACTCGGCCGCGAAGGCCGGCATCGTCGGCCTGACCAAGGCTGCCGCCAAGGAGATGGCCCACCACGGCGTCCGGGTCAACGCGATCCAGCCCGGGCTGATCCGCTCCGCGATGACCGAGGCGATGCCGCAGCGGATCTGGGACGAGAAGATGGCCGAGATCCCGATGGGCCGCGCCGGAGAACCGGACGAGATCGCGAACGTCGCGCTCTTCTACGCCTCCTCGCTCTCCTCCTACATGACCGGCACGGTCGCCGAGGTGACCGGCGGAAGGTTCATGTGAGCTGGCAGCCACGGCGGGTGACGTCGGTCGAGACCCTCGAGGCGGGTCCGGTCGGTGCCCTCGGTGCGCTTCTCGACAGCGGCGCCCCGGTGCCCGTCGCCGGGGACGTACTCCCACCGTTGTGGCACTGGGTTGCGCTCCCGCGCTGGCCGCTGTCGTCGGTCATCGGCGTCGACGGCCATCCGCGCCGCGGCGACTTCCTGCCGCCGATCGACCTGCCCCGGCGGATGTTCGCCGGCGGCGAGACGACCTTCCACGGCGACCTCCGGGTCGGCGCCGAGGTCGTCCGCGAGTCCGAGGTCGTCTCGGTCGAGGAGAAGACCGGGCGGAGCGGCCGGCTGGCGGTCGTCACGGTGGTCACCAAGCTGCTCGACGCGTCGCAGGACGACCTGCTCGTGGAGGAGCGGCAGGACCTGATCTACCGCGAGGCCGCGCCGGTGCCGACCTCGTTCCCCGAGCCCGGCGCCGCCTCGACGCTCTCCCCCGCCGGCCCACCGCTGGTGGCCGAGGACGACGGCTGGCGGTTCGTGACCGACCCGACGCTGCTGATGCGGTTCAGCGCGGCCACCGCCAACCCGCACCGGATCCACTACGACTGGCCCTACGCCACCCGGGTCGAGGGCTATCCGGGTCTCGTCGTGCACGGCCCCCTCTCGGCCCTCGTGCTCGCCGAGGCCCTCCGGCTGGCCCACCCCGACCGGTCCGTACGCCGGCTGAGACACCGCAACACCGCGCCGCTGTTCTGCGGCGACCCCGCCCACGTACGGATCGACTCCCCCGACCCCGACACGGCCGAGGTCGCGCTGCGGCGCCCCGACGGCACCGCGCTGGCCGGCCTGACGGCCGACCTGGCCCCCACCTCCCCCTGAAAGGCACCCTTCATGAGTCACCCCTCCCGCGACGTGGTCATCTGCGAGCCCGTCCGCACCCCGATCGGCCGCTACGGCGGCGTCTTCAAGGACCTCAGCCCGGTCGACCTCGGCGTCACCGCGCTGCAGGGCCTCCTCGCCCGCACCGGCCTCGACCCGGAGCGGATCGACGACGTCATCCTCGGCCACTGCTACC
This sequence comes from Nocardioides luteus, assembly GCF_000960475.2. Taxonomy (GTDB): domain Bacteria; phylum Actinomycetota; class Actinomycetes; order Propionibacteriales; family Nocardioidaceae; genus Nocardioides; species Nocardioides luteus_A. Next base: position 67,701 of record NZ_JZDQ02000023.1, on the reverse strand, counting down.
CCAACGCCGAGGCGCCCGCGATCGGACGCGTCGCCGGCCTCGACGCCGGTCTCCCGGTCACCGTCGGCGGCCAGCAGGTCGACCGACGCTGCGGCTCCGGCCTCCAGGCCGTCGCCAACGCGGTGATGCAGGTGGCCTCCGGGGCCAGCGAGATCGTGGTGGCCGGCGGCGCGGAGTCGATGAGCAACGTCGCCTTCTTCTCCCTCGACATGCGCTGGGGCGGAGTCCGCACCGGCGTGCAGATCCACGACGGCCTCACCCGCGGCCGCCAGACCCCGGGCGGCCGGTTCCACCCGGTCCCCGGCGGCATGCTCGAGACCGCCGAGAACCTCCGCCGCGAGTACGCCATCAGCCGCGAGGAGCAGGACCGCCTCGCCGTCAGCTCCCACCAGCGCGCCGTCGCCGCCCAGCAGAGCGGTGTCTTCGCCGAGGAGATCGTGCCGGTCACCGTGCCGTCCCGGAAGGGCGACGTGGTCGTCGACACCGACGAGCACCCCCGTGCCGACACCACGCTCGAGTCGCTCGCGAGGCTGCGGCCGATCCTCGGCTCCTCCGACCCCGAGGCCACCGTCACCGCCGGCAACGCCAGCGGCCAGAACGACGCGGCCGCGATGTGTCTGGTCACCACGGCCGAGACGGCCGAGCAGCTGGGCCTGCGGCCGCTGGTCCGGCTGGTGTCCTGGGCCGCCGCCGGCGTACGTCCCGACATCATGGGCATCGGCCCGGTCCCGGCCACCGAGGCGGCCCTCGCCAAGGCCGGCCTGACCCTGGCCGACATCGACGTCATCGAGCTCAACGAGGCCTTCGCCGCCCAGGCGCTCGCGGTGATGCGCGAGTGGAAGTTCACCGACCAGGACCTCGAGCGCACCAACGTCCACGGCTCCGGCATCTCCCTCGGCCACCCCGTCGGGGCCACCGGCGTGCGCATGCTCGGCACGCTCGCCCGCGAGCTGCACCGCCGCGAGGCCCGCTACGGCCTGGAGACGATGTGCATCGGCGGTGGCCAGGGCATGGCCGCAGTCTTCGAGCGGGTGGTCTGATGCGTACGTTCACCTCCGTCGAGGCGATCGAGGCGGCCGTCGGCGAGGAGCTCGGCACCACCGACTGGGTGCAGATCACCCAGGACCGCGTGGACCGTTTCGCGGAGCTGACCGGCGACCACCAGTGGATCCACGTCGACGTCGAGCGCGCCACGGCCTCGTCCTTCGGTGGCACCATCGCCCACGGCTACCTCACCCTGTCGATGCTGCCGGCCTTCTCCACCCAGCTCTACACCATCGAGGCCGGCTCGGCCCGGCTCAACTACGGCCTCGAGAAGGCGCGCTTCCCCGCGCCCGTCAAGGTCGGCGCGAAGATCCGGGCGACGCCGCGGATCAAGGAGGTACGCCCGGTCCCGGCCGGCACAAAGGTGGTGGTCGCCTGGACCGTCGAGGCGGAGGGCGTCGAGCGACCGGTCTGCGTCGCGGAGAGCATCACGCTGGTCCTCCCCTGACGTCTCCCGAGGCCGCCGACCCGCCCCTCCCGCAGGTCGGCGGCCTCGGCATGCCCGCAGCACCATTGGGCTCACGAGCGATATCAATGCCCTCCAGATTTGGTGTTGGACGTGCAATGGCGCGGGTTCTTAGTGTGAACGCGGTCACACAGCATTCCGGTGCGTGACGACACACAACCCCCGGAGGAGCAGTCCCCATGACCCAGTCAACGCGCGTCCCCGACGAACGGATGGCCCGTAAAGCGGGCATCGCCGCCTTCGTCGGCACCACGATCGAGTGGTACGACTTCTACATCTACGGCACCGCGTCCGCGCTGGTCTTCGGGCCGCTGTTCTTCAGCAACGCCGAGCCGGCCGTCGCGACGCTGCTCTCGTTCGCCACCTTCGCCGTCGGGTTCCTGACCCGGCCGCTCGGCGGTGTGCTCTTCGGCCACCTCGGCGACCGGATCGGCCGCAAGCGCTCCCTGATCCTGACCCTGCTGCTCATGGGCATCACGACCGTCGGCGTCGGTCTGCTCCCGACGTACGCCGCCATCGGCGCCGCCGCGCCGGTGCTGCTGATCATCCTCCGGCTGCTGCAGGGCCTCGCCGTGGGCGGTGAGTGGGGCGGCGCGGTGCTGATCGCGACCGAGCACACCCGCGCCGACCGCGGCTTCCTCTTCGGCGCCTTCGCCCAGCAGGGCTCGCCGGCCGGCCGGATCCTGGCCACCCTCAGCTTCCTCGCCGTGACCGGCCTGCTTCCCGACGACGCACTGCTCGAGTGGGCCTGGCGGGTGCCGTTCCTGGCCTCCGCCGCGCTGGTCGTGGTCGGGCTCGTGATCAGGCTCAGCCTCGAGGAGTCGCCGGCGATGAAGGAGCTCCACGAGCGCAACGAGGTGGTCCGCGTCCCGGCGATCGAGCTGTTCCGCAGCAACTCCCGTGAGCTGGCCCTCGGCGTCTTCGGCATCCTGTGCGTCTTCGTGGTCGTCTACGCCCGCGACACCTTCGCCCTCTCCTGGGCCACCACCCATCTGGGCTTCGGGAAGGACTCCTTCCTCACCATCATCCTGATCGCCAGCGTCGTGCAGTTCTTCGTGCAGCCGTTCGGCGCCGTGCTCGCCACCCGCTGGAACCCGCGCACCCTCGTCACCGTCCTGCTCGGCCTGGAGGTGCCGGCGCTCGCGCTGATGTTCGTGCTGATGGGCACGGGCAACTGGACCCTCGCGATGATCGGCGCGGTGATGGCCACGATCCCCGACGTGATGTTCTACGCCGTCATGGCCGGCATGCTCGCCCAGGCGTTCCCGGCCAGGGTCCGCTACACCGGGATCTCGGTGACGTACGGCCTCTCCGGGGCGCTGTGCGGCACCACGCCGATGATCCTGCAGTGGCTCCTGGACACCTCCGGCAGCATCGCGGTACCGGTCGCCTTCGGTGTCGTGACCACGGTGATCTCGCTGGTCTGCTCCCGAGCGCTGCTCGGCCGGGGTGCCGCCGACGCGAAGACCGCGGACGCCGCGTCGGTGACCGCAGCTCGCTGAGCCGCGATCACCGCCGGATCGTTCACCTGCCGGCGCCCAGCGAGCTGCGTGCGAGCTGGGCGACGCGCTGGTTGGGGATCCCGGTCTCCGCCGCGATCCGCCCGAACGACCAGCCGCGACGCCGCAGCATCCGCACGGCCATCGCACTCTCGTCGTGCAGGTCCTCGAGATGCTTGTCGACCCTGCTACGTCGGTCCTCGAGCTCACGCAGGGTCGCCACCGGGTCGTCCGGCTGGTCGGCACGGGCCCGGCGCGTCGGGGACCCGTCCGGCGCCAGCGCAGCAGGCGGGTTGAACGCCCACAGGGTGTAGTCATCGGCCCACCGGATGAACCGGGCCATGCGGCTCTGGTGGAATCTGGTCGGAACATCGACGCCCTTCGCAGGACGGGTCACCTAAGCTGCCATCTCCGGCTCCTTCACGTGGTCGGGCAAAGGCGGGGGAAGCTCCTCGGTATCCATGATCCGCGGCCGCGATGACCGAGTCGTTGAGCGCCGGTAACGGGCAGGTAAGGGCTGGCCGGACGCGCCTTGATCAGGCGCGGTCCCGGGCTCGCTCGGCACGGAACGCCTCGGCCGAGAACGCACCCCGGTCGGCCCCGCGCAGCGCGCCGAGCCGGTCGGCGACGGCGCCGACCACGGCGGCGATCATCGGGATCCAGATCGGGATGAACATGAAGGCCAGCAGCGGGAGCATCGTCCTGAGTGCGTCTTCCACGGTGTCACGTCTCCTCGGTCCGGTGGGCTGATCCCCAGGAGTCTGGGCGCCGAGGCACCCACCGAGTTAGTGCCGTCGCGCCAATCCCGAGGCGACCTTCTGTGCGCTCGGACGAAGACGGCGAGCAGAGGCGCAGGTGACCCGAGGCGCGCCGGCCGGCTGCGCTCAGTTCTCGGGCAGACCGGCTGCGGTGCGGTCGGCGTCGATCAGGTCGCCGAGCAGCGCGACGGTGGCGGCAGCGAGGCTCTGGAACGGGAGGTCCGGAGGCGGCTCGTTCTCGAAGGCACGCTGGACCGTGCGCGCGAGCAGGTCGGCACGCCGCTTCGGATCGTCCGTCGAGCTCGAACCCTGGGCGCGTACGAACCCTTCGAACGTCGCCTGGTAGGCATCACCGATCTCATCCAGACCCAGGTCGTCGCGGAGCAGACGATGCTCGGCGAGAAGCCCGAGGTAGCCGTGCAACATCGCGGCATGCCGCTCGTCGCGGGCCGTGTCGGGCGAGCTGGTCAACTTGCCGAGCAGATGCAGATCGCCCAGCAGCAGCCCGCTCAGCAGCGGACGGTCCACGATCGCCAGGAAGTACACACGGGCGAAGTCGTGCAGCAGGCAGGCCCGCGGGTCCTGCTGGAGCGCCTGCCGAACGTCGTCCGCCGCCCGGAGCACTTCACGCGCGAAGACCGCACCGAACAGCTGTTCGCGGGTCTTCCAGTGGAGGTAGACGGTGCCTTTGCCGATCCCCGCCTCGCCGGCCACGTCGTCCATGGTCACGCGTCGGTAGCCGTGCCGCGTCAGCAGCTCCGCCGCGACGTCGAGGATGCGCGCCGCCCGTTCGGCTCGCTGCTGCGGCTCACGGAGTCGTTCGGTGCTGGCGCTCACGTCAGGACCGTATGACCGGATTCGAGATTCCGTCAAACGAACTTACAGTTGACGAATTTTGAAAAATCGTCATATCGTCACACCACCCCCTACCGACAGGAGTCGAGAAATGAACAAGCCCCTTCGTGACCAGACGATCCTGGTCACCGGCGCGACCGGGAACCAGGGCGGCGCGACGGCCCGCCACCTCCTCGCAGACGGCTGGCACGTCCGCGCCCTCGTCAGGGACGACACCACGCCGGCTGCCGCTGCGCTTGCCGCAGCCGGGGTCGACGTCGTCCGCGGCGACCTGGACGACCGCGCCTCCGTCGTGGAGGCGGCGCGCGGCGCGTACGGGCTCTACAGCGTCCAGTCCGCGAACGACAACGAGCTGGTCCAGGGCATCAACGTCGCGGACGCCGCCAAGGCCGCCGGCGTGGAACACCTGGTGTACTCCTCCGTCGGCGGCGCGGAGAGCCAGAATCGCTTCTACCAGCAGCAGGGCTGGGGACAGATCGAGAAGTGGCAGATCGAGGAACACATCCGCGCACTGGGCATTCCCGCCACCATCCTGCGTCCCGCCGGGTTCATGGAGGACTTCACCAGCCCCGCGAGGTTCTTCCAGAACGGCTCGCTGAACGTCCCGTGGCGCGACGACCTGGTCATGCAGCTCATCGCCATCGACGACACCGGCGCCTTCGCCGCTCTCGCCTTCGCCGACCCGGACACCTACCTGGGCAAGGCCATCGAGATCACCGGGGACCGGCTCACGGCACCGGAGATTGCCGAAGCGCTCAGTGCGGCGGCCGGAGTTCCCGTCCCCCACTCCCAGATCCCGGTCGACCTCCTGTGGCAGCACGACCCCGAGGTCGCGAAGGTCTTCACCTGGGCCGACGCCACCTACTACGACAGCGACCTCGCCCCGCTACGCAAGGCTCACCCAGGAGTCATGGACTTCGCCACCTGGCTCGACCGCAGCGGCAGGGCACGCCTGATGACGCAGCTGCACGCCACGACGGACTGACGCCTCAGCCGGGCGCGTCGGGAGTCATTCCACCCGTACGTCAGTTACCCGATCTTCGGCATGCGCCCATACCCCGGCCGGGATAACGATCGAATGACGAGGAGCGAGCATCGACCCCGAACCGATGCCCTCCCCTCGAGCCAACACCCGTCCAGGCCGCAGCCGAACGCGCCGACGGAGCCCGCAGCCGGGGAGCGGACCCGCCCTTCCACGTAGACAGCGACCGCGAGGTCTCTGAAAGGGGACACGCTATGCGCTCGACACCGAGCCCACTCATGCCTCGCGCCAGCAAGCCGAGGTTCTACAAGAGGTTGGCGGCGCTGAGCGCCACCGTCCTCGTCGTCACCGCACTCGTCTCTTCCGGCGCCTCGGCGTCCCACCCGGAGGCCAGTCTCGCCGGCAGCAACTTCGAGATCGACGTCGACGCCAACCTCAAGGTCGACGACCCATCACCCTCGCTCGACTGGGCGAACGTCAGCGAGATCCGCGCCACCGACAAGGTCAACGGCACCGGCGACGACTCGTACGCCGGCGGCGTCAAGGAGGACACCTCCTGTCCCGCCGCGGTGACCGACTCGATCCCGCCGAACAAGAGCGACCTGTTGAGCTTCCACGTCTACCGGGAGGCCGGCAGCGGCAGCCACCCGGGGTTCCTCAACCTGGCCTGGAGCCGAGTCAGCGACCCGAGCGGCACCACGCTGATGGACTTCGAGTTCAACCAGTCCAGCACCAAGTGCGCCTCCGGTCCGAACGTGGTGCGCACCACCGGTGACCTGCTCATCGAGTACGCCATCGACCAGGGTGGATCCCGCGCCGACATCACCGCACGCCGGTGGACCGGCAGCGCCTGGGGTCCGACCACCGACCTCGACGTCCCCTCCGCCACCTGTGGCGGTGCTCCGTGCGCGGCCGGCACCATCAACTCCTCGACGATCCCGGCCGCGGCCTCCGACGGGCTGATCGCCTCCGGGGAGAAGCAGGCACGGACCTTCGGCGAGGCGCAGATCGACCTGCGGCTCCTGTTCCAGCCCAACAAGTGCACGTCGTTCGGCAGCGCGATGCTGAAGAGCCGGTCCTCGGACTCCTTCACCTCCCAGCTGAAGGACTTCGTGGCACCGGTCGGGATCAACCTGCAGAACTGTGGCCAGGTGATCATCCGCAAGCAGACGCTCCCGGACGAGGACCCGAACACCACCGACTTCGGCTACACCAAGTCGTTCGGCACCGATCCCACCTCGGCGAACACGTTCACGCTCAAGGACGACGGGGTCAAGAACTACGGCAAGACCGTGCTCTTCGGCAGCGGCTACACCGTTACCGAGGACGTGATTCCGTCCGACTGGAAGTTCGTCAGCGTGAACTGCAACGCCAGCACCGGGGTCACACCGAGCATCAACGGCGCGACCGTGACGTTCGCGATCGACAACGACACCGACGTACTCGACTGCACCTACACCAACGAGCTCCAGCGCGGGGCCCTGAGGATCCTGAAGAACAGCACCAAGGGTGGAGCGGTCAGCAACGCCGGAGCGGTCTTCTCCTACGACGGCACCAGCGTGACCGACAACGGCACCGGTGACGAGGATTCCGACGTCGGCGAGGTCTGCGTATCGGGCCTTCCGCTCGGGGACTACGACGTGACGGAGACGTCGCCGCCTCCCGGCTACGCCGACGCCCCTGGTGGCGCACAGACCGTCACCGTGGTCAGCGGGACCAACTGCACCGACAACCAGCCGACCGGAGCGGCGGTCGCGACGTTCACCAACGCGCCGCTCGCCGACATCCAGGTCAACGTCCGTGACGGTGGCTCGGGCGAGACCAGCGTGACGTCGATGACCTGCGAGAACACCGGCACCACCGCGGACACCACCACGGCGTCCGGTTGGGACAAGACGATCACCCACAAGGGCATCGCGATCGACCCGTCACCGCGGACGATCACCTGCACCATCGTGGTCGATCCCTGATCCCCACATCACCCCATCCGCGGGGCCGCCCGGTTCGCCGGGCGGCCCCGTCGGGCATCGTCGCGGCATCGTCACTGCATCGTCACGGCGAGGCCGCAACATGCTCGAAACCCACGGCGGCTAGCGTGCCGTCCATGACGCGGGCGATCGTGGAGCAGTCGCGGGTGATCCACGGCTACAGGCGTGCGTACCGCATCGGCGGGGAGGGCTCCGCGATCCTGTTCATCCACGGGATCGGCGACAGCTCGCGCACGTGGGAGGACGTGCTGCCCCTGTTCGCCGAGAACCACCTCGTCATCGCTCCCGACCTCCTCGGGCACGGCGACTCCGACAAGCCGCGAGCCGACTACTCGATCGGCGGGTTCGCCAACGGCATGCGCGATCTCCTGGCCGTGCTGGACGTGGAGCGGGTCACCTTGGTCGGCCACTCGCTAGGAGGAGGTGTCGCGATGCAGCTCGCCTACCAGTACCCGCACCTGGTCGAGCGGGTCGTGCTCGTCTCCAACGGCGGCTCCGGACGGAGTGTCTCGACCTGGCTCCGACTGGCGACGCTGCCGTTGGCACCGGAGCTGCTCAAGCTGTTGCGGCTGCCGATCTCGCGGACCGGGGTGTCCACCGCCCTCGCGCTGCTACGCCGCCTGGATCACGACCTCGGCGTCGACGCCAGGGACCTGACCAGGATCGTCGACGCACTGCCCGACGCCCGCTCCCGCCAGGCCTTCGCCCGGACGCTGCGCTCCGTGGTCGACTGGCACGGCCAGGTGGTGACGATGCTCGACCGCAGCTACCTGCTCGAGAACATCCCGACGCTGATGATCTGGGGCGACCGCGACGGAGTCGTCCCCTTCCGGCACGCCGGCCGGGCGCGGCTGGCGATGCCGTACGCAGCCCTCGACGTCTTCCACGGCGCCGGCCACTTCCCGTTCCGGTCCGACCCCGGGCGCTTCGTGATGACGGTCGAGCAGTTCATCCGAAACACCGAACCCGCCACCTGGGACCAGGAGACGTGGCAGAAGCGGCTGCGCACCGGTCCCGAGCAGGATCCCGATGAGGAGACGACCCACGTGCGGAGCGAGTAGACAGCAACCCCCCGCCGCACCGTCTGCATACGTGGACGGGCATCCAATCGGCGCATTACCCTGCGCACATGAACGACGCCGCCGCGCCCGAGACGGGCGCCGTCACGACACCCACCGGAGGGGTCCGGGAGGTGAAGTCGGCCGCCCGCACGGTCGAGATCCTCGAGTTCCTCGCCGCCCGTCAGAACCGACCGGTGCGGCTGCGGGAACTGAGCGAAGCGCTCGGGGTCCCGCGAAGCAGCCTGCACGCCCTCCTCCGCACGCTCGCCAAGCACGGTTGGGTACGCAGCGACGCGACCGGCACGCTCTATGGCATCGGCATCCGCGCCCTGCTGGCCGGCACCAGCTACCTCGACACCGATCCCTACCTTCCACAGGTGACGCCGTTCCTCGTCGAGCTCCGCGAGCAGCTCGACGAGACGTTCCACTTCGGGCGCCTCGACGGCACCGACGTGGTCTACCTCGCCACCCGCGAGTCGTCGCAGTATCTGCGCCCCTACAGCCGAGTGGGTCGCCGACTCCCCGCCTACTCCACCTCGCTGGGCAAGGCTGTGCTGGCCGCGCTCCCAAAGCAGGAGGTCGCCGACCACGTGCCGGACGAGCTCGCTCCACTCACACCGAACACGCTCGTCGACCGGGCCGCTCTGACCACCGAGCTCGAGGCCACTCGCCGGCGCGGCTATGCCGTCGACAACGAGGAGAACACCCTCGGGCTCCGCTGCATCGCGGTGGCACTGGACTACGACGACCCGGTCTCCGACGCGATCAGCGCCTCCATCCCGATCGCCCGGCTCACCCCCGAGCGGGAAACCGAGGTCATCGCCGCTCTGCGGCAGGCAGCGGACCGGATCGTCCGCGTGGTCGGCCCGATCCGCAACTCCCTCACCTGGTCTTGACTTCATATAGAGACCTTGTCCACAGATGTAGACACTGACAGAATGCGCAGGTGCCCTCGACTCCCCCGTCCACCCCGTTGCATGTGCTCGTGACCGAGCCGATCATGGCCCGGTTCACCGACGTCCTCACGCGGAACGGCGACTCGCCTCACGAGTGGACGTTCGCGTGGGACGATGATCCCCGGGTCGCCGAGGTCGCCCCGACCATCGACGTGCTGGTCTGCTCCTCGGCGACCCCGGCGACGCCGGAGCTGCTGGCCTCGATGCCCCGGCTCAAGCTGCTCCATGTCACCGGCGCCGGGGTGGACAAGATCCCGCTCGAGGCACTGCCGGATGACGTACGGCTGGCCAACACCTACCATCACGGCCGCTCCATCGCGGAGCACGTGATGATGGTGTCGATGATGCTGCTGCGCGGCATCCTGCGGTCCGAGGCCGACATGCGCCGCGGCGTGTGGAGCAACGTGCTCGTGTCCGACGACTATCCCTTCGGTGGCGTGCTCGCGGGCCGCACCCTCGGTGTCGTGGGTTTCGGCGAGATCGGCTCAAGCGTCGCCCGCCTCGGCTCCGCCCTGGGCATGAGGATCCGAACCGTACGCCGCAACCCCGACGCGCCTGTGCCCGAGGGCGTCGAGCTGGACTGGGTCGGCCCCGACACCGCCCTGCACGAGCTGCTGGCCGCCTCCGACGTCGTCGTCGTGACCGTTCCGATGAGCGAGGAGACACGTGGGCTCATCGACGCCGCGGCCCTGGCCGCGATGCTGCCGAGCGCGGTGCTGGTCAACGTCGCCCGAGGTCCGGTGGTCGACGAACATGCGCTGCACGACGCGCTCACCGCCGGCACGATCGCCGGCGCCGGGATCGACGTGTGGTGGCGCAACCCTCGCGACCCGGACGCTCCCCCGCCCTCGCACCTCGACTTCACCGGTCTGCCCAACGTCGTGCTGACCCCGCACCAGTCTGGTCACACCGCCGAGGTGTTTGCCCAGCGTGCGCAGGACATCACCGACAACGTCGACGCGCTGGCCGAGGGCCGGCCGCTGCGCAACCCGGTGACCAGAAGCTAGCCCAGGAGCTGGTCGACCACCAGCACGACGGCACCGAAGATCGACACCGCGATCGCCGTACGCCGCAACCGCACCGGCGCCATCACCTTGTTGAGAAGCAGCGACAGCCCCCACCCGGCGAACGGAGCGGGCACCAGCGCCGCAGTGACCAGCAGGGTGCGCTGGTCGACGGAGCCGGAGGCGGCCAGGGCGAGGAACGACAGCATCGAGCCGACGAGGAAGAACGAGCTCATCGAGCTGCGCAGCACCGCGCCGTGCTTCTGCTGCCACACCAGCGCCATCGGCGGTCCGCCGATCGAGGTGGCGGTGCCAAGCAGCCCCGATGCCGCGCCCGCGGCGACGAGGTTGCGGCGCACCGGGCTCGGCCGCCAGCCCAGCGAGTTGAGCGCGACGCCGACCAGCACCACGCCGGCCAGCAGCAGCGCGAGCCCCCGTTCGGGCAGCGCGGCGACGAGCAGCGCCCCCACGATCGTCCCCGGCACCCGGCCGAACAGAGCCCAGCCGGTGCCGCCGAGATCGATGTGCTGTCGTTCGGTGACGACGACCATGACCGTCACCACGAAGGCAAGCATGACCAGCGTGCCGGGCAGCAGACCAGGATCGACCAGCGCGACCACCGGCGCGGCGAGCATGCCCATGCCGAAACCGATGGACGCCTGGAGCGCCGAGGCCAGGACGACGGCGACTGCGATGAGCGCGAAGGACCCGATCGAGAGCCCCATCAGCCCGCCTGCGACGAGGCCAGCTCCTGCTCCTGCGACCCCAACGGATGGAAGCACTCGGCCGTGTGGCCACCGTCGACCGGGTCGACGGCGAGCGGTGGGAGCGCGGTGGCGCACACGTCGGTCGCCTTCCAGCAACGGGTCCGGAACCGACAGCCGGACGGCGGATCGAGCGGCGAGGGGATCTCGCCGGACAGGATGATCTGCTCGCGACGACGTTCATGGTCGAGCGAGGGCGCTGCCGACAGCAGCGCTCCGGTGTAGGGATGCTGCGGCCGCTCGAACGTCGACTCGGTCTCCCCCTGCTCGATGATCCGGCCGAGGTACATCACCACGACCCGGTCAGCGACGTGACGCACGACCGAGAGGTCGTGCGAGATGAACAGGTACGCCACCCCGAGCTGCTGCTGCAGGTCGTTGAGCAGGTTCAGCACCTGTGCCTGCACCGAGAGGTCGAGCGCGGAGACCGGCTCGTCGCAGACGATCACGTCGGGCTCGAGCGCGAGTGCGCGGGCGATGCCCAGCCGCTGACGCTGGCCGCCGGAGAACTCCTGTGGATACTTCCCGGCGTCGCTCGACCGCAGCCCGACCAGGTCGAGCAACTCGCTCATCCTGGCCGCGCGATCGCGGGAGGTCTTGTGCAGCCCGGTGTGCGTGCGCCACGGCTCGCTCACGATGTCACCCGCCGACATCCGGGCGTTGAGCGAGGCGAACGGGTCCTGGAACACCATCTGCACCCGGCGCCGGAACGCCAGCAGGTCGGCGCCCTTGGTCGTGGTCGGGTCGACCCCGTCGAAGCGCACCGAACCGCTGTCCGGAGTCTCGAGCATCAGCAGCGAGCGGGCCAGGGTCGACTTGCCGCAGCCGGACTCCCCCACCAGGCCGAGGGTCTCGCCCCGGTGCAGGTCGAGGCTGACGCCGTCGAGCGCCCGCAGCTCCTTGCGCTTTCCGGCGTGGCGTACCGGAAAGATCTTGGTCAGGTCCCGGACCTCGAGAAGCGGTGCATCACTCATGAGTTCACCTCAGCGGGAAAGTGGCAGGCGGACAGGTGGCCGGGGGCGACCTCGCGCGCCGCGGGCCGCTCCTCGCGGCAGCGGTCGCGGACGATCGGGCAGCGGTCCTGGTAGACGCACCCGGCCGGGATCGCGGCCAGCTCGGGCGGCGAGCCGCCGATCGACTTCAGCTCCGCGCCGCGCTCGGCGTGCACGGGCACCGACTCCAGCAGGCCCGCGGTATAAGGGTGCTTGGGAGCGCCGAAGACGTCCTCGACCGGGCCTTGCTCGACCACGTTGCCCGCGTACATCACCACGACCCGGTCGGCCTGCTCGAAGACCAGGGCGAGGTCGTGGGTGATCAGCACGACCGCCATGTCGCGCTCCTCGCGCAGGTCCTTGAGGAGGCTCATGATCTGGGCCTGGACCGTGACGTCGAGCGCAGTGGTCGGCTCGTCGGCGAGCAGCACGGCCGGTGACAACGCGACGCCGATCGCGATCAGCAGCCGCTGTCGCATGCCGCCGGAGAACTGGTGCGGGTAGGAGTCGACCCGGGTCTCCGGCTCGGGGATGCCGACCCGGCGCATCAGCTCGATCGCCTCCGCCCGGGCCGCCTTCTTGGACAGACCACGGTGGATCCGGAACGGCTCGGCCAGCTGCGTACCCACGGTGTAGACGGGGTTGAGTGCGGTGAGGGCGTCCTGGAAGACGATCGCCAGCTCCTTGCCCGCGATGTCGCGCCGCCGCCTCGCCGAGGCGGTGCGCAGGTCGGTCGTGCCGCTCTCGCCCGTGATGCGGACCGCACCCTCGGTCACGTCCGCGACCGGCTCCAGCAGACCGACGACCGCGGTGGCGGTCATCGACTTCCCGCAGCCCGACTCTCCGAGGAGCGCGAGTGTCTCGCCCCGGCGTGCCTGAAAGGTCACCTTGTCGACGGCTCGCACGACGCCGTACGGCGTGCGGATGTCGACGCTCATGCCGTCGACGTCGAGGGCGACGGTCTCGTCGGTAGAGGTGGTCACTGGGCTTCCTCCATAGCAGTCGGGGCGACGGTCGGGACGGCCCGGCGGCGCTGCCGGCGCGGGACAGTCAGCCGCCACCGCTGGGCAGGGTCGGTGGCCAGCCGCACCCACGCGGCGAGCACCGTGGCCGACACCGTCGCGATCACGATGGCCAGGCCCGGGAAGAACGAGAGCCACCAGGCGGTCTGCAGGTAGTTCTGCCCCTGGGCGACCATCAGGCCCCAGCTGACGTCCGGCGCCTGGATACCGATGCCGAGAAAGCTCAGCGACGACTCGGCGAGCATGACGTAGCAGAAGTCGAGCGTGGCGACCGTCAGCAGCGTAGGCAGCACGATCGGGAAGACATGGCGGCGGATGATGCTGAAGCTGCCCGCGCCGAACGTACGGGCCGCGTCGACGAAGACCCGGCTCTGCAGCTCGGCCGACTCCGCCCGCGCGGTGCGCAGGTAGATCGGGATGCGGGTGATCGCCAGCACGATGACGATGTTGGTGGGGCTGGGCGAGTAGACGTAGAGCACGACGACCGCCATCAGCAGCGACGGGAAGCTCAGGATCACGTCGGCGATCCGCATCACGACGGTCTCGCGCCAGCCGCGGTGGTAGCCGGCCCACATGCCGATCACCGAGCCGATGACCAGCGAGATCAGCACCGCCGGGATGGCGACCCCGAGGGTCGTCCGGGTCGCGACGATGATCCGGGCCAGGATGCTGCGGCCGAGCGAGTCGGTGCCCAGCACATAGAGCCAGCCGTCGAGCTCGAGCGGCGCCCGGTTGCCCTTGGTGAGGTCCTGGGCGTTGGCCTCGCCGCCGATCAGCATCGGCCCGAAGACCGCGACGAGCAGGACGACGCAGAGGATCACGGCGGCCACCGTCGCGACCTTGTCGCGCAGCAGCATCCGCCAGTAGCTGGTGCTCATCAGTTCTCCTCCCTCACACCATCGCCTTGTCGCGCACACGGGCGTCGAGCAGGGCGTAGCAGATGTCGATGGCGATGTTGAGCAGGAAGATCGTCACCGCGGTGAGCAGCACGGCCGCCTGCAGGATGGCGAAGTCGCGGCCGGTGATCGAGTCGATCATCAGCTTGCCGATGCCCGGCCAGCCGAAGATCGATTCCACGACCACGGCACCGTTGACCAGCCCGACCGCCAGGTCACCGGCCACGGTCAGCGCCGGGGCGGCGGCGTTGCGCAGGGCGTGATGGGCGACGACCCGACGGCTGTCGGCACCCTTGCTCCGCGCGAGCCGGACGTACGGCGCGGACAGGGCCGCCACCATCGCGCCGCGCACCACCTGGGTGAGCACGCCGACGGGGCGCAGCAGCAGCGTCGCGATGGGCAGGACCCACGACAGCAGCCCGGCGTCGACACCCGAGGTCGGCAGCACCCCGAGCATCACGGCGAACACCCAGACGCCCATGATGGCCAGCCAGAAGTCGGGCACACTGGCGGCGGTCATCGAGAGGAACGACGCGAAGCGGTCGGCCAGCGAGTTCGGTCGGTACGCCGCCCACGACCCGATCACGACGGCGAGGAGAACCGCGAGGACCATCGTCGTGATCGCCAGCTGGAGCGTTGCTGGGAAGGCCCGCAACGCCATCGCGGCCGCGGACTCACCCGTGCTCAGCGACGTCCCGAAGTCGAGGTGCACGATGCCCTGGAGATAGTCGACCAGCTGCCGCCAGACCGGCAGGTCGAGGCCGTTGACCTCGCGAAAGGTCTCCTTCTGGGCCTCGGTGGCGTTCTCCGGAAGGTAGAGGCTGGCCGGGTCGCCGGTGAGGCGGGCCAGGAAGAACACCCCGAGCAGCACCACGACGAGCGGCAGCAGCGAGGTGAGGGCTCGCCTGCGGAGGAACGTCACCATGGATGACCTCCTGGGTGCGTCGCGGCCCGGCTCACTTGGCCGGCTTCATCTCGGTCACGCGCATCTCGTCGCCGGTCGCCGAATTGGGCTCGTACTCGACGTTGTCCGACTCGCCGATAATCCCGGTCATGTGCGCGATGTAGGCGAACTGCGAGACCTTCTCCGGCTCGTCCGCGAAGATCTCCGCGAACGCGGTCTGGCGGTCCTCGCCCTCGGCCTTGTCAGCGGCCTTGATCTCCGCGTCGAGCTCCGCCGTGCCGAAGGTCGACTGGGCACCGTCGCTGAGCATGTACTGGTCGACGGAGAACTGAGCGTCGCCGGCCTGGTTGCCGTGCTGCACGAGGATGATGTACGGCCCGGTGTTCTTCGGGAACGGGCGCGACTGGTACTCGATCGACGCGGCCGTGTCCATCATCTCGATGGAGACGTTGAGGCCGATGTCATCGAGCGCCTTCTGCACGACCTCGACGGTCTCGCCGACCTTGGGGAAGAGGCCGTTGCGGGAGATCAGCCGGATCTTGGTGTCGGTCGGCACGCCGTCGGCCTTCGCCTCGGCAATGAGGGCCTTGGCCTTCTCGGGGTCGTAGGGCCACGCCTCGAGGTCGGGGTTGTGACCCACGACGCCCTCGGGCACCAGCTGCGAGGCGACGTCTGCGTAGCCGTCGAAGAGGCTGTCGACGATGGACTCGCGGTCGATCGCGTAGTTGATCGCCTGGCGCACCCGGATGTCATCGAGCGGGGCGTACGTCCCGGTCGACCGCAACGCGGTCGTCTCGTTGTTCGGGTAGCGGACCGCGGCGTCGCCGGAGATGTCCTCGGGCGCGAGACCCGTGGCGATGTCGGCCTCGTTGTTCGTGATCATGGCGGCGCGTACGCTGCCCTCCTCACGCCACTGGTACTCAGCCTTCTTGTAGGCCGGAGCCTCGCCCCAGTAGGTGTCGTTGACCGCGAGGGTCAGCTTGGTGCCGTTCTGCCAGTCCTCGATCTTGTAGGGGCCGGTGCCGATAGGCTCGCGCACCTTGGCGGTGTCGCTCGTCGACGCCGGCACGACCTCGATGAACGACAGCCGCAACGGAAGGATCGGGTCGGGCTCGACGGTGGTCACCTCGAGGTGGGTCGCGTCGACGGCCTTGGCCTCGATGGCATCGTCACCGAAGACGTACCCCTCGACGTTGCAGCCGAAGGTGCCGTTGACCGCGCGGTCGATGGAGTGCGCCGCCGCCTCGGCGTCGAAGGCGGAGCCGTCGGAGAACTTGACCCCGTCGCGAAGGGTGAAGGTCCACGTCGTCGGCTCGGTCTGCTTCCACTCGGTGGCGAGCAGCGGCTGGAGCTCACCGGAGGCGGGGTCACGCTCGACCAGCGGCTCGGTGATGTTGGAACGCACGACGACGCCCGTCGAGGTCAGGTTGGCGTCGCACGGTTCGAGGGTCGGTGGCTCCTGCGGGAGCACGATCCGGACGGTGTCGCCGGCGTCGCCGGCGCTGTCGGAGTTGGCGACACCGCACGCCGAGAGGGTGAGCGAGACAGCCATGAGCGCGGCGCTTGCAAGACCGCATCGGGAGCGCAACGAGGGACGAAAGTTCATGCGACTGTTCCTCCAGTCGATCGGCGACATCTACATATGTGGACATCGTTGTCATTCGTGGATGAACCGTACGAGCGGGATTTGTGTGACGTCAAGCACGTCAGCCGATGCCCATACAGCATCGAGCGATGCCATGACGATGTTGGACGCGTATCGACATCGCTACCTAGCCTCGGGATCTCCGACGCCGTCGAACCCCTGAGGAGACCCCATGGGCCGCTACACCCCCACCGAGCTCCGCGACGCCCTCGGCGCCGGTCTGCTGTCGTTCCCCGTGACGCACGCGACCGCCGACTACGCCCTCGACGAGGACGGTTATCGCGCACACCTGCAGCACCTCAACGCCTTCGACGTCGCCGGTCTCTTCGCAGCCGGGGGCACCGGCGAGTTCTTCTCACTGACCCACGACGAGGTGTCACGGGTCCTCAGGGCCACCGTCGAAGAGGTCGGGCACGGCACCCCCGTGATGGGCGCTGCGGGCTACGGCACCTCCCAGGCCGTCGCGATGACTCAGCGTGCAGAGGCGGACGGCGCCGACGGCATCCTGCTGCTGCCGCCCTACCTCACCGAGCTCCCGGGCCGCGGCCTCTACGAACATGTCGCCCGCGTCTGCTCGGCCACCTCGCTCGGCGTGATCGTCTACCACCGCGCTAACGCCCGTTACGACGCCGACACGATCGTCCGTCTCGCCGAGGAGTTCCCGAACCTGATCGGCTTCAAGGACGGCGTCTGCGACATCGACCTGTTGGCCACGCTCAACGCCCGCCTCGGCGACCGCCTGGTCTACGTCGGTGGCCTGCCGACCGCCGAGACATACGCGCTCCCCTACCTGGAGCTAGGCGTCAGCACCTACTCCTCGGCGATCTTCAACTTCGCCCCGCAGTGGGCGGTCGAGTTCTACCGGGCCGTATGCGACCACGACCGCGACGAGGTGCTCACCCGCCTCCGCGACTTCGTCGTCCCCTACATCGCGATCCGCGACCGCGGCGCCGGCTACGGCGTCTCGATCGTCAAGGCCGGGCTCACCGCCACCGGCCGTCCGGCCGGGCCCGTCCGTCCCCCGTTGACCGACCTCACCGAGGCGGAGCTGGCGGAGCTGACCACCCTCGTCAAGACCGTCGCGTGACGGTCACCCGAACGACAGGAGAAACCGTGACCCGCCGCATACTCCAGGTAGGACCGCTCAAGCCGTCGCTGGCCGCCACCATCGCCGACCGCTACGACGCTCTGGTGCTGCCCGACGACGACACCCGCTCCGCGTTCCTCGCCGAGCACGGCCCCTCGATCGGTGCCGTGGTGACCACCGGTCGCACCGGGGTACCCGGCGAGCTGATGGCGCAGCTGCCCGCACTGGGCGCGGTCATCAACTTCGGCGTCGGCTACGACACGACCGACGTCGAGACCGCGGCCGAGCGGGGCGTACTGGTCTCCCACACCCCCGACGTGCTGACCGACTGCGTGGCCGACACCGCGCTCGGCCTCGCCATCGACACCCTGCGCCACCTCAGCGCCGCCGACCGGTTCGTACGCCGCGGCGACTGGTCCGATGCCGCCGGCTATCCGCTGGCTCGCAAGGTGTCCGGCAAACGGGTCGGCATCCTCGGCCTGGGCCGGATCGGCCGGGCGATCGCGACCCGCTTCGAGGCCTTCGGCTGCCCGATCTCCTACCACTCCCGCCGCGAGGTCCCCGGTTCTCCCTACACCTACGCCGCCACCCCCGCCGAGCTCGCCGCCGACGTCGACATCCTGGTGCTGGCCACCTCCGGCGGCAGCGGTACGCAGCATCTCGTCGACCGCACGGTGCTCGAGGCGCTGGGACCTGACGGCTATCTGATCAACATCGCGCGTGGCTCCGTGGTCGACCAGGACGCGCTGGTCGAGCTGCTGCTCGAGGGTGGCATCGCCGGCGCCGGTCTCGACGTCTACGCCGACGAGCCCGAGGTCCCCGAGGAGCTGATGACCCTCGACACCGTGGTGCTCCTCCCCCACCTGGCCAGCGGCACCGTCGAGACCCGGGCCGCCATGGAGCAGCTGACCCTCGACAACCTCGACCGCTGGCTCGCCGACGGCACCGTCCTCACTCCGGTGCCGGAGGTGTCACCTCGGGGTGCAGCGCGATCTCGGTGACCCGGTTTCCGTTCCGAGCGGCCACCTCCAAGGTGGCGCCCGGAAGAGCGAGCACCTCACCGACCTGCGGGATGTGGCCCAGCCGCGAGATGAGGTAGCCCGCGACGGTCTCGTAGCCGCCGTCCTCGAGCTCGATGCCGGTGGTGTCCGCGAAGTCCTCGATAGTCATCGCTCCGTCGATCCGGGAGAGGTCGCCGTAGTCACGGATGCGCGCCTCGCCGTGGTCGTACTCGTCCTGGATGTCGCCGATCATCTCCTCGACGAGGTCCTCCAGGGTCACGATGCCGTCGGTGCCGCCGTACTCGTCCACGACCATCGCCAGGTGGGTGCCGCCCTCGCGCATCGTCGCGACGGACGGGATCACCCGCTTGCTCCCCGGCAGGGCCAGCACCGGACGGCAGATGTCGCGGATCGTGCGCTGGTCGGTCGCGTCGACACCGAGCAGGTCGCGTACGTGCAGGAACCCGAGGATGTCGTCGAAGCCCTCACCGGTGACCGGGTAGCGGGAGTAGGGCAGGTCGCGGACCGTCTCGGCGGCCTCGGAGAGCGGCATCGAGGCCGGCATGAAGGTGACGTCGCCACGTGGGCGCATCACCTCCTTCAGCGTCGTCTCGGTGGTGGCGAAGACGTCGCGGAGGATCCGGCGCTCGTCCTCCTCGAGGTCCCGGTTGGTCGAGACCATCTCGCGCAGCTCCTCCTCCGAGACCTCCTCGGCCGAGGCCTTGGGGTCACCCCCGAGCAGGCGTACGACGGCGTCGGTGGAGACCGAGAGCAGCCAGATCACCGGCCGCATCACACTGGCGAACCTGTCCAGCACGGGCGCGACGGCCAGCGAGATGCCGGCCGCCTTCTGCAGCGCCAGCCGCTTGGGCACCAGCTCGCCCAGCACCAGGGACAGATAGGCGATGAACAGGGTCAGCACGATCAGCGCCGTGGTCTCGGCGAGCGCCTCTCCCAGGCCGAGCCGCTCGAGGTAGGGCGCGACGTCCGGAGCGATCGTCGAGCCGCCGTAGGCCGCGGAGAGGAAGCCCGCGACGGTCACGCCGATCTGCACCGCGGCCAGGAAGCGGTTGGGGTTGCGCGCGACCTCCGCCACCCGCGCCCCACGAGGCCCCTGCCGCTCCATGGCCGCCAGCTGGCTCTCCCGCAGCGACACGAGTGCGAGCTCGGTCGCGGCGAAGACGCCGCCGACCAGCACGAAGACCAGCACCAGCCCGAGCGCGAGGAATGTCTGGCTGTCCATCAGGCCCGCTCACCCCTCGTGTCGAACGCGGGTGAGCGGTAGGAACTTCGAGGCCTCTTCACAGGTACGAATCTACAGCCACGCCGTGCGTCAGCCCGCCTCCGCTCCGGCAACCTCGAAACGAACCACGACCCCCTTCGACGTCGGGGTGTTGCTGCCTTCGGCGACGCTGTCGAGCGGAACCAGGACGTTGGTCTCCGGATAGTACGCAGCAGCCGACCCCCGGCTCGCCGGATAGGCGACCAGGGTGAACCCGGGCGCGCGCCTCTCGACGCCGTCCTCCCAAACGCTGACGATGTCGACGCGGTCACCGTCGGCCAGCCCCAGCTCGTCGAGGTCGGCGGGGTTGACCATCACCACCCGGCGGGCGTGGTGGATGCCGCGGTAGCGGTCGTCCATGGCGTACGGGATGGTGTTCCACTGGTCGTGGGAGCGCAGCGTCTGCAGGATCAGATGGCCCGGCGGGGCCTCCAGCCAGGTCAGATCGTTGCGCGTGAAGACCGCCTTGCCGCTCGGGGTGCGGTAGACGCCCGAGTTGACCGGGTTGGGGAGGACGAACCCGTTCGGGTCCTTGATCCGCCTGTTGAAGTCCTCGAATCCCGGCACCACCCGCGCGATCCGATCGCGGACGCGGTCGTAGTCGGCCTCGAAGTCCGCCCAGCGGATGCCGTAACGGTCACCGATCGTGGCCTTCGCCAGCCGGGAGACGATCGCGACCTCGCTCAGCAGATGCTCCGAGGCCGGCGGGAGCTTGCCGCGGGTGGCGTGCACGGAGCTCATCGAGTCCTCGACGGTGACGAACTGCTCGCCGGTGGCCTGGACGTCGACGTCGCTGCGGCCCAGGGTGGGCAGGATCAGAGCCGTCTCGCCGACCACCGTGTGGGAGCGGTTGAGCTTGGTGGAGACCTGGACCGTCAGCCGGCACTTCCGCAGCGCGGCCTCGGCGACGTCGCTGTCGGAGATCGCTCTGACGAAGTTGCCGGCGATGCCCATGAAGACCTTCGCCCGCCCGTCCCGCATCGCCCGGACACCGTCGACCGAGTCGTAGCCGTGCTTGCGCGGTGGGTCGAACCCGAACTCGGCCCCGAGCGCGTCGAGGAAGGAGCCGGGCATCTTCTCCCAGATGCCCATCGTCCGGTCGCCCTGCACGTTGGAGTGGCCCCGGACCGGGCACACCCCCGCCCCGGGCTTGCCGATGTTGCCCCGCAGCATGAGGAAGTTGACCACCTCGCGGATCGTCGGCACCCCGTGCTTGTGCTGGGTCAGCCCCATCGCCCAGCAGACGATGACCGAGCGGCTGGCCAGCACCTGCTCGTGGACCGCCTCGATCTCCTCGCGGGTCAGCCCGGTGGCCTCGAGCGCCTCCTTCCAGGTGATCGTGCCGGCGTGCTCGGCGAAGGCGTAGAACCCGGTCGTGTACTCGGCGATGTACTCCCAGTCGAGCACACCGCCACCGGCGGACCGGTCTGCCTCCAGGAGCAGACGGTTGAGCATCTGGAACAGCGCGAGGTCGCCGCCGGGGCGGATCTGCAGGAAGCGGTCCGCGATCTGGGTGCCCCGGCCCACCACGCCGCGGGCCTTCTGCGGGTTCTTGAACCGCATCAGACCCGCCTCGGGCAGCGTGTTCACCGCGATGACCTTGCCACCGCGCTGCTTGGTCTCCTCCAGCGCGGAGAGCATCCGCGGGTGGTTCGTGCCCGGGTTCTGCCCGACCACGAACACCAGGTCCGCGTTGTAGATGTCCTCGAGCTGGACGCTGCCCTTGCCGATGCCCAGGGTCTCGTTGAGCGCCGAGCCGCTCGACTCGTGACACATGTTCGAGCAGTCGGGCAGGTTGTTGGTGCCGAAGGCGCGGGCGAAGAGCTGCAGCAGGAACGCGGCCTCGTTGTTCAGCCTGCCCGAGACGTAGAACATCGCCTCGTCGGGAGAGTCCAGGCCGTTGAGCTCCTCGGCGACGGTCGCGAACGCGTCCGCCCAGCTGATCGGCTCGTAGTGGGTCGCGCCGGGCCGCTTGACCATCGGCTCGGTCAGCCGGCCCTGCTGGTTGAGCCAGTAGTCCGACTTCCGGTCCAGCTCCTCGATCGAGTGCCGGGCGAAGAACTCCCGCGTCACCCGGCGCGACGTCGCCTCGTCGGCGATGTGCTTGGCGCCGTTCTCGCAGTACTCGTTAAGGTGCCGGTGTCCCGGCTCCGGCCACGCGCACCCCGGGCAGTCCATCCCGCCGGCCTGGTTGAGGTTCAACAACGTCAACGCCGTACGCCGCACCGAGGTCTGCGTCAGCGAATACTCGATCGCCTTCCGCACCGCCGGGACACCGGCGGCCCAGGTCTTCGGCTCGGTGACGCCGAGCGCGTCGACCGGATCCTCCACGGAGTACGCGCCGTCCGCGTCTCGCTTCACCACAACCGCTCCTTCGGGACTCGTGCCAGCCGGCCGACCTCGGCTAGCTGGCCTCCTCGTCGTCGACCAGTCCGTTGCCGGCCGATTCATCGGCCGACTCATCGGCCGGCGCATCGGGATCGCGGGAGACCCGGAGGACGAAGTCGTCACCGTGCTCCGAGACCCCGTAGACGACGGCCTGCTCGACGGCCTTGGAGGCGTACTGGGCGCGCACGACCAGCGGGTCCTCGCGGAGGTCCTTCACCAGGGACACGCACAACGCGAGCATGACCAGCACGAACGGGACCGCCGCGACGATGGTGATCGTCTGCAGGCCGCTCAACGCGTCGGAGCCGCCGACCAGGAGCATCACGGCCGCGACCGCACCCGTGGCGACACCCCAGAAGATCACGGTCGGCTTGCTCGGCTCGATGGAGCCGCGCTCGGAGAGCGTGGCCATGACGATCGAGGCGGCGTCCGCACCGGAGACGAAGAAGAGCGCGACCAGGATCATGACCACCACGCTCGCCACGGTGGCCAGCGGGAAGGACTCCAGCGTGTTGAACAGCTGGGACTCCACACCGCCCGCGCCGGCGATGTCCACGCCGCTCTTCTGCAGGTCGATGGCCGCGCCACCGAAGATGGCGAACCAGGCCAGGCTCACCAGCGACGGCACGAGGAGCACGCCGGTCACGAACTGGCGGATGGTCCGGCCGCGCGAGATCCGGGCGATGAACATGCCGACGAACGGCGTCCAGGAGAGCCACCAGGCCCAGTAGAAGATCGTCCAGCTCGACAGCCAGGACGCGGTCTCAGACCCCTCCGCTGAGGTGCGCGCCGACATCATCGCGACCTCCTGGAAGAAGGTGCCGACGGTGGTCGGGACCAGGTTGAGGATGAACACGGTCGGACCGGCCACGAAGACGAACAGGGCCAGCCCGACGGCGAGCACCATGTTGATGTTCGAGAGCCACTGGATCCCCTTGGCCACGCCCGAGACCGCCGAGAAGACGAACGCGACGGTGAGCACGGCGATGATCGCGACCAGGATGCCGTTGCCCGTCTTGCCGATCCCGCCGACGATCTCGAGCCCGCTGCGAATCTGGAGCGCCCCCAGGCCGAGCGACGCCGCCGACCCGAAGAGGGTCGCGAAGATCGCCAGCATGTCGATGACCTTCCCGCCCGTGCCGTGAGCGTGGCGCCCGAGGATGGGTGCGAACACCGAGCTGATCAGCAGGCCGCGGCCCTTGCGGAAGACGCTGTACGCGATCGCGAGTCCGACCAGGGCGTAGATCGCCCACGGGTGGATCCCCCAGTGGAAGAGGGTCGTGGCCATGGCCGTCTGGATCTTCTCGGACTCACCGTCGCCGACCGAGCCCGGCGGGGGCGAGACGTAGTGGCTGACCGGCTCGCTGACGCCGTAGAAGATCAGGCCGATCCCCATGCCGGCGCTGAACATCATCGTGATCCAGGAGACCGTACGGAACTCGGGCTCCTCGCCGTCGCGGCCGAGCGGGATGTTGCCGAACTTGCCGAAGGCGAGCCAGAGCACGAAGCCGACGAAGGTCGAGGCAGCGGTGACGAAGAGCCACCCCAGGTTGGACATCACCCAGGACAGGGACTTCCCCGAGACCGAGGCCAGCGAGTCCGTGCTGACGAAGCCCCAGACCAGGAAGCCGATCGCGATGAGCGCGGTGACGCCGAAGACGACCCGGTCCAGGCCCCCGGCGTGCGCGGCCGTCTCCTCCGGCGGACAGTCGAGGGCGGGATGGGTCGGACCGCCGCTCTGGCTGACGGATTTGTGGCGCGGCGAACCCACTGGTGACAGGTCTCCGCTACCTACAGATGATCTCATGACGCACTCCGATCGAGGGCTCTTGGGATGTGCAGCATCTGTCGGTGCCACATGGGGCTCCGGGCGGCGGCACTTCAGTGGGGCGCTACCCGTTCAGACGCTGATATACTAGTTACCTTATATGTGATGCATCACACCGGCAAGGGTCAGATCTCGACGACGAGCTCGAGCTCGACGGGCGCATCCAGAGGCAGGGCAGAGACCCCCACCGCGGAGCGCGCGTGCTGCCCCGCGTCGCCGAACACCCTGCCGAGGAGCTCCGAGGCGCCGTTGGCAACGAGGGCCTGATCGGTGAAGAGCGCCCCCGAGGCGACATAGACCACGACCTTGACGACGCGCCTCACCCGGCCGAGATCACCGATCTCGGACCTGATCGCAGCCAGCGCGTTGAGCACGCACCATTGCGCGCAGGCCTGACCGTCGGCGACGCCGAGCGTGTCGCCCACCCTGCCCGCGGCGAGGAGCTCGCCGTGCCGGATGGGCAGCTGCCCCGAGGTGAAGACGAACGATCCCGCCCGAACAGCGGGCACCTGGGCCACAGCCGGCGGCGCGACCTCGCGCACGGGCAGGCCGAGCTCGGCCAGCACGACGTCCGGCGTCGGCACCGCAGTGCTCGATCTGCGGGGGCTCAGCAGCCGCACCACCCGGTTCGCACGCTCGGTCATGCCGGAACCCTACCACTGATATACTAGTTGTCGACAACAGGCTCGAGAAGGTGGCGCATGACAGGCACCGTTCATCCTCGGATCGTCGTCGTCGATCACCACGACTCCTACACCTGGAACCTCGTGCACCTGATCGCCGGCGTCGCCGGGACGCTCCCGACCGTGGTCCAGCACGACGCGACGACAGCGGCCCACGTTCTCGGGTTCGACCACGTCGTCCTCTCCCCCGGCCCGGGGCATCCGGCCGATCCCGTCGACTTCGCCGTCGGCGGCGAGGTGCTGCGCGCGGGGACGGTCCCGGTGCTCGGCGTCTGTCTCGGCATGCAGGGCGTGGTGACCACCTACGGAGGCCGCGTCGACCGGATCCCGCCCGCGCACGGCGACGTGGCGCGGGTCCGGCACCGCGGGGACAGGCTGTTCGCCGGCGTACCGTCCTCGTTCTCGGCGGTGCGCTATCACTCGCTCGCCGCGACGAGCATCCCGCCCGAGCTCCAGGTCATCGCCGAGACCGATGACGACCACGGCGAGCCGGTGGTGATGGCCGTACGCCACACGTCACTGCCCCAGGTCGGCGTGCAGTTCCATCCCGAGTCGATCCTGAGCGAGCACGGGGCCGCTCTGATCGCGAACTTCCTCTCGACGCCATGACCCGCCATGCCCAACGCGCCATTGCCCGGAAACTGATGTATCAGTCTAGGATGGTAAAAAGCACACCCGCCGGAACGGACAAGTGGGGCACGACTCAATGACGGTTGACGAGATCCTGGCAACGACGGCGGCTCCCCCCGCCGGCTCGCTCGCCGAGCAGGCCTACCTCTACATCCGCGAGCGCCTGGTGATGCTCGACATCCGGCCCGGGGCGCCGATCAACGACGGCCAGATCGCCGCGGCCATCGGCATGGGCCGCACTCCTGTCCGCGAGGCGATCAAGCGGCTCGAGGCCGACCACCTGGTCCACTCCTTCCCGCGCCGCGGCACCTTCGCGACGACGATCGACGCCACCGAGCTCAGCGCGATCGCCGAGATCCGGCGCCAGCTCGCACCGTACGCGTCGCGTGCGGCCGCGGAGCGCGCGACGGCCGAGCAGCGCGAGCAGATGCGTGCCCTCGCGGCCCAGATCGGCGAGGGCAAGCTCGGCGACGGCGACCGCACCTCCCTGATGCAGGTCGACAAGGCCGCGCACGGCCTGATCTACCGCTCGAGCGGCAACCCCCACCTCGAGGACATCCTGATCCGGTACGACAACCTGGCCATCAGGATCTGGTGGATGGTGATCGACCGGCTCCCCGACCTGGCCCACCACGTGGTCGAGCAGGCCCAGCTCCTCACCGTCGTGGCCGACGGCGACGCCGACCGGGCCGAGAAGCTCACCCTCGAGCACATCGGCAGCTTCGAGCGCGAGATCCGTCAGGTCCTCTGAGACCCGGGTGGCTGCCAGGTCGTCGACCTGACAGCCACCGGCGCTGCGTACGGCTCCGGCTCAGCAGTCCAGCTGGATGTCACCCAGCGGCTTGGAGCAGCAGATCAGCACCTTCTGGTTGGCGATCTCCTTGGGCCGGATGCCGCCGTTGTGCTTCATGTCGACCTCGCCGGAGAGCATCGACACCTTGCAGGTGCCGCACATGCCCTGGCCGCAGGCGGACATCGGCCGCATGCCGGCGGCGATCGCCGCCTCCAGGATGGTCTCGTCCGGACCGCAGGTGATCATCTTCCCGCTGCGCGCGAACTCGATCGAGAACCCGGCAGCGGCCTCCACCTCGGCGTCCTGCTCGACCGGCGGCGCGGCCGTCGGGGCAGGCACCGCGGGAGCACCGAAGTCGAAGCTCTCCTCGTGGTACTTCTCCATGTCGTAGCCGAGCTCTTCGAGCAGCGACTTCGCGGCCGCCATGTAGCCCGCCGGACCGCAGATGTAGGTCTCGCGCTCGTCGAGGTCGGGTGCCAGGATCTCGAGGACCGGCTTGGAGATGCGTCCCTGCAGCCCCATCCAGCGCTCCGTGGGGGCATCGCCCTCACAGATCTCGGCCACGCGCAGGTTGGGCATCAGACGCGCCATCGCCTCGAGCTCACCGCGGTAGATGATGTCGGCCGGCGTACGCGCGCTGTGGACGAAGAGGATGTCCGCCTCGGACCCGAGGTCGTAGAGCGTCCGCGTCATCGACAGCACCGGGGTGATCCCGCTCCCCGCCGAGAGGAAGAGGTACTTCGGCGCGTCCTCCTCCGGCAGGACGAACGCACCCGCCGGGGCGTGCATGGAGATCCAGTTCCCGGGCTCGAGGTTGTCGTGGAGCCAGTTCGACACGATGCCGTCGGGGACCCGCTTGACCGTGATGGCCAGCCGGTCGGGCCGGGTCGGCGGCGAGGCGATCGTGTAGCAGCGGGTCATCAGCTCGCCGTCGATCTCGACGCGGATGGTGATGAACTGGCCCGCCTCGAAGTCGAAGGGACGCCGGTCGGGGGTCGTGAAGACGAAGGTCTTCACGTCATGGGTCACCGCGAGCACCTGGCTGCACACCAGGTCCATCACGTCGCTCTCGGCCCAGCAGGGCTCCAGGTTCCGCCGGCTGCGGACGGCCGCCGGGCGGCCGTTCTGCAGACCGAACGAGTTGGGCTCCGACACCTCGGGGATGTCGGTCTCCATGATGGTCATGTCTCCTCCCGAGCTCCGGCTAGGCGTTGGCTTGGACGCGCTGGACGTACCAGGTGACGAATGCATCGACCTCACCCTCGACCTCTGAGTACGGACCAGGTACGTAGCCGGGGTCCGTCACGCCTCGCTGGGTGCCCTCGACCAGGACCCGGTCCTGGTCGTTGGTGGCACGCCAGACGGAGGTGAGCGACTCGACCGAGTAGTCGACGCCTTCGACGGCCTCCGGGTTGACCAGCCAGGTCGTCCGGACCAGCGTCCGGTCGACCGCGAGCGGGATCACCGAGAAGACCACGGCATGGTCGGCGAGGAAGTGGAACCACGAGTTGGGCTGCATGTGCAGCGACAGGTCGCCGAACCGCGGGTCCTCGATGGAGCCCATCAGCTTCGCGCAGAGCTGCTGACCGTCGGGGCCGAAGGAGGCGCCCGCGCCGTCCAGCGGCAGGTGGGAGATCTGGAACCCCGTCGCCTTGCCCTCCAGCTGACAGATGTCCCCGTTCGGGAAACCGATCACCTCGCGGGCCTTCTCCAGGTCGGTCTGCGCCTCCAGGTAGCGCTCGTAGACCTGCTGCAGGCGCGGCGGCACGTCCTCGGCCTCGTAGCGGCTGATCGGGAAGTACGCCGTGAGCAGCTCGGGGTGGGAGGCGTCGCAGTGGTGGCACTCGCGGTTGTTCTCCATCACCAGCTTCCAGTTGCCCTCCTCGACGATGTCGGTCTGGTGGGCGATCTTGGCCGACGCGAGGCCGTAGGGCTTCAGGTAGGGCTCGATGAGCTGGCTGACCTCGTCGAAGTCGGCCGGCGGCTCGTCGGCGAGGCAGAGGAACACCAGGCCGCCGACCGCGCGCACGTTCACCGGCTTGAGCCCGAACTTGTCGTACTCGAAGGTGTCGGCCTGCGACTCCGCGAAGATCAGGCTGCCGTCGACCCGGTAGGTCCACTGGTGGTAGGGGCACACGATGTTGCCGATCGAGCCGCAGCCCGACCCGAGCAGTCGAGATCCGCGGTGACGGCAGACGTTGCGGAAGGCGCGGACGTTCTCGTCGTCGTCGCGGACGACGATCACGGAGTGGGGTCCCAGGTCGACGGTGACGTAGTCACCGGGATCCGGGATCTCCGCCTCGGCGACGGCGAAGATCCAGTGCTGCCCGAAGATGAGATCGAGGTCCTGCTCGTAGATCTCCGGGCTCGTGTAGAAAGGCGCCTCCAGGCCGAAACCGGCTGCACGCTTGTCCGCCAAGGACGCCAGCTCCACGGGCGTCGATTCGGTGCTCATTCGCGTCACGTTGATGTCTCCCACGCTCAAACCGGGCAGGTTTCCGGGTTCAGATACGGCGGTCCGCCAGACGGCGGTTGTTTCACTCTGCACAACTACTGCGTAGCGCGAAACGATTCTGCCGGGAGATTCCAGACGGTGTCAACGAATCCATCTGGATTCGCTCGCAGGATTTACATGCGCTTCACGACGTACGCGAAGGGCCCGCATGCACGAGGCATGCGGGCCCTTCGACGTGCCACTCCGCGGCATGGACAGGTGCGATCATTCGGCCTTCGGGAAGCCGTTCCGCTCGGAGATCGCCGCGGCGGCCGTCAGGACGTGCTCGGCCAGCTCGGGCGCCTTCTCGGCGGTGATCCGGAAGGACGGACCGGAGGCCACCACGGCCGCGATCACCCCGCCGCCCAGCGAACGGATCGGCGCAGCCACCCCGGTCAGCCCGATCTCGTGCTCGTCGACGGAGAAGGCGTATCCCAGCTCCCTGACCTCGGCGAGCTGCTCCTCGAGCAGCGCTGGGTCGACGACGGTCTTCTCGGTGTAGCGCTCGAGGCCGTCCTCGAGGATCTTCCGACGCTCCTCGGGCGGCATGTTCGCCAGGAAGACCTTGCCGGACGCGGTCGTGTGCAGGGGGCTCCGCTGTCCGACCCAGTTCACCGACGTGATCTCCGCGCTCCCGATCACCTGGTCGATCGTGATCGCCTCCGCACCGTCGTTGATGACGATGTTGACGGTCTCGCCGACCGCATCCGCCAGCGCCATGCAGATCGGCCGGCTGGTGACCGAGATGTCGTGCTTGCGGGTCGCGCCGGCAGCCAGCTGGATGACCCCATAACCGAGCTGATAGTCACCGCGACTGGCGCTCTGCTCCACGAGACCGCGGGCCTCGAGCGTCGCCAGCAAACGGAAGACCGTGGACTTGTGCACCCCCAGCTCCTCGGAGATCGGTGTGACGCCGACAGCCCCCCGACGGGCGAGCACCTGGAGGATGGAGATGGCTCGGTCCACTGAGTGAACGGTCGTGCTCCGTGTTTCGCTCGTGTTGCTCATGCCGAAACAGTATGCCTCCCTTGAAGATTTTGCTTTCGGCCGCCCACCGCCGAGCGGGCGCCGCACACGGCGCAGGCACCGCCGCTCGAGCCTCCGAAATCGATCGGATCAGGGTCTTGATGCCGGCGCTGTCGACGGTCTAGTTTGTTTCATATAGCGCTTCTGTTTCGCTATGAGAAACATCCCCGCAACCGTCGGAAGCCCTCCGGGGCAGGAAGAAGAGACGCCATGGCAGACAACAGAGTCGTCGTCTACAAGGGGCCGGGCGAGGTGGCCGTCGAGTCCATCGAATACCCGAAGCTGGAGCTCCCCGCGGAGGTCGCCAGCGGTCTGGGCATCAAGCGCGCCGCGCCGCACGCGGTGATCCTCAAGCTCGTGACCAGCAACATCTGCGGCAGCGACCAGCACATGGTCCG
Organism: Nocardioides luteus; assembly: GCF_000960475.2. Lineage (GTDB taxonomy): Bacteria > Actinomycetota > Actinomycetes > Propionibacteriales > Nocardioidaceae > Nocardioides > Nocardioides luteus_A. The sequence continues at coordinate 37,255 of NZ_JZDQ02000023.1, read as the reverse complement.
CGGCCGTACGACCGCCGCCATCGGTCAGACGCTCGGTCACGAGATCACCGGCGAGATCGTCGAGATCGGCGACGACGTCCTCTTCCACGAGGTGGGCGACATCTGCTCGGTGCCGTTCAACATCGCCTGCGGCCGTTGCCGCATGTGCAACGAGGGCAAGACCGGCATCTGCCTCAACGTGAACCCGGCCCGGGCGGGCGCGGCGTACGGCTACGTGGACATGGGCGGCTGGATCGGCGGCCAGGCGGAGTACGTCATGGTGCCGTTCGCCGACTTCAACCTGCTGAAGTTCCCCGACCGGGACCAGGCGCTGGAGAAGATCCTCGACCTGACGATGCTCTCCGACATCTTCCCCACCGGCTACCACGGTGCCTACACCGCGGGCGTGACCACCGGCTCGACCGTCTACGTGGCGGGCGCGGGCCCGGTCGGGCTCGCCGCGGCGTACTCGGCTCAGCTGCTCGGCGCCGCGACCGTCATCGTCGGCGACATGAACGCGGACCGGCTCGAGCAGGCCGCCAGCTTCGGCTGCGCGACCGCCGACCTGTCCACGGGTGACGCGCTGGCCGACATCATCGCGGACATCGTCGGCGAGCCGGAGGTGGATGCGGCGATCGACGCCGTCGGTTTCGAGGCGCGCGGCCACGGCCGTGACGCCGCCGAGCAGCCCGCGACCGTCCTCAACGACATCATGGACGTCGCCCGGGCCGGTGCCTCCCTCGGCATCCCCGGCCTGTACGTCACCGGCGACCCGGGCGCGGTCGACGACGCCGCGAAGCAGGGGCAGATCGGCGTACGTCTCGGCCTCGGTTGGGCCAAGTCGCACACGTTCGTGACCGGCCAGTGCCCGGTGAAGCAGTACAACCGCCAGCTGATGAACCTGATCCTCGCGGACAAGGCTCACATCGCCGACGCGGTCAACGCGAAGGCGATCAGCCTCGACGAGGCTCCGGAGAGCTACGCGGCGTTCGACCAGGGTGCGGCCACCAAGTACGTCATCGACCCGCACGGCATGGTGCGCTGACGCACCGGACGGCACGACGGTGCTGCCCCTGGCCACGATGGTCAGGGGCAGCACCTCTTCACGGGGCCGTTTTCACGCGGCCGTCGTCACAGGCCCAGCAGGCTGCGCGCCTCTCCCACGGTGACCACGGAGCCGGTGACCAGCACCTGAGCGCCACCGTCGCCGGAGAGTGCCGAGGCCGTCCGGACCGCCTCGAGGAGGGCATGGCCGAGATGCCCGATCTCCACGACCCGGTCCGCGCCCAGGACGTCTCGCGCCGCGGCAGCGGTGTCGCCGGCCGGCAGCGACCGCGGGCTGCTGTTGCGGGTGCAGATCATCGTGGTCACGACGGGTTCGAGCTCGGCGAGCATGCCGGCCAGGTCCTTGTCGCCCATCGCGGCGACCACGGCGACGGTCGGTCGCCGGCCCAGGTCGGCGAGGCCGGCCGCCAGGGCCCGAGCGCCGTCGGGGTTATGGGCGGCGTCGAGGACGACGGCCGGAGACCCGGGCAGCACCTCCAGCCGTCCGGGCGACCTGACCGACCCCAGCGCCCGGCGCAGTACGTCCAGCGGGATCGTGTCCTCCAGGAGCGCCTCGACGCTCGCGACCGCGACCGCCGCGTTGTGCGCCTGGTGGCGCCCGTGCAGGGAGAGCGGGACCTCGGGATAGTGACCCGCGAGGCCGTCGACCGAGATGACCTGACCGTCGGCGGAGGCCCGGCGGCCGCGCAGACCGAAGTCGCGCCCCTCGACCACGATCCTCGCCAGATGCGCGTCGGCGTGGGCCCGGAGGAGCTGCTCGACCTCCGGGGTCTGGCGAGCCGTCACGGCCACCGAGCCGGGCTTGATGATCCCGGCCTTCTCCGCGGCGATGTCGAGCCTGGTCGGACCCAGCTGGTCGACGTGGTCGAGGCCGACGGGAAGGATCGCGGCGACCTGGGCATCGATGACGTTGGTCGCGTCCCACATGCCGCCCATGCCGACCTCGACCGTCGCCACGTCGATGTCGGCGGCCGCGAACGCCTGGTAGGCCATCGCGACGGTCATCTCGAAGAACGACAGCGGAATGGGACCCTCACGGTCCACGGCCTCGGCCGCGGGCAGGACGTCACGGTAGGCCCGGACGAACGCGTCGCGCGAGATCAGCCGGCCGCCGATGCTGATGCGCTCCCGGATGTCGGCCAGATGGGGACTGGTGAACCTGCCGACGCTCGAGCCCAGCTCGAGCAGGATGGCCTCCACCATCCGCGCGGTGCTCGTCTTGCCGTTCGTGCCGGTGATGTGGATCGACCGGTAGCCGCGTTGCGGCTGGCCGAGCGCCTCCATCACCGCCCGGATGCGCTCCAGGGACGGGGCGATCCTGGTCTCCGGCCAGCGGGCGAGGAGCCGGCGCTCCACCTCGGTGACGTCCAGGTCGATGGCGGTGTCCGTCACAGGGGGTCACCACCCAGTCGTGCCAGCAGGTCGCGGCGCCAGCTCTCGGTCTCGGCGACCTGGTTGAACGTGAACAGATGCAGGCCGGTGACCACGGCCTCTGCTCCTTCCAGGCCCGGGGCGGCACGCATGAGGAATCGCTCCGGCGAGTAGCCGCCCGGGGCGGCGATGCGGGCGAACATCCCCTTGTTCTTGGCGAGGAACCGCGTCGACTCCCCCACCCCGATCCTGGTCGCCATCGCGAGGAGCTTCGCGCGCTCGACCGGGCCGGGCAGCCCGACGATGATCGGGGTCGTGACGCCCCGGGCGCGCACGCGGCGTACCCAGTCGGTGAGGGCGGCCGGGTCGAAGGTGAGGTTGCTGACGATCTCGGTGGCGTGGCGGCGCTTGTCCCACATCGCCTGGACCAGACGGTCGTGGATGATCGTCGGATGGTCCTCGGGATAACCGGCCACGCCCACGTGGCTGAACGGGTCGCCGAGGTCGACGAGGGCCTCGAGGAGCTCCAGCGCGCCGGGGAACTCCCCCGGCTGCTCCGCGTCACCGGCGGGCACGAAGACCTTGGTGACCCCGGCCGCCGTCAGCCGGCCGGTGATCTCGGCGAGCTCGGCCCGGCTCGAGACCATGCGCGCAGCGAGGTGGGGCACGACGTCGTAGCCGTGGCCGGCGAGCCGGACGGCCAGGTCCACGGTTCGCTCCAGGCCCTTGGCCGGCGACGCCGTCACCGTGACGGTTCGGCCGGCGGGGAGGGCGGTGGTGACGACCTCCTCGATCGACGCGGTGGGCAGGACCTCGTAGCGAGTCTCGAGCAGCAGGCGACGTACGGTCGCGGCGGCCGAGCGGCGACTCATCGCCGCCCTGCCGGGACACCGACCAGCTCGGCCGCGACCGCGGTCCCGCGCAGGCGCGCGGCCACCCGGGAGGCCGCCGCGGCGCCGGAGACCGAGTGCACGCGCACTCCCCAGGCGCCCTCCGTCGCGGCGATCGCCGCGACGGCGTCCGACGCCTCGTCCCGGTCGGCCGGGACGTCCGGCTGACGTCGTCCGTACGCCGCCGCCTCGGCGAGGAACCGCTTGCGGGAGGCTCCGACGAGGAGGGGGAAGCCGAGCTCTCGCAGCGCCGGGAGGGCCGCGAGCAGCTCCCAGGACTGGGCGGCGGTCTTCGCGAACCCCAGGCCGGGGTCGAGGATGATGCGCTCGGGACGTACGCCTGCATCGAGTGCCGACTCGACCCGGCCACGGAGCTCGGCACGGACGTCGTCGACGAGCGAGTCGTAGAAGCAGAAGTCGTCCATCCGGGTGGAGTGCGCCCGCCAGTGCATGAGTACGCAGGTGACGTCCGCCTCGGCCAGGAACGGCAGCATCTCGGGGTCGGCGAGCCCGCCGGAGACGTCGTTGACGATGACCGCGCCGGCCTCGACCGCCTGCCGGGCGACCGAGGCGCGCATCGTGTCGACCGAGACCGGCACCCCGCTCCGGGCCAGGGCGTCGACGACCGGGATCACCCGGGCGAGCTCCTCGCGCTCGCTGACCCGCTGCGCGCCCGGCCGGGTGGACTCGCCGCCGACGTCGAGGATGTCGGCGCCGTCGCGGACGAGCTCGAGCCCGCGGCGTACGGCGGCGTCGACCTCGAGGAACCTGCCGCCGTCGGAGAAGGAGTCGGGCGTGACGTTGATGATGCCCATCACCTGACAGCGCTCAGCGACGTCGGTGGAGAGCACGGCGGTCATGCCGGCGCCCCGACGATCGCCTCCCTGGCAGCCAGCTGCTGCTCGGCGATCTCGACGATGTTGGTCAGCAGCATCGCGCGGGTCATCGGCCCGACACCGCCGGTGGCGCCGGTCATCTTGCCGGCGACGACGTCCACGTTGGGGTCGACGTCGCCCAGGATGCCCTCGATGGTGCGGGTGATCCCGACGGAGAGGACGGTGGCGCCGGGGCTGACCCAGTCGGGCTTGACCAGGTGGGCGACGCCGGCTGCCGCGACGATGACGTCCGAGGCCCGGGCATGGGCGGCGACGTCACGGGTCTCGATGTTGCACAGGGTGACGGTGGCGTGCTCGGTCGGGCGGGTGAGCATGAGGCCGAGGGGCCTGCCGACGGTGAGACCGCAGCCGATGACGCAGAACCGCTGGCCGGTGATCGGCACGTCGTGCTGCCGCAGCAGCTCGATGATCCCGCGGGGCGTGCACGGCAGCGGGGCCGGGGTGCCGAGCACCAGCTTGCCGAGGTTGGTGGGATGGAGACCGTCGGCGTCCTTGTCCGGGTCGATGAGCTCCAGGACGCGGTGGGTGTCGACGTGCGGCGGCAGCGGCAGCTGGACGATGAAGCCGGTGCAGGCCGGGTCGTCGTTGAGCCGCTGCACGGCCGCCTCGATCTCGGCCTGCGAGGCGCTGGCGGGGAGCTCGATCCGGATCGAGGCGATGCCGACCTCGGCGCAGTCGCGGTGCTTGCCCGCGACGTAGGAGTGGGAGCCGGGGTCGTCGCCGACGAGGATGGTGCCGAGACCCGGCTCGATCCCGGCCTCGTTCAGTGCCTTCACCCGCACGGCGAGCCCGGCCTTGAGATCGGCGGCGACGCGCTTGCCGTCGATCCTTGCAGCGGTGGTGGTCATGCACTTCTCCTTCTCGCCCGGGACATCAGCACTCGATGACGTTGACGGCAAGGCCTCCGCGGGAGGTCTCCTTGTACTTGATCTTCATGTCGGCCCCCGTCTCGCGCATGGTCTTGATCGCGGCGTCGAGGGAGACCCGATGGCTGCCGTCGCCGCGAGCGGCGATGCGGGCCGCGTTGATGGCCTTGTTGCTGGCGATGGCGTTGCGCTCGATGCACGGGATCTGCACCAGTCCCCCGACGGGGTCGCAGGTGAGGCCGAGGTTGTGCTCGATGCCGATCTCGGCGGCGTTCTCCACCTGCTCCGGGGTGCCACCGAGCACCTCGCACAGGGCGCCGGCCGCCATCGCGCAGGCGGAGCCGACCTCGCCCTGGCAGCCGACCTCGGCACCGGAGATCGACGCGTTGATCTTGAATAGGATCCCGATAGCGGCGGCGGCGAGGAGGAACCTGACGATCCCGTCCTCGTCGGCGCTCGGCACGAACTTCTCGTAGTAGTGGAGCACGGCCGGGACGATGCCCGCGGCGCCGTTGGTCGGGGCGGTGACGATCCGGCCACCCGAGGCGTTCTCCTCGTTGACGGCCAGCGCGAAGAGGTTGACCCAGTCCATCGCCCGGAGCGGGTCGGTCTCGTCGGTGGAGGCGTGCAGGTGGGCGTACAGGCCGGGGGCGCGCCGCGGCACCTTCAGCCCGCCGGGGAGCGTGGGCTCCACGCGGGTGCAGCCGTTGTGCACGCACTCCTGCATGACCGACCAGATGTGCAGCAGCTCGGCGCGCACCTCCTCCTCCGTACGCCACGCCAGCTCGTTGGCCAGCATGACGTCGCTGATCCGCTTGCCCGACTCGGCACAGACCGCGAGCAGCTCCGCACCGGTGGTGAACGGATACGGGATGGGGGTCGCGTCCTCGACGATCCGGTCGGCGCCGGCCGCGTCCTCGTCCACGACGAAGCCGCCGCCGACCGAGTAGTACGTGCTCTCCTGGAGCACCTCGGCTGTCGCACCGAGGGCCCGGAAGATCATCCCGTTCGGGTGCGCGGGCAGGGTGCGGGTGCGGTGCATGACGACGTCGTCGGCGTCGAACTCGATGTCCCGGGCACCGGCGAGCCGCAGCCGCCGGGCGGCCCGGACCTCGGCCACCCGGGCGTCGGCGTTGTCGGTGTCGACCGTCTCGGGACGGTTGCCCTCGAGACCGAGGACGACCGCCTTGTCGGAGCCGTGGCCGTGGCCGGTGGCGCCGAGCGAGCCGAACAGCTCGACCTGCACCCGGGTGACGGCGTCGAGCAGCGACCCCGCCTTCAGGGCGTCGGTGAACTGCACCGCCGCGCGCATCGGGCCGACCGTGTGGGACGACGACGGCCCGATGCCGACCGAGAACATGTCGAAGACGCTGAGTGCCATCAGCCGGATCCCAATACCTTGAACTCGGCCATGGCGTCGACCAGCCAGCGGCCCAGGAAGTCGGCGAACGAGGCCCGCGGCAGGATCCGGTAGGAGTCGGCCTCGACCTTCCACAGGATCACCGGGACCCGGCCGATGTTGGTGACGACCGCGGTGCCCGTCGCGAAGGATCGAGGGTGGAGGTCGAGCGGGCAGCCCTTCTCCAGGACCGCCTGCGCCGAGGGACCCTCCAGCCGGAGGGTGGTGCGGTTGGCCGACAGGTCGACGACCGCGGCACCACCCTCGGAGACCCCCGCGCGCAGGTAGGACACCAGGGTGGAGCCGGCCACGCTCTGCGAGATGACCAGGTACTCGTCGGGCGAGAGCCACAGGACGACCACGTCGTGGCCCGTGGCGACCTCGCCGCATCCGCCGGGGAGCTCGGCGCCGAGGATCTTGGCCAGCCGGGCCCGGTCGGGCGAGCCGGCCGTCACCCGCAGACCGACCATGGTCAGGAACTGCTCCTCGCGCACCCGCACCCCGAAGGCACCGGTGACGCCGGCGTCGACGAAGGCACCGTGGAGATGCTGGGCCGGGCTGACGCGCAGCCCTCCGATCAACTTGTCGAGCGGCTCGATCGTGGTCTCAACCATCGCGGCGGCTTCCTTCCGGGTCGTAGAGGACGGTGTCAGCGACGACGACGTCGACCAGTCGGTCCCCGACCGGCGCGACGAGGGTCTGGCCGATGCGGTTGCGGCCATCCTTGATGAGCGCCAGCGCGAACGAACGTCCGAGCGCGGCACTGTGGTAGCTCGAGGTCACGTGGCCGAGCATCGGCACCGGTCCCTCGGCAGGGGTGATCGGCGTACCGGCCTCGACCAGCTGGGTGCCCTCGGGCAGCCGGAAGGACCTGTCGACGGGCAGCACCGAGACGAGGTGCTTGCGGTCGGTGCGGGAGGTGTCGGCCCGGCTGTAGGAGCGCTTGCCGACGAAGTCCTTCGCCTTGGAGACGATCCACTCCATCCCGGCGTCCTGCGGCGTGACCGTGCCGTCGGTGTCCTGGCCGACGATCGGGTAGCCCTTCTCGGCACGGAGCACGTGCATGGTCTCGGTGCCGTACGGGGTGATCGCCCATTCCTGGCCGGCGGCGTGGATCTCCTCCCACACCCGCTGGCCGAACCAGGTCTCGACGTTGACCTCGAAGGCGAGCTCTCCGGAGAAGGAGATCCGGCACACCCGCGCCGGGATGCCCGATGCGAGCGTCGTCTCCCGGAAGGTCATGAACGGGAACGCGTCGTTGCTGACGTCGAGGTCCGGGGCGATCTTGGCGATCACCTCGCGCGACCTCGGGCCGACGACGGCGACGGTGGCCCACTGCTCGGTGACCGAGGTGAAGCTGACGTCCAGGGTCGGCCACTCGGTCTGGTGCCACTCCTCGAGCCAGTCGAGGACCTTGGCGGCGCCGCCGGTGGTCGTCGTCATGAAGTAGCGGCCCTCGTCGATGCGCAGGGTGACGCCGTCGTCGAAGATCATCCCGTCGGGCGTGCACATGACGCCGTAGCGGGCGGAGCCGGGAGCGAGCTTCTTGAAGGCGTTGGTGTAGATCCGGTTGAGGAACTCGCCGGCGTCGCTCCCCCACACCTCGATCTTGCCCAGGGTGGTCGCGTCCATCATGCCGACGGACTCGCGGACCGCGGCACACTCGCGGAGCACGGCCTCGTCGAGCGACTCGCCGTCCTGCGGGTAGTACCACGGCCGCAGCCACTGCCCCACGATCTCCATCTCGGCTCCCTGCGCGACGTGCCAGGGGTGGATCGAGGTCAGCCGGGCCGGGTCGAACAGGTCGCCCCGCTCGCGACCGGCGAGCGCGACGAACGGGATCGGAGCGTACGGCGCCCGGTACGTCGTCGTGCCGATCTCGCCGGGGCTGCGACCGTCGTTGAGCGCGGCCGCGATGACCCCGATGGCGTTGACGCCGGAGGTCTTGCCCTGGTCGTTGGCGGTGCTGATGGAGGTGTAGCGCTTGATGTGCTCGACGCTGCGCATGCCGGCGCCGGTCGCCCGCAGTACGTCGTGCACCGTCTGGTCGCGCTGGAAGTCGACGAAGTGGTCGACCAGCTCGTCCAGCGCGACGCCCTCCTCGGCGGTCAGCCACAGGGCACGGGTCGTACCGTCGCCCGTCGCCGCCGGGAGCGGGCCCTCCGGGGCCTCGCCGGCGAAGCCGGTGGCGAAGAGGGCCGTCGCCGCTGCGTACCGGCCCTCGGCGAGGCACGCGTCGAGGGTGTAGCTGCCGCGGGCCGACCCGACGATCTGCTGGCCGGCGACCTCGCCGTCGGGGACGAACCCGGCCAGGTCCTCGTCCCAGCGCACCTTGCCCTGCCGCTGGCTGTGCAGGTGGACCACGGGGCTCCAGCCGCCGGCGACCGCGACGACGTCGCAGGCGATCTCTCGCCGCTCGCCGACCGCGGCGCCGTCGGCGTCGATGGCCGACACGGTCGCCGAGGTGACCCGCGGGTCACCGGCGGTGTCGAGGACGGCGGAGCCGAGGACGACCTCGATGCCGGCCTCCTCGGCGCGGCGTGCGGCCTCGGACCGCTCGGCGCGGGCGTCGACGACGGCCGCCACGGAGACTCCGGCGGCGGCCAGGTCGGCGGCGACCTCGTAGGCGCTGTCGTTGGTCGTCGCGAGCAGCACGTTCGAGCCGGCAGCCACGCCGTAGCGGTTCAGGTAGGTGCGGACCGCGGAGGCGAGCATCACGCCGGGGCGGTCGTTGTTGCCGAAGACGAGGGGACGCTCGTGGGCACCGGTCGCGACCACGACCTGCTGGGCGCGGATGTGCCACAGCCGCTGCCGGGACACGCCCGCGAGGGCCTTCTTGGCGGAGGCGTCGAGGTGGTCGAGCCGGCTCTCGAGCGCGATCACGTAGTTGGCGTCGTAGCTGCCGAAGGCGTTGGTCCGGGTCAGGACCGTGACCTCCGGAGCGGCGGCGAGCTCCTCGGCGACGTCGCGCAACCAGGTGTCGCTGTCCACGCCGTCGACGCTCAGGCCGCGGGCGGAGAGCAGCGACCCACCGAGCTCGGGCTGGTCGTCGATCAGGATCACCCGGGCGCCGGACGCGGCGGCGGTGCGCGCCGCGGCGAGCCCCGTGGGGCCGGCGCCGATGATCAGCACGTCGGTGTGGACGTACTTCTTGTCGTAGACCGCGGTGTCGTCGGCGGGGTCGAGCTCGCCGAGACCGCTGAGGTAGTCGGCCTCGAGGCCGTCGACGAGCTCGACCGTCGTGGCCGGGAGCATCGACTCGGTCACCGAGTCGCCGGGGCGCCTCAGCTTGACCAGCGCGTTGGACTCCTCCAGCCCGGCGGCGAGTACGCCACGCGGGCGCTGCCGGTAGAGCGAGGGGCCGCACTCGAGCACGCCGTTGGCGATCAGGGCGGAGGCGAGGGTGTCACCGGCGTGGCCGGCGTACTCCTGGCCGTCGACGCTGAAGGTCAGACGGGTCGATCGGTCGATGCGGCCACCGTCGGTGAGGCGGTGCGACGTCGTGCTCACTGCGGGCCTCCTTCCAGGGTGGGACGCGGTTCGCCGGCGCGGTAGACGGCGGCGATGCGATAGGTGACGGTGTCGCGCAGGACGTTGAACCACTTGCGGCAGCCGGAGCTGTGGACCCAGCGCTCGGCGAAGATGCCCTTGGTGTTCTCGCGGTAGAAGAGGTAGCGACCCCACTCCTCGTCGCTGAGGGCGTTCGGGTCCTCCGGGTAGGGGACGTGCGCCTGACCGCCGTAGTGGAACTCGGTCTCGTCGCGGGGCCCGCAGTCGGGGCAGCTGATGAGGATCATCGTCGGCTCCTTTCAGTGGGCCACGGCCGCTGCGCCGTGCTCGTCGATGAGGGCACCGGTGCTGAATCGCTCCAGTGCGAACGGTGCGTTGTACTCGTGCGGCTCGTCATGGGCGATCGTGTGCGCCATCGTCCAGCCGGCTCCGGGGGTGCCCTTGAAGCCGCCGGTGCCCCAGCCGCAGTTCACGTAGAGCTGGTCGATCGGCGTCTTGCCCACCACCGGGGAGGCGTCGGGGGTGACGTCGACGATGCCGCCCCAGGTCCGGAGCAGGTGTGCGCGGGCGAAGATCGGGAACAGCTCGACGGCGGCCGCCATCTGCTCCTCGATGACATGGAACCCGCCGCGCTGCCCGTAGCCGTTGTACGCATCGACACCCGCACCCATGACGAGCTCGCCCTTGTGGGCCTGGGAGACGTAGACGTGGACGTGGTTCGACATCACCACGGTCGGGTGGACCGGCTGGTGGAGCTCGGAGACGAGCGCCTGGAGCGGGTGCGACTGGATCGGCAGGTCGAAGCCGGCCATCTCGGCGAGGACGCTGGAGTGCCCGGCCGCGCACAGCGCGACCTTCCCGGCCGCGATCGTGCCGCGGCTGGTCTGCACGCCGACCACTCGGTTGCCCTCCTTGAGGATCCCGGTCACCTCGCAGTCCTGGATCAGGTCGACACCGAGCTCGTCGGCCTTGCGGGCGAACGCCCAGGCGACGTGGTCGTGCTTGGCGATGCCCGCGCGGGGCTGGTAGGTCGCGCCGAGGACCGGGTAGCGGATGTTGTCGCTGGTGTTGATGATCGGGCAGACCTCCTTCACCTGGTCCGCGTCGAGCCACTCGGCGTCGATCCCGTTGAGGCGGTTGGCCTCGCAGCGCCGCACCGAGTCGCGTACGTCCTGCAGCGTGTGGGCGAGGTTGAGCACGCCACGCTGGCTGAAGAGGAAGTCGTAGTCGAGCTCGTCGGGGAGCACCTCCCACTGCTTGAGGGAGTGCTCGTAGATCGCCGCCGACTCGTCCCACAGGTAGTTGGACCGGATGATCGTCGTGTTGCGCGCCATGTTGCCGCCGGCGAGCCAGCCGCGCTCCAGGACAGCCACGTTCGCGATGCCGTGGTTCTTCGCCAGGTAGTAGGCCGTCGCCAGGCCGTGCCCGCCGCCGCCGATGATGACGACGTCGTAGGACGACTTCGGCTCCGGGTTTCGCCAGAGGAAGTCGGGGTGCTCGGGCAGCAGGTCTGCCATCACTCGGCTCCGTTCGACTCGAGGAGGTGGGGGTAGAGCGGGTGCTTCTCGGCGAGGTTCGTGACCCGCGCACGCAGCGCGTCGGCCGTCTCCTCGGTGAAGTCGTCCTTCAGCGCGGCCGCGATGATCTCGGCGACCTCATGGAAGTCGGTGTCGCCGAACCCGCGGGTGGCCAGCGCGGGCGTGCCGATCCGCAGGCCGGAGGAGACCATCGGCGGGCGCGGGTCGAACGGGACCGCGTTGCGGTTGACGGTGATGCCGATGCGGTGCAGCCGGTCCTCGCCGTCCTGGCCGTTGAGCTCGGAGTCACGCAGATCGACCAGCACGAGGTGGACGTCGGTGCCGCCGCTGACCACCGAGACACCGGCGGCCGCGACGTCGTCGGCGAGCAGCCGCTCGGCGATGATGCGGGCACCCCGCAGCGTACGCTCCTGGCGCTCGCGGAACTCGGGCTCCGCGGCGACCTTGAAGGCGACGGCCTTGCCGGCGATGACGTGCTCGAGCGGCCCGCCCTGCTGGCCGGGGAAGACCGAGGAGTTGATCTTCTTGGCGATGGCGGGGTCGTTGGTGAGGATCACGCCGCCGCGCGGGCCGCCGAGGGTCTTGTGGGTCGTCGAGGTGACGACGTCGGCGAAGGGCACCGGGTTCGGGTGGAGGCCGGTCGCGACCAGGCCGGCGAAGTGGGCCATGTCGACCATGAGCCGGGCGCCGACCAGGTCGGCGATGCGGCGGAACTCCGCGAAGTCGAGCTGGCGGGGGTAGGCGGACCAGCCGGCGACGATCAGCTTGGGCCGGTGCTCGAGGGTGAGGCGCTCGACCTCGGCCATGTCGATGAGGAAGTCCTCGCGGCTGACCTCGTACGGCACGACCTGGTAGAGGCGGCCGGAGAAGTTGATCTTCATCCCGTGGGTGAGGTGGCCGCCGTGGGCCAGCGAGAGGCCGAGGATGGTGTCACCCGGCTCGAGGAGGGCGAACATCGCGGCGGCGTTGGCCTGGGCGCCCGAGTGCGGCTGCACGTTGGCGTACTCCGCGGAGAAGAGCGCCTTGAGCCGGTCGATGGCGAGCTGCTCGATGACGTCGACGTGCTCGCAGCCACCGTAGTAGCGACGGCCGGGGTAGCCCTCCGCGTACTTGTTGGTGAGGACCGATCCCTGAGCCTCCATGACGGCAGCGGGAGCGAAGTTCTCCGAGGCGATCATCTCCAGCGTGTTCTGCTGGCGGCTCAGCTCGGCGTCGATCTGCGCACGGACCTCGGGGTCGAGGTCCGCGAGCGAGGCGGTCAAGACGTCAACCACGATGAACTCCCAAACTCTTGAAGTACGATTGATATATCAGTTCCGGATCACCAGTATGCTTGGTGGCGAAGACACCTGTCAACGGTCCAGACCAGACGGTTCAGATCAAAGAAAGCGGTGACATCGGATGACCGACCTTCAGACGCCCGTCCGGCCGACGGTCGGCGCGCCGCCAACCTCCCTGGCGTACGCCGCCTACGAGCGCATCCGGGACCTGCTGATCATGCTCGACATCCGGCCGGGCGAGCCGATCAACGACGGCAGGCTCGCGGAGTCCCTCGGCTTCGGCCGCACCCCGGTGCGCGAGGCCCTCAAGCGCCTGGAGACCGATCACCTCGTCGTCTCCTACCCGCGGCGGGGCACGTTCGCGACGGCCGTCGACGTCACCGAGCTGGGCGCGATCTCCGACCTGCGCGAACAGCTCGAGCCGTTCGCGGCCCACCGGGCGGCGACGGCCGCCACCGAGCCGATGCGGGCCGAGCTGCGCATGATGGCCGCGAGGGTTCGCACCCTCGACGGGTCGGGCGAGGACCGGGCCACGCTGATGCGTCTGGACATGTCGGTGCACCGGCTGATCTACCGCGCGACCGGCAACAAGCACCTCGAGGACGTGCTGATCCGCTACGACAACCTGGCGACCCGGATCTGGTGCCTGGTCGTCGACAAGCTCCCCGACCTGGCCTCCCACATCGCCGAGCACGCCGAGCTCCTGGACGCCATCGCCGACGGCGACGCCGAGCGCGCCGAGCGGCTGACCCGCGAGCACATCGACGGCTTCGCCACGGCGGTCCGGCGCGTCCTCTGACCGCGCCCTGCTGAAAACACGGATCGGGCGCCGGCCCACCCGCGGCCGACGCCCGATCCTGACCCGTCGGTCAGCCGCGCAGGCGGCTCATGCTCGGGTCGAAGAGCGGCTCCGGGGTGACCGTGGCCGGGATCCGCTGACCGAAGTACTCGATCTCGACCTGGTCGCCCTCGCCGATCTCGGCCGGCAGGTAGGCGTAGGCGATCGGCTTGCCGATCGTGAACCCGTACGCCGCGCTGGTGACGTAGCCGACCGCGGTCTCCCCCGACAGCACGGGCTCCTTGCCCAGCACCATGGACTTGCCGTCGTCGATGGTGAGGCAGCGGAGCCGGCGGGCCGAGGTCTCCACCGAGCGGCCCTCGAGCGCGGCCTTGCCGACGAAGTCCTCCTTGGCGGTCTTCACCGCGAAGCCGACACCCGCCTCGTACGGGTCGTGCTCGGTGGTCATGTCGGCACCCCAGGACCGATAGCCCTTCTCCAGGCGGAGCGCACCGAAGGCAGCCCGGCCGGCGGCGACGACACCGTGCTCCTGGCCGGCCTCCCACAGCACGTCCCACAGCTTCTGGCCGTTCTCGGCGGAGGCGTAGATCTCCCAGCCGAGCTCACCGACGTAGGACAGGCGCAGGGCCGTGACGGGGATCCCGCCGATGGTGGCCCTCTTGCCGCGGAAGTACTTCAGACCATCGTTGGTGAAGTCGTCCTCGCTGACCTTGCCGATCAGGTCCCGGGCCAGCGGACCCCACAGCCCGATGCAGCAGGTGCCGCCGGTGATGTCGCGGACGTGGGCGGCGAGCGAGGGGTTCTCGGCGCGCAGCCTGCGCGCCTCCCGGCGGAGGTAGGCCAGGTCGACCGTGCCGTTGGCACCGACCTGGTAGAGCTCGTCCTCGAGACGGGCGACGGTGATGTCGCTCTTGATCCCGCCCTGCTCGTCGAGGAGCAGGGTGTAGGTCACCGCGCCGGGCTTCTTGCTCACGTCACCGGTGGTGAGCCGCTGCAGCAGCGTCTCCGCGCCCGGGCCGGAGACCTCCAGGCGGCGCAGCGGCGTCATGTCGTACATGGCGACCGCGGTGCGGGTCTTCCACGCCTCGACGGCCGCGATCGGCGAGTAGTAGCGGGCCGACCAGTCGTCGCGCGTCGGCGACTTCCACTCCTCGGGCAGCTCGTCCAGCAGGGCGGCGTTGGCCTCGTACCAGTGCGGTCGCTCCCAGGTCCCGGCCTCGAGGAAGAAGGCGCCGAGCTCGACCTGGCGGGCGTGGAACGGGCTGACCCGGATGTTGCGCGGCGACTCCTTGGGCTGCAGCGGGTGCAGGATGTCGTAGATCTCGACGAAGTTCTGCTGCGAGGTCTCGCTGACGTACGCCGGGGCCAGCTGCGTCTCCTCGAAGCGGTTGAGCTCGAGGTCGGCGAGGTCGTACTCGGAGCGTCCGGTGGTCAGCACCTCGGCGACCGCGCGGGCGACACCGGCGGAGTGGGTGACCCAGACGGCCTCGGCCACCCAGAAGCCGTCGAGGTCACGGGACTCGCCGACGAGCGAGCCGCCGTCCGGGGTGAAGGAGAAGATGCCGTTGAACGACGACTCCGCGATCTCCGCCTCCTGCAGGCACGGGAGCAGCTTGCGGCACTCGTCCCACGGGCCCTCGAAGTCCTCGGGCGTGAAGTCGAGCCGGGAGGGCATGTTGTCGTGGTCGACGTGCTCCGGGGTCGGGCCGAGATCGGAGGCGACGTACGGCATCGGCTTGTGGGCGTAGGAGCCGATCCCGTAGACCTCGCCCCACTCGCGGAAGTAGAGGTCCTGGTCCTGGTGGCGCAGGATCGGCAGGGCCGCACCGTCGGGCGCCTCGTACTTGCCGGCCAGGGCGGGGACGGGCGTGGTCTTGACGAACTGGTGGGCCAGCGGGAGGAGGGGCACGGCGGTGCCCGCCATCGCACCCACCTCGACACCCCAGAACCCGGCGCAGGAGACCACGATGTCGGCCTCGACGACACCGTTCGTCGTCTCCACACCGGTGACGTGGCCGTTCTCCTGGAGGACCCCGGTCACCGCCGTGTGCTCGAGGTAGGTGACCCCGGCCTCGCGCGTACGCTCGATGAGCAGGTCGACGGCACGCGCCGCCCGGGCCAGGCCGTCGGTGGGGATGTGCAGGCCCGCGAGGACCTGCGACTCGTCGATGTGCGGGTAGAGGTCCTTGACCTCGGCGGGGCCGATGACCCGGGCGTCGATCCCCCAGGACTTCGCGTAGCCGAGCTTGCGGTAGAGCTCGGCGACGCGGGCCTCGGTGGTCGCGACCTCGAGGCCACCGACCTGGTTGAAGCAGCTCACGCCGTCCTTCTCCAGGGACAGGAACTTCTCGACCGTGTACTTGGCGAACAAGGTCATCGTCTTGGACGGGTTGATCTGGAAGACCAGACCGGGCGCGTGGGAGGTCGAGCCACCCGGCAGGTCGAGCGGGCCCTGTTCGATGACCGTGATGTCGGACCACCCGCGGGACACGAGTTCGTCCGCGAGGTTCGTGCCGACGATGCCGGCGCCGATGATGACTGTGCGGGGCGAGGACGTCATGAGCTTCTCCGTGAGATCTGGGGGTCGGTGGTCAGCGGAACACGACAGTGCTGGAGCCGTGCATGAGGACGCGGTGCTCGCAGTGCCAGCGAACCGCGCGCGAGAGCGCGAGGCACTCGGCGTCCTGCCCGACATGGGCCAGGGCCTGCGGGGTGTAGGTGTGGTCGACCCGGTTGACCTCCTGCTCGATGATCGGGCCCTCATCGAGGTCGGCGGTGACGTAGTGAGCGGTGGCCCCGACGAGCTTCACGCCCCGTGCGTGCGCCTGGTGGTAGGGCTTGGCCCCCTTGAAGCCGGGCAGGAACGAGTGGTGGATGTTGATCGCGCGGCCCTCGAGCTGACGGCAGAGGTCGTCGGAGAGGATCTGCATGTAGCGGGCGAGCACGACCAGGTCGATGTCGTACTGCTCGACCAGGTCGAGCATGCGCTGCTCGGCCTGCGGCTTCGTCTCCGGCGTGATCGGGATGTGGATGAACTCCAGCCCCGCCGCCTCGGCCATCGGCCGGAGGTCCTCGTGATTGGAGGCGACGACGGCGATCTCGGCACCCAGGGTCCCGCCGCGCCACCGGAAGATGAGGTCGTTGAGGCAGTGGCCGAACTTGGAGACCATCACCAGCAGCCGCGGCTTGCGCTCGTCGTGGAAGGTGAACGACATGTCGAACCGGTCCGCGATCGGCCCGAACGCGGCCGTGAGCTCATCGACATCCGTCCCGTCGACAGCGGCGAACTCGGTCCGGAGGAAGAACAGCTCCCCCATCCGGTCGTCGTGCTGCTGGTGCTCGAGGATGTCGAACCCGCGGTCGTACAGGAAGCTGGTGACCGCCTGCATGATCCCCGGGCGCTCCTGACAGGAGAGCGTGAGCACGTTGGTCGTCGCTGTCGGAACGGTCGCCACGGACGCAACAGCGGTCGAGCTTGGCGGACTGATGGTCATGCTGGGCTCCTGAATGCCGGTAATGATACACAACTCATATATCAGAATGATCGTAGAACGGCTCTCAGAGCTCCGTCAAGGGTTTCGGTACGCCCGGAACGGCCGTGCGGGCCCAAGGGCCTTCGCCCTTGGACCCGCACAGGAGAGTCACCTCAGAGTTGGCTGATCACCGCCCGGGCGTCGCGCTGCAGCGCGGCACGAGCGTCGGCGTCGGTCACGTTGACCGGGCTGGCCGCCAGGTCGACGTACTCCTGCAGCTGCGACCGGGCCGAGGCGTACCGTCCGGCGGCGACGTGCTTGGCGGCCTGGCTGAGACGCTTCTCGAGGACGCTCTCCCCGGCCGGCGTGATCTCACCGGAGCGGGCGAGCCGCTCGGTCAGGGCGGTGAGCTCGGTCAGCGAGGTGGTGGTCGTGAACGTCACCTTCTTCGTCGTCGTACGTCCCGCCCTGTCGGTCGCGGTGACCTCGAGGGTGTGCGAGCCGAGCGAGAGCCGCCACAGGGCGAGCTTGTCGCCGGCGACCGCGGCACCGTCCAGCGTCGCGGCCACGGACCCGACACCGGAGGTGGCGTCGGTGGCCGACCACGACGCATCCCCGGAGTTGCCGACGTCGGCGCCGTCGGAGACACCGGCGACCGCGACCTGCGGCGCGGTCTTGTCGATCCGCACCACGACCTTTCCGGCCTCGGAGACGTTGCCGCCGTTGTCGGTCGCGCGGTAGTGCACGGTCGTGACGCCCTCCGCGGAGACCGTGAGCGGGTTGGCCGCGTTCTCCCAGGTCTGGCCGCCGTCGGTCGAACGCTGCCGCGAGGCGACCGTGCCGTTGTCGGTCGCGGTGACCGTCACCGACACGTTCCCCGTCCACCAGCCGTTCTGCCCGGTCGGCTGAGCCGGGTCGAGCGTCGCGGAGACCGTGGGAGGCGTGACGTCGGCGAAGCCGTCGCCGACGAACTTGATCCGGTCCAGGGTGACGCCCCCGGTGGAGGTCACGAACAGCTCGCCGCTGCCCGTCGGCGCTCCGGTCAGGTCGGACGTCGTCTCGGACCAGTCCTGGCTGTCGACGTCGAACGAGGCGAACGGCGTCGCGTCGGCCGATCCCCATCGCAGCTGCACGGTGCCGGTGCCGCTGGCCCGCAGCTTCGCCGAGGTGATGCCGGCGAGGTTGACGGGCTTCCAGGAGAGCCAGTCACCCGCATCGAGCGAGGTGACCTTCCGCAGGCCGCTCGCCGTCTCGTCCGGGGCGATGGCGACACCCTCGGAGGCGTCGGCCCACTCGACCTCCTGCGACTTCGGGTTGAGGATCATCGACACCTCGGAACGGGCCGCCGGCACACCGTTGGCTCCGTTGTCGGTGTAGCCGATGACGACGACGCCGTAGATGTTCTCCGTCTCGCCGTGCTCGGTGGCGTCGGCAGGAGTCGGGATCGCGAACTGGCAGCCGGTCCCCTGGCTGAGCGGGTGGGCGTGGACGTCGTGCCCGAGGCCGAACGTCCAGGTCACCCGGGAGCACACCGTCGCGTCCCCGTCCTCGGCGTCATCGGTCGCCACCTTGAACGGCACCGCCTGACCCCAGTCGAAGAAGCCACCCTCGGCCGGCGTGGACACCTCGATCGTCGGCGCCACGTTGCCTACGCTGATCGAGGTCGAGGTGATGCCACGACGCCCCTCGGCGTCGGTGACCCGGAGCCGGGCGGTGTAGCGGCCGAGCTCGTCGTAGGTGTACGACGTGGTCGCCCCGGTGGCGTCGAAGGTGCCGTCGCCGTCCAGGTCCCAGTCGTAGGTGAGCGCACCGCCCTCGGGGTCGACCGAGCCCGAACCGTCGAACTCGACGGTCAGCGGCGCCGAGCTGCTGGAGATGGGGTCGGCGACGATGTCCGCGCGCGGTGCCTTGTTGCCGACGCTGTAGTCGATCCGGTAGAGCCCGGCGTCCGGGTTGGCACGGAAGAAGCCGTCACCGTAGTCGAGGACGTAGAGCGACCCGTCCGGCCCGAACTCGATGTCGATCGGGCTGTCGGTGATCGGCTGCCGGTTCGTCTCGAGGTCGGTGTTGGGCAGGAACTGCTCGATGTGCGAGACCGGACCGCTGGGCCAGTCCACGGTGAACGCGGCCAGGTAGTCCTGGGAGAACTCGGCGAAGAACGCCTTGCCGTCCCAGTACTCGGGGAACTTCGTCGGCGAGGGGTTGTCCGCGTCGTAGTGGTAGACCGGACCGCCCATCGGTCCCTGACCGCCGGCCGGGCTGAAGTCGGTCAGCTCGGGCCACGGCTGGTGGGTGTTGTTGTCGCCGTAGTAGAGGGTCGCAGAGGTGGCCGGCGGAAGCGTCGAGAGTCCCGTGTTCCAGCGCGAGTTGTTCTTCGCACCGGCGGCGCAGTCGAAGAACTCCCGCGGCGTCGCGGTCTCGAAGTTCCACTCGTTGTAGTTGAAGTGGTCACCGGTGCAGTACGGCCAGCCGCCGTTGATCGGCTTGTCGATCGAGGTCGTCTGCCACTCGACGTACCCCATCGGGCCACGATCCGG
This sequence comes from Nocardioides luteus, assembly GCF_000960475.2. Classification (GTDB taxonomy): domain Bacteria; phylum Actinomycetota; class Actinomycetes; order Propionibacteriales; family Nocardioidaceae; genus Nocardioides; species Nocardioides luteus_A. The sequence continues at coordinate 17,652 of NZ_JZDQ02000023.1, read as the reverse complement.
GTTCGGAGCACCTGCGTCCGGGCCGTAGTCGCCCCAGCTCACCGAGTTCGTGGCGGGGTCGACATCGATCCGGAACGGGTTGCGCACACCCATCGCGAAGATCTCCGGCCGCGTCTTCTCCGTCCCGGGGGCGAAGAGGTTGCCGTCGGGGATGGTGTAGCTGCCGTCCTCCTGGACCGCGATCCGCAGGATCTTGCCGCGCAGGTCGTTCGTGTTGCCCGCGCCACGGCGGGAGTCGAAGCCTGGGTTGTAGCCCGGGGCGTCGTTGTTGGGCGCGTAGCCGTTCGCGCCCGGCGTACCTGCCGGGGTGTTGTCGCCCGTGGCCAGGTAGAGGTTGCCCTGGTCGTCGAAGTCGACGTCACCGGCGACGTGGCAGCACTGACCGCGCTGGACCTCGACCTTGAGGATCACCTGCTCGGTCGCGAGATCCAGCTTGTCGGCGGCCTCGTCCCACTTCACGCGGGTGAGCTGGTTGTAGCCCTTCCACTGGTCCCAGTAGGACTCGGTCTGGCCGGCGGGCAGCGTGTTGGGCGCCGAGCCCGACGGCGTGGTCGTCGGGTACGGGCCGGTCATGGTGCGCGGCGCGTAGTAGAGGTAGACCCAGCCCGACTCCTCGAAGTCGGGCGCGAGGGTGATCGTCTGCAGACCGTCCTCGGAGTTGTTGTACGTCGCGATCGTGTTGACCACACGGGTCGTACCGGCATCGGGGTCGACGAGCCGGATGTCGCCGTTGCGCGCGGTGGTGAGCACGCGGCGGTCCGGCAGGACGGCCATGTCGATCGGCTCACCGGTGTCCTTGGTGAGCGTGACCTTCTCGTAGTTGGACCAGTCCAGGGCGAGACCGGCCCCGGGCTCGGTGCCGTGGTCGACCCCGTCATGGGCGGCAGCAGGCGTCGCGAGGGCGAGCCCCGAGGCGAGAACGAGGGCGAATCCGGAGGTCACTGCGAGGAGTGATCGCCGGGCACGACGGCGGGGTACCCCGCCGGCTGAGCTGTATCTGGGCATGACGATTCCTTGGAGAACGAGGGCGGAAGAAGCCAGAGGCGGGCGCCCGAGCACGCCGGTGGCCGGAGCACGCCCCGGTGAGGGCGCGCTCCGGCAGAACGCGGTGGGAGAGGTGGCGGCCGGTCAGCCGCGCAGCTCGTCCATGTTCTGGTAGCTCAGCTTCGCGAAGGCGAGGGACTGACCGGGGTTCAGGGCACCGCCGGGCGCGGTGTCCTGCTCCCACATCGGGTTGTGGTAGCCCCGTGCGGGCATGTCGCCGAAGAAGGCCTGGTAGTCGATGTCGCCCTCCCCGAACGGGGCCATCACATAGCCGTTGGCCTGCGTCTCGTCCTTCTTGCCGTCCTTGGCGTGGAAGAGCGGGAAGCGCATCGGCGCGGACTTGACGACCTCGAGCGGGTCGAAGCGGTCCTCGACGAGGCTGCCGTCGGGGGCGGTGTAGGTGTGGTGCTTGAACTGCGCGACGTGCGCCCAGTAGATGTCCATCTCCAGCGAGACGTAGCGCGGGTCGGTGTTCGCCAGGAACCACTCCAGCCGGCGCACCCCGGACGACCGGGTGGGACGGCCCAGCGCGTCGGCCGGTCCGCTGTCCAGGAGGAAGCTGTACGCCACGTCGTGGTTGTGCGTGTAGAGCTTGAGCCCGTGTCCGGCCGCGCGCTCTCCGAGGATGTTCCAGCGATCGGCTGCGGCCTGCCAGTCGGCCAGGTAGGCCGACCCGGTGGGATCGCTTCCGGTCCCGATGTGCCTCATCCCCAAGATGTTCGCGACCTCGCACGCCGCGTCGAACGCAGCCAGGGAAGCATCGGTGATCGTGGTGGGGACCGACCCATGGTTGCCCTCGGCCTCGAGGCCGTTGTCATCGAGCCACATCCGCAGCAGGTGTGCGCCCTCGACGGTGTTGACGTTGCCGCCGGGCGCGTTGGCGTGCTGGCTGAAGCCCGCGAACTCGATCTGCCGGTAGCCGATCGTCGAGAGCTCTTCCAGGACCGCCTTGAACCCCGAGGCATAAGGACTGGTGGCGGGGTCGCGGCTGATCGCGTCCCGCACCGTGTAGAGGATGATGCCGCGCCGCGGCCGGGGGATCAGCAGCGCGTTGTCGGCGGCAGCGGATCCGGCGAGAGGGACACCGCCGAGGGCGATTCCCGCCGCGGCCATGCCTGTCGTAGCCGCCAGCAGTTGCCGACGGTTGAGCCCGAGCTTGCGTGCGATAGCCGGAACCTCGTGGTTCGCGGCAGGGGTGGGACGGTTGCGCATCAGTGCTCCTTCGGAGGGTGAAGCCACAAGTGAGCCGCAACTGTGACGTGTGTCACGTTGTGCGAACGTCAACCTACGGTTTCATCTCAGCGCGCGTCAATAGTCCACATTCACTATGCGAAAGTTTGAAAGTAATTTTCGAAAGTCGTCTATCGGGGTATCCGGCGCACGAGCCGCGGGGCGAGACATCGCCCGGAACGGCTTCTCGTGGCGCCGAGCCAGAGGCCGGTTCCGTAGGCGAGGTCGTCCAGGCGGCGGCCGAGCAGGGTGGCGGGCCGGACCTCGGTCTCCTGGAACGCGACGGCCGTGTCGACGACGAGGGCGCCGAGGGTCATGCGGCGTACGGTGCGGCTGAGCATGCAGGCCACCAGCGTGACCGGCCACCAGTGGCGCAGCAGGAGGGCTGACTCCTGGCGCAGTGACCAGCCGAGTCCTCGGGTGGCGAGCCGGAGGGCGAGGCCGGTGCGGCCGGGTACGTCCGGGAGCGCCGTCTCGACGGCACGACTCCCCCAGACCAGCGAGGCGAGCGCCGCGGGCGCCGACCACCAGCGGCCGGCGAGGATCGCGGCCCCGGCGGCGGCCATGGCCGGGGAGAGTACGGCCGGGGCGATCGCGTCGCCGTGGCGGCGGCCGAGCTCGGCGCCGCCGGTGCCGTAGACGAGCTTGCGGCCGAGCCAGCCGCGGACGGTGCCGCGGACCTCGTGTCCGGCCTCCAGCTCGGGTTCGTAGCGGACCACGTGTCCGGCCTCGACCAGTCGCCAGACCAGGTCGACGTCCTCGCCGACGCGCAGGTCGTCGGCGAAGCCGCCGACCTGTCTCAGCGTGGCGCTGCGGGCGACGAGGCAGGCAGACGGGAGCCAGCCGACGGCTGCGCCGGGGCGGACCGAGCAGGCCCTCGCGCCGAGCGAGAGCGAGGAGGCGGCCACGTCGTGGCGCTCGAACCAGGCCGGTCGAGCCTTGTCGGTGTGTCCTCGGACCAGCGGCCCCGCCAGCGCGACCCGAGGGTCGGCGAGCTGGCCGGCCAGCTGCGCGAGCATCGTGGGGTCGGCGGCGACGTCGGAGTCGACGAAGGCGACGTAGGGGGTGGTGACCTTGGCGAGGCCGGCGTTGCGGGCGCCGGCGGGTCCGCGGTTGTCGGACAGCGTGAGGAGGGTGGCGCGGTGGCGGCGTACGACCTCTGTGATGGCGGCCGGGTCGCGGGAGGCGTCGTCGACGACGATGACGCTGAGGCCGTCGAGGGCGGCCAGGCAGCGGTCGAGGTGTTCGGGGCGGTCGTGGGCCGGGACGACGGCGGTGAGCTCGGCCGGGTCGACCGGCGCCAGATCCACGGGGTCGGCGAGGTTGCCGTCGAGCAGGCGGCGGGCGATGAGGTCGGTGGTCGCATCGCCGACCCGCACCTCCCGGTCGTTGACGTGGCCGGCGGCGGCCGGCGTGAGGCGCATGGATCGCAGCGGGGAGCCGCCGATCAGCGACAGGCCGCCGTCGGGCGTCGGGAGGAGGCGTACGTCGTCGCGTACCCGCACCGTGAACCCGTCGGGCAGCACGGTCATCCGCCGAAGCCTCCGTCGGCGGCGACGTCCGAGCCGTTGAGCACGGCGCCCGCCCGGGAGCAGGCGTGGACGACGGTGGCGGCGACCTCCTCGGGGGTGAGCGGGCGACGCAGGAGCTGGTGGGCGGCGAGGTCGTCGGGGGTGACGTCGTAGAGGCCGGCGGTCGCGGCCAGCATCGCGGTGTCGGTGGAGCCCGGTGAGACGGCGCAGGCGGTGACCCCGGTCCCGGCGAGGTCGGCGGCCAGGCCCTTCACCAGGCCGACCACGGCATGCTTGGCGGCGTTGTAGGCGGCGAGATGGAACAGCCCGCGTGACCCCGCGGCGGAGGCCAGCGCGACGAACCGGCAGCCGCTGGGATCCGGTCCGGCGAGCATCACGGGGACGACGGCCGCGGCGGTGTTCCAGACCCCGGCGACGTCGATCTGCCACTGCAGGTCGAGCGAGGTGTCCTCCCACAGCGGGCGGCCTCCGGCGATCACCGCGGCGGCGGCGACGGCGATGTCGAGCCGGCCCCACCTGTTGGTCGCGGCACCGACCGCGGTGGCCAGCGCCGCCGGGTCGCGTACGTCACCCACGACCGGTTCCACCCACCCGGCCGGGAGCGAGGCGACCAGGGTGTCCAGGTCGGCCTTCGTGGCCTGGGCGTAGCCCGCCAGTGAGTCCTCGCCGGCGCACCAGTCCAGCGCGACGACGCGTACGCCCTCGGCCACCAGGCCGCGCACGGTGGCCGCGCCGATCCCGCGAGCCGCGCCGGTCACCAGTGCGACCCGGGTCGCTGCCTCCGCACTCATGGCGCCACCGCGCCGATCCGGAGCCGGTCGTAGGCGCCGCCGACCATCGCCTCGAGGACGTGCTTGCCGTGCTCGGCGCTCGCGCCGGTCGGGTCACCGAGCACACCGTTGGCCGAGACGGCCTCGACGCCGCCGGCCCGCATCCGCGGCAGCAGCTCGGCGATCGGGCGGGTGTTGCCCGGGATGGCCCGCCGCAGGCGTACCCGTTCGGGGGCCAGGTGCAGCATGAGCGAGGTCTCGGTGCGGCCGGCGTGCGGGTCGGCGCCGGGAGCCTGGCAGGGCACCCAAGTGACGTCGCGACCCTCGGCGCGGAGGATCGTGACGGCGGCGGTCAGCGCGTCCAGGTTGCCGCCGTGACCGTTGACGAGGACGACCCGGGAGGCCCAGGTGGTCAGCGAGCGGCCGAGCTCGACGAGCACGGTCGTCAGGGCGTCGGTCCCGATCGAGATGGTCCCGGGGAACGACTGATGCTCGCCGCTGGCGCCGATCGGCACGGCCGGTGCGACGGAGGCGCCGATGAGCGGGGCGAGCTCGTCGGCCACCGCGGTCGCGATCACCGTGTCGACGTCGAGAGGCAGGTGGGGGCCGTGCTGCTCGGTGGAGCCCACCGGCACCAGGACCGTGCCGCCCGGCACGATCTCCGGCCAGGGACGGTCGACGAGGCTCACGGCCGGCCCAAGGTCAGCTCGAAACCGTCTGGGATCACCAGGTCCTCGGGGCTGAGCTCGTGGACGGAGGCCTTGCCCATGCCGAGCACGGCGGAGTCGAGGCCGTTGCGGAGGATGTCGAGGACGTTCTCGACGCCGGCCTGGCCGTTGGCGCCCAGGCCCCACAGGTAGGCCCGGCCGATCATCACGGCACGGGCGCCCAGGGCGAGTGCCTTGGCGACGTCGGAGCCGCGGCGTACGCCACCGTCGAGGAGGACCTCGATCTGGTCGCCCACGGCGGTGGCGATCGGGGGCAGCACCCGGATCGTGGCCGGGGTGCCGTCGAGGTTGTTGCCGCCGTGGTTGGAGACCGAGATCGCGTCCACGCCCGCGTCGACCGCCCGCAGCGCGTCGTCGACCCGACAGACGCCCTTGAGCATGAACGGCTTACCGCCGCTCAGCTCCTTCCAGGTCGCCGCCATCCAGGCCACGTCGTCCCACGACGGCGGCGGCGTGGTCATCCACTCGTAGTAGGCGCCGAAGAACGTGGGCGGCTCCCCCAGGCTGCCGTCGTCGGCGATCGGGGCCAGGTTGGGCGCGGTCAGGTCCGGGATGCCGCCGCTGCGGGCGTACGCCGCCAGCCATCTCCCCCGGCTCATCACCTGCGGCGCGAACCTGAGCATCGCGGAGAGATCGACCTTCTCCGGGATCTCCGGGCTGCCCCAGTCACGACCCATCGAGAAGGACCAGTCCAGGGTCGCGATCAGCGCCTTCGCGCCGGCGGCGTGCGCGCGGCGCATCCGGCGGATCATCACCTCCCGGTCACCGGTCCAGTACATCTGGAAGAAGGTCGCCGGGTTGGCCGCCACGACCTCCTCGACCGGCTTCGAGGCGAAGTTCGACAACCCCATCACGGTCCCCCGGGCCGCCGCCGCCCGCGCGACCGCGACCTCGCCGTCCGGATGCACGGCCTGTACGCCGGTGGGCGAGATGATCACCGGGAACCCGATCTCCTGGCCCAGCACCGTGGTCGACAGCTCACGCTTGTCGTGATGGCCGGCCACATGCGGCGCGAGCCCGAGGTCGGCGAAGGCCTGCTGGTTGTCCGCGATCGTCTGGCCGCGCTCGGAGCCGGCCAGCAACGCTGCGTACACAGGCTTCGGGAGTCGCTTGCGGGCACGCTCCTGCGCCACCGCGACGGACTCGAACCACGGATTCTGCTTCCACGGGTTCTTCCAGGGCATCTTCGTTCTCGCTTCTGTCAGGGGTTCGTTCAGTTCGGGGCGAAGCCGGCCAGGGGCGACTCGGCGCATGCACTCACCGGAGGGACCAGCTCGGCATCGGGCCGGCGCCGGGAGAGGGTGAGCAGCACCGGTGCGTTGCGGCTCGGCGCGCTGCGCGAGTGGTCCTGGCCGACCGCGGGGATGGTCCGGGCACCCGCCAGCGCGGTCTCGCCGTAGCCCTGGACACACTCCGGGTCGGGCCCGTCCAGCGGCAGGCCGGTGAAGAACTTCGCCGCCATGCAGCCGCCCCGGCAGGAGTCGTAGTGGGCACAGCCCGAGCAGGCGCCACCGGTCTGCGGCTCGCGCAGCTCCTGGAAGAGGCTCGAGGTCTTCCAGACGTTGTCGAAGCCGCCGTCGGTGAGCACGTTGCCCGCCAGGAACTGGTCGTGGATCGCGAACGGACAGGCGTAGACGTCGCCGACCGGGTCGATCAGGCACACCACCCGACCAGCGCCACACAGATTCAGCCCGGGCAGCGCCCCGCTGCCGTCCTCAGGACCGAAGGCAGCCAGATGGAAGAAGGAGTCCCCGGTGAGCACGTTGTCGCCGTTCGCGACCAGCCAGTCGTAGAGCTCCCGCTGCTGCTCCGGCAACGGGTGCAGCTCGTCCCACACATCCGCACCGCGGCCCGAGGGACGCAGCCGGGTCAACCGCAGCGTCGCCCCGAACCGGTCCGCGATCGCCTTGAACTCATCCAGCTGCCCGATGTTCTCCCGGGTGCAGACCACGCTGAGCTTGGCGTCGCGGAACCCCGCCTCGTGCAGGTTGCGCAGCGCGGTGATCGCGGTGTCGTACGACCCGGTCCCCCGCACCCGGTCGTTGACCTCGGCGGTGGCACCGTCGAGGGAGATCTGGACGTCGACGTAGTCGCTCGCGGCCAGCCACCGCGCCCGCTCCGGAGTCAGCCGGACACCGTTGGTGGAGAACTTCACCCCCACGTCGTGGGCCACGGCGTACTCGACCAGGTGCCAGAAGTCGGGGCGCACCGTCGGCTCGCCACCGCCGATGTTCACGTAGAAGACCTGCATCCGCTGCAGCTCGTCGATCACCGCCTCGCACTGCTCGGTGCTCAGCTCACGCGGGTCGCGCCGGCCGCTGCTCGACAGGCAGTGCGCACACTCCAGGTTGCACGCGTACGTCAGCTCCCAGGTCAGGCAGATCGGCGCATCCAGGCCGAGCTCGAAGTGCTCCACCAGCTTCATCGTCTCGCTCCCTGCCCGACGGGTCGGATCATGTCGGTCCGGGCGAGGCCGGAGAGCGCAGCGACGTACGCAGCGTGCTGGCCCTCCGGCACCCCCGATGCCACGAGCGCACCGCGTACGTCCGGGTGCGACTCCAGAGCACGCACGACCGCCACCAGCTCGGGACGCTTGAGGAAGGTCAGCTTCCGGTTCCCGAAGTGGTAGGCCAGCGCCCCGAACGGCTCGGGACGCAGCGCCACCGACGGCGACAGCGCCCACGCGCTGTCCAGGCTCACGGCAGTCATCTCAGTAGACGCCGCACATGCCGTCGATCGAGACCTCCTCGATCAGCGACTCCTCGGTCAGGGCCTCGTCCACGACCTGGGTGTTCTCGTCAGGGTTCATGACAGCTCTCCTTCATTCCGCTCCGAAGTGACTCACACCACATTAATGACACTCGGGGTCAAAAAGATAGAAGGACGTCAGAAACAATGCACTCTTTGCCGAAGCGGCTCCTGATAGATTGCGACGGATGCCGACCACGCCCGCCCATGCGAAGCCGCGCAGCTCGCTCCGCGGCCGCCCGGCGGTGACATCCCACGCGGAGATCGAGCAGGCGGCCTTCCGGCTCTTCGTGACCAAAGGCTTCGAGGCCACCACCCTCGACGACATCGGCGAGGCGATCGGGGTGGGCCGACGCACCATCACCCGCTACTACCCGTCCAAGAACGACATCCCCTGGGGACAGTTCGACCGCACCCTCGACGGCTTCCGCGAGATCCTGCGCGCCATGCCCGAAGGCCTCCCGCTCCACGAGGCGGTCCACCGCGGCGTACTCGCCTTCAACGACTTCCCCGCCGACGCCAGCCCCAGCCACCGCGACCGGATGCGGCTGATCCTGACCACGCCGGCACTCCAGGCCCACTCCGTGCTCCGCTACGCGAGCTGGCGCGAGGTCATCGCCGAGTACGTCGCCGAGCGCACCGGCACGCGGCCCGACGACCTGCTCCCCCAGACCGTCGGCCAGGTCGCCCTGGCCCTGGCGCTGACCTCCTACCAGGCATGGCTCGCCGACGAGGACGCCTCGCTCCCCCACCTGCTCGACGCCACGATGGCGCACCTGCGCTCGTACGTCTCGGCCTGACGCCCGCTCGAGGCGTCATCTGCCGCTATCGACCCGCCAACGACAGTGCCGCGTCCAAGATCGAGGCTGTGTCGATCCCGTGGATTCGATAGGCGTCGTCGAGGTCGGAGGACTGCCCGAACTCGGTGACGCCCAGGCATCGGATCTGGTCACCGCGGGCTCCCGCCAAGAACGACAGCGTGTGGGGATGCCCGTCCATGACAGTGACCAAGGGCGCTGGCGCCGCCGCGGGAAACAGGTCGTCGATGATGTTGCCGCCCTCTCCAGGGTTTCGACGCGCGCGCTGCTGGAGAGAACGGAACACCAGGTCGGGACTCGTCAGGCAGACGACTCCTGCCACCACACCCTGATCGGCCAGGATCTCAGCGGCGCGCACGACCTCAGGCATGATCGCCCCGACACCGACGAGCGTGACGTCCTCGATTCGGGGATCATGGCCGGAGAGTCGGTAGCCTCCGGCGATCGCCTGACGGCGGCGGCGTTCGAGCAGATCGGGGTCGTCAGGAAGCGACGCTGCAGCCGGATCGATGGGACGCGTGGAGAGACGGAAGTACGCTGAGGTTCCGCCGGCGATGCCGACCTGGCTCATTGCGTGCAGGAACGTCCACTCCAGATCCTGGGGAAAGCATGGCTCCCAGGCGACACAACCAGGCTGCTCCAGGCCGATCGACGGGGTGGTGATGGACTGATGAGCTCCGCCTTCGGGAGCGAGCGTGACCCCCGAGGGCGTACCCACCAGGATGGATTGCGCCCCGGCGTAGATGCCGTAGGACCAGGGTTCGAGGGCCCGGGAGACGAAGGGGTCGTAGAGAGTGGCGATCGGGATGAGGCGCTCGCCCCAACGGCTCCAGGTCGTCCCGAGCTCACCCAGGAGGCCGACCAGATTGACCTCCGCGATCCCGAGCTCGATGTGGCGGCCGCTGGTCACCTCCGACCATTTGAGGACTCGCTCCGCATCATCGGCGAACCAGTCGCGCCGGTCCTCGACCGACCAGACGCCGGTCTTGTTGATCCATCCACCGAGGTTCGTCGAGGAGGCGACGTCGGGGCTGCAGGTCACGACCCGTGCTGCCGCCAGAGGAGCATCGCGTGGGAGATCGGCCAGCAACCTTCCCAACGCCGCCTGGGTGGAGATCGGCTTGCGGTAGGGGTGACCCAGCGAGGGTGGGACCGGTAGGGCCGGCGCTGCCTGGTGCGGGCTGCGGCGAAGCGCGGCGGCGCGCCGGGCACAGAGCTCCGCTGCCTCTGATCCGGGCGCCAGGCGTCGCCACGGATCCTCGACGCTGCTGCCCGTGCTCTCCGCGAGCGTAGACATCTGGGACTCGGTGAGGAGCGCCGAGTGGTTGTTGGGATGTCCCTCCGTCGGGAGCCCTCGCCCCTTGATCGTGTACGCGAACACCACGCTCGGCCGATGAGTGTCGAGGGAGCCGAAGGTCTCGATCAGCTGCGGAAGGTCGTGGCCACCCAGGTCGCGAACAGCCTCGGCGAGTTCGTCGGGAGCGGTTCGATCGACGAGGTCCTGGAGCTCTCTGCTCGCCCCGGAGGCGACGATGCGTGCGCCGACCTCGGAGCCGTCCACACGCAGCATGCGCTGATACTCCTCGTTCGGCATCTGTTCGAGACGAGCACGCAGGTCGGCGCCGCCCGGTTGCTCGAACAGCCGCGAGATCGACTGTCCCCATTTGAGGGTGACGACCTGCCATCCCGCAGCCGCGAACATCCCCTGGAGTCGTTCGATCTGGATGTCGGGGATCACTCGGTCGAGGGACTGGCGGTTCAGGTCGACCACCCACATCAGCTCGCCCAGGCGGGAGACCGCGGGGTCGGCGATCGCTTCCCAGACCGCTCCCTCGTCGAGCTCGGCGTCACCGAGCAGGCTGATGAAACGACCGGCCTCGGGCGCGGTGTCGACGTGCGACCGAAGGTAGCGATGCGACATCGCCGCCCACAGCGCTGCGGTCGCGCCGATGCCCACGGAGCCGGTGGAGAAGTCCACGGTGTCCGGGTCCTTCAGCCGGCTGGGGTAGCTCTGCAAGCCGCCTTTGGCCCGCAGGGTCGGCAGGTAGGTCTCGTCGAGGTCTCCCAGCAGATAGTTGATCGCGTGCAGCACCGGAGAAGCATGAGGCTTGACCGACACCCGATCGTGACGGGTGAGCTCGTGGAACCAGAGCGCGACCATGATCTCGACGATCGAGGCACAGGAGGCCGGGTGTCCGCCGACCTTGACGCCGGTCCGGTTGGGACGGCCACGGTTCGCCGCGTCCACGATCGCGGTGGCGAGCCAGCGGACGCGTTGTGCCACTGCTCGGAGCGCGGCGATCGTCTCCGGCGAGCTCGTCGGGACGGTCGTGCGGACGACATCGGCATCGGTCATGCGATCTCCCTGGGCCTGGCCTGGCGTTTACCCCGCCTGATCACGAGAAGAGTCCAGCGTAGGCGTTGAGGGCCGGCTGCCCACCGAGGTGGGCGTAGAGCACCGTCGAATCGGACCCGATCTCACCCTGGGTGACGAGGTCGATCAGTCCGGCCATCGACTTGCCCTCGTACACGGGGTCGATGATCATGCCCTCGAGTTCCCCCGAGAGCCGGATCGCGTCGATGGTCGACTCGACCGGGATCCCGTAGAGGTCGCCGGCCCAGCCATCGAGGACGGTGATCTCGTCGTCGCGCAGGTCGCGGCCGAGGCCGATCAGCTCGGCCGTGTGCCGTGCGATCCGCTCGACCTGGGCGCGGGTCTTCTCGAGCGTGGCCGAGGCGTCGATGCCGATGATCCGCCGCGGGCGATCCTGCCCGGCGAACCCGGCGATCATCCCGGCATGGGTCGACCCGGTGACGGTGCAGACGACGATGGTGTCGAAGAAGACGCCGAGCTCGGCCTCCTGCTCCTCGACCTCGCGTGCCCAGTTGGCGAAGCCGAGACCGCCGAGCGGGTGCTCGGAGGCGCCGGCGGGGATGCCGTACGGCGTACCGCCGGCGTCGCGTACGTCCTTCATCGCCTGTTCCCAGGAGTCCCTGATGCCGATGTCGAAGCCGCTCGCGTCCAGTCGTACGTCGGCTCCCATGATCCGGGAGAGCATGATGTTGCCGACCCGGTCGTTCGTGACGTCGGGCCAGTCCACCCACTTCTCCTGAACCAGCCGGGCCTTGAGCCCGAGTTTCGCGGCTACCGCGGCCACCTGGCGGGTGTGGTTGGACTGGTACCCGCCGATCGACACCAGCGTGTCCGCCCCACTGGCGAGAGCATCCGGGACGATGTACTCCAGCTTGCGGGTCTTGTTACCGCCGTAGGCGAGCCCGGAGTTGCAGTCCTCGCGCTTGGCCCAGATCTGTGCGCCGCCCAGGTGCTTGGTCAGCCGGTCGAGCCGGTGGATCGGGCTGGGGCCGAACAGCAGCGGATAGCGGTCGAAGTCGTCGAGCGACATGATGGTTCCTCTCGGTGAGTGATTGAGCTGAGGTCATACGAAGGAAATAACTCTTGGGGAACAATGGGCCTGTGCCTGCGCCCTTTGCGACCCCGCTCGATGAGCTGGATCGCAAGATCGTGGCGGCGATGCAGGTCGACGGGCGGGTGAGCTGGAGACGGATCGCCGAGGTGCTGGACGAACCCGAGCGGACCATCACGAGGCGTGGCACCGACCTCCTCGCCAAGCGGGTGATCCAGATATCCAGCCTCGATGGTCACAACGCCGCCGTGATGGTGCGAGCCGAGTGCGCGGTCGGCGCCGTGCGGAGCACGGCGACGGCGTTGGCGCAGCGCCCCGACTGCGTGTTCGCATACGCCCTCACCGGCCGGGTCGACTGTGTCGCCGAGATCAGGGTGAGCACTGCGAACCTGCCCCGGCTCGTACTCGACGAACTGCCCGCCACGGTCGGTCTGGCAAGGGCACACGCCGACCCCGTTCTGCGCATCCTCCGGTCCGTACGTCAATGGCGCCCGCCGATCCTGACCCCGGCACAGATCGCTGCGCTCGAGGCGCCACCCTTCGGTCTGCAGCAGCCCGATGGGAGCGAGCCGGAGCCCCTCACGCCCACCGACCGCGCCATCACCCAGGTGCTGCGCCGAGATGGTCGGGCGAGCACCACCGAGATCGCTCGAGGCGCCGGGATCAGTGAGTCGACCGCCCGGCGACGGCTGGAGTGGCTCCTGGTCAACCGTCGCGTGTGGTCGCGGGCCGTGGTCGAACCAGCCCTGCTGGGCTTCCCGTTCGAGGCGATGATCTGGGTACGTGTCCTTCCGGGGCGCCTCGACACGTTCGTCAAGCACGTTCTCGCTGAGCCACGAGTGCGGCAGATGAGTGCGCTGGCGGGTGAGTACGACCTGGCCATCAACGTCGCGGTAGCGGACCAGGCCTCCCTCTACGAGCTGATCGACACCGCGCCATGGCGTCAGATGGTGCAGAGTCGGCAGATCTCGGTCATCCTCGAGGCGATGAAGCGCTCCGGGGTGCGTCTGCCTCTCGGCGCCCATGCGACCTGATCCCGTCACCCGAGTCATCGAACCGGGACTCCGGGTCCCAGCGGGATCCCAGCTGCGTACCAGAGCGCGAAGAAGAGCGTCCAGACCACCAGCAGCACCAACGCGATCGGCAACGTGTAGGAAGCCAGGGTGCCGATGCCCGCGCTGCGCCGGTACTGCTGCATGTATCCCAGCGCGAGGATGAAGTAGGCGCTCATCGGGGTGACGGCGTTCGTGCACGAGTCGCCGATGCGGTAAACCGTCTGAGCCACCTCCGGCGAGATGTCGACGTACATCAGCATCGGCACCACGACCGGGGCGATCAGCGACCACATCGCCGATCCACTCGTGACCATCAGGTTCACGGCACTGACCACCACCACCAGGATCGCGAGGATCACCAGCGTCGGCGCATCCAGCCGCTCGAGCAGCGCTGCGCCGTCGACCGCGACCACCGAGCCGATACCGGTCCAGGAGAAGTAGGCGAGGAACTGGGAGATGGAGAAGAACAGGACGACGATCGGCGCGATCAGACGTACGCCTTCGGCCATCAGCCCCGGCAGGTCACCCAGCGACGCGATCGATCCGGTCTGCCGCCCGTAGACGAACCCCATGGTGGCGAAGAGCAGGGAGACGACGACCGCCATGTTGAGCAGGATGATCGACTCCGAGAGTGTGCCGGACTCCCCGCGCAGCGGCGAGCCGGGCGGCAACGTGATGGCGAAGGCGACCGCCAGCATGGCGGCACCGACGGCGAGCGCCTGCCACATCGCGCGCCGGTCCCGGGACGACAGCGTCAGATCCATCGGCTCGCCGTCCGCCAGTTCGTCGGACTCCGCCTCCGGGCGCCGGTTGAGGACGAACTCGATCATCACGGTGACCACCACCGCGACCAGGACGGAGGAGGCGGCGTTCCAGAAGTAGCTCGCCGTCGGGGTGACCACATAGTTCGGGTCGACGATCTGGGCGGCGCTGGTGGTCAGGGATCCGATGATCGCGTCCGAGGGGGTGACCAGTGGGCTGGCGTTGTATCCGGCGGAGATCGATACGTACGCCGTGACCACCCCGATGACCGGGTTCCGTCCCGCCGCCTTGAATGCCAGCGCCGCCATGGGGATCAAGATGACGAACGCGGCGTCGAACGTCACGTGAGCCACGGTCCCGGCGAACGCGACGGCGAATGTCACCCATCGAGCCGGCAGCCGCACGATGGTTGCCCGCAGCACCGCTTCGGTCAGACCGCTACGTTCGGCGACCGCCACGCCCATGAGCACGGTGACCACGACGGGCAGCGGTGGAAATCCGGCGAAGTTCTCCAGCGCGGAGTCGAGCGCGTAGGTGAGGCCGTCCAGCGACAGCAGGTTCTGCACTCGCTGGGTCTCGTCGGTGCCGGGAAGGGTCACGGACACGTTCGCGGCCGCCATGACGGCGCTGGCCACCGCGAGGACTCCACTGAGGATCCAGAACAGCCAGAATGGGTGCGGCAGCTTGTTGCCGATTCGTTCGACTGCTGCGAGGACAGAGAAGATCCGTCGCATCGCAGGAGACATGGCGTTGATCTCGTCTGGGCTGGTCGTGCTCATGATGGACTCCCTCAGCCGGGTCAGGTAGTGGCCGGGACGCTAGCAACGTCGGATGTCAGTCACATCACCTCAGACAGCCTTGCCGTCCTTTGGCGGAATCGGCCACAACCGTGGCGAATCTGCATCACTTGAGCAGTACACGACCGCCCCTGCTGACGGAGATCGCAAACATCGCCGACGATGTGGCCATGGAAAGCACCGAACTCTGCGACCTCGGCCTTCTCGAGATGACCGGTCTCCTTCGCGCACGCCGGTTGTCCGCACGGGAGGCGGTGACCGCCCATCTCGAACGCATCGACCAGGTCAACGGAGCCATCAACGCGGTGTGCACGCTCGATGCCGACCGCGCACTCGAGGCCGCCGCCGAGGCCGACCGCAGGGCCGCGGCCGGCCAACCGCTCCCGGTGCTGCACGGTGTCCCGATGACCCACAAGGACACCCACGACACCGCGGGGATGCGTACCACTCTCGGGTCTGCGGTCTACGCCGACAGGGTCCCGTCCACCGACGCACCGATCGTCGCGATGCTCCGTGCTGCCGGCGTGATCACGACAGGCAAGACGAATGTCCCCGAGCTCGCCGCGGGTTCCCACACCTTCAACCCGGTCTTCGGGACGACGACCAATCCCTACGACCCCACCCGCAGCGCGGGAGGGTCGAGCGGTGGCGTCGCCGCCGCGGTGGCCGCGGGCATCCAGCCGGCCGGTGATGCCAGTGACATGGGCGGCTCGATCCGTACGCCGGCTTCGTTCTGCAACCTGATCGGCCTCCGCCCTTCGGCCGGCCTGGTTCCGCTCGGCAACGCGAACGACCCGTGGGCCTGGATATCCCGCAAGGGCGCACTGGCCCGCACCGTCGCCGACCTGCGGTTGATGATGTCGGTCATCGGGCGCTCGCACCCGTCTTCCGCGATTCACCCGCCGGGCCAGCACCCGGTGAGCGACCGAGTGCGGGCCGGCGACCTCTCCGGCCTACGCGTGGCGTGGACCCCCGACCTCGGCCTCGGTATCCCGGTCTCGGGTCCGGTGCTCTCCGTGCTCGCCGAGCAGGTTCGTCACTTCGAGACGCTGGGCGCCCGGGTCGAGGTCGCCGCTCCGGATCTCCGGGACGCCGACGAGGTCTTCTTCACCACACGCGCCCTCGACTTCTCCACCACCTACGAACAGATCTACCTCGAGCATCGCGACGAGCTGAAGCCTGCGTTGCAGTGGAACATCGAGCGTGGCTTGGCGCTGACCTCCGACGATCTCCGCTCCGCGACCCGTGCCCGTTCCCGCCTGCATCGGTCCACGACGGCGTTCTTCGACCGCTATGACGTGCTGCTCGCCCCGGCGACCCAGGTACAGCCCTTCGATGCCTCGCTGGAGTACCCGACCGAGATCGACGGTGTCCGCATGGAGACCTACCTGGACTGGATGCGGGCGGCAACGCTCATCTCGGCGACGGGCCTGCCCGCCATGTCGGTGCCGGCCGGCTTCGACATCGATGGTTTGCCCGTAGGTCTTCAGATGGTGGGCGCGGACGGATCCGACGATCTCCTGATGGCGGTGGCCGAAGCCTTCGAGCAGGTCAACCCGCAGCACCACATCCGTCCGGACCGAAGAGCTACGCGGCCAGCGAGCGCCCTCTAGACCACTGCCGGGCTCACCGACGCCGCCGATCGCTCCTCCGTCGGCCGGTGAAAGATCGCCACGAGGGCGAACCAGATCAAGATGCAGATGCCGGCCGGGCTCAGGTACGACTCGGGAAGCACGCCCCCCACGAAGGAGTACGCGGCGAGCCAGAGCCCCGTGACCGTGCCGATCACGGTGACCGGCCAAGCCCTGCTGACCAGCGAACTCGACACGATCCACACACCGGCGAGCACATGGCCGCCGAGCCGGACCGCCCAGGCCGTGTCGTACGGGACGTTGTTGATCATCAGAATGCCGGCGAGCACGTCCAGGGCCACCCATCCGTAGCCGGCGGCCTTGGCCCACGGTGCCGCCTCCAGGCGCGCGACGAGGAAGAGGATGGAAAGGTGGAAGAAGACCCCCAGGTATTCTCCCCACGCCACGTCCGGATTCACGAAGAAGGCGATGGCGATCGGGAAGAACAGCACGAGGGGAAGAAGCGCCACAGCGCGCAGGCTGAGGTAAGGCCGTCGGGAATCGAGCATTGCGGAAGTCCTTACTCGCAGGTCGGGTTGTACGGGCAAACCTAGAAGGGCGGTGTTGATATGTCAACAGAGGACTCGAGTGAGGCGACCGAGCTGTGGCTGCTGTGGAAGCGCGCGCACGAGACGGTTCGCTCCGCGGTCGTCGCTGACATGACCGCAGCGTCCGGTCTCTCGGAGGCCGAACTGAGCGTCCTGGTGTGCCTGTACGAATCTGGTGGCGTCCTCCGGCAGAACGCCATCGCCGCCGATCTGGGCTGGGATCGGACCCGGCTCTCGCACCAGCTGACCAGGATGGAGAAACGTGACTACGTGACGCGGGACAAGGTCGCCAACGGCGTCGAAGTCGCGTTGCGACCGGAGGGCCGACGCACGATCGAGGCGGCAGGGCCGTCCCTGGACGCCTCGACCCGTCGACACCTGCTGGACCGGCTCGGGCCTGACGACGCGGCAGCGCTCAAGGCGATCGTCGAGCGTTTGCTGTCCAGTGACAGCAGTCGCTGAACGCCCACCAGGTCCGCCTCGGAGACACCTGATTTCGGAGAACGGCTAGGCGCGTGGTGGCTCGACCAAGGGGCTGCGCAAATAGGATCAGGGCGGTGTTTC